>PARX01000009.1 GCA_002712045.1 Paracoccaceae bacterium
TTAATAGCTTTCCAGCAGGTCCAATAGCTTTTGTTCTAGGAGCTGAAGGACCTGGCCTCAGGGATAAGACCAAATCATATTGTGATATGTTAGTTAAAATACCTAGCCATAACTCAGAAGGTTCTTTAAATGTATCAAATGCCGCCGCAGTGGCAATGTATGATATAAGATTTGCTAACATAAGTTAATCAATTTCGAGAACGAGTTTTCTTTTCAAAAAACGCAAAATAAACTATTTCAAATTATTTAATGGCAACGCCACTTCATATTTCATTTCTTGAAGAGATACACTTGATGACATACTTGTGAAATCTAGCTCACTTATCAAGGTTTGTTGAAATTTATCATAATCTTCTATGCTAGATGCAACAATCTTTAACATATAATCAGATGTCGATCCGGTTAAACGGTGCACTTCTACTATTTGAGGATATTTCGAGATAATTTCTAAAAACTCTCTGGTCCAATTTTTTGAATGTTGACTAACTGAAATTGAAAGAAATACAACAATTGGAAGGCCAAGCTTATTTCTATTAAGCACCGTCACTCTTTTATCAATTACTCCAAGCTCTTCTAATTTTCGAATACGATTCCAACAAGGTGTCTTAGATAGACCCACTCTTCTCGATAATTCAGATAAGGGTAGGGTAGCATTTGCTTGAACATATTTTAAGATCTTAAGGTCAGTATCATCCATTCTTCTTTCTTTCTTATTTATAGAATAATATTCTTTATATATACATAAAATTAAGAATAAAAAAACATAAATTAATTTTTTAGCTTTTAAGTAGATTTATTTTCTGTCATAGCCTGCCAAAACTATCTGTGAAGAATGAATAAGGAGGACAAAATGAGTGAAGAAGAATACGGTTTCGACACCTTACAGATTCATGCTGGGGCCCGTCCAGATCCCACAACTGGAGCAAGGCAAACACCAATATACCAGACCACAGCATATGTTTTTCGTGATGCAGACCATGCAGCCGCATTATTTAACTTGCAGGAGGTTGGCAATATTTACTCTCGGCTAACAAATCCAACTATCGCTGTTTTACAGGAAAGAGTCGCNACTCTTGAAGGNGGNGTTGGAGCGGTAGCTTGTTCTAGTGGCCATGCNGCACANATAATGGCTNTATTTCCATTAATGTCTCCNGGGATGAACGTTGTNGCNTCTACGCGATTATATGGNGGNACNGTAACACAATTAGGAACAACAATTAANCGGTTTGGATGGGAAGTAAAATTTGTAGATACAGATGACGAAAAAGCNGTATCTACCGCTATTGACGAAAATACGAGAGCTTTATTCTGTGAAACTATAGCAAATCCAGGAGGATACATTACTGATTTGAGTGTAATGGCAAAAATTGCGAATANNGCAAAAATTCCTTTAATTGTAGATAATACTACAGCAACTCCTTATTTATGCCGTCCAATTGAGCATGGTGCTACACTAGTTGTTCATTCAACTACTAAGTATTTAACAGGTAACGGAACTGTTACAGGTGGGGTTGTTGTTGACAGTGGTAATTTTGATTGGGGAGCCTCAGGAAAATTTCCATCACTTTCGGAACCTGAAAAAGCTTATCACGGTATGCGCTTTCAAGAAGCTTTTGGNCCATTAGCGTTTACATTNCACGGTATNGCCGTNGGATTGCGNGACCTTGGNATGACTATGAATCCNCAAGCNGCACATTANACTCTNATGGGNATAGAAACACTNTCCTTAAGAATGAAAAAACACGTCGAAAATGCNATTANGGTCGCNAATTGGCTTGAGGCCGATCCAAGAACAGAAAATGTGACTTATGCTGGCCTTAAGTCTTCTAAATATTTTTCAAGAATNAANACTATNTGCCCCAGAGGGGCTGGAGCATTGTTTACGGTAGCNATAAANGGAGGTTATAATGCNTGCTTGAAATTTGTAGATTCTCTTGAAATTTTTNNCCATGTNGCAAACTTAGGAGATGCTCGATCTCTTGTAATACATCCAGCTTCAACAACACACAGGCAGCTAACTACCGAACAACAAAAGGCGGCTGGATCAGATCCAGGCCTCGTTCGAATTTCTATTGGTATAGAAGATGCAGATGATCTAATAAAAGATTTAGATCAAGCACTAGCGAATGCGACTAGATAAGTTTACAGCCTNATATAGAAAATTGAAATAANCTCCTGAGATCTGAAAGAACCATATTGCCTTGACGTTCTAAGAGTTAATCACTTAGTTCCAAACATTCGATCNCCTGCATCACCAAGTCCTGGAACGATATAAGCATTCTCATTTAAACAATCATCTAAAGACGCGGTAACTACCTGAACATCAGGATGATTGTTGTTGATAAGCTCGACNCCCTCCGGAGCCGCAACCAAACACATCAATTTCAAGTCTTTAGCTCCCGCCTCTTTTAGAAGATCTATGGCCGCAGACGCTGAATAACCAGTAGCCAACATTGGATCAACAGCAATAACCCGTCTATCCTCTAGCTCTGAGGGAACCTTAAAATAGTACTGGATTGGACGATGCGTTTCTTCATCACGATACAAGCCAACAAATCCCACACGTGCACTCGGTATCAATTCCAACACCCCATCTAAAAGTCCATTTCCGGCCCTCAAAATAGAAATTAACGCCAATTTTTTACCTGCTAAAACTGGAGCGTTCATCGGGCACAAAGGTGTTTCAATTTCTTTAGTACTCATGGGTAAATCCCTAGTCACCTCATACGCCAGAAGCATACTAATTTCTCGAAGCAATTGTCTAAAAACAGCAGTGGAAGTATTAGTATTTCGCATTAAGGTTAATTTGTGCTGAACTAACGGATGATCTACTACTGTAAGGTTTTTATGCATCTTAAGGCTCCAGTTAAATAGTTTTAAAATTAGATTCGTATGAGGAATTTACATTGATTTTTATTTTCCTAACATGACGCCAGCAAATAATCAATTTTCTACAAATCACTAAAAAAAGACTTACCTTCTCCTTGGTATGGCACTCCCATAAATTCAGCAATACTTGCTCCAACGTCGCTGAAATTTATTAAATCAAAAGAACCATTTCCTTTACCAGAAACTAATACCGGAACCCTCTCTCTTGTATGATCTGTGCCTGACCAGGTGGGATCATTTCCATGATCTGCAGTAATAACCAATAGATCGTCTGGCGATAATCGTTTTAGTAATAATCCCAATTTTTCATCAAACCATTCTAGAGCAGCCGCATAACCATTCACGTCTCTACGATGACCATATTCTGAATCAAATTCTACAAAATTAGCAAATATCAAACTATCTTTTTTTGCTAAACTCACCTGATCAAATAATTGTTTCATTAAATCTGAATCGTTACGTCCTTTCAAAACCTGATCAATGCCTTTGCCAGAAAAAATGTCATTAATCTTGCCAATTGTGCAAACAGTTTTATTAGCATTTTGCACATAATCGCAAAGAGTTAATGCAGGTGGATGAATTGCAAAATCTTTTCTATTTTCTGTTCTCACGAAGTCTTTGGAGCACGAACCTAAAAATGGTCGAGCAATAACTCTTCCAACACGCATTTTATGTAAGGTTGGGGCAATGGCTCTGCAAAGGGTATACAGCTTATCCAAGCCAAAAAAGTCCTCATGAGCAGCAACCTGAAAAACACTATCGGCTGAAGTATAACATATTGGCATACCCGTTCTTAAGTGCTCCTCACCAAAACGGTGCATTATCTCTGTGCCAGATGCATGGCAATTGCCTAAAATTCCTGACACATTGCCTTTGGACTTAACTAGCTCAATTATTTCCTGCGAAAAACTATTTACTTTATTTTTAAAATAATACCATTCCCATGGAACAGAAACACCAGCTAACTCCCAATGCCCAGATGGAGTATCCTTTCCATTAGAGAATTCTGTTGCGGCTCCAAAACAGCCTTTAATAAAAGTCTGCTCAGTTAAAGTTGGCTGACCGTTGGCTAGCTTAATAGCCTCTCGCAATCCTAGTGAATCCAAGTTCGGGGTTTTTAATTCTCCTGATCTTCCGTCATTACATTTACCTAAATCACATTGCTCGATAATGTGTCCTAAGGTATTTGCACCTTCATCATCAAAAAGCGCTGCATCTGGCGCTCCNCCNCAGCCAACTGAGTCCATAACGATTAGAAATACTCTGCTCATTTAACAATACGCTTAATTATACTTTTTGTCTTTTCTGGANCAGTCTCAGAAATATCGTATGCTTGTTGGACAATTTTTATAGCATGTAATACAGCTTCTTCATCNCGGCCATGGACCCTAGCTAANACAGAACCTACTGAAACTTTTTCNCCNAAGGGNAGAAATTGATCCAACCCAACCGATAAATCGAGCTTATCATCTTGTTGTCTGCGTCCACCCCCTAAAGAAACAACAACCATGCCAAGTTTTTTTACATCGATCTGACTAACATAACCTGCAGATTGAGACTTAACTTCAACTATCGTTGCAGCTTCAGGCAATAAATCTTTGTATCGGTCAATAAAATTCCTAGGCCCTCCAAGGGCGGCAACCATTTTTCCAAACTTTTCTAGTGCCAACCCACTTTCAATACTATTTCGAATTATCTTCTCACCATCTTTTACAGACTTTGAGATTTCAGCGTTTTTTAACAAGCTCCCACCTAATGAAACTGTTAACTCAAATAATCTTAAATCTACTTTATCCATAGTAAGACAATTCATTGCAGTCATTACCTCAAGCGCGTTACCAGCACTTGATGCTAAAGGCTGATCCATATTAGTTATAAATGCACTGGTTGAACAGCCAGACTGCTGTCCTATTTCAACCATTCTTTTTGCCAACGACGTAGCTGCCTTCAAATTTGGCATTACAGCTCCAGACCCAGATTTAATATCTAAAATTAAACCTTCCACCCCAGACGCCAACTTTTTTGATAATATTGAACTTGAAATGAGAGCAATGTTTTCCACAGTTCCCGTGACATCTCTTATAGCATACAATCTCTTATCAGCTGGAGCAATTTCATCACTAGCGCTAACGATTGCACATCCAACTTCCTTCACAACCTTCTTGAAGTTTGCCGTTGAAACCTGAGTTTTGTAACCCGTTATAGCATCTAACTTATCTAGTGTTCCCCCTGTATATCCCAGACCTCTGCCAGAAACCATTGGAACAAAAACCCCACACGCTGCGAGTGCTGGAGCTAAAATAAGACTAACACAATCGCCCACTCCTCCTGTCGAATGCTTGTCAAGAACTGGACCTGGCAAATNCCATTTAAGGGTTGATCCACTCTTTAACATCCCNTCTGTTAANGCNGTTAATTCNTCATTATTCATATCATTTATTGTGATAGCCATAGCAAAAGCGCCAGCTTGTGCATCAGATACCTGGCCTGAGGCTAANCCATTNCAAAACCAATTAATTTCATCAATATTTAGACTGAAGCCATCGCGTTTCTTTCCTATGATCGCCTGCGCGTCCAAATTATTTTTCCATTTTCTCTTTATTGAAGGCGCCTGGAAGAAGTTGGTCCATAGTCATTCGACCAACTTCTCCACTTAAATTTGCAAAAACCACCACAACGTCAGNATNTGANAATTCCGCAAGTTTTTGCCTACAACCTCCNCAAGGAGTAACGGGGCTTTCACTGTCTGCTGCTACAGCCACTTCAGTTATATTCCGCTGCCCATTAGCAATCATTGCTGCAATTGCCCCAGCTTCTGCACAAGTACCCTGTGGATATGCAGCATTTTCCACATTACAACCACAAAATACATCTCCAGTCTCAGATTTAATAGCCGCACCAACTTTAAAATTTGAATACGGCGCGTAAGCATTTTCTCTTATTTTAATTGCCTTTTTTATTAAATCCATATTTCCCTCCAACACTAAGTCTCTTTTTTTTGCTGCCCATAACCTATCTCTTTTAATTTTATTTCTATTTCATTTAAAATCTCAGGATCATCAATGGTAGCAGGAGGTGACCATGAAGCACCGTTTGCTATTTTCACCATAATCGCCCTTAAAATCTTTCCGGATCTGGTTTTTGGTAAACGCTCAACAATAATAGCTGTTTTAAATGCAGCAACTGGTCCAATTTTTTCTCTGATTAGCTTTACACATTCATTGATTATTTCTGCTTTGGATCTACTAACTCCTTTGTTAATGCATAAGAATCCGAGTGGGAGCTGTCCTTTTAGTTCGTCTTCAACACCAATCACAGCGCATTCAGCTACGTCACTATGGCTAGCTAAAACCTCTTCCATAGCCCCTGTTGATAAGCGATGACCAGCCACATTTATCACATCATCAGTACGTGCCATTATATAAAGATATCCATCTTCATCCTTATACCCAGCATCGCCTGTTTCATAATAACCAGGAAATGCATCAAGATATGAAGCCTGAAATCTTTCATGTGCATTCCAAAGTGTTGGCAAAGTTCCTGGTGGCAATGGTAACTTTATCGCTATAGCGCCAAGCTCTCTAATCTTTTTTTCTTGGCCACCCCCATCTAAAATCCGCACATCATAACCAGGCATTGGGACAGACGGTGAACCCAACTTAATAGGTAAATGTTCTATTCCTAAGGGGTTGCCAACGATCGTATAACCAGTCTCGGTTTGCCACCAATGGTCGATTACGGGAACATTAAGCTGTTTTTGTGCCCATACAATCGTATCTGGATCAGCTCTTTCTCCAGCTAAATATAGTGCGCGTAAATTTGAAAGATCATAATTTTTTACAAGATTGCCTTCCGGATCCTCTCTCTTTATTGCCCTAAAAGCNGTAGGAGCGGTAAAAAATGACTTTACTTTATGTTCTGACATAACTCGCCAAAATGTTCCCGCATCCGGTGTGCCAACCGGCTTTCCTTCAAATAATACCGTTGTATTTCCATGAATTAATGGGGCGTAACAAATATAACTATGCCCAACTACCCAACCAACATCAGACGCCGCCCAAAAAACATCGCCCGGATCAACATTATAAATATTTTTCATTGTCCAATATAATGCTACAAGATGCCCTCCAGTTGGTCTGATAACACCTTTTGGCCGCCCAGTGGTTCCCGAAGTGTATAAAATATAGACGGGATGGTCTCCAGAAACAGCACAACAATCAGCCTTACTTGCTTTACTTATTAAATCTTTCCAATCAAAGTCTCGCCCAGCAAGTAAAGTAGCTTCTTTTTGTTCTCTCTGAAACAAAACACAAAAATCAGGTTTGTGTTCTGCTAAATTTATAGCTTCATCTAATAATGGCTTATAATCTATAATTTTATTACCTTCGATACCGCATGATCCCGCTATTATAGCTTTCGGCGTCGCATCATCTATTCGGGTTGCTAACTCATTTGCGGCAAAACCACCAAAAACTACTGAATGGATTGCTCCTATTCGTGCGATTGCCAACATAGCTACGATGGCCTCTGGTACCATCGGCATATAAACGATAACCCTATCACCTTTTTTTATGCCTTTTTCCAACAAAGCTCCGGCTAATAACGATACATTTTCAAGCAATATTGAATAAGAAATCTTCTCTTTAACGCCGGTTACGGGGCTATCATAAATTATCGCAGTTTGCTCGGCTCTTCCGTTTTTCACATGACGATCCAGAGCATTGTAGCAAGTATTCACCTCACCATCAGAAAACCACTTACATAAAGGATCATTCAAATCACTACTTGCCCGAGTCGGTTTTTTAAACCAATCAATTTTTTCAGCTGCATCCATCCAAAATTTTTCAGGATCTGCAAGCCAACCTTGATAAACCTCTGAGTATTTCTTCATCTTGACTGTACAATCAATTTTAATATTTCACTTGCAGCCGCTGGTATATTTGTTCCCGGCCCAAAAATTGCCTTAACCCCTTTTTCAAGGAGAAATTTGTAATCTTGTTGAGGAATGACTCCTCCACAAATAACAATTATTTCCTCAGCATCTTTTTCTTTCAAAGCCTCAATCAGCTTTGGTGCTAAGGTTTTATGACCTGCAGCTTGACTAGAAATACCTATAATATGAACATCATTGTCTACCGCATCGTTAGCTGCTTCTTCTGGTGTTTGAAATAACGGACCAACATCAACATCAAAACCAATGTCTGCAAAAGCGGTCGCTATTACTTTAGCACCACGATCATGGCCATCTTGCCCCATTTTCACAACAAGCATTCTTGGCCTTCTACCTTCAGCTTTAGAAAATTCGTCTACTTCTATTTGAATTCTTCTAAAATCATCATCTCCATCATATGCGGCTCCATAAACACCAGATAATGTTTTTACTTCGGCTCGGTGGCGCCCAAATTCTTTTTCCATCGCCATAGAAATTTCTCCTACTGTAGCTCGCTCTCGTGCTGCCTCCACTGCCGCATTGAGCAAATTGCCACCGTTTTTCGCAACTCTCTCCAAATTTTTTAACGCATCAGAACATCGTTTGGTATTACGATTTTTCTTTATATCATTTAAACGTGATATCTGTGTATCACGAACCGCACTATCATCGATATCCCTTATGTTAATTTCATCTTGAGATTCCAGTTGGTATTTATTTACTCCAACTATTACTTCCTCACCCCTATCAACCATTGCTTGACGCTTTGCAGCGCTCTCTTCAATCCGCAGTTTAGGAATTCCACTTGCAACAGCTTTNGTCATTCCACCCATTTCATCAATTTCTTGTATGATATTCCAAGCGGCATCAGCTAACTCAGATGTCAGGCTTTCAACATAATATGATCCCGCCAATGGATCTACCACATTACTTACTCCTGTTTCCTCTTGTAGAATTAGCTGAGTATTTCNTGCGATTCGAGCTGAAAATTCCGTCGGTAAAGCTATTGCCTCATCCAAAGCATTAGTATGCAAAGATTGCGTCCCTCCTAAAACAGCGCTCATTGCCTCGTAAGCAGTTCGAACCACATTNTTGTAAGGATCCTGCTCCTGAAGAGAAACTCCTGATGTCTGACAATGTGTNCGCAACATCTTTGACTTAGAACTCTTTGCGTCAAAAGACTCCATAATTCTATGCCAAAGTAATCTCGCTGCTCTAAGCTTTGCAGCCTCCATAAAGAAATTCATTCCTATTGCGAAAAAGAANGATAATCGGCCCGCAAATTTGTCAACGTCCATACCTCGCTCAATAGCTGTACGCACATATTCTTTTCCATCGGCCAATGTATACGCAAGTTCTTGTACAAGATTAGCACCAGCTTCTTGCATATGGTAACCACTTATAGAAATTGAATTAAATTTGGGCATATTATCAGAGGTGTACTCAATAATATCAGCGACGATTCTCATTGATGGTTCAGGAGGNTATACATATGTATTTCTAACCATAAACTCTTTCAAAATATCATTTTGAATTGTTCCAGACAAAGCTTCTTGCGAAACACCNTGCTCTTCACCTGCNACGATATAGCAAGCCATCGTCGGGATTACCGCGCCATTCATAGTCATTGATACGCTGACTTGATCCAACGGTATTTGGTTGAATAAAATTTTCATATCTTCCACAGAGTCTATTGCTACTCCAGCTTTTCCCACATCTCCCTCAACTCGTGGATGATCGCTATCATAACCTCGATGGGTAGCTAGATCGAAAGCAACTGATACCCCCTGTTGACCAGCCGCTAAATTCTTACGATAAAATGCATTTGATTCTTCTGCAGTCGAAAACCCAGCATATTGCCTTATAGTCCATGGTCTACCACCGTACATAGTGGCTTTNGGGCCTCTCGTAAAAGGTTCCATTCCNGGNAGATTATCTAAATGATCTAACTGATCTATATCTTCCTTCGTATAGAGGGGCTTGATTTTTAAACCTTCCAGAGTATGCCAATCTAACTCATCAAGAGATCGGTCCCGAAGCTCTTTTGAGGCTAAAGCCCTCCATTCTGTCAATGATTTTTTCATAACTTACCTCACAAACGAAAGATCTTTCCTTCTATTTTATAATTTATTCCTTAGAATTGTTAAATGATTTAAAGGCCATTCAAAATATATCGATTTTTTTATATTAATGATAATTTGATTAAATAAGAATGTTTAGCAACTATTCAAATTCGATAATTACCTCATCAACTGCCAATGACTGACCAGCTTCAACATTAATTTTCTTAATTACACCTTTTTTATCAGCTCTCAATACATTTTCCATCTTCATAGCCTCAACCACACACAAAGTCTGGCCTTCTTGCACCTCTTCTCCCTCAGACACGTCAACTTTGATTAACATTCCAGGCATCGGGCAGACTAAAAATTTTGTCATATCTGGTTCAATTTTTCTTAACATATGCGAAGAAAGTTCAAATTGACGCTTGTTTCTAATTAAAACATCCAAATCTGACCCCAGCAGCCTAACTCTAAATCCACCCGTTACTTTATTAACTTTCATAATAAGTATTTTATCTTCAATCTTTACTTTAGCGATGGAATCTCCAGGAACCCAATTAGACTCCACTCGAACAATGCTTTTGTCCAAAAATTTTACCATAGAACCCGTTTTATCTGCTTTCAGGTTTATATCAAAATTATGCCCCCCCAAACTCACGACCCAATCGTTTTCAACCACTCGGGTATGNTTGTCCATTCGTCCAGTTATTCGAGTTCTTCTAATTTCAAATACTCGATACATTGCTGAACATGCCGCAGCGATCNATTTCAATAGGCTAGAATCCAGTTTTACTGACTTAAATCCATCTGGGAACTCTTCTTCGATAAACGCTGTTGTGATATCACCTTTTATNAATTTTTTATTCCTCATCACTGANGATAAAAAGGGAATATTGTGTCCAATACCATCCAATTCAAATTCATCCAATGAATCACTCATAACTCTTAATGCTTCTGTGCGTGACTTAGCCCAAGAGCATAGCTTTGCTATCATTGGATCGTAGTGTATGCTTATTTCACTTCCTTCAAAAACTCCTGTGTCATTTCGCACAATTAAAGCTTGCTCAAACCGTTCATCTGGCGGCCGATAGCGCGTAATCCGACCTATCGATGGAAGAAAGTTTCTGTAGGGATCTTCAGCGTAAATTCTACTTTCGATCGCCCATCCATTAATATGGACATCCTTTTGACTGATTGATAACTTTTCCCCCCAAGCTATACGGATCATATTCTCTACGATATCTATTCCAGTTATTAACTCAGTAACCGGGTGCTCAACTTGCANTCTNGTATTCATNTCCAGGAAATAAAAGTTTCTATTTTCATCTACAATAAATTCGACTGTTCCTGCNGATGNATAGGAAACAGCNTNTGCTAANGCACAACTTTGNTNTCCCATCTCNTTNCTTGTTTTNTCGTCAAGAAANGGAGANGGAGCCTCTTCTATAACTTTTTGATTTCTNCTTTGAATTGAACATTCTCGCTCATTNAAATAGATAGTNTTTCCATGTTTNTCAGCTAGTATTTGTATTTCNATGTGTCTNGGTTTTGTTACATATTTTTCAATAAAAATNCGATCGTCTCCAAAACTGTTAGCCGCTTCATTTTTAGAAGATTTAAAACCTTGCTGANCTTCTTGATCATTCCAAGCAACGCGCATCCCTTTTCCACCCCCTCCAGCGCTTGCTTTTATCATCACCGGATATCCAATTTTATTTGAGATTTTAACAGCGGCCTCTTCATCTTCAATTAAGCCAAGATAACCAGGGACTGTTGAAACACCCGCTTTTTTTGCTAATTTTTTAGAAGTTATCTTATCTCCCATTTTCTCAATAGCTCCAGATGGAGGGCCAATAAATACAACATTCTCCCTCTCTAGAGCTTCCGCAAACATCTTATTCTCTGAAAGAAATCCATATCCTGGATGAACAGCATCTGCTTTAGATTTCTTTACAGCAGAAAGTATTTTATCAATTACAATGTAAGATTGGTTTGCTGGCGCGGCTCCTATGTGAACCGCTTCATCTGCCATTTTTACATGCAATGCATCAACATCTGTATCAGAATAAACCGCAACAGTTTTTATACCCATCTTCTTTGCAGTCTTGATTATTCTGCAGGCTATTTCACCTCTATTTGCTACAAGTATCTTATTAAACATTCTCAGATGCTTTCAAAGTTAGAATTAACTGGTCATACCATATAAGTTTCCAATTGATAATGACATTTTAGAAATTTTGAAAGATAATTTCGATTTTAAGAATACTTGCTATTTCACTGAACTTCATTCGTATTTTAATGAGTAATTAATAAGTAAATTACTGATATCTCAAAATTTGAATTAGCATAAATTAGTTATTGTGAGTCTTCAAAGATTTGAGGAAAAGAGCCTCTTAAGATAGTTTTATCTAATCGGAGTCTTGCACCATAAGAATCTGGTACAAAATCTTCACTAGCTGGCTTAACCTCTCTTCCAAAAACCCAACTTAATCGCCCTGCATCCAAATTTCCTCTTTCAAAATCATTTTCGCCAAAATAATTCCATAAAGCTCTAAGAAATTCTTCATCAGCAAGTCGATCTGAATTTTTTCTATCAGCAAAACGCATACGTTTAACTAATTTCGAAGGCTTCTTTTTCGAGGCTCTTCTTATTGTAAACTGGTAGTCCGTACCTGGTAATCTGCTTGGAAATCCACGATGTTTTATCATAAGCACCTAATCAGAGATCTAATATTTTAGTCTTTTCTGCTCAATTTATAAATTCTAACTTCAAAGCGGTATATTATCATGCTTTTTCCATGGATTTTTCAATTGTTTTCCTCGGAGCGAAGCAAAAGCACGGCATATTCTTTTTCGTGTGGAATGAGGAGCTATAACTTCGTCTATAAAGCCCCTTTCCGCAGCAACAAAAGGATTTGCAAATCGTTTTTCATAATCCTTCGTTCGTTTTTCAATTTTTTTCTTATCCCCTAATTCTTGACGGTATAAAATTTCAACTGCACCTTTTGCCCCCATTACAGCAATCTCAGCTGTCGGCCAGGCATAATTAAAATCACCTCTTAAATGTTTGGATGCCATAACATCATAAGCTCCACCATATGCTTTGCGTGTTATAAGAGTGACTTTAGGAACAGTCGCTTCGCCATAGGCAAAAAGCAGCTTAGCACCATGCTTTATAACCCCACCATATTCTTGGCTGGTCCCGGGTAAAAATCCAGGAACATCCACAAGGGTCAGTATTGGAATTTCAAAGGCATCACAAAATCTTACAAATCTAGCCGCCTTTCTGCTACTGTCGATATCTAGAACACCAGCCAGGACCAAAGGTTGATTAGCCACAACGCCGACAGTGCGGCCCTCGAGCCTTATAAAGCCAGTTACAATATTTGCTGCAAAATCTTCCTGAACCTCAAAAAAATCACTCTCATCCGATAACTTTAGTATTAATTCTTTCATATCATACGGTTGATTTGGATTATTAGGAATCAATGTATCTAAAGAATGGTCTTCTCTTCTGGCGTCATCAAAAAAGGGTCTTTCTGGCGGGCGTTCTCTATTGCTCAATGGTAAAAAATCAAAAAGACGCCTTATTTGCTCCAGAGCCTCGATATCATTTTCAAAGGCGCCATCTGCGACGGATGACTTTGTTGTATGCGTTTTTGCTCCACCCAACTCTTCTGCAGTTACTACTTCGTTTGTGACTGTTTTCACTACATCAGGCCCGGTTACGAACATGTAACTACTATCTCGAACCATGAAGATAAAATCAGTCATTGCTGGAGAATACACCGCTCCTCCAGCACATGGCCCCATAATAACACTAATCTGTGGAACAACTCCCGATGCTAAGACATTTTTTTGAAAAACGTCTGCATATCCTGCTAAGGATGCAACACCTTCCTGTATTCTAGCACCACCACTGTCATTTAATCCAATTATAGGAGCACCATTTGACATAGCCATATCCATAACTTTACATATTTTTTGTGCATGCGTTTCTGACAGTGATCCTCCAAAAACTGTAAAATCTTGAGAGTAAACATAAACTTGTCTACCATTTATAGTACCCCAACCCGTCACAACGCCATCACCAGAAATCTGAGTCTGATCCATGTCAAAATCAACACATCGATGTTTTACATACATGTCCAGCTCTTCAAANCTTTCATTATCTAANAGTAATTCTATACGTTCTCGTGCCGTTAATTTTCCCTTTTTATGTTGAGCATCTATTCGCGCTTGGCCACCGCCAAGTCGGGCTTGCTGCCTTCGATTTTCCAATTCTTTTAGGATTTCATTCATTCAATATGCTCCCAGAAAATTTTTTTCTAAGTTAAGGAAATGTACTACAACGAAAATAAACAGATCGCAAATAAGTTAAATATGTTTTACCACTAATAGCAATTATAAGAAAAGATAAATAGACATGAGAAGTAATATATCAGTAAANATTGTTTCCGCACATGCTGAAGGTGAAGTTGGAAATGTTATTGTTGGCGGCATACCAGACCCCCCAGGGAATGATCTTTGGGAAATGCGAACCTTTATTGAAAAAGACCAAAAGCTCAGGAACCTACTTCTTAATGAACCTAGGGGTGGGGTCTTTAAGCATATAAATCTATTGGTTAAAGCTAAGCACCCAAATGCTGAATTTGGATTCATCATTATGGAGCCTATTCATACACCACCTATGTCAGGATCAAATGCGATATGTGTTGCTACTGTTTTATTGGAAACAGGTCTAATCAAAATAGAAGAACCAATCACAAGCTTTAATTTGGACACTCCAGCAGGACTAATACAAGTACGAGCAACTTGCAGGGATGGAGAAGCACTGAAAATAGAAATTCAAAATGTCGAAAGCTTCGTGGATCAATTGAATGTACCATTAAAAATAAATGGCTTAGGTATACTTAATGTAAATACTGCTTTTGGCGGAGATAGCTTTGTTCTTGTAGATGCTTCAGACTGTGGCTTAAAAATTGAACCTAAATCTGGCGATCTTATACGAAATTTAGGGAAAGAAATTATAAAAGCCGCAAATGAGCAGCTCGGATTTAAACATCCAGTTAGGAATTGGAACCATATCTCATTTTGTCAGTTTACAGAACCAACTATAAGAAAAAATAACCTATTAACGGGATTAAGTGCTGTAGTAATTGAACCTGGCAAGATAGATAGATCACCTTGTGGCACTGGGTGTTCGGCAAGAATGGCGTTACTGGTCAGTCAAGGCAAAATGCAAAAAGACGATACGTTTGTGGGAAAATCAATAATTGGTGGTAGTTTTGAGTGTAATTTGAAGGAGATAAAAAATACAGATGGAAAGCAATCCATAATCCCAACAATTAGCGGCAGAGGTTATATTACTGGTACACACCAAATAATGAGAAACCCTTCTGATCCGTGGCCCTACGGTTATAGAGTTTCTGACACTTGGCCCAATTAAGAACCATTTTACCCCCAGAAAGGCAGACCAAAAATTGCCGATAAACCGATTACAAAATACGCAACCCCTCTATATACATTTTCACGCTCTGGATTAAACACTCTTGAGCCCAATAAGACTCCAAATGCGAATGGAATAATCGCAATACCTGCAAAAATAAATAAAATGGGTAAAATATCAAACGTTAACATACATAATGCAAAAATGAGCAGATCACCAAACATAGCATATAATAAAAGATTTGCTCTTATTATTTGAGGGGCACTCCTACTTGCCATATAAATTAAAATCACAGGTGGTCCTGGCATCCCAGTGCTCCCACCAAATAAACCGCCCATAGCACCAGTGAAGTAAATAAGTTTATTGGTAAGCGGTCCTCGATAACGAACTCCCAAGATGAGAAGTGACAGTAAAATGAGGATCGTAATAGAGGCTATAAGCCTAAAAGAAGATTGAGACATTAAGTACAAAGCGAAAAGACCAAACGGCGTGGTAATCAACATCCCGATACCGAGCCTCAGAACGTCTTTGGGTTTTCCATCCTTTAAAGCACGAGGAACAGTTGGCAAGACTCCTATGAAATCGAATAAAATCATAACAAAAACTGCTTCGATAGGCGTTAACACCTGAGCAACCAAAGGTATAAAGACCAAGGCGGTTCCAAAGCCCGTAAATCCTCGAACTATTCCAGCTAAAAATGCTGCCACCAATATCCAATAGATACCATCGAAGCTAACCGCTTCATAGAACAAATTAATCAAGCATCAATTCCAGAAAATTGCGTTCCTGCACCAGCTGATGGTTTAGACCAATCTCTTTTAACACCAAGTCTAAGCAATATATTAGATGCAATAAATACTGAGCTATAAGTGCCAACAATCACTCCCCAAATCATAGCAAATACGAAACCTCTGATAACATCGCCACCTAATACAAAAAGCGAAATTAAAGCTAACAATGTTGTTACAGAAGTCATAACTGTTCGACTAAGTGTTTCATTTATTGACAGGTTTAAAACATCTTTTAATTCTGTTTTTTTGTATTTTCTTAAATTCTCTCGAACACGATCAAAAACAACAACAGTATCATTTAACGAATATCCTACTATCGTGAGCAAGGCGGCTATAATCGCTAGGTCAAATTTTATCTGAAGTATACTAAAAATACCAATAGTCAAAACTATGTCATGAACCAAAGCAGCTACAGCCCCTACAGAAAATTGCCATTCAAATCTAAGCCAAATATAAAAGAGAACAGCAAAAATAGCCGTTACAACCGCAATAATGGCGGTTTTTATTAACTCACCTGAAACTTTTGGCCCCACACTTTCGATTGATGGAAAAGTCATTTGATTATCAATTGTTCTCAATGCTTTTTGAACCATTTCAACGGTCTTAACCGTTGCACTACCTTCATCCTCTTGCTGTTCAATCCGTATCTGGGCAACATTTTGATCAGGTTTTGTTGGGTCAAAAACTTCAGTAATGGAAATATCTCCTAAATCAAGTTCAGACAAAACAGATCTATATTTAGCGACATCAACCGAAATTTTTGAGTCAGTACGAATAGTAGTACCTCCTCTAAAATCGATTCCAAAATTCAAACCAATCGTCAGAAATAAAATGATAGCAGCAAGCATACCAATCAGTGATGCCCCAAAAGTTATTGAGGATAATTTAAAAAAATCAATTTTTGTTCCGGTTGGTACTAATTTTAGTCTCATAGTAAACCTTTAAACTACAATTGTCTTAGGACGGGTTCGATCAAACCAGATTGCCAATAAAAGCCTAGTTACATAGATTGCCGTGAACACTGATGTTATTATCCCAAGACCTAACGTTATTGAAAACCCTCTAACAGGCCCAGAGCCCATCAAAAATAGAATTAATGCTGCAATAAATGTAGTAATATTCGCATCAAGAATTGCACTAAAAGCTCTTTCATACCCCAACTCTATGGCTCTATAGGGGCTCTTAGCTGTCTTTAGCTCTTCTTTTATCCGCTCAAAAACTAAAACATTTGCATCGACCGCCATCCCTATCGTTAAAACGATCCCCGCAATACCAGGTAAAGTCAAAGTCGCACCGATGATTGACAATAAGCCAAATATTAAAGTTACATTTATTACTAAAGCAATATTGGCAAAGATTCCAAACAAACCATAGCTTAAAAACATGAAAACCAGGATGCCCGAGAAAGCCACTATACAAGCAATTTTACCAGCATCTATACTATCTTGGCCCAGTTCAGGACCAATTGTCCGCTCCTCTTCAAACTGCATTGGTGCGGGAAGAGCTCCCGCCCTCAATAGAATCGATAATTCTGACGATTCTTCGACTGAGAAATTCCCAGTAATTTGGCCACTTCCACCCGTTATTGCTTCTCTAATTTGAGGGGCAGAAATAACCTCACCGTCTAAGACGATTGCAAATAATGCTCCAACATTATTTGCTGTGTAATTGCCAAATTTTCGAGCACCACCTGGATTAAACCTAAAACTTACAGCAGGTTGACCATTTTGGTCAAAAGTAGGTTGCGCATCTACAAGTTCTTCACCGGTTACTGCTGGAGACTTCTCTAAAACATAATAGATATTTTTATCATCTTTGGCAGGCAAAGTCTGAGTCCTACCATTTCCCTGTTCTTCTGAATTTGAGGTTTGTTTAAGCACGGGATAAAATCCTAACTTTGCGGTAGTACCTATCAGGGTTTTCAGTTCACTAGCTGATCCAATACCTGGTACTTGAATAAGTATCCTACGCTCACCCTGCTTTTGAATTGTTGGCTCCCTTGTTCCAACCTCATCCACTCTACGCCTTATAATCTCAAGGGATTGCTTCATTGTTCTTTCATTTAACGCCAGTTTCTCTACCTCTGAAAACTCAACAATAAGAATATTTTGATCCGAAGTAACCTTAAGATCTTTTTTCCCAACCGAAGATAACGAGCTAACAGGACGAGCAAGGTCCTCAATTAGCTCAACAGCTCTAGGCATTCCAGAAACATTAGATATTTTTATCCTTAATTGATCTGAACGACCATCTTGTCGCCGAATTGTACCAATCACATCTCGCTCAGCCCGTAAAACGTCTCTAACTTCTTGCCACATAGCATCAAGCCTTTGACCATAAACCTCCTCAACCTTTACCTCAGCTAGAAGGTGAGCTCCTCCCCGCAAGTCCAAACCAAGATTGACTAGATTTGAAGGAAGAAAAGCAGGCCAAGCCCTTAGACTCTTAAGTTCTGATGAAGACAATTCTTGACCTTTTGAGATTGCATTTAAGGTGTCATTTTTATTCTCTACACGAGTATAAAAAGCATTAGGTATAGAAAAAAATATACCAACTATACAGATACTCAAAATTAATAATTTTTGCCAAAGTGAAAACTGAAGCATAACCAGATAAGTCCTATTATTATTTCTTAGTTTCTGTTTTGTTCAAAACCTGTGCGATTGTAGCTTGAACAACCTGGGCTTTCACCCCAGAGGCAATTTCCACTTCTAATCTTCCCTCTCCCTTTACTTTTGTAACCTTTCCAATCAGACCACCCTGAGTGACTACCTCATCACCTTTTTTTATTGCTTCAACCAATGCTTTATGCTCTTTCACTTTTTTTTGCTGAGGTCGAATTAGCAAAAAATACATAATCGCAAAAATTAATATAAACGGTAAGATTTGTGTTATATCACCCATGATGTTTCCTCTTTTAGATTGTAGCCGAGCTTACAACTGAACGAGCTCAATGTTAACGCTGCCCACGCGGCTTTGCAAGCGCTTGACTTACTGACTAAATGGAAAATTATCAATACTTCATCTCTAAAAATTAAGTCGCAAATATTTTCCTTCGTTTTTTTTAAAAATTGCCTCTATGGGATTAACATAGAGCAATAGATTCTAAATCTCTGTAGTCTTCAGTCTATCAGTATGTGACGCAGATCATGCAATTCAATACTTAACCTTAAGAAAAAAATAATGCATAAGATAAAAAACAAAAATTTAATTGGACTAAAACATGCATGACATTCGACTAATACGTCTAAACCCAGAAGAATTTGATAAAAAAATGGGTTTACGTAAACTTTCAGGAGTTTCGACAAAAATACTAGAACTTGATAAAGCTCGAAGGATTAGAATTAAGAATGCTGAAGAAGCCTTAGCAGAACGCAATAATGCCAGCAAAAAAATCGGTAAAGCAAAAGCTGACAATGATCAGGCAGAATTTGCTAAATTAAAAGCGTTAGTAAGTGAGAAAAAAAAAGAAATTTCACAATTAGAAGATGAAGCCAAAAAAGAAGACAAAATTTTAAATGACTTCTTGATGCAATTACCAAATTCACCTCTCGATGATGTACCAGTTGGGGAAAATGAAGACGATAANGTGGAAATNAGACGATGGGGAGAAATACCATCTTTTGACTTCAGCCCTAAAGAACATTTCGAATTAGCTGCAACTGTTCAAAATATGGATTTTGAAGTCGCCCGTAATTTATCCGGATCACGATTCGTTGTTTTGAAAGGTTCGATCGCTCGAATTCATAGAGCCCTAGCTCAATTTATGATTGATACCCATATTGAAAAACATGGCTTAATAGAAATGAATACGCCTGTCTTAGTTCGTGATCAAGCTATGATTGGAACAGGCCAACTGCCGAAATTTGCTGACGATAGCTATAGAACGACCGATGGAAAATGGTTAATCCCTACTTCCGAAGTAACGCTAACAAATGTCGTTTCAAACAAAATATTATCAGAGGATAAACTACCGTTACGAATGACTGCTCATTCACTATGCTTTCGATCAGAGGCTGGTAGTGCGGGAAAAGATACCACAGGTATGCTTAGACAACATCAATTTGAAAAAGTGGAAATGGTTTCGATTGTTCATCCTTCGGAATCGCTAACTGAATTGGACCGTATGACAAAATGTGCGGAAAATATATTAGAATCTTTGAACCTACCTTACCGAACTGTTGTTTTATGCACAGGCGATATTGGAGCTGCAGCGCGGAAAACTCACGATATAGAAGTGTGGCTACCTGGTCAGAACAGATTTAGAGAAATTAGCTCCTGCTCCACTTGTGGCGACTTTCAAGCACGCAGGATGAATGCTCGGTTTAAACCATTTAAGAAGGATGAAAAACCTGAATTCGTTCATACACTTAATGGCTCGGGGTTGGCAGTTGGCCGCTGCTTAATTGCTGTTTTAGAAAATGGACAGTTGATAGACGGCTCTGTAAAGTTACCTTCAGTTTTAAACACTTACCTGGGTGGAAAATCTATATTGAACAAAGCTGGACATTTAGAGTGAACATACTGGTTTTGAAAGATAACCTTTCACATAATCTTCGTANTTTTCAACAAAGGTAAACAATGAAAATTTTAGTTACAAATGATGATGGGATCAATGCGCCAGGACTTTCTGTGCTTGAAAATATTGCAAATATAATTGCTGGATCAGATGGTGAGGTTTGGATAGTCGCTCCTTCATCTGAGCAATCAGGNGTTGCTCATTGTATTAGTTTCACAAAACCAATGCAGATCTCAAAAATCTCTGAACGGAAATTTTCTGTAGACGGTTCTCCAGCAGATTGTGTGTTAGCTGGAATTTATGATGTTATGAGAAGTAATAAGCCAGATTTAATATTGTCTGGGGTAAATCGTGGTAATAACTCGGCAGATAATTCTCTTTATTCTGGCACAATTGGNGCAGCTATAGAGGGCACAATCCATAAAATAAAATCAATTGCTCTTTCGCAATACCTGGGTCCTCGAAATATCAAGAATAAAGATCCNTTTGAGGCAGCAAACTATTATGGTGCCGAAATCATTGAGAAATTATTAGAATATAACGAATGGGGGACAGGTGATTATAGANTATTTTATAATGTTAACTTCCCTCCAGTTGGGGCGAAAGAAGTATTAGGGAGCAAACTTGCTCCCCTTGGTTTTAGAGAAAACTCCTCTTTCAGNGTTGAGCCAAGTCTTTCTCCTGGTGGGAAACGATTTCTCTGGATTAAAGGCGGTCCACAAGATATTCCTACAAAAGAAAATACTGATGCCGCAGTTAACCTTAACGGATATATCTCAATCACACCTATGAACACTGATTTAACTGACTACTCGTCCTTAGAGAAATTGATGAGAAAATTCAAATAACATGACGCCTGAAGAAAAAATGCAATTTTTATACGCTATCCGTCGTAGAGGTATTACAGATACCAGAGTATTAAATGCTATGGAAAAAGTAGATCGAAAAGATTTTTTAACTGGCATTTTTAAAGAAAAAGCTTACGAAGACATCCCATTACCAATAGCTTGTGGTCAAACTATTAGTCAGCCGTCAGTTGTAGCCCAAATGACCCAAAGTCTAGAAGTAACCTCTAGATGCAAAGTATTAGAAATAGGTACAGGTTCAGGTTATCAAGCAACTATTTTATCACATCTTGCGCGAAGGGTTTACACTGTTGAACGCCATCAAGATTTAATTATTAAGGCGCAAAAGATTTTTGATGAGCTTAAACTGACTAATATCACGGCAATGCGATCAGACGGCTCTCGGGGACTGACAGCTCAAGCACCATTCGACAGAATTTTATTAACCGCCGCCGCAGAAGATCCACCTAGCCCACTTTTAGATCAACTTAAGCTAGATGGGATAATGGTCTTGCCAGTCGGACAATCAGATTCAGTGCAAACTATGATTAAAATTGAAAAAACAGAACAAGGTTTAAAATATCATGAAATGGGGGAAGTTAGATTTGTTCCGTTAATAGAAGGTGTTGCAGATAGCTACAAACGCGAGTTATAGTCTAGCAAATAAAACGAAATGATATCGACCATGCGAATTTTTTATCCATTAAATTTACTACACTTAATTTCTGTCACATCTATCATCTTAATTTCCGGATGTGATACAAACCTGAATTATTCTCAATATCTTGATTTGCCTAAGAATCTTTATCAATCTGTGAGCGCTTCAGGCCCGGCTCCAAAAGAGACAGGAATTATAACTTTTGAGACATATGCAATCGTTAGAGCAAAAAAAGGGGAACGGCTATTTAACGTTGCTGATCGAATAAATGTGTCATCAAAAAAATTGGCTGTGCACAATGGAGTTTCCGAAAACTATCAGCTGGGACAAGGCGAAGTCTTAGCAATTCCTCTTAATATTTTACCAAATCATAACGACGGATCTATTAACATTGCAAAGGTAGCCTCTAAAGCAATTGATCGCGTAAAAACTGAACAAGAATCAGAAGTTGAAGAGAAAATTGAGCAAACTGATCAAAGCGAAAAAAATGAAACTATTGGTACAAATGTTTCTAAAAATGTAACCTCTACAAGCGAAATGAATTTAAAAACTTACATTAAGCCAATAGACGGGGAAATCTCAAGCCCATTTTCTTACGATGTCAATGGTAATCAAGGCATCAATATCCAAGCGCCTCAAGGTGAACCGGTAAAAGCCACAAACGATGGTACGATTGTACTAGTATCAAGAGGTTCAAACCAACCTACGGTCGTACTAATCCGCCATGATAGTGAAATATTATCAGCCTATTCTAATATCAGTGATGTAAATCTTTCAAAAGGTGACCGAGTAAAAAGAGGGCAGATTATCGGTGTTGTTAGTATGGGTGCTGATCACCTACATTTTGAAATAATAAAGGGTACAGACCGAATAGATCCAATAACTTTCTTAAAGGAAAATTAAAATTTAAGTTTCTTGCGGCCAGCCAGATCAACAAAATATTGCCAAGCAACTCGCCCGGACCTAGAGCCTCTTGTCGCTTGCCATTCAATGGCATCAGCATGAAGCTCTTCAAGGTCAAAATGTAACCCATATTCATTACAATAACCTTCAATAATTTTTAAATAAGTTGGCTGATCACATCCATGAAATCCTAACCATAGGCCAAATCGATCAGACAAAGAAACCTTCTCTTCAACAGCTTCACTTGGATTTATTGAAGAGCTAGTTTCATTCTCAATCATATCTCTTGGCATCAAATGCCTACGATTAGAAGAAGCATAAAAAATCACATTGTTAGGCTTCTCGTCAACACCTCCATCTAATATCGCCTTTAAAGACTTATAAGAGGAGTCTTGAGCATCAAAACTCAAATCATCACAAAATAGCAGGAATCTATAATGTTGGCCTTTCAAGCTATCTAATAACCTATTTATTGAAGACAAATCTTCCCGCTGAATTTCTATAAGCTTGAGCTGATTGGTCGATTCAGAAATTTTTTTAAAAACCGCTTTAACAAGGGATGATTTTCCCATGCCTCTAGCACCCCATAGCAAAGCGTTATTGGCTGGAAAGCCATTTGCAAACTGCTTCGTATTTCTCAATAATGTTTCTTTTGCACTATCAATTCCTCGCAAAATATTAAGATTAACATTATTGAAGCCCGATACTTCTTCGATACGATCTGGTCGAACATTCCAAATGAAAACATTTGCTTTTGATAAGTCAGGCAAGCCTACCGGAGCAGGGACAAGTCTCTCTAAAGCATCTGCTATTCGGTTTAGTTCATCAGACATTAAGTGTCATCCGACTCATCCAAATGCTCATCAACGACTAAATCATCTTCAAGATCACGCTGACGCTCAACTCTTCTGACCAAGTAAATTGAAAGTTCATAAAGCCCATAAACCACTACAAACAATATAACTTGTGTGATTACATCTGGGGGTGTAACGATCGCTGCCATAACTAATATACCAACTACAGCATATTTTCTAACAGTTTTTAAGCCATCAGAACTAACCAGCCCAACCTTCCCCATCAAGGTCAATAAGACTGGCAATTGAAAACATAAGCCAAATGCCACAATAAATTTTATAGTTAATGATAAATACTCTTGCGCCGATCCTTGAAAAGCAATCGCTGCTATACCACTCTCTCCATCATCACTTTGACCCAAAGATCCAGGNTGTTGAAACCCCAAGAAAAAATCAAATGCTAAAGGTGTTACTACCCAAAACGCAAAAGCTGCACCTAAAAAAAACATAAATGGTGATGCTAACAGAAATGGTAAAAAAGCGCCCTTCTCATTCTTGTACAGACCAGGTGCGACAAATCTCCACATTTGAAAGGCAATATAAGGGAAAGCCAACATAAACCCACCCAAAAATGAAATGGATATCGCTACAAAAAATCCTTCCTGCAGCTTGATCAAAATCAACCCACAATCCTCTTGCCCTCTCTCCATCATTGCCGAGCANAGAGGATAGGTTAAAAAATTAAAAATTGAGTTCCATACAGTAAAACACACCACCATGCCCACCAGAAAAGCTANCACAGATTTTATTAGCCGGGAGCGCAGCTCAGTTAAATGCTCTATCAGCGGAGCTGCATTAGATTCGACTTCATCACTCATTCATTTTTTTCTTTATTGATTTTTTTGACGATATTTTCTGTTTTTTTNCAGTATTTTTNGTAAACTCTTCTATCTTTTTTGATGTCGCTTGATTCTTTTTTGCAAGCTCCTCGGTATGTTTCTTTTGAACCTTAGCCATTTCAGCTTTTGTCGCCTCCAATTGCTTACTAACCTCTTCCCCGTCATCTGAAGAGGAGGCAAGATTCTTGATTGCATCCAAGCCCATAGCCTTCGGAGAAGTTAAGTTTTTTAAATCTACCGCGATGTCACTTGCACCCGTAGAATCTGCAGCCTCCTCCATTGACCTTTGAAAATCCCGTGCCATGGCTCGTACCCTCGCCATTAATTTACCAAGTGTTCGAAACATCCCAGGCAGGTCTTTAGGGCCCACCACAATGAGAGCCACTATACCTATTAGCAAAAGTTCAGTCCAACCCAAATCAAACAAAAGTAATTTCCTTGAAAAATATCAAAAGTTAAAAGCTTTAACTTTTATCTTTATCAGCCTCAGGGGTGACATCTTTGGCTTCATCCAAATTTTCTGTCTCAATCTCTTTCTTTCCGTCACTTACCCCTTTCTTAAAGGCAGTAATCCCTTTGCCCACTTCACCCATTAGTGAAGAAACTTTTCCACGACCAAAAAGAACTAAAACGACCACAGCAATTAGTAATATACCTGGTATACCTATATTATTTAGCATCATATTCTCCTGACGAGGTGTAAAATTACCTCAAAAATTCAATAATCATCTATATTTAGGAACAAAAACCAAAAGCTAAAAGCCCTAAATGACAAAATCTCTGTAATTTTTTAATTAGATGGAAAAACAAAGCACCGATCTCGACGCATTGATAACCACAATATCGTGCCTTTTTTTGGTAAAAACACTGCTGGCACAGTCGCCTTCAAATAGGAGCAATCTGTTTCCATTTGAAACTCCACCAGACTTTGGCTCCCCATAAATCTAGAGTTTACCACAATTGCCTTTGCTGGCACTCCATCTTGTATAGTAGCATTTGGACCCTTTCCATTCCTGTCAAAGTCCATTTTCAAATGTTGCGGTCGAATTATAATCTCAACAGGTTGCCCATTCTCTAGCCCTGGAGTTAAAAATTGACCAAAGGGAGTCTGTATTAAAGAATTATTTGAAATACCTTTGATAACATTAATATCAGAAAAGAAAGAGGCCGCCTCCTTGTCAACTGGGTTATTATAAATATTATATGGAACACCCTTCTGTACAATTTCTCCATTTCTCATCAATGCAATTTCATCCGCCATTCTCATTGCTTCATCTGGATCATGAGTAACCAACAAAACTGCGGCACCTTCTTCTTTTAGCAGTCCCAACGTATCATCACGTATTTCATCTCTTAAGCGTAAATCCAAACCTGAAAAAGGTTCGTCCATCAACATTAACTGTGGCTTAGGCGCTATGGCTCTAGCCAGAGCAACCCTTTGCTGTTCTCCTCCCGA
Organism: Paracoccaceae bacterium; assembly: GCA_002712045.1. Taxonomy (GTDB): domain Bacteria; phylum Pseudomonadota; class Alphaproteobacteria; order Rhodobacterales; family Rhodobacteraceae. The sequence goes on from PARX01000009.1 coordinate 26,197, forward strand.
AAGTTGATGTGGGAATTTTTTCTCAAACTCCCCTAAACCAACTCTGTCTAATAAACTATTAATCCTATCTTTCTTATTGATATCTGAACCATCTAAACCAAATCCAACATTTTCACTAACCGTGAGGTGTGGGAAAAGTGCAAAATCTTGAAACATTAATCCAACCCTCCTTTTGTCTGGTGGAATATGCAAACTCGGTCCAGATACAATATCTCCATCCAGACAGATTGTGCCCTTTTGTTGCCGCTCAACTCCAGCGATTATTCTTAAAGTAGTCGACTTCCCACAACCAGACGGCCCAAGGAGGCAAGTAACCTGACCTGACTGTATAGAGAGATTTAAATCTTTAATTACTTCGATACCATCAAATTGGTGGTAAAGATTCTTTACTTCTAATCTCGCCATATCCTGATTATGTTTGTTGACCATGTGTTCCTATGAAATTCTTAGCTAACTCAATTAATAAGAACCAATTCTAATTATTATAATTATAAGGTTGCATTTACACCACCCCCATCTAACAAAATGTTCTGGCCAATAATAAAACCTGAATGCTGAGAACACAAAAATGCACACGCTGCTCCAAATTCATCGACTGTTCCATATCTTCCAACAGGGATCTCTTTGCATCTTCTTGATTTCGCCTCCTCAAGGCTGATGTTCTGTGTGTCCGCAACACCGGTATCAAGAGCAACAGCCCTATCAGTCGCGTGTATCCCTGGTAATAAATTATTTATTGTTACGCCAGTCCCAGCTACTTGTCTTGATGTGCCCGCAACAAAACCAGTTAAACCCGCTCGCGCGGAATTAGACAGTCCCAAGACAGCAATCGGTGCTTTTACTGATTGTGAAGTTATATTCACTATTCTTCCCCATCCTTGATCTATCATTTTAGGGAGAACAGATTGAATCAATGAAATAGGTGTCAACATGTTGGCATCAATCGCTTTAATAAAATCATCGCGATTCCAATCTGACCATAAACCCGGAGGAGGGCCACCTGCATTTGTAACTAATATATCTGGAGAATCACATTCCCTTAATAATCTATCCCTACCTTCTTCAGTGGTTACATCTCCCACAACACTAATGACTTTAGAAGATGATATAGATCGTATTGAATCAGCTGCGGCCGCTAAAGACTCTGAAGAACGAGAATTAATTACGACGTTTACCCCCTCTAAAGCCAAGGCTTTAGCACACCCAAAACCCAAGCCCTTTGACGACGCACATACAATTGCCCATTTACCACCTATTCCTAATTCCATTTTTTTATCCTCATTCCCAAAAAGACATATTTGCAAACTAACACATTAAAACACTGCTGTCCCAATGTAAGAACTCCTTAGCACTATAAAACATTATATTAAAGTTAATGATAAACCGACATTGCAAGACAAATGTTCTCACACTATACCGCGCCTCATGACAAAAAACAAAGATGTAAAAACGACAGAAGAGAACGAGATTAACCGGCGAAGAACTTTTGCCATTATTTCACATCCAGATGCTGGCAAGACAACATTAACCGAAAAATTTCTATTATACGGGGGCGCAATACAATTGGCAGGCCAGGTTCGGGCGAAAGGGGAGTCTCGTAGAACTCGCTCTGACTTTATGAAAATGGAACAAGACCGGGGTATCTCTGTTTCAGCATCTGCAATGTCCTTTGAATTTAAGCACTATAGATTTAATCTAGTAGATACCCCAGGTCATTCTGATTTTTCCGAGGACACTTACAGGACACTCACTGCAGTTGACTCTGCAATTATGGTTGTCGATGGCGCAAAAGGCGTAGAAAGCCAAACCAAAAAGTTATTTGAGGTTTGCCGCTTAAGAGATATGCCGGTGTTTACTTTTTGTAATAAAATGGACCAAGAAAGTAGAGAAACCTTGGATATAATCGATGAGATACAATCAAACCTGGCCATCGATGTAACGCCCGCAAACTGGCCAATTGGCGTTGGTAAAGAGTTTATTGGATGTTATGATTTATTAAATGACCGATTAGAACTCATGAGCAGACGTGATAGAAATATCATCGCCGAAAGCATCAAAATCAATGGGTTAGATGATGAAATGATCTCAAGGCATGTTCCTGCACATTTGCTGGTTAAACTCAAAGAAGAAGTAGAGTTCGCAAGAGAGCTACTTCCACGCTTCGAAAAAAAAGCTTTCCTTGAGGGGACTTTAACACCAATTTGGTTTGGCTCCGCCTTAAACTCTTTTGGGGTTCAAGAGTTGATGAATGGAATAGCACAACATGGACCAGAACCATTGTTGAGAAATGCATCTCCTCGTACAGTGAATGCGCTTGAGAAATCAGTTTCTGGTTTTGTCTTCAAGGTGCAAGCAAATATGGACCCAAAACACAGGGATAGAGTTGCTTTCTTTCGATTGTGTGCAGGGCATTTCAGGCGGGGTATGAAATTAACTCACGTTAGGTCAAAAAAAGTTATGACAATCTCAAATCCAGTTTTATTCTTAGCAGCCGATAGAGAATTAGCAGAGGAGGCCTGGGCTGGCGATATAATTGGAATTCCAAATCACGGACAGTTAAGAATTGGGGACGCTCTAACAGAGGGAGAGCAATTGAAGTTCACTGGCATTCCCTCATTTGCTCCAGAGCTTCTTAAATCAGTTAGCTCAACAGACCCAATGAAGGGGAAAAATTTAGAAAAAGCTTTAATTCAGTTTGCTGAAGAAGGTGCAGCTAAATTATTTAAACCAATGATTGGCTCTGGTTTTATTGTTGGTGTAGTTGGACCCTTACAATTTGAGGTTTTGGCAAGTAGGATAAAAATAGAATACGGGATTCCCGTGAGGTTTGAAACCACTCAATTTACTTCAGCTCGGTGGATATCTGGGCCATTAGTAACACTTGATGAATTTTCTAGAGTAAACAAAGGTCATATGGCAGAAGATAACGACGGAGATCCTGTTTTCTTAACTCGTTTACAATGGGACGTAGAAAGAGTTGAACGAGACTATCCAGATTTGAAATTAAATTCTGTAAAACAAATGATGATCTGAGCCCTTCTATATTTTTACAATATCATCCTGCCACCGATAAGCGGCTTTGCTAAACTCTTCAAATAATGGCCTTGATACAGGATCTTCTTTTGCGTTCCACTCAGGGTGCCATTGTACTGCTAGAGCAAAGCCTTTTGCTTCAGTAATATTTATGGCTTCAGGAGTTTTATCTGGAGCCCAGCCCTCTATCATTATACGTGGGCCTGCTTCCAATATTCCTTGACCATGTAGCGAATTAACCATAATTGAGTTGCTCTTAAGTATCCTCTCAAACACACCTCCAATCTGCAAATCAATTTTATGACGAAGAGCAAATTTTTCTTCTAACGTTCCATCTGGAGGCATTCTGTGATTATCTCGACCAGGGATATCACGAATTTCAGGGTGAAGGGTCCCTCCCATTGCAACATTAAACTCTTGAAACCCTCTGCAAACTCCAAATACTGGTTGACCTGCTTGAACACATTTTCTTATTAAAGGTAAAGCAACCCGATCTCTATCTCGATCAAACTTACCATAAGCTTCTGTTGGGTGGTGGCCGTATTCTTCGGGGTGAACATTGGGTTGTGCGCCCGTAAATAAGAAACCATCACAGATGTGCATTAATTCATCAATGGATGAATACATAGGGTTTGATGGAATGATCAAAGGTATGCAATTCATTACTTCAGAAATCACTGCACAATTCATCTGTCCAGAAGCGTGAACAGGGTATTCCTCATTCATTAAATAATTATTACCTACTATCCCAATTATCGGTCTTCGTATCAATTCTCGAATTTCCTAATTTAAAATTGTTTCACATCATCGCCATAATATAAAAAAAACAATTGTTCAAAGCAAACATTTCACAATTATTGGTCTTTTTGAATCTTTCAAGTGATTTTGTGCTAATTTAAGTATAGGGTTTTCAGATTAGAGATTTTTCCAAATTGTTTAAAAATTTTTAATATTTGTTGAAATTTTGTGTTTTATATGAAATTTACTTATGCTTTCTCTTGCAAGCTGTTAAATAATCCTTCAGTAACCCTTCGATAGACAAAAAATGTGTGAAAATTTCAGTTTTTAGAGGAATTAAAATGGCCGACGGTGATATAGATATGAAAACTCATCCAACAGAAGACATATCAGTATCAAAATTATTTGGTATTGACAGTAAAATTAAAGTTAAAGGTTTTGCAGAAAAATCTGAACGGGTACCAGAAATTGATGCAAATTATAAATTTGATCATGATACCACTTTGGCTATTTTGGCAAGCTTCGCCTTTAATCGTAGATTGATCATACAAGGTTACCATGGCACTGGAAAATCCACACATATTGAACAAGTAGCAGCTCGTCTGAATTGGCCAACAGTTAGAGTGAACTTAGACAGTCACATAAGTAGAATTGATCTGATTGGAAAAGACGCAATTAAGCTCAAAGATGGAAAACAAGTAACCGAATTTCAAGAAGGGATATTACCTTGGGCATTAAGCACCAACACTGCGATTGTTTTTGACGAATATGATGCAGGAAGAGCAGACGTAATGTTCGTAATACAGAGGGTTCTCGAAGTTGATGGTAAATTAACTTTACTTGACCAAAACAAAGTCATTCAGCCCCACCCTTCTTTTCGTATCTTTGCTACAGCAAACACAGTTGGCTTGGGTGACACAACTGGTCTATATCATGGAACCCAACAAATTAACCAAGGGCAGATGGATCGCTGGTCGCTTGTGGCAACATTAAATTACCTTTCCCATAGTGCTGAAACTCAAATTGTAATCTCAAAAAACCCTGACTATGACAACACTAAAGGGAAAAAAATTGTTGGTCAGATGGTAACCGTTGCAGATTTAACAAGAACAGCATTTATGCAAGGTGATCTTTCCACTGTNATGAGCCCAAGAACAGTCATCGCATGGGCACAGAATGCTAGTATCTTTAATGATATCGGTTACGCATTTAGGGTAACATTTTTGAATAAATGTGATGAATTAGAACGTGAGACAGTGGCGGAATTCTATCAACGCTGTTTTGATGAGGAACTTCCAGAATCAGCAGTAAGCGTCAGTCTAGGATAAGCCTTATCATTCATTTAGGAAACTAAACTTGTCAAAGTCAAATCCAAATCCAGCTGACCCATTCAAAAAGGCGCTAGCAGAAGCAACCAAGTCGTTAGCAAATGAACCTGAATTAAATGTTTCATTTACTGTTGATCCACCTGGGGTTTCAAACGAAACCGTTCGCTTACCGCAGATAAGTAGAAATCTCACCAGAGATGAAGTGATGGTAGCAAGAGGTACAGCTGACGCATATGCTTTGAAACTAAGATTTCATAACGAGCNAACACATAATAAATATATGCCAAAAGGGCAAGTTGCTCAAGATCTATATGAAGCTATGGAAAATGTTCGTGTTGAGGCATTGGGTGCTCGAGTCATGCCAGGAACTGCGAGCAACATAGACTCTAAGATTATAGCNGAGTTCGACAAACTAGGATACAATAATTTATCAAATGCGGCTGACGTCCCAATAAGCGTAGCAGCAAGCCTCTTATTACGTAAACTTGCGACCAAGCGNACGTTNCCTCAATCAGCACAACGACTTATAGATTTACGANAAGACTTGTTTAAATCTGATGCTCAGGGTTCACTGAACGCGCTCACAGATAGTCTTAATAATCAAACTGAATTTTCAAAACTAACCCGACAGGTCATAGAAGACCTAGGGTTTGGTGATCAATTAGGCGAAGATCCGGATGAAAACGAAAACGAACAACAAGAAGACTCTGAGCAAGAAGATCAGGAAGAGAATCAAGAAAGTGATGGAAATGACACTCAAGATGATCAGGACGACTGGGAGCAAGACCCAGATGACACTGGGGATCAAGAGAGTGATCCATCCCAAGCCCAAATCAGCGCAGATGATCTTGATGATAATGAAATGTCTGAAGATACTGAAATGCCAGAAGGAAGTGACTCTATAGATCCTAACACTAATAATAAATATTCAGACGCAGATCCAAACTATAAAGTTTATACAACAGACTACGATGAAGAAATATTAGCCGAGGAACTAGCAGAACCCGCTGAGTTAGAAAGATTACGAACATATTTAGATCAACAATTGGAACCTTTAAAAGGNGCTGTAAGNAGGTTAGCAAATAAATTGCAACGACGACTACAAGCTCAGCANAACAGGAGTTGGCTTTTTGATATGGAAGAAGGGNTACTTGATTGTGGNAGACTTGCNCGAGTTATTTCNAATCCAACTACNCCACTNTCNTTTAAAGTAGAAAGCGATATTGANTTCANAGACACAATTGTAACTCTNTTGTTAGATAACTCTGGATCAATGAGAGGANGNCCAATATCAATTGCNGCNATNTGCGCTGATGTACTAGCAAGAACNTTAGAGCGNTGTCAGGTAAAAGTCGAAATTCTTGGCTTTACAACGAAAGCTTGGAAGGGTGGGCAAAGTCGCGAGACATGGTTACACGAAGGGCGAGATCAAAGTCCCGGCCGGCTTAATGATCTCAGACATATAATATACAAAGCAGCCGATGCTCCTTGGAGGCGAACTAGACCGAATCTGGGATTAATGATGAAAGAAGGCTTGCTTAAAGAAAATATTGATGGTGAGGCTTTAGAATGGGCTTCAAAGAGAATAATGGCTCGCTCCGAGAAAAGAAAGGTTTTAATGGTTATTTCGGACGGAGCACCGGTAGACGATAGCACCTTATCCGTTAATTCAGCTAGTTATTTGGAAAAACATCTTCGCGATGTGATAAGTATGGTGGAAAATAAAAAATTAATAGAACTAATAGCA
>PARX01000010.1:0-13747 GCA_002712045.1 Paracoccaceae bacterium
TAATTGAGGTCTGGACAGATTGTGTTACCTGCCATAAAACGTCGCGAACCCAAAGTTTTATATTACCCGTGCCCGGGTAGCTCAGGGGTAGAGCAGTGGACTGAAAATCCTCGTGTCGGTGGTTCAAATCCGCCCCCGGGCACCATTTATCAGCAAAGCTTAGTAGCTCTGATTTTTAGAAAACAATTTTTAGTTTAGTTTTTCGGTAAATTTGTGAATGTTATTGAAAAGATTTCCAGAAGTGTATTTCTCGTTAATTGAAATAGTAAGCAGTATGGTGTTCGTCATTTCATCTAGAACCAAGAATTGTCCGCCATGTCCCTGCAAAACTAATGTAGGGTTTTCATTAACCATAAAAACCCAACTTTGATACCCGTATCTGGAACCATTTTTTTTCCCAGTTGCTATAGCATTTGCCACGCCTTCGTTAAAAAATGAACCTAAACAACTGGAAGCTTTTTTCTCTTCCATGATAAATTTTCCAAATTTTGCCCAATCTTGAGCAGTCATGGTTAATCCCGTAAACGGAGCGGTTGTGCCATTTTTGTCTGCCGTCCAGTGCATGTACCCACTTGATCCAAACTTGGTGTACAAATTATCATAAAATACTTTCGCCACTGACATTTTAGATATTTCTTCAACTAATATTGACAGTGCCAATGTGTCAGATGAGTGGTAATTAAATTGACTTCCTTGCTCGCGTGCAGCTTTTTTATAAAATGATAGAGCCTCTCGAACGCTCGCTTTTCCAGAGAATTTGTTAGATAAACCCAACGATTTGTGATTAAATTTTTTTTCATCATGTCTTCCAAGTGGACTAACGCCACTATTCATCTGAAGAATATTTTTTATCTTTATATTAGCATAGGGCGAAGCATTAAGCGTTGTTGAATAAATACCTGCAGTATCATCTAGAGATTTAATCTTATTTTCACATAGCAAAACTCCAATTGATGCGCTTGCTGCAGTTTTGCTCATAGACATCCCGAGAAAGGGGGTATTACTATTGACTTTTCGTTTTGTATTGTATCGCTCATAGACAATTTCTTCGTCTTTTATTACAATTGTGGCAAGATTGAACTTATCTTTAAATATTCTGTCAAATTTCTTATTTTTTACAGATGTTTTGATCTGATTTGGAATAGTACCAAATTTTGAGAAATGCACCTCAAATTTTCCAAGTTTTCCTGTGATACCTAGTTGACTGTAAGCACTCATATTACGCATCAACTTATTTGGTGAATGATCAGCAAAAATTGGTGCTGATAAGATTAAAGATAGAGTCAATAGCCCTATGAGGTAGGTAAACTTCATCAAATTGTCCTGTTATATTTCAGATAAGATTTTCATATTACGAATAAAATAAGTTAAATTAGCACGATTAATCAATAAAGAATTCCTTAACTGAGAGAAAAAAATTGGTACTTAAAGGATTATTTCACGAGTTTTGGTGAAGTGATCTAAATCTCGAGGTTCATAGATATATTGATCAAAAATTTCTTCACTCATTTTTTCTGAACAACCTAATCGTAAGAAAATTGTTTTTATTATGATGGATACTTTATTGGCTTCAATCGAGATACGTTTACTTGAGAGTTTTAATTTACTAGTAAAATTCTGCATTTGGCACCAAATGGTTTATCGTTTTATTAAGTGGGCTTTATGAATAAATGGAACTCCATAAAGTTTAATTATGCAAATCCTTTTTCACAAAAATCCAAACATCCGTGAAATACAAGATATTATTAAGGATAAAACTAAGAAATTGAGTAAAGCTCAAAAAAAAGTTTTTATCAAAATAGATAATCCAGTGGGTTGATAATCTTCGTATAAAAGGTCAAATAATCTAAGAACCCATCAATCTTATTTTAATGAACATTTATTTATTTGTTTGGACGATTAACATTTATAGAAAGTAATATTATGACTCACATGAACACAAAGCATACATTTTTCTTGATATTGGGATTTTGTATATTTTTTATCTTTTTTGTATCGGCAGCAATTGCAGAGTTAAAGATAGAGACAGTTTCAGTGGGATCTGGGGAAGAAGCTCAAGTAGGAATGGAAGTCTCAGTGCATTACACTGGAAAACTTGAAGACGGTACTGTTTTTGACAGTTCGATACCCAGGGGAGAACCTTTCAGTTTTACATTAGGCCAAGGCAGAGTCATCAAAGGATGGGAGCAAGGTATATTAGGAATGCTTGTTGGAGAAACGAGAATTTTGACGATTCCATCAGAGTTGGGTTATGGTGCTAATGGAGCTGGAGAAATAATACCGCCAAATGCAACCTTGATATTTGAAGTAGAACTGCTTGAAGTGAATTGGCCGCCGCAACTTTTACNAATTAATGAAGCAAAGTTAATNGAAGAGCAAAATAAGGGTAGTTTAGTTATTGATATAAGANGAAAAGAAGAATGGATTGAAACAGGGTTTATTGAAGGATCAGAATTAATTACAGCTTTTGTAAGCAATGGTGCTTTACATCCTGAATTTCAAAGCAAGTTTTTTTCTCTCATAAAACAAAAAGATATGCCAATAATACTATATTGCCGATCTGGTAATAGGTCTAAAAAGTTGGGAGATGCTTTGGTTAGTCAAGTTGGATTAACAAANGTGTCTCACCTTGAAAATGGTATTTTAGGTTGGATGTCTTCTGGCTACGNAACNGTTTCATTTCAAGAAAATGATTGAAAGTAATTGCTTTAACAGTTCAGAACAAACAAATGACTAAGCTTAACCCGTTAAAAACTGTTTTTGGGTTTGATCATTTTCGCTCTGGACAGGAAGAAATTGTTAAAGCCGTTACCGAAGGTCAAAATGTTTTGGCTATTATGCCCACTGGCGCAGGAAAATCCCTCTGCTTCCAATTGCCAGCTATATTACGCGAAGGAGTGACAGTGGTTATATCTCCTTTAATAGCCTTAATGCGTGATCAAGTGCGCGCTCTGCAAGAACTTGGTGTAAGTGCAGGGGCGATAACGTCAGGCAATACTCAAGAAGAGATCGATAGTGTTTGGGAATCTTTGGAGAAAAAGAAACTTAAACTTCTTTATATTGCTCCTGAGCGACTTGCAGCTGGTTCAGCTCTAGGAATGCTTAGACGAATTGGTGTAAGTTTGATTGCAGTAGACGAAGCGCATTGTGTATCCCAATGGGGACATGATTTTAGGCCAGATTATTTACGGATTGGGGAATTACGGAAAGCATTGGACGTTCCAATTGCTGCCTTTACCGCTACAGCTGACAAAGAGACTCAAGCTGAGATTGTGAGTAAGTTATTTGATGGAGTTAAGCATACAAAATTTTTACAAGGATTTGATCGGCCAAATATACATTTAACTTTCGTTTCTAAGGATCAACCTCGTAAGCAGATCTTGAATTTTGCAAAGGCAAGACAAGGTCAATCAGGTATTATTTATTGTGGCACGCGCGCTAAAACAGAAACTTTAGCTCGTGCCCTATCTGATGTTGGCTGCTTAGCGTGTCATTATCATGGCGGAATGGAGGCTGAGAATCGTCGAATCGTGGAGGCTCGTTTTCAAAGAGAAGATGGCTTGATTGTTGTAGCTACGGTTGCTTTTGGAATGGGAGTAGATAAACCTGACGTTCGCTGGATTGCTCACGCAGATTTGCCAAAATCCATCGAGGCCTATTATCAGGAAATAGGACGTGGTGGTCGTGACGGTGCCCCGGCAGAAACATTAACTCTTTTTGGAACAGATGATATTCGGCTTCGTCGTTCACAAATTGATGAGGGGCTGGCACCTTATGATCGCAAATTTGCAGACCATGCCCGACTTAATGCTTTGCTTGGGTTAGCAGAGGCTCATATCTGTCGAAGATCTACTTTACTTGAATATTTTGGGGAAACTTGCACTGTTTGTAATAATTGCGATTTGTGTGATAAACCACCTGAGTTATTTGATGGTACTGAATTAGTACAGATGGCTCTTTCGGCTATTTTAAGAACTGGAGAATGGTATGGTGTTGGCCATTTGATTGATATTTTGCGTGGAAATCTAACCGATAAAATTAAACAGCGTGGCCATGAAGAATTGCCGACATTTGGCGTAGGTAAAGAGTATAGTAAAGCTCAATGGCAAGTAATTTTTAGACAAATGATGGGGTATGATTTGATTCGCCCTGATCCTGAAAGGCATGGGGGGTTGCGTATTACGGATGGTGCTCGCCTGCTATTAAAGGGTGAAAGCAAAATACAACTCCGAGTAGATACTGCTTCAGGAAAAACAGAGCACGACCCTATTGTTAAATCTCTAGTTTCAGAAGAAAATGCTCCGTTACTATCTTCACTTAAAGCTCAAAGACGGGCCTTGGCAGAACAGCAAAAAGTCCCAGCATACATTGTATTTACGGACAAAACATTAATTGAAATGGCTGAGATTCGACCAGTAACATTAGATGAAATGGCATCAGTGAGTGGGGTTGGATCAAAAAAATTAGAAAGATATGGGCGCCAATTTTTGAAAGTAATAACTGGTGAAGAAGTTAGTGTTCACCCTGTGCGCCGTAAATTGGCAGGTAGACCAGAAGCTGATATATTTGATCGCCTTGTATTAGCACAAAGGCTGTTAGAAAGAGGTAAATTTCAAACTGAAAAACCTCTTTCTTGCTCAACTGCAACCTTACGCAATATTGCTAAATCACGTCCAAATTCCTTGGAGCAACTTAGTCGAGTAACTGGTATGAATTCATTGCGAGTTAAGAGATTTGGTAAAAAATTTATCGAAATTTTAGCAAATTCTTAAGAATTTATGGGATAGTTCTAGGAATTCTTATTAAGCATTAAAGTCTCTATTGATTATGGTTGTTGAATAAGAGATGTTTAATTACTTTTTTACATGAGGATTTTAATGTCGAGACCTGTNTGTGTAATTATTGGACCTGGCGAAGGGCTTGGGCAAGCTCTTGCAAAGAAATTTGCACATCAAGGATATAATGTAGCTCTGATCTCCCGTTCTTTAGAGGGAAGTGCTAAGGCACTTAAGGTGGTTAAACAAGTAGGAACCGATGGTCATCATTTTTACGCAGATGCACAAAGCCCTGAAACTATTGAGACTGCTATAGCTAACGTGATTAGTGAAATGGGTGAAATTGAGGTTTTGATTTACAATGCCCGTGGTGATTTTACGGCTTGTAAACCACTAGAAATATCTTACGAACAGCTTTTAGAGGTATATAATTTGGAAGTAGTTGGGGCATTTGCAGCTGCAAAATCAGTTTTGCCTAAAATGATAAAACAAGGAAGTGGAAGCATATTTTTTTCAAGTGCGACGGCTGCTTATCGTGGATCGAGNACTCACCCATTGTACGCCATTGGTAAGTTTGGACTGCGGGCCTTATCTCAAAGTTTGACTAAAGAATATGCAAAGAATGGCGTTCATATNGTCCATGTNAGGTTAGATTGTGATTTAGATGTTCCTTATATGAAAGAGTCATATGGCGTAAATTATAATTCTGAAAATCTTGCTAATCCTCATGATGTGGCAGAGAGTTATTGGTTGACCCATTTACAACCAAAATCAGCTTGGAGTAACGAGATAGAATTGCGCCCGTATACGGAAAATTGGACATATTGAAATCTCATTTAACAAATCTGAGGTGTTTAGAAGGGGAAAATCTATGAGTTACAAATTATTTTATGACAAGGGTAGTGCTGCTCAAGGCGTTCAAATGGTTCTTGAAGAGTTAGGCCAACCTTACGAATTGATTCAGTCAACAAAAGATAGAAGTAAACCCAGGCCAGCCGAACAATTAAAAGTTAATCCTAACGGATGGGTGCCGGTTCTTATGTATGNTAATACAGGCATTTATGAATGCGCAGCAATTACAATATTCTTATGTGATCGCCATTCAGAAAAAAAACTTGGACCAAAAATAACCGACTCAAGTAGGGGCTTATTTCTGCAGACACTCGTTTATTTTTCGAACTCGGTTCAAACGGCGTTTCAAACAAATTATTATCCAGATCGTTTTGTTGATTTACCATTAGATGAGGATAGTGCCCAGAAACGTGGAATAAGAAGATTGCGNGAGACATGGGGTGTCATAAATGACCAGATTGGTAATAATAAATGGCTGCTGGGTGATACTTTTAGTGCAGCAGATCTTTATTTATTAATGCTAACCACTTGGTTAGCTCCTGATCGNGGGCACCCAAGTGTTGGTGAGTTTCCAAATGTTAAACGTATTGCTGATTTAGTAATGGAACGNCCAAGTGCTCAATTTGTCTATAGNTAAGTTTTAATAACAATAAATTTAAAACTCATCACTCCATAATGGNCGCACCACCTTCAGAAGTTCTTTTTTCAATAAAATGTGCTAAGCGTTCAGGCACTTCATAACCTGTTGTTGGTTGAACGTAGTTTTGCAGGGTGCTTTCCCAAATACCAGTTGCACGTTCAGTTGCTGTTTTAGACCCAGATTTAATCCAGGAACCATTATTTGATAAGTCAGATATAATTGGAGAATAAAATTCAGTAGAATACCGGTCCATTGTGTGCTGTGTTGCAAAAAAATGACCTCCAGGATCTACATCTTTTATGGCATCAAAGCCGATTTCAGAATCNGTTGCTTCAGTTTTTTTGCATAATTCAGCTACTGTTTGTAATGCCTCAATATCTGTTATGAATTTCTCGTATCCAAACGTTAGGCCACCTTCTAACCAACCTGCAGCATGAATTGTTAGAGTTGCATTGGCCATTAAAGCACCCCACACACCGGATATATTTTCTGTTGCTCCCTGAGTATCTGCAATATTAGAAGCAGAACCGGCTGCTGATCTCCATGGTAGGTTGATATGTCTTGCAAGTTGTCCAGAACCTATTTGCAGTTTTATGTGCTCAGGCGTTCCAAATGCCGGGGAACCGGATTTCATATCAACATTAGAGGCAAACCCTCCATAACTAACCGGGGCTCCAGAATTTACTAACTGTGCCAAAGCAATCCCGGCAAGAGCTTCAGCATGTTGTAAAGTTAATGCGCCTGAAACTGTGATGGGTGCCATAGCACCAGCTAGGCAAAAAGGAGTTATTATACTCATTTGTTTTGCTCGAGCAAAATCAATAATTCCCTGTGCCATTGGTTTATCTAACATTCTTGGTGAGTTTGAATTAATTACAGTGGTTCCCCAGGTGCCACTGTTCCAGTCTTCTTCACTTAAATTTAGAGCCAAACGGATCATTTCAAAAGATTGTTCAGTTTGTTTGGAGCCACGAGCATAAACAAACATGGGTTTATCAGAAAATTCCATTTGTGCCTGCATCATTGCATAGTGGCGTAGGTGAGTTGGTACATCTTGAGGTTCAGTAGACGGTCCTAATTTATGTATAATATCATAGCTTTGATGTAATTTTAGTGTTTCTATATAAGAGTTTAAATCACCTGGTCGTCGTCCTCGGTTACGATCATTTGCATTTGGACAACCTGCACCAGGAGAGAATATCAAGGCGCCATCTTCGTAAATCAAAGCACGTTTCGGGTTGGCAGCACACAGTTTTATTGAGTTTGGTGCGCTATTTAGAGAAGTGCTTACAATATCTCTGCCAATGAAAGCCATTTCATCCTCTACGCGTGCACCAGCCTTTTTGAAAATATCTCTGGCTTCGGGTAGAAGGACTTTAATTCCCAGTTCTTCTATTACCTTTAAGGCTGTTTTGTGAATGTTGAAAATTTCGTCGTCACTAAAAATTGTTTGCGGTGCAAACGGATGTCTTAATCGACTATAATTTGGTTTTCTNGTTGGAGTTAAACTTTTTTCATGGGCTTTTTTTCTGCCACCAGACCGTCTTGTTTTGCCAGATCTAGTCATTGTTTACATCCTCATTCTTTCGCCAGTTGGATCGTAAGGAGAGAGCGATACTATCTTAGCTTGTCTTTTTTTGCCAACAATATGCACGAATACTTTTCTATTTATTTCGATATAATTTGAATCTAACATTGCTAATGCATAACTTTTTTTCATGCGGTGCCCATATCCACCTGATGTTGTCATGCCAATTACCTTTTCATTTACCCAAACAGGCTCAAAGCCGGTTGCATCTGCATCGTTTGATTCAATTTCCAACATTGCTAATTTCTTATCTAGCTTGGAAGAACTATGATTGGAATCATTGCCGATAAAGTTATTTTTGCTCCAATCGCACCATTTATCTAAGCCTGTCATTGATGGAGTATAGCTTTGTGTGAAATCGGCATTCCAAATCCCAATTGATTTCTCTAATCTTAAAGACAACATTGCGTCAAAACCAATTTCCTTAATTTTAGAAGTGTTTCCTGCACGCAGAAGTAAATCTCTTAAGCCAGCATGTTCAGAAGATAAGCAGTTTATTTCAAAGGCTAATTCCCCCGAAAGTGAGATTCTTGAAACTTTTGCTCTGAATAAATCGAGATCCATTTCCGCACATTCCATCATTTTCATTTTAGATATTGGAAAATTAGTTACTTTTTCCAAAATATCACGAGAATTTGGTCCATTTAACGAAAATCCTCCAAATGTATCTGATAGGTCCCGAATAATAACATGAGGTTCGATATTTTTCTTGAACCAGCGCATATGAAAATGGCGCATATAATAGGATCCCATCAACCAATAGTTTCCAGTTCCCCAATTTAAGCAAGTCAGATCACCCTTAAGTCGTCCATCATACCCTAGCATCGGTGCTAATTTTATTTTCCCAGGCTCAGGTAACTTGCAAGCTAGTAATTTGTTTAACCATTGTTCAGCTTTATCTCCTGATATTTCATATCGCGAAAATCCAGAGATATCTAAAAGTCCACAAGCTTCTTGAACTGCCATGCATTCTTGTTCCACATATTTAAAAGATTTGGGTCTCTTCATTGTACCAGGTTCTTTAAAATCTTTGGGCGCAAAATATAGCGGTAATTCCAACCCCCAAAGGCTTCCCCAAACAGCTCCCGCCTTTGTCATGCCATTGTAAGCTCCTGGAACCCGTAAAGGTCTGCCAGCTGGTAATTGCTCATTTGGGTAAGTCATAACAAAACGACGGGAATAAAATTGGCTTGTAGTTTGCTTTATGTATTCTTTGTTAGATTGATGCTCACCAAAACGAGCTATATCCATACCAAAGATATCTTTTTCGGGTTCACCATAAACCATCCACTCTGCAAGGCTTTTTCCAACACCACCACCTTGACTAAATCCCGCCATTACGCCACATGCAACCCAGTAGCCTTTTGGGCCAACTGGGCCCACAAGTGGGTTCCCATCAGGGGCAAAAGTGAATGCACCATTTACCCAACGCTTAATTCCTACATTATCCAAACCAGGGAAACGTTCAAAACCGATTGCCAATTCATTGCTAATACGATCTATATCTTCGGGAATAAGATCCATTCCATAATCCCATGGTGCTCCGTCCATATTCCAATGTTTAGGATTTTGTTCGTAAACACCTAATAATAACCCGTCATGTTCTTGTCGTGTATAGGTAAATCCATCCAAATCAACAATTGTTGGTAGTTCCTCCTTTAAAGCCTCTAAAGGTTCAAAACGCTCTGTTACAAGATAATGGTGCTCCATTGGAGTAACTGGTAAATCAACGTTTGCCATTAACCCAACTTGTTTTGCCCAAAGTCCCCCAGCGTTTACTATATGTTCAGAGTGGATAGTTCCTTTTTCAGTCACCACATCCCAACTGCCGTTTGGTCTTTGATTTAGTTCTATAACGCGATTTCTAAGGATTATGTCAGCACCACGTTTTTTTGCTGCGCCAACATAAGCGTGGGTTGTTCCATTTGGATCCAGATAACCTTCGTTTGTATCGTAAAGACCACCTAGAACATCACTTGTTTTTATGACACCTCCTGTAATTTCTTGCACTTCAGTTGGAGACATTAATCGGGCTGTTTCAACCCCAATAGCTTGAAATGTAGCCCAGCCAGCTTTTACCTGTTCCCAGCGATCTGGATTTGTTACAATATTCACTCCCCCAGTCATATGCATGCCACAGTTTATGCCACTTTCTCTCTCTATTTCCTTATAAAGATTGATCGTGTAGCCTTGTAAAGCGGCTACATTAGGGTCTCCATTTAACGCATGAAACCCTGCGGCGGCATGCCAAGTTGAACCAGCTGTTAATTCAGAGCGTTCAAGCAATGCGATATCTGTCCAACCAAATTTTGATAAATGATAGAGTACAGAAGCTCCTACAACACCGCCTCCAATGACTACTGCTTGATATGATAATTTCAATTCAATACCTATCTTAAAAGTTGGTTAGGTTAGTTTTTTTAAAACATCGTAAACGGTTAAAATATCTTCTCGAGTACAATAAAATTGTCCAGCGGTCATTCTGATGACGAATTTGCCTTCATGAGTTGTTTGGGTCAGATAAATTGTACCATCGTTATTAATTCTCTTGAGCAATTCTTCGGTTGCTTGGTTTGCATCTTCACCAACCGGCACATACTGAAATGTAAATAGAGCTAACCTGCTGTTTGTGATGACTTTAAATTTTGAGTCTGAGTTAAGCTTCTCTTCTAGCTCTTCAACCCATCTTATATGATTTCGGATAATTTCTCGTAGTCCTTTTAGGCCATAAGCTCTTAACAAAAACCATAATTTAAGAGCTCTGAATCTACGTCCTAGTGGTATTGTCCATTCATTAAAGTTAGTTACTTCATCCTGTTCTAAAGTTTGCAGATAATCTGGCCTTAGTCCCAGTGTATTAATTTGAGCAGTGGGGTTAGATAAGAATTGGACGGAACAATCAGCTTGAGCACCAAGCCACTTATGAGGATTGAATACGATACTATCTGCTTCTTCAACACCTTCCCACAATAAACGATATTCTGGACAAATCATCGCTGACCCTGCCCAGGCAGCATCTACGTGGGTATAAAGTTTATACTTTTTTGCAATTTTGATTATTGATTTCACGTCATCAAAAGCGCCGATGGAAGTGCCACCAATACAAATTATTATTCCAGCTGGTTTTAAATCATTTGCAATATCATCCAAGATCGCTTTTTCTAGAAGATCAGAACGCATGGCAAAAGTGTTGTCTGTTTTTATTTTTACAAGATTGTTTTGTCCGATACCTGAAAGCCTAACGGCTTTATCTATTGACGAATGTGTTTGAGCAGATGAGTAGATCCTTAGTGGTTTTTGTTCAAACAGGCCTTTTTCCAATCCTTTATGATCTAGGGCCAGTTCTCGCATAGTCAGTACGGCCGACAATGTNGCAGTAGTTGCTG
The DNA here is from genome assembly GCA_002712045.1 of Paracoccaceae bacterium. GTDB lineage: Bacteria > Pseudomonadota > Alphaproteobacteria > Rhodobacterales > Rhodobacteraceae. The sequence continues at coordinate 11,242 of PARX01000010.1, forward strand.
CATCATGGATTGTCCCTGAGAAATGTTTTGGTAATCCCAACGCTGAGCGTAGCCATTGTACCATGACTTCTTCTATTTCAGTTGCCGCTGGGGAAGTCTGCCATAACATACATTGAGCAGCGATCGTATTTACTAATTGCTCNGCGACAATAGATGCAACTGAAGCATTTGATGGAAAATATGCGAAAAATCTTGGATGTTGCCAGTGGGTCATTGCATTTGGTACAATTTTTTCGAAATCACTAAAAATCACTTCTGGATCTTCTGCTTCTTCTGGGGGGGCATCAGGTAGTAATGATGCTACTGATCCTGGTTCAATATTTGGTCGAACTGGTTTGTTTTGCAGATCAAGAAGATAGTTCGATCCCCATTCAGTGGCTTTATTGGACCATTTTTTATAATCTATTATTTCCAAAATATATTCTCCTAATTCCGATCATAGACATACTTAGCCATTACATCATCTTTAGTGCAATGCAATTATCTTGAAATCAATTTTGGAGTNAAAGNACGAAANTTTTTTATTTGTTTAAAACAAGAGGAAAGTCAAACTCTACGTTTTGTTAAATTTACACCTTATATTATATTCTATTATGCTTATCTCTGAAGATTTTGGCAATTCTAAGCCCTCGTCCTTGGCTTTGCTGGAGAATGCTTCGTAAAGAGCTTGTCTTAATTTTTTATCTATTTCGTTATCGTTCAATACAAACTCCTCGGGTGTCTTGCCTTCACTCTTCGTGACAATGCTTTTGGAGTTATTCTTATTCCCAAATATATTGTCCCAACCAGATCTGTAGGCTGGAGTAGATACGCTTGAGAAATGGCTTATTGAAGATTGCGATGCGGATTTTGGTGTCTTTTCTGACTTGTTAGTTGACGACTCTTGACTCGTNTTATCTTTTTTTTCTCCAACAGTTTTTTTTGAATCTGAGNCGCTTGTTTCTTTCGTTGATTTTGTTGTTTTTTTTGGCTCACTCATTGAAATTCTTCTCTTGCTTTTTCGCGATCCTTTAGCAAATTTTTATAGAGTTATTCAAGACACTTTTACATCTGTAATTAAGTTCTAAAAATTATTAATTAATTAGTATTTCTTTTTTCATAATTCCTAATTGACTGCCCTAAGGCTTCGATACCTTTTTTTATTAAGTTTTCAGGTTGGGAAGAAAAATTTATTCGTGCATGGTGTCGTTGCTCTTTTACTGGAAAAAAACTTCCTCCTGGAACGTATGCAACTTTGGCTTCTGAGAGCGCTATTTCCTTCATAAACTGAGTTGTATCAAAGGTTGTGTCAAATGTTACCCAAGTGAATAATCCACCGCTGGGGTTTGTTATTTTAATATTTTTTGGGAAGTGTTTTGTGATTTCTTTTAACATTAACTCTTTTTTGATTAAGTAAGCATGCCTAAGTTTCTCAATATGAGAAAATAGATCGAAACGTTCAAGGAACAGGTTTGTTGCAGCCATATTAAGTGTAGACGTTTGCGTATCCGCAGCAACTTTTAACAAACTCATTTTTTTAAGAAGACTTTTTTCAGCGAGTGCCCACCCAATTCGTAAACCAGGTACTAAAATCTTGGAAAAGCTACCAAGATGAATTACGCGATTTTCAGTATCTAGTGATCTTAGCGTAGGTAAGTTTTGTCCTTCAAATCGAATGTGTCGATAAGGAGTGTCTTCGAGAATAATTACGTCATAAAAGTTAGCCAAGTTTATTAATTCTTTGCGCCTCTCAATACTCATTGTAACCCCTGTTGGGTTCTGAAAGTCAGGTATNGTATAAATTAATTTGCTCTTTGGGTTTGACTTTAGAGTTTCTTCCAGAACATCCATTTTCATACCGTTTTCGTCCATTGGAATAGCAGCATAATTTGGTTGATTTGGATTAAATGCTAGCAAAGCTCCCAAAAAGGTGGGGTCCTCGGTTATTAGTGTATCACCAGGATTAATTAACATCCTCGCAGCTAGATCAATACCTTGCTGTGAACCTTGGAGGATCAAAATATCATCTATGGAACAAGGTGTCCCATCTTCATTCATCAAGGTTGCAATTTTTTCTCGCAAAGTTGGCAGCCCATCAGAAGGGGCATATTGCATGGTTGATCCTGTTGGATCATTTATTATCTCGTTAAAAACCTGGTTTAGCATCTGTTTTGGAAAAAGTGAGGCGTCAGGATATCCCCCACCAAATGAAATAATAGACGGATCTGCTCCAAGAGCTAACAACTCGTCGATAGCTGAAGGGTTAACGTTAGCCATTCTTTTGGCAAAATAATTTTTCATTTNTACACCTGTNTTCAGANCTGNAAGATTAAGTTAAAAAACACGTAAAAAGCTTTTTTTGCAAGTGCAATAAAGCAANNTNGCTCNGTANTTTNAAACNNGAAANGTNTTACNTTNGTNNNGCNCAGAGTAGCATANCTTTGTTTNTTNTNNNTGNTNTTGTNACTTTAATNCTTCANTTCAATTTAATGTNAAAAAGNCTAATCTTTTNNTATTGGAAAAAANT
>PARX01000010.1:13752-39337 GCA_002712045.1 Paracoccaceae bacterium
AATTTATNANATNTGGTCTAGACGTNACTGTTTTTCTAGTTTTAAGTTTTTTGAATANTTGAAAAGGNCATAANNATGAAATCTCAATATCGNGTGGTNGTTATTGGTGGTGGTGTAGTNGGGGCATCTGTTNTGTACCANCTTGCCAAAATGGGTTGGAAAGATGTGGTNATGTTGGAACGNCGTAGGCTCGCNTCAGGTTCAAGTTGGCATGCTGCNGGTGGAATTCATGCNTTAAATGCNGATCCAAACATGGCTGCNTTACAAGCCTACACGATAGATCTTNTAGCNAANGTTGAAAAAGAATCTGGTCAGAATATTGGNCTTCACATGACTGGTGGTTTAACCTTAGCAGGGACGCCAGAGCGGTGGGAGTGGTTNCAATCGAATTATCGTACCTTTCAAAGTATTGGTATTGATGATTGTGAGCTATTAACTCCTGAAGAAGCGCAGAAACGTTGTCCAATTATGTCTAAAGACGGTATTCTCGGTGCGATGTGGGCAGATCGTGAGGGTTATATTGATACCACGGGAACAGTTCAGGCCTATGCTACTGCTGCAAAAAAGCGAGGCGCTGAATATTACGAGGAAGTTAAGGTTGATGGCCTCCTACAAACCGCTGATGGTTGGATTGTCAAAACCGAAAAAGGGGACATTGCGTGTGAGCATGTAGTGAATGCTGCTGGCCTTTGGGCTAAACAAGTGGGGCGAATGGCTGGTGTTGAACTTCCCGTTAGTCCTCTCAAACATCATTACTTGGTAACCGATAGTATTCCTGAAGTTGAGGCTAGTGACTTTGAAATGCCTATGACTGTAGATCTTGAAGGCTTTACATATATGCGCCAAGACCAAAAAGGTGTTCTTGTAGGAATTTACGAGATCGATCATGAGCATTGGGCTATGGATGGAGCTCCATGGGATTATGGTGAGGAATTATTTCAAGAGCAGCTTGATAGGATTGAAAATGAGCTGACTCTTGGCTTCCAACGTTATCCTGCNATTGAAAACGTCGGTATTAAAACCTGGGTGAATGGAGCCTTTACTTTTTCTCCTGATGGAAACCCGCTCGTNGGACCTGTGCCTGGGAAACGCGGTTACTGGTCAGCTTGTGCGGTTATGGCGGGTTTTTTGCAAGGTGGTGGAGTTGGAAAAACGTTAGCTGAATGGATGATAGAAGGAGAGCCTGAGACTGATGCATGGTCGATGGATGTCGCTCGTTATGGAAAATTTGCGGAGAATAAGCGTTATATCCNAGAAACTACAGGACAGTTTTACTCGCGTCGTTTCGTTATGTCTTATCCGAACGAACAATTACCAGCAGGTCGTCCAATGAAGATGGCTCCAGCTCATGATGCAATGACTAAAGCTGGTTGTAGGTGGGGTGTTTCTTGGGATTTGGAAACACCATTATATTTTGCGCCATCAAAAGACTTTAATGAGAATCTAACATTAAAGCGTTCAAATGCTCATGATATTGTTGCTGAAGAATGTAAAGTAATCCGAGAAGGGGNGGGATTACTAGATATTACTGGTTTTTCACGCTTTGAGGTTGTNGGCNCTAATGCTGAACATTGGTTAGATAAGATCTTTTCGACTAAGTTGCCCAAAGCNGGAAGAGCTCGTTTGGCAGTTATGCTTTCCGAAACTGGTAACTTAAAAGGTGATCTTACTTTATTAAATTGGGGTGATGGAAAATATTGGATTATGGGTAGCTATTANCTGCGTGCTTGGCATATGCGTTGGTTTAATACNCATATGATGGAAGGCGTTGCAGTTCGAGATTTGGGTGAAGAAATATGTGGGTTTGCTGTGGTTGGTCCAAAATCTCGTTCAGTTGTTCAGAAAGTCGCCGAACAAGATATTTCNNNNTTACCATTTATGGGTTGTCGAAAAATAGATGTTGGTCTTATCAGTGCAAATGTTGCTCGAATGAGCGTAACGGGCGAAATGGGATTTGAAATTAATTGTCGTATGGGTGATCATATTGCACTGCGGCGGTTACTTTTAGAGGCTGGAGCTGANGAGGGTATTCNGGAAGTNGGTTTTAACGCTATGCTCTCAACGCGGATTGAGAAAAGTTTTGGCATTTGGTCTGCAGAATTTACTCAAGATCGAACACCTGGCATGACGGCAATGGATCGTTGGATTGACTGGGACAAAGGGGATTTTATTGGTCGTAAAGCAGCAATGTCAGAACGTGACGGCAACGGACCATCAAAAGTGCAAGTTACTCTTGAAATAGAAGATGCGGACGCGGATGCGTCTGGTTATGAGCCAATCTGGTCTCAGGCTGGAGAGATGATAGGTTTTGTCACATCTGGTGCATATGGTCACACTTTGCAAAGATCCATAGCAATGGGTCTAATCGATCCCGCTTTGGCTGAACCTGGAACAAATGTTATAGTGCATGTGGTTGGTNTTGAGCGAAAAGCTAAAATTATCGCCGCTTCGCCATATGATCCAGAAGGAAGAGCGATGCGCGGGTAAATTACGTCTTACTTGAAACGCATTTTTATGACACAAATCATTTTCGAGTTTGTTGCCTTGATAGCGTAGTATTTAATAAATAAATGCTTGCGGCCACAGAAGGGCCAATTCCAAGTGCAAATAATAGTGTCCCTATGCCGAATATGCCACCTAAAATCCAACCAATAATAATGACTGAGAGTTCTATTCCACTTCTAACCCATGCAATCGGTAAATCAGTTAATTCTTGCAAGCCAGTCATTAAACCATCTCTGGGTCCAGGCCCCAAATTGGCAATCAAATANATAGCTCCACCAAAACCTGTAATGAGTATGCCAGCTATTACTTGAATTAATTTTAAGGAAAATTGTTCTGGAGCCGGTAGATAAATCAATGAGTAATCAAGGACGGTTGCTATAATGATTACATTTAAAATTGTACCAATTCCAGGAATTTGTCTTAGAGGAATCCAGCACAACAAGACAAAAAGGCTAATGAAAAAGGTAGCCTTTCCAATACTTAGATTTAATACATTCGATATACCTTGGCCTAGAACAGTCCATGGACTGACACCAATTCCAGCGGCTATGAGCAAAGCTTCACCTAAACCGAATAGGATTAATCCGATAATTAAAAATACAACAGAAATTAATTTAGGCGTAGCTGTTAACGCTTTTGAGGAACTCCAAAATAAAGTTGGTATTTTTTTTGTCGATAGAAACTCTAATTTAATTCTCAACCCCACCCCATATTGCCTCTGCTGCAGTTACAATTAGTTCGAGTTTTCGGGACTGATCATCATGTGATAATGTGTTTCCTTCTTCAGTAGAGGCAAAGCCACACTGAGGTGCTATACCTAATTGATCAAGGTCGATATATTTTGATGCTTCATCAAATTGCCTTTTGATCCAATCAAGCTCTTCCAATTTACCTCCCTTGGTAGTTACAAAACCTGGCATGACTCTTTGTTCGCCTTTAGACATTAAGGATAATGGTTCTAAACCTCCTGCTCTGTCGGTATCATATTCCATAAAAAATATATCTACGCCTGTTTGATTAAAAACAGCGTCAGCTACGGCATCATATGCGCCTTCGGCAGCGTGTGTTGATCTGAAGTTACCTCGACACATATGCATACCAATTGTCATATCTGCGGGTCTATCTTTTATAGCCTCAAACATCATCCAGGCATATCTTTGAATCAAAAAATCAGGATCGTGACCTTTTTGTTTCGCAGTTTCTCGATGTTTGGGGTCACATAAATAAGCGAAAAAGATATCATCCATTTGCAGATACCGGCAACCCGCTTCGTAAAATGTCCGTACTGCTTTTTTGTAAGCATTGGAGATATCTGATGTCAGTAGCTCAAGATCTTCGTATTCTGGATGCGTAATGTCCTCTAAAGCTGTTCTAAAATGGCAACAAGAGGGTCCAGGAATTGAAATTTTTGGTATGACGCCCGTATTTTTTGCTACAAATTTGAAGTGATCTATGTGTGGGTGATTATCTGGAAAATCAATTTTCCCATTAATTGTTGGGAATATAGGTCTTAGTTTTATGCCAGAAAATTGCACACCTTCTTCGGGACTTCTTTCGACCATTTCCATTCCATCTAAGCCGTCCATAAAGTCGTAATGCCAAAAAGATCGTCTTTGTTCACCATCGGTCACACAACTAAGACCTACGTTTTCTTGCATTTTGATGAGTTCAATTATTGATTGGTCTTCGATATTTGTAAGTTCTGACCTATCAATACTTTTGTCATTATAAAATAAGTTACGTGCGTTTTTTACTTGGTCAGATCGTAAAAGGCTTCCTACATGATCAGCTCTTAACAGTACTTTGTTCATTTCTTAACCCCCTTTTTATTATTATGATTTGTTTTTTGGAGAAACTAATGCCATTCCAACCAACATTACTATCATGGATAACCATACCCAATTTGAATGCTCCTCTCCAAATAAATATATTCCCCAAACTACTCCTGAAATGGTTACTAGAAATGCCACTTGACTTGCAAACAGCGGTCCAGAAGTAGCGACTGTAAAAACGAATAGTGTATATGCTGTGGCTCCAATCAAAGAAAGCCCCAAGATTGTCCATGATAATTCATCCATTGGTAATGGCACAGGCATAAAATTATTTGTGAAATACGAAAATACTCCCAAAATCAAAGCTGCCATTAAGTTAATACCACAAGATAATCGCACGGGACCGATACCATCGATTCCGCGTATAGCTAACGTAATATTCTCTAACGCATAGCAGATTGAACTTAGGCAAGCCACTGCGATCCAGATCACCTCACTTTTATTTGGAAGACTGTTTTCAGGTAAAACTAGAATTAATATCGCTCCCACTCCAAAAAATACACCAGTGAGCCTTCTTGCTGATAAGACTTCAATTTTTAATAAGAAAGATAGAGCGTAAGTCGCTATTGGTACTACTGTTATCGTAATTGATAAAACCCCAGCACTCACATGTGAAGCTGCATAATAAAAGAACATATTTGGAAACATAGCACCAAGAAATGTCAGTAAGAGAATAACGCCCCAATCTTTAAATTTTATTTTAAACTTTTGCCCTCTTATTAATGTAAAAAATAGCAAAAATAGTCCGGTCAGTAAACATGTCCAAAATGTTAAGCCGATAGGTGTTCCTCCCAAGTTCACAGCTAGTTTACTGAGAGAAAATGATAACCCCCACACGATTCCCATGTAAGCTAATGCTAGCCAAGGTAAGATTGATTTCATGAGGAATTTTCCTAACAAATATTTTGTTATCGGTGGCACAAATTTTTGAATTTGGAAATAGTTATTTTTGTTTGGTTTATTAGTGAGTGAATACTTTTCTTGGATTGACATTATATCTTTTAAAAATAAGTATTTCGTGAAGTTCGGAAAAAAAATAAAGGAATGATTTATGACAAAATTAAATGATATTTTTGCCATTGAGAGTGCGGCCAAGGACCATCTAATTCAGCCTTGGGATGAAATTAAATCTTTAGGATCTGAAATCCGACCGATTATTTCATCTGCAGAAAATATTTATTTGATTGATGCAAATGGGAAGAAGTTAATTGATGCACCAGCAGGAATGTGGTGTTCCCAGATTGGTTATGGCAGGAAAGAAATAGCTCAGACGATGTCTGATCAAGCAATGATGTTATCTTATAATTCGCCTTGGTATACGACTTCGAGTCCGGCTGCGTTGTTATCTAAAAAAATTGCAGATTTCACTCCGGGAGATTTAAACCACATATTTTTTACGTCTGGGGGATCCACAGCGGTCGATTCAGCCTTAAGGTTCGTTCAATTCTATCAGCACTCAAGAGGTAAGCCAGACAAGAAAATTATTCTAGCGCGCTTGGGTGGATATCATGGAAGTACTCATTTAGCAGCAGCCTGCTCTGGAGATTTAACAAGTAAGCCAAAATTTAATCTCGATCAGGAGCCAATTTCTTTTCTCTCCTCACCAAATTCTTTAAAACTACCTGATGGAGTTTCTAAAGAGGGTTTTTGTGACTTTTTGTTAGACGAATTACGAGAACGAATTAAAGAACTTGGAGCAAATAATATAGGTGCTTTAATCGCCGAACCAGTTCAGGCATCCGGCGGTGTTATTATCCCTCCAAAGAACTATGCAGAAGGTATGGTGAAGATATGTCGAGATAATGATATCTTATACATTTCAGATGAGGTGGTTACGGCTTTTGGTCGTTGTGGTTCATGGTTTGCGTCTGAAGAGGTTTTTGGAATAGAGCCAGATATTATTACGTTTGCTAAAGGAATTACCTCCGGATATATACCTCTTGGAGGATATGCAGTATCGGATAAATTACTCAAAGAAGTTACTGAAAAATCACCGGAGGATAGTACTCTTTCAAATGGCTTTACCTACTCTGGTCATCCTGTGAGTTGTGCAGTAGCCCTTACCAACATTAAGATATTCGAAGATGATAAAATATTAGAGCATGTTAAAGAAATTATACCGTATTTCGCAGAAAAATTGAAAAAATTGTCTGAAATGAAAATAGTTAAAGAAGTTCGTACAGTAGGAATGCTTGCTGCCGTGGAATGTCATTCAAGTGACAAGGCAGCGGAGAAGCTGGGATTGATTATTGATAAGCATTGCGTCGAACTTGGAATGATCGTTCGTCCGATTGGGAATATTTGCGTAATGTCACCCCCATTAATAATTACCAAACAGCAAATAGATGATATGGTGGATATTCTTCAAGAAGGAATTTTCCGGGCTTCTAAAGAGATATTATAAACTTTAAAATTTGGAAAAAAACTGAAAGAAATTAATAAAAATATAAATTTACCAGAGAGTTATATAAAGTCTCTACCCGTACGAGATAGGATCTCGGTTGTTCAGCCTCTTGGACTAGATATAATTAATTTGGGATTTAATGAGTTGCCATTTAAGCCCACCCATAAGATATCATTAGCTATTGAAAAAATAAGAAATAATGCTGGCTATTACGGTGATCCGATGTGTCTGGAGCTTCGTAAAGCAATAGAAACAGCTTATGGTATCAATCGGGATCAAATAATTTGTGGAAATGGATCTGAAGAGTTACTTGATGTAATTGCTCGTAATTTTGTTAATTCTGAGGATGAAATATTAATATCTCAGTTTGGCTACATACAATTTGTCTTAGCAGCTAATAGATTAAATGCGTCATTAAGAAAATCTTCTGAAGTAAAATACCACACGTGTGTCGATAATTTATTGAAGTTAATAAACAGTAAAACAAAATTAATATTTGTTGCCAATCCAAATAATCCCACTGGCACATTTGTATCAATTAATGAAATAAAGCATTTACTGACCAATATACCTTCAAACGTGGTGTTAGTGATGGATTTGGCATATGGAGAATTTGTTGGTTTTGATTACTGCAAACAAGTACATGACTTAGTTGAGCAATTTGGCAACTTGGTAGTTACCAGAACATTTTCTAAAGCATTTGGGCTAGCGGGCTTNCGAGTGGGNTGGTGCCATGCACCCGAGAACATGATCTCTGGCTTTTACGCGGCTCGAGGTATGGGTAGTGTTAATGCAATGGCTCAAAGCGCCGCAACGGCAGCTCTGAGTGAGTTGGATGAGATCCAATCAAGGATTGACCTCATAATTTCAGAGCGTGAAAGAGTTGCGGCTGCTTTATTGGATTTAAACATAGAAACATTACCTAGCTACGCAAATTTTTTGTTAGCTACAATCAGTGGTCACGATAAAGAACTCATTGAGAAATTAGTTCAATTCCTTTTTAACGAGGCTGGTATAATTGTTAACCGTACTCGAGAAAAAGGGTTAGANAAATTTATGCGATTTTCTTTATCGTTACCCGAACATAATAATATTATGATTGATACGTGTAAAAAATTTATGCACTCAACCTGAACAACCATAAAACAGCGTCAGGGTTTTCCTTTACGTAGCGTAAATACAATTTAAGCTCAACAAATTCTTGCAAATGCATTTAAATGTTGCATCGGAAGTTCTGTTATGCATCATTTAAACAGGTGCTAAATTTTGTGTCTGCTTATTAATACTTATGGAGAATAAAGATGAAATTTTTTGATAAACTTTCTTTGAGAGCAACTGGAGCATTAGCTGCCGCCAGTCTTGCTTCATTGTTGGCTTCGACGTCTGCTTACGCAGAGGATAAAGTCACCGCCGTACACGCATTTCCTGGATTTTTGGTGTATACTCAAACATTTCTTGCAATGGTTGATGACATTAATGCACGAGGAAAAGGCATCGTGCAAATCGAGGTAAAAGGCGGTCCAGAAGCTATTGGAATGTTCCAACAACCTGCAGCTGTAAGAGATGGCGTTGTGGATATGGTTCACACCCCGGGTAGCTTCTATGGAAAATCAGTTCCTGAAATTGATGCGATGGTGGCATCAACCGTGAATCCGATGGAAGCTAGGGCAAATGGNGGTGCTGCNTTAATGGATGCTGCGCACCAAAAACGCTTTAATGTTCGCCATCTTGGATGGATTGATGGTGGTGTACAATTTCACATATATAATTCCCAGAAACCAAAATTTGGAGCTGATGGAGTATTGGATCTAAGTGGCGTGAAATTACGCGACAATCCGATATATCATGCGTTTTTTATGGCCATGAATGCAACTACAGCTGGAATGCCAGCTACGGAAGTATATGCCGCTTTGGAAAAAGGTGTGGTAGATGCAGCTGCTTGGACCTCGATAGGATTAATGGATCTAAAATGGGATAAATTTATGAAATATCGAGTGGATCCACAATTTTATAACACCGATATTGGTGTAATTTTTAATAAAGATAGCTGGAACTCATTATCTTCTGAGTCTCAAGATTTAATTCAAAATGTTGTAATAGAGTGGGAAGAGAAGTCTTATAATGATCGGCAAGCAGATGTTGTTGAAGAAGCAGCAGCTCTAAAGGCTGGAGGTATGGAGTTTGTTGACCACAGCCCAGAAGGTGGTGCCAAATATCTTAAAATGGCTGATGATGCGGCTTGGGGTCGTATGAAAGGTCGTTTGGATGCCTTAGGCGACACAACAACTTATGATGCGCTTCGTAAGCATTATACTCCTTAAATTTTACTATAATACTTAAGATCTTTGGCATCGATTTTTATCGATGCCAAAGCTATATAGGTTTATAATGCGTTTTGTTGACAAAATATGTAATTTGCTTGCGACTCTCGCTGGGGTGTACTTGGTGGTGATAATGTTCGCCATCGTTATCCAAGCAACGTTAAGGTCATTTAATCTTACTGGATCTTCTCATATTTTCACATTTTCTGAATATGGTTTGTTGTATATTGTAATGGCTGCATCACCGTGGTTGGTACGTATCAGAGGTCATGTTTTTATTGAAATGTTGACAGCTGCACTACCTCCTGAGCAATCAAAAATTTATTCACGATTCATCGCGGTATTGTGTTTGATTATTTGTTTATTTTTGGTTTGGTACTCTGGTTCTAATACGCTAAAGGCCTATAATTATGGTGATGCAGATATGCGTTCTTTGGATATGCCTAAATGGTTATTGTTAATATCAATGCCAATTTGTTTTTCTTTGATGGCTCTAAATTTTATGCGGTTTATTTTTGGAAGTGAAACAATGCATACAGGTGAGGCNGGTGTTCATGAATAGAAACAAGTTTAGCCTAGTTGATAGCGAGATACTTTAATGGATTGGTACATTGCACTTTCTTTTCTGTTAGGAATGATACTATTTTTCATGTTTTTGGGAGTTCCTGTAGCTCTGGCATTCTTAGCTGCCAATATGGTTGGAGCTACATATTTTATGGGAGGAAGTGGAGATTTGCTTCGTCAAATGTCAAGAGGGATTGGTCAATTAACTAATAACGCTCTTCCGACTGTTACTTCCTTCAATCTGATGCCGGTGCCAATGTTTCTCCTGATGGGTGAAATCTTTTTTCATACTGGTTTGGCAAACAAAATGTTTTCGGCTGTTGACCGATTGATGGGACGAATCCCGGGTAGGTTATCCTTTGTGACTGTTGCTGGAGGAACTGCTTTCGCCACTCTCTCCGGATCTTCGCTTGGTGCTACTGCGTTGTTAGGATCTCTTATGGTTCCAGAGATGCAAAAACGTGGATACAAAAAACATATGGCAATTGGACCTATTTTAGGTACTGGCGGTTTGGCCATGTTGATTCCACCGTCTGCTCTAGCTGTATTACTTGCAACATTAGCAAATTTGGATGTTGGTAAGTTGCTAATTGCTGGGGTTGTGCCTGGTCTAATGTTAGCAGGATTTTATGTTATATTAATTCTCGGGATGTGCCTATGGGACCCTGAAGCTGCACCATCTTATGAGGTAGACAAAAGTACTTTGGTCGAAAAACTAAAATTGCTGTTCTTTGATGTGCTTCCTATGATGTCAATTGTTGTTGGGGTTATCTTACTTATTTTAAATGGTTGGGCTACTCCTTCAGAGTCTGCAGCTTTCGGATGTTTGGGTGTATTAGCATTAGCAATCTTGTACGGAAAATTAACTTGGGAAGGGTTTAAGAATTCAGTTAATGGAGCTTTAAAGGTTACAACGATGGCGCTACTAATAATATTCGGCTCAGCCACGTTCTCTCAATTATTGGCATTTTCGGGTGCGAGCTCTGGTTTGATTAAATGGGCTACTCAATTTGATTTAGCTCCAGTTGTGATGTTATTAATTATGTTTGGCATTTTGCTTATTTTGGGCATGTTTATGGATCAATTATCAATGATGCTATTGACTGTTCCAATTTTCTTTCCTTTGGCGCAGACTTTGGGATTTGATTTAATATGGTTTGCCGTAATTATTTTATTAGCTTTAGAAATTAGTTTTACCACACCTCCGTTTGGACTGCTATTGTTTGTTATGAAAGGTGTATCCGCTCCTGGGACAACTATGCGTGATATTTATCTTTCGGCTGTTCCGTTTATGGCGTGTGCTATAATTCTTGTTGGCTTGATAATAGCCTTTCCGCAGATCGCCCTTTGGCTTCCCAGTTTTGGGAGGTAGGGTATTCTGTTTTGGGTCAGACTCTTGCGCAGAAAATCATAGCAAAGGCATGTAACAAAGATTATGTTGTGCCTGGTGAAATCGAGGTTGCTAAAATTGATTTAGCAATGATCCATGATTCTGGTGGTCCTCGACGCGTGAAACCAATTTTAGATCATTTGGGTGTAGGTGTATGGTCTTCAAAAAAAATAGTGGTAGTTAGTGATCACTATGTGCCAGAATTTAATCCCGAAACCAAAGCTATTCAAAAATTGACACGTGACTGGGTTAAGTCAAATAATATTAAAGCTTTTTATGACCAAATGGGGATATGTCATGTTGTTGTTCCAGAAAATGGACATTTAAAGCCAGGGATGTTTGTTGTCGGAGGTGACAGTCATTCTCCCACTGGGGGGGCATTCGGGGCATATATGTTTGGAATTGGTGCAACTGAGATGGCTGGAGTGCTGGCTACNGGTGAAATCTGGATTAAAGTACCAGAGACNATAAAAATNNATTGGTCTGGACAGCTCAATGAATTTGTAACGGCTAAAGATATGATGCTATACACTTGTGGTCGATTAGGTATGGACGGGGGAAAATATCAAGCAATTGAATATACTGGCTCCGCAATCTCTTCATTAAGTATGCAGGAACGAATGACTGTTTCTAACATGACAGCTGAATTAGGTGGGCAGGCTGGTCTTATAAAGCCGGATATCATTACCAAGAAGTACTTAGAAAATGTCGGGATTCCTAATATTGAGACCGAATTTTGGGAATCCGATGTGGATGCTGATTTCCTTGAGTCATTTACATTCCCTGCAAATGAATTAGTTCCTCAGATTGCAGCGCCACATTCTCCAGCAAATTCAAAAAATATCACCGAAGAAAAGAAAATTGAAGTTGATGTCGCTTATATTGGAGCTTGCACGGGAGCAAAAATGTCTGATCTACGCATGGCAGCAAGTATTTTAAAGGGTAAAGAGCTTGCGTCTGGGGTAAGGTTGCTTGTTGCGCCTGCTTCAAAAAAAGATCAAAANTCAGCAAAAGATGAAGGAATAATGAAAGTTTTTGAAGATGCTGGTGCTACGATTTTACCTAATTCATGTGGAATTTGTGCTGGATATGGTTCAGAACGGCTTGATGAGGATGTGATTTGCATTTCATCAACTGCTCGAAATTTTCAAGGTCGAATGGGAGCGTTATCATCTGGAGTTTATTTAGGTTCACCTTATACNGTGGCGGCTTCTGCCATCACTGGCTGTATTACGGATCCTAGGCACTTTATTGAGGGTAATCATGAGTAATACGGGTTCGGTTTGGTGTTTTGGCAATGATATTGATACCGATATTCTTGCGCCAGGAAGGTTTATGAGTAGCAAGTTAGAGNTTTTGGCTTCACATTGTTTAGAAGCATTGGATCCGTTGTTTGCGTCAAATGTTAAACCTGGTGATATTCTGGTTGCTGGTAAGAATTTTGGCGTGGGATCGTCACGTGAACAAGCNGCTCAAGCATTAAAGTATTTAGGAATCAAAGCAGTAATNGCNAAGTCATACGCTGGAATTTTTTATAGAAATGCTATAAATTTAGGTTTGCCGGTATTAATCGGTAATGCTAGTGATATTGTCCAGTCAGGAAATAGAGCTAACTTAACAATTGAAACGGGTCTATTGGAGTTAATTGAAGAAGCCAAAATTATATCTTGTGAGCCAATGCCAAAATTTTTATTAGAATTAATTGAAGCAGGGGGATTAGTTCCACATCTTGAAAAGCGTTTTGCCAGAAAAAAGATAATACAATGAGTTTGAAATTTGGAGACCTTTTCAATAGATCTAAAGCCTTGTTATTACCTGGTGTTTATGACGCTTTATCTGCCTTGTTAGCTGAACAAGCAGGGTTCGAGGGAGTGTATTTGTCAGGTGCTAGCATTTCTTATACTAAGCTGGGTCGCTCNGATGTGGGATTGGCTTCTGTTGGAGAAATTGCAAGTACTTTAGAGCTAATCTGTGATAGGATAAAAATTCCCGTAATGATTGATGCTGATAACGGTTACGGAAATGCCNTAAATGTGCAACGAACCGTTAGGAAATTTGAAAGAGCAGGAGCTTCAGCGATACAATTAGAAGATCAGGCATATCCAAAAAGATGTGGGCATCTACAAGGTAAGCAACTGATTGAATGTGAGGAAATGTGTGGCAAAGTACAGGCTGCGGTGGATGCGCGAAAAAGCGAAAATACTCTTATCGTTGCGAGAACTGACGCAATTGCAGTTGAGGGTCTGGAAAGTGCTTTGAATAGAGCAGAGTGTTACGCAGACGCTGGGGCAGACGTTTTATTTGTTGAAGCCCCTAAATCAATAAAGGATATGGAGTTGATCGTTAGTCGTCTTGGCTCAAAATTACCTTTGTTGGCAAACATGGTTGAAGGTGGGCAAACACCTTTGCTAAGTGCTAAAGAATTGAAAAAAATTGGCTATAAAGTTGTTATATTTCCNGGAGGATTAGTAAGAGCGCAGACTTATGCCACACAGAAATTTTTTAATAAGCTATTAGGTGATGGNTCAACATTAAAATGGCTGGATAAAATGGTAGATTTTCATGAATTGAATGAAATTATTGGAACTGATGATTTGCTGGAAAAAGGTAAAAAATACGACGGCTNAAANGGCCANTCCAAATGATTGATGCGGTTACTCTAGCTATTNTAAACGGACGATTAGAACAGATAGCGGATGAAATGGACGCTACTTTATTTAGATCTGCTTTTAATCCAATAATTGCCGAAGCCCATGATGCGTCTCATGGTATCTATGANGCTGAAAATGGAGATACCCTGGTTCAAGGTAAGTCGGGTTTACCTATATTTGTTGGAGTAATGGCGTTTGCTGTTAAAGCCGTGATTGAGAAAGCTATCGTTGATGGTGATCTGGTTGATGGAGATGTCTATATTTTTAATGATCCTTATGAAGGTGGTACTCATTTGTCTGATTTTAGGCTTGTGAAACCTTTTTTTAGAAATGGATCTGTTTATTGTTATTTAGCCTCNGTTGGGCATTGGCACGATGTTGGGGGTAATGTGCCGGGCAATTATAATCCGATTGCAACTGAAAGTTTTCAAGAGGGCATGCTAATACCTCCAGTAAAGCTTTTTAAAGCTGGCGTGTTGCAGCAAGATATTGTTGATATATTACAGGCAAATTCACGGCTACCTGTTTCTGTATTTGGTGATCTTAATGCTCAAATTAATGCCTTAGATCTGGGTAACAAAAGACTTAATTCTTTATTAGATCAATATGGTGATGATACAATCAAATCTGCTTTATCTGAATTGAAAGAGCGAGCTTCAAAGATGATGCGCGCCTACATATCAGCATTGCCAGATGGAGAGACCATTGCTGAAGATTTTTTAGATAATGATGGGATCGTAGATGAACCATTAAAACTTAATCTACGGTTAAAAATTGAAGGGGATAAAATGCTTTTGGATTTTGGGCAGTCTTCTCCCCAATGTAGTGGTCCAGTCAACATTTCGCGTTCCACCACTATCGCAGCTTGCTATGTCGCATTAAAACACGTTTTTGGTGATGTCCCAGCTAACGCAGGGGTGTTAGAACCAGTCGATTTTGTTATTAAGGAAAATTCGCTTTTAGCCGCTGTCGCACCAAAGCCTGTCGGAGGATATACTGAGACAATTCTCAGATTAATTGACGTAATATTTCAAGCTGTGGCAAAAATTGCTCCTGAAAGATCTAATGGCTGTGCTTATGGGACGATAAATGCTCTTTCGATTGCTGGGCATCGTGAAAACGGTCAAAGGTGGGTAATGTTCTCTTTTTTTGGTGGTGGTCATGGTGGTCATCCTCTGGGTGATGGGTTGAATCATGGCAATGCACCGATTTCAACTGCCACTATTCCGCCATTAGAAATTCTTGAAGCAGCTTATCCAATAAAATTTAATCAGTGGGCTCTTAGGCCAAATTCAGGCGGTGATGGAAAATTTCGGGGTGGTTTAGGAGCTACTTATGAAATTGAACTTTTAGAAAAAAGTGCTGAAGCGTTTTTATTTGGTGAAAGGGGTAAGTTTTCTCCAAAGGGAGTTGTGGGTGGAAAAGAAGCTAGCAAAAATATTTTTACATTTGAGGATGACGATGGCCCAACGAATCCAAAAATGGTTTCAAAAATTGTCGGTGTAAAGTTGAAGCGTGGACAGAGTGTAAGAATAGACACACCAGGCGGAGGAGGGTATGGTAATCCGTTAGATCGTAGCAAGCAAGCTCGTGATTATGATGTGCAACTTGGGTATGTTACAGAAGAAAAACCATGAAAGTTCTAAAGAAAAATAGCAAATTAGTTGGAGTGGATGTTGGAGGGACGTTTACCGATGTTTTTGTACTAGACCAGGAATCTGGTGGTGTCTCAATTAGTAAGGTTGCTTCGACGAAAGGTGATCAATCGGTTGGGTTTATTGAGGGAATTGAAAAGGGGGCAAAAGTTTTTGATGAGATCAACACTGTTGTTCATGGAACAACAGTGGGAACCAATGCTTTGTTGGAGCGAAAAGGTGCTAAAACGGGTATTATTACAACTAAAGGTTTTCGGGATGTTTTAGAAATGCGTCGTAGAGATCGTCCAACTACCTGGGGCCTCTGGGGTATGTTTGAACCAATTGTATCAAGAGATATGCGATTAGAAGTTAATGAGCGCACATTAGCTGATGGAACGATAAATATACCGGTTGATACAGCGGAGGTGAAAGCTGCTGCAATCAATTTATTAGAACTNGGATGCGAAGCAGTTTGTGTTTTTTTTATAAATGGGTTTGCTAATTTAAAGAATGAAACTACAGCTGTGCAAATNGTTAGAGATATATGGCCAAATCCATATGTAACGGCAGCTACAGAAATATTGCCTGAAATAAGAGAGTTTGAAAGATGTTCAACAGGCACATTGAATTCTTATTTGCAACCTATTGTGGCTAACTATTTGGATAAACTAAAGCTGGGTCTATCAAATAAAGGCACATCATCAGATGTTTTAATAGTTCAATCAAATGGTGGTCTTGTTGATGTTAAATTAGCGGCACAATTTCCTGTAAGAACAGCGCTTTCTGGTCCTGCTGCTGGAGTGAAAGCAGCGCAGTATATTGGTTCTGAAGCCGGTTTTCTCAATGTTATTACTTGTGATATGGGAGGGACGTCTTTTGACGTCTCATTAATTAATAAAGGGCAAATTACCTTAGCGGCGCAAACCGAGATTGCGTTTGGTATGGTGGTGAGAACACCAATGGTTGAAATCTCCACGATTGGAGCAGGTGGTGGCTCTATCGCTAATATCGATCATGGTGGATTATTAACAGTAGGTCCTGAAAGTGCTGGATCTGATCCAGGACCTGTCTCTTATGGGCTTGGTAATGATCGTCCAACAGTGACTGATGCAAACCTTCTACTTGGGCGAATTAATCCTAAACGACCCATTGGGGGTAAGCTCAAAGAACTTGATATCAGCGCTGCCTGGAAAGCAGTTGATCTTAATATTGCCAAGCCGCTGGGATTAAGTGTTCCTGAAGCCGCTGATGCAATTGTAAGAGTAGCTAACGCAAAAATGGCTGGAGCAATTAGGTTAGTTTCTGTAGANCGTGGTCATGATCCCAAAGACTTTGCTATCATGCCGTTTGGTGGTGGTGGCTCTCTTCACTCTGGTGCTTTGATGAAAGAAATNGGTTTGGGGGCATCTTTGATACCATTATACCCNGGTGTGACGTCAGCTTTAGGGTGTGTAGTGGCTGATATGCGAGTTGATACTGTGCAGACGGTAAATACCTTACTTGATGATTTNAATATCAATCAACTGATAGAAAAAATGGATCAGCAAGCTTTAAANTTTGAAAATATTTTAAATGAATCAAAAAATAGTCTGGATGGTTTGTCACGAGTGTTTGAATTGGATATGTTATATGTTGGTCAAACACATTCTATTTGTGTGCCATTATCTGTAAACTTACAAACTTTGAGTAAAGAAACAATTAAAAAGGCTTTTGATAAAATTTATCTTGAAACCTATGGTAGATTGCTCCCGGGTATAAATGTGAGAGTTATTAANCTAAGGATAGCTGTTATCGGAAATAGACCTAAGCTTGATCTATCATCAATGGCTTCAATCTCTTCAAAAAGTGTAGAAGAATGCCAAATTGAAACTCGTTTAATTTGGTGTGATGGTGCTCAGGTTAGTGCTAAAGTTTATGAGCGTTTAGATTTGCCAATTGGTGGAAAAATTGTTGGTCCGGCCTTATTAGAGCAACCGGATACAACTATTTTTATTGAACCCAATATGTATGGTGAAGTTGATCATATTGGGAATTTACTTATCAGATGGTGCGAGGAGTAAAATCATGTTTACAAAAAAAACTGCTTTACTTTTGGTGGATCTTCAAAATGACTTTATTCATTCAAGAGGTGCTTACGGGCGCGCTGGAAAATTCTCAACTGAGATTTCAATCCTACCTGAGACAATTGCGCCATTAGCAATAATGTTCCGAAAGTTGAGTTATCCAATTATTTCTACGCAATTTACCTTGGTTCCAGATGAGCAAGGTGAACCAATGATTGCTGAGCATTTGAAAAAGATCCGACCTTTCTTATCAAGAGGAGATTTTGCAATTGGTTCATGGGGCAATCAGCTGGTTGATGAATTGGGTGTTCCAGATTACATCATAGAAAAAATTGCTTATTCTGCCTTTTATATGACTAGATTAGAATGGCTGTTAAATAAGTTAAATGTTAAGAATTTGATTGTTGGGGGGATTGTAACAAATGGGGGTGTTGCATCAACTGCAAGAAATGCTCACGTCTTAGGTTTTGATACAACTATTCTATCAGATGGTTGNGCAGCTTTTTCTGCAGAGACTCACAAAAATGCTATTTTAGATCTTTCTACTGTATCTGATGTGAAGACTTGTGCTGAAATAATGGCGATGTTTCAATAGTATTATAAGCCTTTTGGATTTGTTAAAAACTCCTCAATTATTTGATCTGGTGCTTTTGCGTAATCAGAATTTCTACTAACCCCTTGGCCAGTTTGCTTTTTTAAAGAGATAGCCATTTCAGCCATTTTAACCGCGATTGGTATGCCGTTGATAACTGGCGCCGTATCGATGTTATGATTAAAAAACTTAGAAAATAGTAACATTGGTATACCACCTCCAGGTATAATAACGTCGATCCCTGATTTAATCAGTGGCTTTCCTTGTTCTTCGAATAGTTGCCTCACTTCTTCGGCTTTGTCTTTGGAGCCGTATGCTTTTAATATTTGACCGGGTTCAAAAGTCATTGAATGAACACCTACGACACGCTCCTTCAAGCCATATTTTGCAATTTGGTGATGAAACCAAGGAATAAAACGAGGATTTATTGTCACGATACCTAATCGTTGACCTAGCTGGCAGCTATATAACATCGTGGCTTCCCCAAGTGCTATAATTGGAATATCGACCACAGTTCGTGCTTCGTACAAGCCTGCATCTTGAAAATGACCAACAATAAAGGCATCATACCCTTCTTTTTCAGCTTTTATGGCGTTGCATATCATTTCACGTGCACACCGAAATTCAACCAAAGGATGAGCATAATTGTCATATGGTGTAATTCCTCTAATATCAATTTGCGTATCTGGGCTTTTTGTATGGTTTAGATGGGTTTGTAATTCGTCCCAATAAGATTTTCCATTTTCGTAATCAACGTAACTTTGATACCAAATTTTCATTTTATTACCCTTTTTATAATTCCAATGTTAATCCAGTATTTGCTTATTGTTCAAATAACTGCAAATAGTTTATCTAAATATACTTGGTCTGTGGACTTGCGTTGATAACGTGCCATAGTGATTCCATGATTCATGATAATAATATAATTGCGTCTGTTGAGTCTTCGGAAGGAATAACTTTTCAGTCATATGTTGAAGTTGCAATCATCGGGGCTGGGGCATGTGGGTTAACAGCTGCACTAGCTGCTAAAGAGAGAACGGATGACATCATAATTCTCGAAAGAGATGCTACGCCTAGTGGCTCTACCTCGCTGTCTTCAGGGTTTATTCCTGCTGCAGGTACAATGGTACAAAAAGAAAAATGCATAAGCGACAGTCCTGAAGTATTTGAAGAGGATATAAGTAAGAAAGCAAATGGAAGGCAAGATAAAGAATTAGCGAATATTGTTGCTT
This sequence comes from Paracoccaceae bacterium, assembly GCA_002712045.1. Lineage (GTDB taxonomy): Bacteria > Pseudomonadota > Alphaproteobacteria > Rhodobacterales > Rhodobacteraceae. Next base: position 32,944 of record PARX01000010.1, read on the forward strand.
ATCAGTGTGGTAAGGTCTTGGACTGGCTTACCTTAAAACATGATATNAATTGGTGTNTTTTAGATAATTTTTTGTACCCNGGCCATNCTTTTCATCGAATGCATGCAGTTAAAGAAAAAACGGGTTCGGGTCTTATTAATCGGTTGCAGGCCGCTTTGGACCGGGAGGGTATTTCTCTTTCAACTAATTCTTTGGTAGATACAATTTTTATGTGTGATGATCTTGTTAAAGGTTTACGCGTAACACGACCTAACGGCATGCATGAATTTATTGAATGTGGCAATTTAATATTAGCTTGTAATGGTTATGGAGCGAATAAAGAACTTGTAACAAAGTATATTCCAGAAATGAGTGATGCATTATATTTTGGCCATTCGGGCAATCAGGGTCATGCCGTTTTATGGGGTGAACAGTTAAATGCCAAAATAAAGCATATGAGTGGTTATCAGGGCCATGGTTCCGTTGCCACCCCTCATGGTATATTAATTACTTGGGCACTAATGATGGAAGGAGGAATTCAAGTAAATCAAAAGGGGTATAGATTCAGTAATGAAAATGAAGGATATTCGGAACAAAGTGTTCATGTTTTAGCTCAACCTGGCCAGGTGGCTTGGGCAATATATGATGAAAAATTACATTCTTTAGGAAAGGAATTTCCTGACTACATTCAAGCTTTCAAGTCTGGAGCAATTAAGACTGGCAAAAATGCAGATGATTTAGCAGATATTATTGGTGTAGATAGAGATGGCTTTAATAAAACTTTGCATGACATAGAATGTTATACGAGAAAAGAAAAGTTAGATCCTTTTGGGAGAAAATTTAAACGGGAATTAGATTCAGAAAATAAACTTTTTGGAATTAAAGTTACTGGAGCTTTATTTCACACCCAAGGGGGACTTATTGTTAATAGCAAAGCGCAAGTGTTAAAAATGGATGGCAAATCTATTGGTAATTTGTTTGCGGGAGGAGGAGCGGCGTGCGGGGTTTCTGGGCCCGATGTTTCTGGATATCTTTCGGGTAATGGGTTGCTGACAGCTTTAACTTTAGGATGGTTGGCAGGTCAAAATATTTCAATCAAGTAAAATGTATTCGCGGAGTAAATTATGTTTGTTGATCTAAGTGGTAAGGTGGCAATTGTTACTGGAGCAGGGCAAGGTATTGGTGCGGCTATTGCAAAAGTTTTTGCTAAGAATGGTGCTTCAATAATTATCGCTACGAGATCCTCTAAGAATGGTGAAGAGATAATGCGGAGCATTAAAGATGAGGGAGGCGAAGCTACTTTTATTCAATGTGATGTAGGAGAGAACAAAAATATTAAAGATATGGTTGAAAAGACAATCAAGTATTATGGACGAATAGATATAGCGATACATAATGCTGCGGTTTTTGGTCAAAAAACAATTGATCAATTGTCAGATGATGCNCTAGATGAAACGCTTTCAGTCAATATGAAAGCCGCGTTTTGGTTAACNAAAGCATGTGTGCCCTTTTTCAGAAAACAAGGTTTAGGTCGAATAATCGTAACTTCTTCCGTTACAGGTCCTAAAGTGGCTATGCCTGGTACTGCCCATTACGCAATGTCCAAGGGTGGTATGAATGCATTTATCAAAACTGCTGCATTAGAGTATGCCAGAGAAAATATCACAATTAACGGAATTGAGCCTGGGTATATCTTGACATCGGCTATGTCTGAATTGGCCGACCCAACTGAATTGGATGAAATGTCAAAGTGTATTCCAATTGGCAATTTTGGTATTCCAGAAGATATTGCCTATCCAATGTTATTTTTTGCATCTAAAGAAGCTTCTTACATCACTGGCCAAACGTTGGTAGTTGATGGTGGTTCAACGTTACCTGAAAGTCAGATCGTTATGGATCAGTTTTATAAAAACCCAGCATAATTATGCAAAATATCTTGAATATTAACCATAATGAATGAGTATATTACACTATTAAATGCATTTTTACCTGCACTGGGCTTCTTAATGCTAAATGTTCTCATTCCAGGGCCAAATGTCTTAAATACAGTTGCGACATCTATCGGTTCAAGTCGATTAGTGGGCATTTATTGTGCTTATGCCTGTGGATTGGGGCTCCTAGTCTGGGCAATAGCTGCTTTATCTGGAGCGGCAATACTATTTTTCACATTCCCTGTGTTAAAATTAGGACTAACGCTTATTGGAGCTTTATTATTGTGGTATTTCGCGATCAGATATTTCTTAAGAGCCTTTAGCANGCGTGAAAATAAGATAGATNCTATTGGCATNGCNAAGTCATTAGCCTTTANAAGAGCCTTTNTTATNATGATAACTAATCCTAAAGTTTTAACGACTTTTTTGGCAGTAATCTCACTTTTTCCTATAGTGACNCAAAATTTTACGAACATATTATTATTTTCTNTTTTATCAAGTTTTGCATCTTTTGCTGGACATTCAGCTTATGCAGTAATCTTTTCTTCTCATGTCGCCGCAAAGGCTTATAATAAGCTTTATAAATCAATAAATCTTCTCGTCGGGCTTGGTTTTTTGATATACGGCGGTAAATTATTTTTAGATATTTTATCTTGATTGATTTGGGTTCAAGGAAGTTCTTTATTTATCATTTTTATTAGAATCTGTAGTTAATGTATAAAAATATTTATTTTTGTGGCCAATAGTTCTGATAAAAAGTGTGGGAAATTTACACAATAAATCACTAGTTAGGAAAATTTTATTACAAATTTTGTTATTTNTTAGTAATTTTAGTGCGTATTTTGATGTTTTTTAAAAAAACACACAACATTTAGTTGACTGAGCGGATTTTTGCCTATTTTGTCCAAATCACACTGTCAAAGATATGACAGCAACATAAGAGGAAGCAGAAAATGATTGAAAAAGCAACAAAAGCAGTTGGAAGTATTACAGCGTTAGGCATAGGACTTCTAGCATTAGCAATAGTAGCACAACTTTTGGTTGGAGCGTCTAACATGGCGTTTCTTGGTAATGTTGTTGGTAACATTACTGGCCTTGTAGCTGAATTGGGAAGCGCTGGTCTAGCCGGCTTGATCTCACTCGGTGTAGTGCTTTGGCTATTTAATAGATAATTATTCTATTTAACTCCCCTCAGCAGAACGAGATATAACTGATGGATCGGTTTAGCGATCTTTTAAAGAAGATAACAGCATTGTTTATGACAGTTTCTCAAACTGGACTAGCACTGATATCCCTTATATTGGTAATATATCTTCTGCTGGGGGGNGATTCTGGCACATTTATTTTGTCNGTTGTAAATAATTTGAGTGCANTAGTAGANGCACTTACCCCCCAAGCGATCGTATCTGTAGCAATAATATTTGTTGCATATGCTTGGTTGAGGCGGAAAAACTAGAACTACCCTAAATAAAAGATTATTTGAAGGTGTGAAGGTATTCACTTACTTTACTAAGACCTTCTGAAAGAATTTTTGGATCATTTGCATAACCAATTCGAACCCATCCCTCCATTTCCATCGCGATGCCAGGTGCAAATAACACTCCGGTTTTCTCAAGCAATTCGATGCAAAAATCTCTCGATGGGATGTCAAAGTCATACTTTAGTAATGCTGTTGTTCCAGCCTTTGGTTTTATATATGATATATTTGGTTCGTTACTTACCCAGTTATCTAAGATAGAGAGATTATCTCTTATTATTTTTGTATTTCGAATGGCTATTTTCTCTCTACTTTCTAGCGCAATTGCNGCGAAATAATCGTCCAACATTCCTACACTGATTGTATTATAATCTCGATGTATAAATACGTTNTGAAGAATTTCTGGATTAGCTGTTATCCATCCTAATCTTAAGCCAGCTAAAGAATATGTTTTTGACATGCTACCAGTGCTAATTCCTTTTTCATATAAATCTGCGATTGAAGCGCCATACTCTGGGTCACTTTGATTTGTCCCTCTATATACCTCATCACAAACGATAAATGCCCCGCAGGACCTAGCATAGCTTACTATTTCTGTTAACATTTCTTTACCCATTAATGACCCAGTTGGGTTGTTAGGATTATTTAAAGCAATAAGTTTGGTATTATCTTTAATTAGTTGTTTTAATTTAGATAAATCAGGTAAGAAATTATTCTCTGGTTCGATTTTTAATATGTGTAAATCGGCACCAAGACTTGCAGGTATCGAGTAATGTTGTTGATAAGTTGGTAAAATTGAAACCACTTTATCACCTTTACTAACTAGGCTATTGTAAACTAATGAATTTGCTCCTATCGCGCCATGGGTTACCATAACGTTTTCAGATGTTTGTTTTGTGAATAAAGAGGCTATTTGAGACCGAAGACGTTTCGAGCCCGTTATTTCACCATACGTCATTTTCATCTTTGAAAGTTCTTCAGTGATATTTTCGTTACGCCCAGAAAGAGTTAATAGCTCTGAGATAGTCATTGATTTTATGCATGTTTCTGCAAGATTGTATTTACAGTGGTCTTCAAACTCGTTCATCCACATTTCGATACCAAACGGTTCAATATACATTTTGGCGCCCTTTGTTTTTTCAAATATCTTTGTATATATTAGCCGATTATTAACTATTTTTGTTTAAGTCTAGTCAACCCCACTTTCTCATCACAAATAATAAGTGCTCTAATACTTATCTGAGTGAGTAGGATTTTAATGTAAAATATCTTGATTGTTTTACGGTTCATGATTTAGGTATTTCGATATGTTTTTGATATCTGCCTTTAAAAGATTTTCGACTGCTTCCGTTTTGACTTTTGCTGGGGCTGTTCCATTTGTTTTTGCTGCAATTTTGATGTATTGGGATTTAGAAAGATTACCTTTAATTGGTGATGTTCAAAAGGTAATTGATGTTTATGGGCTTGTTATTGTCGTGTTTATTGCTGGGTCTTTTTGGGGTATTTCAGTAAATCTAGCTGGAAAAAAGCGTAATGCTTTAATGATCATAAGCAATGGTCTCACGTTGCTTACTTTTTTCTCATATTTTTGGCTTAAAATTATACCGTTTCAATTAGTTTTGATTTTCCTTTTAGTCGCACTTTTACTGGTGGATTATTGGTTATACTTTTTGGAAGTAAATACCAAAGAATATGTTACCCTGCGCTTGCTTGTTTCCATAATAGTTGTTGGATCTTTATTTGTAGTTTTTTCATCGTAATTTTGTAAGAAAAAGGAGTTTGTTAATGAATAAAAGCTTAACTTGTTGGATCTCTATTGGNAGTACCTACACNTATCTTACGTCNCAAAGGATTATNGATGTTATACAGAAANAAAGTATAGACGTCGTTATTAAGCCATTTAGCGTGCGAGAAATAATGAAAGAGATGGGAAACATACCTTTTCCGTTGTCTAAACTTGAAAAGGTTAATTATATGTGGAGAGATATTGAACGTCGGTCATTAAAATATGATCTATCTGTGCCAAAAACTCCAGCACCATATCCTTTAAAGGAATTTGACCAAGCAAACTTAGTGGGGGTTCTGGCTGCAAAGGAAGGATGGTATTTAGAGTATTTAAAAACCACCTACAGACTTTGGTTTATTGATCGATTAGAGGCGGGTTCAGAAGAAAATTTAAGAAAAACTTCTAGTATCTTAAAAAAGGATTTCAATGATTTAATGCTTCGATCCCAATCTGAAGAGATTTCTAAAAATTATAGAGAAAACACCAAAGAAGCCCGAGCAAGCGGTATTTTTGGGGCGCCATCATTTCAAGTTTTAGATGAAATTTTTTGGGGTGATGATCGTCTCGAGGATGCTATTGAATTTCTTTATTCTGCAAAATAGTAGTGAGATTGATAAATCGTGATTGACGCTTCTTCGAAATTCCAAGCAAGTTTACCCGTTTCTTCTGACTACTTAATTCAGAAATTTCGAGAACTTGGCATCGCTTTTGAAGTTTTTGAGCATGAGGCTGTGAAAACTGTGGCAGAGTCTAAAAAGGTTGAAAAACTTTTCTTATCTTCAGCAGATGGTGGGGGGCACATAAAGAACTTGTTTTTGAGAGACGCAAAGAAAAAAAGCATACTTTTGGTAGTGTCTCAGGATACAAAAATTGATTTGAAAATGATAGCTAACTTAATCAATTGTAAAAGATTATCTTTTGGTTCGAGTGATCGGTTGTTTGATGAACTTGGGGTAAGACCCGGTGCGGTTACACCATTTTCAATGATAACTGGTGTTAAGAATTCAGTAGAGTTATTTATGCAATTGAAATTGCGTGAGTGTAAATTACTCTACGCTCATCCGTTAGTTAATGACCGTACTGTATCTATTTCTGTTGAAAATTTAACTAAATTCATGAAGGAAATTGGTGTAAGAATAAACTGGGTGAATTTTTAAAAGGTTACCTCATTACTTGGCAATTATAATTGTCATGTGATATTTTTAATGAGCAAATATATCG
>PARX01000011.1 GCA_002712045.1 Paracoccaceae bacterium
GCCGCTAAAATAGCAGAAAAAAAATATGCGAGTAACGAGGAAACGGGAGAACTTGAAGGACTACCTATTGGAGTGAAAGATGAATCTGGAATTATTGGTCAACCCCTTTCAAAAGGCTCATTAATTTATAAAGATTACATCGCCGAAGATACCTCTCCTGTAAATCAACGCGTTATTGATGCTGGAGCAATAGTTCATGCGCGCACAGCCACCCCAGAATTTTCGTGTGCAGGATTTACATGGTCGAGACTGTGGGGAGTAACTAGAAACCCATGGAACACTGAATTTACGTCAGGTGGCTCATCAGGAGGTTCCTCTGCTTCGTTAGCAGCCGGAACATCAACAATTTGCACAGGTTCAGATATTGGTGGTTCAATCAGAATTCCTGCTTCAACATGTGGGCTTGTTGGCTACAAACCACCATATGGTCGAAATCCTGAAGAAGCTATATTTAACCTCGATTTTTATTGTCATACTGGCCCTTTGGCTAGATCTGTTAAAGATGCTATTCGACTACAAAATGTAATGTGTGGCCCAAGCCCTCGAGACATAGCAACTTTGCGACCTAAATTAACTTTACCGTATAAATACAATCCTATTAAAAACTGGAAAATTGCCTACTCACCAAATCTTGGATGTTTTGAAGTCGATGCTGAAGTTGAAAAAAATACCTTAGAATCTTTAGAAATTTTCAAATCATTAGGAGCGACAGTAGAGGAAGTTGATCTAGGTTGGGGTCCTGAGACATTGGACGCCGGGCTTGCATACCTTGGACATATATTTGGTGCAGCAATGCAAGATGAATTGGAGCAACATGGAGAAAAGCTTACGACGTATGCAAAAGCCTTTGCAGAAGAGTCATTAAACAGTACTCCACGTGATTTTCTGGGTTCATTAGACGTTGCGTATAAAATGTATGAAACCCTGGGACCAATTTTAGAAAGATACAATGTATTGATTTGTCCTACTACAGCAATCCCAGCAGTACCCGCAGAATTTGATCCAACAAAAGATAATTTAGAAATAAATAATAAGGAAGTAAACAAAATGCTTGGTTGGTGTATGACCACACCATTTAACACAATGAGTCGTTGCCCAGTCTTGACTGTGCCGTCAGGAAGGGCATCTAATGGCGTTCCTACAGGAATTCAAATTGTTGGAAGGACGTATTGTGATGAAGATGTTTTTCAAGCAGGATTAGCATATGAGATTGCAGCAAGTGGATGGTATGACACAGGGTCAAATAGACCAAATTTATAATTAACCATAAAATTAAGGCATGTTATCAGATAACAATGGCCTATTGTTGATTTAATTAGTAAAAATTCTATAATTATTTCAAGCAGAAACAAAATTTTGGATAAACTATCAATTAATGTCCATTTAATAGATCTGGAAAGGTCCATACAATGAAAAAAATCTTTATAGTGTTTGGCGTGCTGTTTTTATCAACAACAAATACTTTTGCTAGTGAGCTGTTTGCGAAAGTGGTTCAAATTGAGGAAAACTATGAAACAATAACTGAATACTCGCCAATTAAGATTTGCAGAGATGAAGAAGTGCCAATTTACGGAAACACAAATCAAAACAATAATAACTCTGGCAATGTCTTGCTTGGAATGATCCTTGGAGGAGTAAGTGGTAAAGTTATAACCGGTGAAGACGGAGGTGCTGCCGTCGGCGCAATTGCAGGTGGCTTAATAGGTGCAAACAATAACAATTCTGGAAATCAAATTATTGGCTTTAGAACAGTTCAAACGTGCACAATGGAGAAAAAAGAAGTTAACTCGACGCGTTTGAAGAATTATAGAATAACTTATGACTTTCATGGCGCTCTAGGCACGAGCTATTCCTACAATAGTTATTTGGTTGGAGATAAAATACCTGTTAACGTTAATGTTATAGCAAAATAAGATTAATATTTAAGTAGGAATATAATATTTTATTCCTACTATCTTTTTTGAGAAATCATTACTCCAGAAACGAGTATCAGCGCCCCAAATGCCTGTTGCCAATTCCAATCCCCCCCTAAAATAAGTAAAATCAGCATTACGAAAAATGGAGCGCCATTTAAATGGAACGAAGCAATACCTATGCCGATTCCACCTACACCTTTTATCCATAAATATTGAGATATAGATAAAGAGACCCATCCAGTTATAAGAATTAAAATAACATGGTTATTCGTTACCTCTGGTATAATAGTCCCAGGCAGACCAAATAATAATGCAATTAAATAAAATCCGATACCAAATAACGTCATCCCAAAACTTGTTACTGTCGTCTGGCCCAATGAAGTAAGAAGTGGTAAGCTTTTTACAGTAGCCCTTGAACCCCAAGCATATAGAATTGCGCCCAAGATTCCTATCAATGCTCCAAATCCAAATCTAGCTTCAGTAAAATTCACCCCAGTCGCGAAAAAACCACCAATAAGTACAAGAAAAAATCCAGCTAAAAACCATCGTTTTAATTTTCTACCGTCAAATAAAACTTCCAATATTACGCCTGCAACAGGCATCATGGCAGCGGTTAGGGCTGCAATCACCGGTGAAGTGAAGTAGATTGTCATTATCATTAATACAGAGCCTATTCCAAATCCAATTCCACCAACCCATAGACCTTTAAGCCAATCTGCACTCTTTAACGGCTTAAATCCTTCACTAACAATCCACATAAGAAGTAAAAGTAGAAAGGCAGAAATATTTCTAAATACAATCACTGATAATACTCCCCAGTCTTCTAGTAAAAGATCTGAAGCAGGGAAGGTAAAAGCAAAGAGAGCAACGGCTACGAGACAAGTAATATTCGAGCGGACAAGGTCTAAACCTGACGAACTTTGAGGATGAGTATCACTGTTTTTCATAAATACCTGATGATTTGATAAGAGATAACAGAGTTCTTATATTTAGAAATCTTTCTCGTCCTTTAGCGACATTGAGGTCGCTTTTAAATGATCATTATTTCTTAACGGCTTTGAGTCATTGAATAAACCTCATTCCTTTTAACGGCGGTTTCTCAGGGCTTCCCGCAAAGCACTGCGCTATGTTCATCCATTCAGCAGCCACCCGCCCTTTAACTTCTAAGTTTACATCATAAAATGATCTTGTTTGAGTGACTACCTGGGCAAAGCTCACTGCTTCCCCAGATATTATCTCTTCGTCATTCTTATCCCCAAACTCCCACAAATCTCCCGATGGTGCTGTTAATAATAAGTAAGGCATATTCTCTGGCACAACCTTTTTATTTACCACATAGCTCCAACCAAAAGTATTTACTCCCAAGAACACAATATTTTTGATACGATCAGTTTCAGTCCGTTCAACTCCCAAAACATCAAATATTTCGTGACCGTGCGCCCATGTTTCCATTTGACGCGCAGTAATCGATGAGCGAGCTGACATATCAGGGCCCGCCCATTTTACTCTCATTTTTGGATCAGCCTTAGCATAATTTTTTGCAGTTTGATATGACCCCTCTATCCAGGTTTCATATAATGCTCTTCCAGATAATCCATTAAGCCATGGGTATTGTGCCTGAAGCAATGATTTCCCGCTATTAAGTTCTTTGGTGATATTCGCAAAAAACGCATCGAATTTTTGACCGCACTCAAGCGTAATGTCCGCTGCGACATTAAAAAGATGTAAATGGCCCAAAATATCTTCTATTGTCCAATTCTTAAATTGGGTTTTTTGCTTGAANTCACGGTNATTTAAATCCTTTAAAACNTCAAATAAACATTCACACTCAAGCTTAAAATCAAATGCCTGTTGCATTAATTAACTCTCCATAGAGCTTTTAAACCATTAAGTATGCGCAAAAGATAGGAAATCATGCTAGATAGACCACCGTGGCTTACGTTTTTCTATAAAACTAGCAATGCCCTCGAGNCCTTCNTCATCCAACATACAATCTGTAAANACTTGCGCTCCATGAGTTCGNAAATCNTNNACACTTAAATNAANTGAATCAAAGAGCAATTTTTTNGTTTTTGCATTTGCTTTGGGCGCAGCTTTGAAAATATCTTTTTTNAAATNNTTTAGAAAACCTTCAAANTCAGATTCATTTTCAACCAAAAAATCAGCTAAGCCTAAACGAAGGGCCTCNTCACCATCAAAACGAGCAGCAGTAAGCATTAATCTTCTACACGCAGAAAGACCAATCCGTGCCATTACAAAAGGTGCTATTTGCGCCGGAGGAATACCCAAAGTCGTCTCAGTTAATGCAAATAAAGCTTTTTTGGTTGAAATTACTACGTCGCCACAACTCATTAAACCCATTCCTCCAGCCACCGCAGCTCCTTCTACAAAAGTTACTACGACTTGAGGCATAGTGTTTAAAACATGAAGTAATTCTCCAATTTCAATACTTGCATTTTCAATCTCACTTCGATCTGTATTTGGGTTCTGAAAAACAGTTTTAAAACCTTTTAAATCGCCACCGGCACAAAAAACATTGTCTTTACCACGTAAGGTTATACCTCGAATACTACTTTCTTTTTTTGTTGTTTCCAAAACCTCAAGTAACTCTTTAACCATTTCAGTTGATAATGCATTTCTGAAAGTTGGACGATTTAAGCAAATATCTAACCAGCCGCCTGATTTTTCTATCAATATTGTTGCATACATTTTTTTATCCTTAAATACGCATTAAGCTTAAAGCGTTAACGCCTTTCAAAATATCTTAAAATAAAGTCTAAAACATCTTTAACATACTACCGTCATATCTCACTCTTTTCGTAATCGGAACTTTCAAGCCAAGATGGATTAATTTCAACCCCCCACCCTGGAGAGTCAAAGACTTCCACCATCCCATCTTCAATATTAAAAGGACTATTTAAAAATAGATCTTCCTGCCAGGGGTAATAATCCACCCCTTCAATCGAAAACTCTAGATATTTCCCGCCCCCTTTTATTGCTCTCAATAAATGCATTGTGAATAACGTAACTAATGACAAGTTGGCACAATGTGGGGTAACTGGAATATTTGCATTATTGGCCATTTCTACGACTCTTAATGTCCTATTTATTCCACCAAGATATAAAATATCGGGCTGAATGATGTCTACTGCTCTCATTTCTATCATACGGCGCCAGGTTGGTAGATCACAATCTTGTTCGCCACCAGTAACATCAAGAGTAAGCGCATCCGTAACCTTTTTTGTCTGCTCTAATTCCCAATAAGGGCATGGTTCCTCAAAATGACAAAAATTACAGTCCTCAAGAATATGACCAATCTCAATCGCTCTCTTAGGAGAGTAACAACTATTTGCATCAATCAATAAATCTACATCGGCACCCAGTTCTTTCCTAATTGTAGGAATTATTTCTTCAGTTCGGCCCGGCCATTCATCACTATCTCGCCCAACCTCAGCACCAGCCCGAACCTTAAACGCATCAAACCCTTTCTCGTCTCTTAATATCTTTAATCTTTGAGCCTCTTCTTTAGGAGTAATATCGCGTTTCATTGAAGACGCATAAGCTCTTAATTTTCCTGGTGACCCACCCAATAATTCAGTAACTGACTTAGAAGCTACACGACCTCTCAGATCCCATATTGAGGTATCTAATCCCGACATTGCCCGGCGAAGGTAAGAGCCTGGAAATTTATGCTCCCTTTCAGTGATTAAATCCAGCAGTCTATCCAAGTCATCAATATCCTTTCCAATAGCCCATGGAGCAACTTGTCGATGAAAGATTTTTGCAGTTATATCAGAATGATAAGTAGATAACTGGCCCCATCCAAATGAGCCATCTTCCACCGTTAACTTAACAAATCCAACAAAATTATTTGAAAAAGTTTCTAATTTTTTAATTTTCATGAACTTTCTCCAAAGCTGCTGCATCTTCAATTATCATACTAGCTGCATTTTCAGCTACAGCAATTGTGGGACCATTAGTGTTACCAGTAGGAACAGAAGGAAATATTGATGCGTCAACTACCCTTAAGCCAATTATCCCGTGAACCTTTAACCTTTCATCAACAACAGATTTTTTTGGATCAGTTCCCATCCGACATGTCCCGCATTGATGATAAACAGTCCAAGAATTGGCCCGAACAAATTCATCAAAATCTTCATCAGTCTTAACCTCTGCGCCAGGTGATAATTCAGATTCAATAATTGATTGTAATGCTGGTGTCTGTCCTATCTTTCTCATTAATTTCATGCCGTCTCGCATTAATAAGCGATCATGATTAGTAGATAAATAATTCCCATACATCATTGGAGCTTCTAGAGGATCTTTTGATTTAATCTTAACAAAGCCCCTACTCGTAGGCTTACATGGGTTAAAACCTAAAAGAAAACCTGGGAACGGGTCTGGGCTCATCAAAGGCCTAGTTCCAGATGGAGCACGAGTATAGCTAACTGGTGAGAAATAAATCTGAGTATCTGGAAACAAGGAGCCTTTTTGAGCTCTTACAAAACCTCCACCCTGATTTACACTTAATGATAATGGTCCTTTTCTTCTAAGAACATAATTAATTCCAACATTTAATTTACCCAAAAAACTTCCCAAAGATTGATTTAAGGTTGGGACTTTTGATTTGTAATAAATGCTTGCACCCATGTGATCTTGCAAATTTTCACCGACATTCGCTGAATCAGAAATTACAGGGATGTCAAAATTCTTAAGCAGAGCCTGAGGCCCAACACCCGACAATTGCAACAACTGTGGCGAATTGATCGCTCCACCACACAAAATAACTTCCGACGAGATTTTAACATTATATTTTTTGTTGCCTTTAATATATTCGATGCCCACAGCTCGCTTCCCATCAAATAGAACTTTAGTGACGTGGCTTTNTAAACTTAGAGTAAGGTTNCTTCGTTTTTTGACAGGATGAAGATATGCTCTTGAGGCNGACGCTCTAAACCCATTCTTCGTNGTAATTTGATAAAGTGCCGCTCCTTCCATATNCTNNGCATTATAGTCAGAATTNAAAGNTANCCCNGCCTGACCAGCAGCATCGAGGTATGNNTGACAAAGNGGATGAACATCNTTTGATATATCTCTNACNGTTAANGGCCCTCCNTGGCCTCTTAATTCGTNCTTTACTCCTGTCCAGTNTTCCATTTTTTTAAAAATTGGAGCCATATGCTCCCAATCCCATCCAGGACTAGATTTTGCCCAATCATTATAATCATTTGGATGCCCTCTGACGTATACCATCGCATTAATGGAGCTCGAACCACCAAGCACTTTTCCTCGAGGCCAATACATTCTATTTGAGTCTAAGTTTTGCTCGGGCTCTGTTTCAAATTTCCAATTAAAACGAGTGTCATAATATATTTTACCATACCCTATGGGCATTCTAATCCAAAAACTTGAGTCATTNCCNCCTGCTTCAAGAATTAANACTTTATGTTTATTATTTTNGGATAANCGATTTGCTAAAACTGACCCTGCAGAACCAGCACCAACTATCACGTAATCATAATGTTCCAAACACTTAACCTGATAAAAATAANTATATGAGAGTGATAACGATAACAGGATTTAAAACAATAAGAAAATATTGTACAATTAAACATCATCTCTTTATTTTGCTGGTGACAAGCATTTAAAGTGGAAACATAACTATTTTCTATATCGACGACTCGAAAGGTTAAATAATGATTACTCTGTTTAATGAAATAAAAAATTCGGAAATAGACACGAATGACTTAGAAGGATGGGTGCCAATTTCAGGAAATCCAACTATGANAACCCAAATTCTTCATACAAATAGAGAAAATAAAATGATTTCTGGGATTTGGGAGGCAACTNCCGGTACTTATCACGCGACTTATAGCTCTTATGAATTTGTTCACATGNTAAAAGGAAAAATTAAGATCACGCCAGACGATGGAAGTCCGTCAAAAATCGTTAAAACTGGCGATAGCTTTGTTGTTGAATCAAATTTCAAAGGCACCTGGGAAATACTCTCTCCAGTCTTAAAACATTTTGATTTTGTTATATAGTTCAGTGCTTTATATCTTATTATAGATCCTTTTTTCTTCTTTTAGTCGCCGGACCAATCGCCCTAGGTTTTGAAAAGTCAGCTTTTGGCTCTAATTCACCGGAAGGATTTGTTTCCTTGCCAACAAATGCTTCAGCCCAAACACCAAGCTTTTCATTCATATCCTTCCAATCTGTCATCAGCTCATTATCTCTGTACATGGCAAATGGTCTCAATGTGCTCTCATAAAAATCAATTTGACTATTCTTGCGATATTTTGAAGAATTATAACCATTCCAGTGAATAAGTTGCTCCAAAGGACGACGATATCTTCTATCTTGGCTCGCAATGGGATATCCTATTGGGATAGTACCATAAGCAGTCATCCAATCTGGGTAATTCAATAGTTTAGACAACTCCTGATTAGTTGTGCTTTCACCCCCACCCGACAACCAAGATGATGTAAGCCCCTCAGCAGTCACCCCTAGTTGAATATTTTGAATAGCTGCCCCCAATGAACATAAAAATATTGCCTCATTATTTTCAGTATATTCCTCAACCCATTCATCATTGGTAGAATGAGGAAAGCANACTTTCCACCTTGGATCACCCANTACAATTACAATCGCCACAGTATTTGCTAGATAAGTCTTTTTGACAGCTGGAAAACCCTTAGCGTGATCTACTAATCTCTGCGCTTGTCTTAAAAAAACTTCGGTTACTTTCTCAATCATGTTCGGTTCGTTAATAACGATAAAATCCCAGCACTGCACATTGGCCCCAGAGGGCGCCCACCTCCCACATTCTATTATTCTNTTTAAGGTAGCTTTTGATACTTTTCTACCAGGTTCAAATTTTCTGGTACTTCTTCTTTGCTCAATAATTTCATAAAATAATGGGGCTTTTTTATTAGGCATTCTGTCTCCTAAACCGATTAATAACAAATATTATAACTAATCAATCTTATACCAAAACTGTCAATTTTAAAATAACAGTTAACTTAGACTCAGATCAAANATCAAAACTTTTAAGGATTAGCATTTCAACCAAGTACAGAATTTGAACTCTCTGGGTTGANTTTTCGGAGGCGTGAAAAAAAACCAACATCTAATTCTCTATCTAATTTAGTTAAATGGTACTTAAATGGCTTTTCATCATGATTATTTCCAGCCTCACAATACTNTATCAAGCCGACCATCATTCTTGCAGCNACGGTCGCATTCTTATATTGGTTTCCACTAGTTCCACACGCCATGTAAAAGCCATTTAAACTTGATTTATCGTAAATGGGTATCCAGTCNTCTGAAGCATCATATAGCTCGACTACACCCCGTTTCCTAGATGGAATTCCCAAACTAGGCACCCTTTGAGCNTACCGTAAAGCTTGATTATCCCACTGTTCAGTAAATTCTCTGTTAAAATCATCATCATCATCAACAAATTCTCTAATATCACACTCTGGATCTTCTGAGCCAATCAAAATATTTCCACCATGCTCGGGCCTGACATAACATGAGATGTCACTATCAGACACGACAAAACCATTATTTTCAAAATCAAAACCCTTTGGTTGTGGAACGTGGACAACTTCCTGCCTAAGTGGCCGAGTTTTGATATTCATCTCATTCTCTACACCTGCCATCTTGTTTATTTTGAAGCTGGCTGGACCCGCCACATTAATAACAATTGGAGCGTTTACTACGTCGCCATTAGAGGTATTTATACCTACTACTTTATTATTTTTCTTATTTATATCAGTTACTTCTGTACCAAACTTAAATCTTGCACCATGTTTTTCAGCAGCTACTTTTAAATTATGAGCAGACAACTGTGGATCTGTAACATAACCAGCAGTAGGAAAGAAAACTCCCGAATTAACAAGCGAGCCATTTGATTTACCAAAATCCTTATCATCAATTCTTTTAGCTGGCGAATAACTATCCTGACTATAAATAGGTAATTTTTCCTTAATTAGTTTACTACCCCATTCCTCATAAGGAATCCTCAACTCATCACAAATAGACTTATGCTTTTTCATAAATCCGTTTTGCTCAGTCTTCATCACAAGACATCCACACTCTATGAATGTAGCGTTACCAAGAGTATCCTCTACTCCCAGATAATCACTCCAATTTTTCCAATCAAAATAGCCTTCATAGGCCAATGCAGAACCATCTAGTGTTGAATAATGCACCCTAACAATAGCACATGAGCCCGATGTTGATCCCATCCCGGCATCATGATTTTTATCTACATTCAGTGTCTTAAAGCCAGCTTTTGAAAGTTCCAAAGCTAATGCAGCACCTATAACTCCAGCCCCAATAATAATAGCATCAAAANTCATCAAATAGCTCCTATTTCCANATAGTTTAGACCGCTCCAAGCCAACATTAGTTTACAAAGGATATTTCTTTTCGCAACCGGCCCATAAGCAGTTTAAGGCTCTCTTGTTGATTTTCGTCAATCAATTGACCATTTTTATCAAAAGCTTTATCGGCAAATGGTACAATGAAAGCTCCACCCTGCAAAAACCTTGTATTAAAGCTACCTAAAGCATGCTTCATCGTAATCTGCGAAACCTCACCACCTGAGCGCCCAGCGGTGGAAACTAAAGCTAAGGGCTTTCCTGCCAATGGCTGTGGTTTGTGACGACTAATCCAATCAAGAGCATTTTTCAGAACACCAGGGATCATTTTGTTGTATTCTGGGGTCGCTATTAATAATGCATCACATTTCTTTATTTGGTTTACCAATTTTGTTACCTCTTTTGGTAAGCCAATTTTGTCTTCCAGATCCCCATTATAAAGAGGTAAATTTAAATCACCAAACTCATAATTACATTCACCAAATAAATTGATCGCTTCCTTTAAAAGAGCAGTATTTTTAGATGCTTTACGTAAAGACCCAGATATTGCCAACAATTTTATTTTTTTCATAAACACAGCCTTCTTACTATCTCTAGCCCCTAATCTTCGGCATCAATATAAAATCCCACGGAGATGGAAAATCACCAACTGGAACTTCAATCACGGTTGGTTCAGAAGTCTTAAAACTACTTCTCAAACAAAACCGTAATTCTTCAGGAGTTTTGGCTCGCATGCCCTTAACACCAAAGCTTTCAGCTAACGATGCAAAATCAGGACTTTTGAGATCAGAAGCTATTGGACGATTATTATACTTTTCAATTTGAAACCGCCTTACATTACCAAAGGCATTATCATTAAATATTACAGCAGTTATTGGGATATTATGACGTGATGCAGTAGCTAATTCGCTGATTGTATAAAGAGCCCCTCCATCCCCCGATATGGAAACTACAGGTACATCACGTCGAGCGTGCGCAGCGCCCAGAGCTGACGCAAAACCCCACCCTAAAGTTCCCTGATACCCAGTAGAAAGAAACGTTCTAGGCAGGTAACTCTGAAAAGCAAATCTAGAAACATATCCAACTTGAGTTAACTCATCAACAAAAATACCATCTTTTGGCAATTCGGCACGAATAGCATTCAGCCAAGCNAGCTGGGGTGATAATTTCTCTTCAAACAGCTTCGCATATTTATGTTTTGTATTTTTTACAACTTCTAGCCAATCGTTACGATTTTTTTCTTTTCCTTCAATGCCTTTCAATAACAGGGGCAATACATCTTTTAAATCAGCATTAATGCCGAATGAAGGTTCTGTTATCCTTCCGATCTCTTCTTCATCAATATCGACATGAATAATTTGCATCTTGTCATCAACACCCCACTGCATTTGCGCAGTTTGACATCGTGTTCCCAAGGCTAATACCACGTCACATTTACCCCAGAGCTCCCGGCCCGCCGGTAACGTTACACTGAGATCACTAGATCCATCAATTACGCCTTGACCATTCCTAAATATTACAACTGGCGCGGAGAGACCATCTGAAATTTGTTTTATTTCATTACCATAGTCTTGTGCACCACCTCCAATTACTATTATCGGATTAGAGGACTGANTTAGAACAGATAACGCTTTTTCTAATTTATCAGTATCAACGCAAGGTTGATCTTCTGGGTGCCCAATCAAATCATCGTTAATATTATCTACCTTGGAATTCCACATATTAACAGGAACCTCAACACCCACAGGTCGCGGCCTTCCAGATCGTACTTTTGAAAATGCATTTTTTAATATCGAGGCAGCGCNATCAGCATCATCAATTCTTTCTGCATATTTCGTTAGACTCTTTAAAACAGATAACTGATCTGGAATCTCATGAAGAAGCCCAAATCCTTTTCCAATTGCCCCCAGAGGGATTTGACCAATCAAGGCAACTACAGGAGCATTCACAGCATAAGCTGTAGACAATGCGGCCGTCGAATTCAAAAAACCTGGTCCAGGAACAACTGAAAAAGCTTGTGTTTTTCCAGTCGCCATTGCAGCACCAAGTGCCATGTAAGCGGCACCCTGTTCATGTCTAGTATGAATTGGCGTCACAGAATGACTGTTGTCATACAAAACATCAAAAAAATCATCATTTTGAACACCTGGAAGGCAATACAACTGATCAATTTTATTAGCGATCAAGGATTTTATAGTAATTTCGCCAACAGTATAAGGCATTGTACTCTCTCTTTTTTAAGAAATTACCTCACGAACTGCGACTGCAAATCGTGTGATATCGGCAGACCGCAAGCCTGCGAGATTAATCCTGCCATCATCGACAATATAAATTGCTTTCTCGTCCTTCAAGCGGCGTATTTCAGAGCCTGAAAGGCCAATAAGTGAAAACATACCAGACTGCTCGGCTAAAAAATCAAATCTAGTTGAATTTGTTTGATTCCTTAATTCTACACTAAGGTTCTCTCTAATCTTATGAACTCGCTCACGCATTTCTTTTAGCTCACTTAACCATTGCAACTTTAAAGTTTTATTAGATAAGATAGTTCTTACGACGGCTGCCCCATGATCAGGTGGCATTGAGTAGTTAGTTCCAGCCAAATTTCTTAACCGTCCTCCTAACGCTTTACTAACCTTTTCATTCTTAGATAAAGTAATGGCGACGCCAGCCCTATCACGATAAATTGCAAAATTCTTTGAACTAGAGGAAGCAATTAACAATTCAGGAAGATGATCAATAAGCTTTCTAACGCCGTAAGCATCTTCATCAAGTCCGTCCCCAAAACCTTGATAAGCTATATCAACCAAAGGTAGAAACCCAACTTCTAAAGCTACCTGAGCAACCATATCCCACTGTGATTTAGAAAAATTAACTCCGGTTGGATTATGGCAGCAACCGTGAAGCAAAACCACATCACCGGGCCTAACATTTTTAAAATCTTCTATTGTTTGCTCAAAATTTATCGCCTGACTACTTGGGTCAAAATACCGATAGTATCGAAATTCCAAACCTGAAGCTTTTATAGTTGGAGGATGATTATCCCAAGTGGGTGTAGGTAGCCAAATTTTTGACTGAGGAGACACATCAAAAACCAAATCATAAAGAACTCTTAGTGCGCTGCTTCCACCAGGCGTTTGTATAACATTTACCCGTTTTAAATCTAATTTATCACCAAGTACTAAATTTGATGCTAAATCACAAAAAATGGGATCACCTGCCAAACCGATGTATGCTTTTGTTTTCTGCTCAGAGACTAATATTTTTTCTGCTGCTTTTACTGTTTCGAGAACAGGTGTAATACCCGTCTCATCCTTGTAAACACCTATGCCAAGATCAATCTTTCCTTGCCTTGGATCATTTGAAAAATCTTGTAATAATTGCAAGATTTTTGGAGCCTTAGGAGATGGTACTTTATCAAACAAATTCATAGTCCTTATGACTTCTCATAATATTAAATGTCATGCAATCAAATTTTCCTCTTGCAGATCAAGTCTGCAAGGACGAGAAGCACTATAGAGTAGATATTTAATGAAAAAATATTTTTACATATTATTCGCTGCTGGCGTAATCCAATCGGTTGTTTTTGGCGGTCGCCAGACAATACCATTGTCAATAGATGGAATTAATCTCGCATCAACTATTAATTACCTTGAAATTAGCTTTGCCTTTGCGGTTGGCCAACTAATAACTGGTATAGTTACACCGTTAGGTGGAGCAATTTCTGACAGGTATGGCTCAGGTAGAACCCTCCTAGTAGGAATATTAATTTCTATATTGGGATGTCTATTGATACCGTTTTCAACAACCCCCTTTATGCTGGTAATCTCAATTGGAGTTTTATCAGCTGGTGGCGCAGGTATCGCAGGCCTTCCAGTCATAATGTCTGCTGTAAACAAATTGGTTCCTCCAGAAAAGTCTGGCATCGCATTTGGTATTGTTAACGCCGGAGGCTCAATCGGACAATTCTTATTCGCACCACTCGCAGGTTTGATGATCGTAAATTTTGGCTGGCAAGCTAGCATTTTCCTAATTTGCGCTCTATTAGTTTTAACTATCCCATTGTGCTGGATGTTAAGGTCTCAACCATCCCAACAGGCAAAAAAACAAGGTGGCGAAAATCTTACCTTTTCAAAAACCTTATCTTTAGCTTTTTCTACTCCTAGTTACATCTTGCTTATCTCTGGATTTTTTGTTTGCGGCTTTCATGTGGCTTTTATTATTACTCACATGCCTGGAGTTATAATTGCCTGTGGACTAAGTGTAGGGGTAACAGGCTGGTCTTTAGCTATCATTGGGTTTTTTAATATACTTGGAAGCCTATTTGCTGGTTGGTACATCACTCATCGAAGTATGAAAATACTCTTGTCTTATATTTATGGCGCTCGCGCAATAATAGTAATTATGTTCCTGCTAAGCCCCATGGATGTAATTTCTGTCTTAATTTTCTCTGCAGCCCTTGGCTTTACTTATCTCTCAACTGTACCAGCAACTGCCGCATTAGTTGGCAAAATGTTTGGGCCAAAATATTTGGCAACATTATTTGGAATAACTTTGTTTTCTCATAACATTGGAGCATTTCTAGGCGCTTATCTTGGTGGGTATTTTTTCCAAATAACAGGTGAATACACCACGGTTTGGTTAATTGACATTGCCTTAGCTATTTTCGCAGCACTTATTCACCTTCCGATTAAGGAAAAATCAGTTCATATAGCTGCTTAGTAAGCTTTAAAATATGAAATTAACCTAATAAAAACTTAGTTGCATTAATTATTAATTGAGATCACTCTCTAAGGTAAGAGGTGTAAAATGTTACAAAAGCAAAAATTTAAAATAAATGAGATCTATGTTCCTGTCAAAAAAATGAAGGAATTAGATCCTTTAAAAGTAACAGAAATTGCTGAAGGAATATTAGAAGGTAAAAATATTCTTCCAATACGTGTTAGATCAGGTGATAAAAGATATGTGTTAATAAAGGGCCTACATACGCTTGAAGCATTAAAAGCACTTGGAGAAGAAGAAATCGAAGGATTTTTAACTAGGGCCCAATTACATTAAATCTACTAGTTGGAGTAAAAATTATGAAGATTCTTGTTGTCCTTTGTCATCCAAGAGAAGAGTCATTAACAGCGCAAGTTGCAAATTCATTTATCAAGGGAGCCATATCTAATGGCAATGAAGTTGAACTTGTAGACCTTTATAAAGAGAATTTTAACCCAGTCTTGAATATTAAAGATGAACCCAATGATGGTAACTTGCTAAATTACTCCCAAGAAGTTCAGTTTGAATTTAATCGACTGAACAACAATGAAGCTGTTGTGATGATTTTTCCACTGTGGTGGTGGAGTATGCCTGCAATGTTGAAAGGCTGGGTTGATCGGGTCTGGAATTACGGCCTGACTTATGGTGAAGCTTCTCATAATATAAAAAAAGGGTTGTTAATTAGTCTTGCTGCACACACTCAGAAAGAGTTGGAAAAAAGAGACTACTACAATGCTATTGACACCAGCTTAAATGTTGGAATTTTCGACTACAACAAAATTGATGAAAGAGAATTACTTATATTAGGAGGTACCGATTTAGGGGACGACCATTGCGCAAAACATATAGAATTGGCCTATAAAAAAGGCTGTTCTTTTTAGGTTAATAATTGTACCAATTTTTTAAAATTAATATTTAAAGAGGATAAAATGACTATCAAAAGACTTCAAACTAATGATCGAATGAGCCAGTGTGTAATTCACAATGATACCGTATATTTGGCTGGACAAGTTGCTCTCTCTGCACCTGGTCAAAGTGTCGAAAACCAAACAAAAGCAATATTAAGTCAAATTGACGAATTGTTAAAAACGGCAGGTACCGATAAATCAAAAGCATTATCTGCTACAATTTGGTTATGCAGTATGGATGACTTTGCTGAAATGAACGCAGTATGGGATTCTTGGGCTTCAGGTGGAAATGCACCAACGCGAGCTTGTGTGGAATCCCCTCAGCTTGCGTCGCCTGATTTCACCGTGGAAATTGGTATTATTGCCGCCCTGTAATTAAGCAAACAGATAAAACTAAATTTAGGCGATTATTATGAACAACCCTAACGCCAATAAAAGTAACCCTCAGAAAACGATAGTAATAGAAAACCTACCGTTCCAGATAGAAAAAATGATTGGGAAACGTGCTAGGATTGGGGTTGTCGTTCTATCTACGGATTACACTTTAGAACATGAATTCAGAAAAATCTTAACCAGTCCAGGCGTTGATTTTTATCATGCAAGGATAGCGAACTCTGTCACCATCACTACAAAAACCTTGTCAGATATGAAGCCATTAATTACGCAAACGGCTGATTTAATATTGCCCGGAGACGATCTTGATGTAGTAGCTTATGGCTGCACATCTGCTTCAGTAGTATTGGGTGATCATGTTATTGCAGGTTTATTGAATGCAGCAAAACCCACTGCAAAAACTACTAATCCTGCTTTTGCAGCCGCGGCGGCTCTTAATGCACTCGGAGCCAAGCGAATTGCCATCCTGACCCCTTATGAGAGAGAGGTTAACGAGTTAGTGCAAAAATCTATGGAAGAAAAAGGTTTCGATATTCCTATTTTTGGTTCCTTTAACGAAAATCATGATCCCACAGTAGCAGCAATTAATGAGACAAGTCTTTTAAACGCAGTGTTAAAATTAACATCACTCTCGGAAGTAGATGCAGTATTTATTTCATGCACTTCAGTTAAGATAGTGGACACTATAGAAAAACTTGAAAACAAAATTAAAATACCAATTACTTCATCCAATCACGCATTAGCTTGGCATTGTTTACGTTTAGCAGGTATTGATGATAATTTTCCAAATTTAGGAAAACTTTATGAGTGTAATTTAAATAAAAAGTAACTTCAAATATCAAGGTGAGAGGAAAGATATGACTATTTCAGGAGGATGTTACTGCAAGAAAATTCGTTATATTTCAACAGGTGATATTCAATCTTCTATTCAATGCCATTGTCGAGAGTGTCAATACATTACGGGTGGAAATCCGAATACATTAGTTGTCGTACCAACAGATCAATTTCAATTTACTAAGGGCGAACCAAAGTCCTTTAAAAGAACTGATATTGAAAATCCAGTTGAACGATATTTTTGTGAAGCATGCGGAACCGCTATCGGAACTAAATCCCCAAAAAGACCTGGATCAATGATAATCAAAGTTGGTACTTTTGATGATCCTTCTGTTTTTAAGGCAGATATCGCTATTTTTACGAAAGATAAGCAACCATTTCATCATATTGATGATAGCGTTAAATCTTACGAAAGACGCCCATAAAATATACAATTTATTGTATCTTTGACACGTCAATCTCAGCGGAAGGAAGAGTCCAATCCTCCGATTCCGCACCCCTAATCCATTCGGCCATTGGAGAAAAGCTACGCATGTTTTCACAATAATTTATAATATCATTTGGTAATTTAACATTATATGTCACAAATCTGTTTACTAAATGTGCACTCATNGCATCAGCGATAGTAAAATGATTAAACAAAAACCCANCAGATCCTCCATAAAGATTCAATAAAGTTTGCCAGCGCTTAACAAGATAATTAACACTCTCCAAAACCTGACCATTTGGCCTCACTCTTTGAGTACGTCGCCTAACATTTGTATCCAGTGAATAGATAATGTGTCTAGGAGCACCTGGGAACGCTCCTCCAGTGGCATGCATTTCCGCAGCAAATGTTCGTGCTTGCGCTCTCAATTGTATATCATCCGGCCATAAATTCTCTGAAGGAAACAGATCATTTACATACTCACAAATTGCTAATGAGTCCCAAACCTTAAAACCATTATGGACTAGAGCCGGCACACGACCAGTCGGCGCATGGTCAAGCATTTTTTCTCGAGTATCAGGCCGACC
The DNA here is from genome assembly GCA_002712045.1 of Paracoccaceae bacterium. GTDB lineage: Bacteria > Pseudomonadota > Alphaproteobacteria > Rhodobacterales > Rhodobacteraceae. Next base: position 18,211 of record PARX01000011.1, read on the forward strand.
AAAACGAATAAGTTTTTCAGTAAACGGCATACCCACTTTTTTCATGCAGAGCCATGGAGCTAGGGGCCACAAGCTATAGTTCTTATCCGCAATTNCTAATACTGTTTCTCGCATAATTATTTCCATTAACTAAAAGATTTGGCTACAAATCTTGCTTTTATTAAGTCAAACGTCCAACCAGTTCATCAACCGAAGTGAACATTGGTGAATGGCTAAATAGTGATTTCTTCACTTCAAAGTTTGGGAATTCTCTCGTCATAAAGGTTATAACTTCCTCAATTTCAATTGTTACAGCAAATCTACCGATACACGAAAATATACCACCGCCAAAATTTAAATGTGCTGGTTTTTCAGGGCGATTTATATCAAAAACATCTGGGTTAGGAAAATAATTTGGATTCCAGTGAGCCGCCGCGATATTAGGAAAAATCGCCTCGCCTTTGGGAATAAAACACCCTTCTAGCTCAAGATCTTCTAGTGTTTCGCGAGAGGTAGATAAAGATCTGGGATGATATCGCATCACTTCTCTCAAAGCCTGAGGAACCAACCTCGGTTTAGTTCCTAGCATTTTCCAAATTTTGGGCCTTGATGCCAATTCGATTATTGCAATTGCGATTTGATGTGAAGAATTGTCAGTATTTGCTTCTGCCATCTTTACAACCCAATTTCGCAATTCATCATCACTAAGCGCTCCAGTATCAGTGGCTCTAATGAGGTCCGACAACAAATCATCACCTAGTTTTTTTCTGCTAATCGCTATTCGCTCATCTACATAATCTAATAGCTCTTCGAATCCGATAGACACCTCTTTTGCAGTTTTTGGGTCCCTTGTATGAACTTGCTGAACAATGTGGGATGTGCGTGAAACAAAATCAGCATCCGCTTGGGGCGCATTTATCCAATAACAATAAACTCTAGAGGGAATTTTATCACATAAAGCCTTGATCATATCAACTTCGTTGTTTTTTGATATTTCGCTAAAGGTTTGCTTAACTACATACTTTATATCGTCTCTAAACCGTTCAGAACCCTTGGGACCCATTAATTTAGTTAAAGGTATACGTAACCTTCTACGGGTTTCCCCCCTATCATGAAATGAAATAGAGTTTTTTTTGTAACTTAACGCTGGACCTTCCTCTAGTCCTAAAACTTTCATTAGCTTTGGATGCCCTGTCCCGAACCTCCTGTCTAAAATAGCGTCTCGACACAAATCATAATCAAGAATTTCAATTCCTCTTTTACTCTTACCAACTTTTATTTTTTGAGATAATTTTGCCAAAGTCTCCAAAGGTTTTGTCAAATAGTCTTTCGACTGAAAATCAATTATTGGCAGATCAGATATATTTAACATTTTACCAAAACCTCTAACACCTTTTTTAACGATCGCTTCAAAATAAATGTCTGTAATCTTCTTATCTGCGTCAACATTTAAATTGCATAAAAGGCTAGGAACAATAATACTTGGAAAAATGTACAGCTTATGAGTGCAAAAAGGGGTATAAATAACGCCATCATATTGATACAATTCGTCATTAAAGCTTATCTAGCATGTATTTAGGATCCAGAATGCGCGGAAATATTAAAATAGTACTTGTACCAGGTTTTTCATATTTATCATTAGGATCAATTTTAGAACCATTGCATACCCTAAATAAACTATATCCAGATTTACTTATTAATTATGAATTGATTTCAATCACGGACAGGCCTGTAATGTCAGAATCGGGAATAAAAATTGATTGTCAAAATGTCCTACATGACGCCCTAAAAGACATTAAGAAAAAAGCTCACAATTCTGCTTTATTCTTATGCTGTGGGCTCAAGACACCTTTTGACGTTCAAGGTTTGCTAAAAAGAATTTTGCGCACTTGTAATAATCATAAAATCCCAACATTTGGTGTTGGCGCCGCTGGATGGAAAATGGCTGACGCAGGTATCCTTTCCAACGGAAAAGGTACCGTTCATTGGACAACATTGGCTGCATTTAGAGAACGAAATCAAGATATTTTGGCTCAGGATGCATTGTTTGTTTCCTCAAATCATATTACCAGCAGTCCAGGTGAAGCAGCAGCTTTAGACATGACAATTAACTTTATTAAGAAAGAGTGTTCTGAAGAACATGCAGATAGAGTTTGTGACCATCTAATGATAACCTTTACTAGGAAAGGCGATCTCGAACAGCCTAAAAGTAACGCTCAGCGATTACGTGATGTTCCAAAAAGCCTTCAAAAAGTAATTTCTATGATGGAGAATAATTTAGAGGATCCTCTAACCTTAAAAACTATTTCAGTAAATGCAGGATTATCACTCAGGCAAATAGAGAGATTATTTGCGAGACATTTTAAGAAATCTCCCAAAAAATACTATATCGCTCGCAGACTTTTACATGCACGTCAATTGATCGAGCAGACCTCTCTATCAATATTTGAAATTTCAATTGTAAGCGGCTTTGCGAGCCGTCAAATTTTTTCAAAATATTATAAGAAAGAATTTGGCTTTACTCCCTCCGAAACAAGACGAGCACCATAAAAAAGTTAAAAAAATTACTACCAAAACTTTAAACAAAATGTATATTACAATGAAAATTCTTAACTAAAATCTGGAAGATTTAATGCCTTACGAAGTAAAAACACCAATTACACAAGCGATGGAGGAAGGAGTAATAACAAGAAAGGAACTTAAATCTTTAATGGTTCGCTCTAACAGCCCAGCATTTGTTAGGTTATTTTTCTGGATTTGCCTATTAATCTTAACAAGCTCATTGATTTATTTTTCTTACGATACTTGGCTTTTAATACCCGCCATGTTTTTACAAGGCGTGGTTATAGTACATCATTTTTCTTTACAGCATGAATGTTGTCATTACACAGCTTTCAAAACAAGAAAACTTAATGATATTTTTGGTCATTTGTGTGGATTTTCGATAATGCTTCCAAATCAGCATTTTCGGTATGAACATTGTGATCATCACACATACACACAATTGAAAGGAAAAGATCCTGAGCTCATTGAACTTCCAATCTCGGTCTATAAATATATCTGGTATATTTCAGCATTTCCTTACTGGAAAAATAAGTTTTCGGAGATTTATCTGCATATACTAGGTAGATTGAGTGATGAAGAAAAAAAATTTATTCCAAAACTTGAGCAAAAGACAATATTTCGTGAAGCTAGAATGATGGTATCATTGTACTCACTATTAATCTTAGGTTCATTTTATTTGAATTTCTGGGGCTTGTTTTGGTATTGGTGGTTGCCAGTAATTTTGGGTGAACCAGTGATGCGCGCAATAAGGTTAACTGAGCACGTTGGAAGACCAAATACCGATGATTTAAAAGAGAATACTAGGAGTAGCATAGTATCGATCCCAATGAAATTCTTGTGTTGGAACATGAACTATCACGCAGAACACCATTACGCGTCTTCAATTCCATTTCATGCACTACCCAAACTACATAAAAAATTAAAAGGTTATATATTTATTGAAGAACGTGGGTATCTTGGCGCACATATAGATATTATTTCTCAATTGATAGGTCGCAAACCTCGAAGTGATGAATCTTAATAACAATGAAGAATCGAAACTGGCATAATGTAATTGAGCTTAGTAATCTTGAAAAAAAAGATGTTACAAATGTGCAGTTTGGAACCAAAGATTTAGCTATATATGATGCAAAAGATGGTATTTTTGTTAGTCTTTCTCGCTGTACACATGGTGCAGCAAATCTATGTGATGGCTATTTTGACGGCACCTATATTGAGTGCCCATTGCATCAAGGATTGTTTGATGTTCGAACCGGTGAAGCAAAAGCCCCACCAGCAAGAGTAAATCTTAAGATGATAAAATCCAGAGTTCGAGAAGGTATAATTCAAATTTACCTTTAGGAAGCGTTTTTCTGCTCTTCTTGAATTTTTCGTTGAAGCATTAATCTGAATTGTTTAGCTCCCGAATCTAACCCTAAATCAATATTTGGAGTCACTGGATTCTTCATACCCAGNTGTACATCTTCAAGAACGGCCCGGTCTTCTTCGAATGCCATGACCGCTCCCGCGTTCATTTTTTCTGAAATTTCTTTATTATTTGGATCCGTGTTACGGTGTTGAAACCAAAAATAACGTGTGTTGTCTTCATCGATTGGTGTCATGAAATTGTAAGAAATATTTACATACGTTTTCTTAACATATGGCTTTGAAGGGCCACCAGTGCCTTCTGGTGTATATATCGATTTGTTCAACGCAATTGCTGGAAGGCACATTTCATAATGTTGCAAACGATCGCAATTACCATCAAACTTAACTAAGTCCGCATAATAAGGAGATGGCAAATTTCCACTTATCCAACGAGAAACAACTACACCTCGGTCAGTNCTTTCAATTTCTAAAGGCTCATCATCAGTCCCTGCTCCAGCAAAAGATGTCACGTGCACCCAAGCTACGTGACTCGGATCCAATAAATTATCACAAACCCAAAGATAATTACATTTAATATCCAAAACGCCTCCATCAGTGCAGCCCCAATTCGGATTGTCAAAGTTCTCTATTGGAAAGATTGTTTCAGGATTAGCTAGCTTTGGGTCACCCATCCAAATCCAAAGCAACCGATACCTATCAACAACCGGATAAGATTTAACGACAGCTCGTCGTGGTGTCATCCCCCTTTGAGTAGGCGAATCTGTGCACTGACCCTCTGAATTAAAGGTAAGGCCATGATATGCACAAATAATATTATCATCTGCTAAAGTTCCTTTAGAAAGAGGCAACTTTCTATGTGGACACGCATTTTCAAGAGCAGCGGGCGAACCATCTTTTTTTCTATATATTACAATATTTTCGTTGAGAAATTTTTCCGCCTTAAGGGCTCTATCAAAGTCCTTACTCCAGCCAGCGACATACCAACAATTTCTTAAATACATTTTGTATCCTAAAGTTAAAAAACCGAACTATTATCAGTTCTCTTTATTACCCTCTAGCCGTCGAAACAAGACAGATAAGCCATAACAAATTATAAAATAAAATGCTGCACACGTTAACCAAGCCTCAAACACCATTCTGGTTGAAGAAACTAATGCTTGAGTTTTGTATGTGAGCTCTTGAACGGAAATCAATGAAATAATAGAACTATCCTTTATTAAGGTAATAAATTGATTAGCCATTGGTGGCATTATTTTCTTCATTGCTTGGGGTAACACGATATAGCGCAATTCTTGAAAACTGCTCATCCCGACAGATCTTGCCGCTTCGCGCTGTCCCCGATCAACAGATTCAATCCCCGCACGAACAATCTCTCCTACAAATGCACTCTCAAAAAGCGCCAAAACAATAATTCCAGAAATTAAGGATGGGAAACGGCGCATATCTCCAAAGATAAATTCCCAAAACTCACTATTTTCACTCTTCGCAATTCCATATGACCATGATTCAATATTTAAAGCTTGAATAAACTGCTCAGCCAAAAAGAAATAAAATATNAAAACAACAACTAATGGCGGGATATTTCTTAATATTTCAAGATAAGTTCTTGCTAACATTCGTATAGCAAGATTATTTGAACAACGTGCTACACCTAAAATGACACCTAGAATAATTGCCAAAACACTNGCAATTAAACAAATCCTGATTGTATTAAACAAGCCAATAAGAAGCAGATTACTAATCCACTCTTCTTTGCCCGTATGATATCTCAGAATATAGTTTGGAATTTTCTCCCAACGCCAGTGGTATTTAAGATTTCCACCCATTTGCATAAATACATAAACAAAGAAACCTATAACTATCGCCAAAATGACAATATCTAACCAATGTAATCTTGAAAAAAATTTTTGCACTTAATTTTCCAACTAAACTGTAGGGGGATTTCTCCCCCTACTAATTATATTTTACTGATCAACTTGATCAGCCCAGTCATTTCCTCTGAACCAATAATCATGAGTTGCTTTTAACCACCCATTATTATGATGTCTTCGGATCCAACTATTAAAATAGGCGAGAGCATCTGGATCAGATTTTCTCATTCCAAAGCCCTCACCACCAGCATCAAAAGCTTGATTGAAAGGTACGCTTAAAGTCTCTGGATGTCTGCGAGCATCATTTGAAGGACCAGGCTCAGAAGCCATTGTAGCATGCGCATTGCCATTTAAAACTTCTTGAACATTTACACCTTCGTCTTCAAATTTAAGTAGCTTTGCTTTTGGAAATTTAGTAGCAATGTAAGTACATGGCGTAGATCCTCTACGACATGAAAAGGTTATATCTTCACTGTTATAATCTTCCAAAGACATCCCTTGTGTCATTGCTGTGTTAGCCAGAATCGTTAACCCTGAAAATGCATAAGGTTCAGAAAAGTTAATGGTTAAGTTTCTTGCTGGCGTGACCGTCATACCACTGATAATCACATCCATTTTTCCAGCTACTAGCGCCGGAATTATTCCAGCCCATTTAGTTGGAACAAATTCAACCTCAACACCCATATCAGCTGCAAGTTTTCGACCCACTTCAGGCTCAAATCCGATTATATCCCCATTTTTATCCCTCATAGACCAAGGAACAAAGAAATCTAAACCGATCTTGATTACGCCCCTTTTCTTTATAGTCTCAATTACACTTTCAGCACCTAACGATTGGCTTGTTGATGCAGCAAATGTGGGTTGAGATAGGCCTACTGCTGTAACCGCAGCCAGGGCTATACCCATCATTCTCCTAGTAATTTTCATCTTTATTCTCCCTTTCTTAAAGTTTAATTAACAGCCTTTTTAAGACCAACTAGGTAATTACGGCATATCTTCTTTCGATATAAGAGACACCGATAGATAGGATCACCGTTACAACAAAATACAACGCTGCAATAGTGAACCAAATTTCAAAACTTAAATACGTATCAGATATAATATTTTGACCAATCGTGGTTAGCTCAGCAACAGCAATCACACTAACAATCGCAGAACTTTTTACCATATGAACTACCTCACCAGTCATTGGGGGTAACATAAATTTGATTGATTGAGGAAGAATGATATAACGATATGTCTGACTAGTTGTCATTCCTATAGACTTCGCCCCTTCCCATTGCCCTTTAGCAACCGCATTAATTCCAGCCCTAAAAATTTCAGAGATCAGTGCGGAGTGGTAAACTGCCAGAACTAAAATACTCGCAGTATATCTATCAAACTTAAATATTGGTCCTAAAACATAGTAAAACAAATATACCAGGACTAACAATGGCACGTTCCTTACAAACTCGAGAAATGCAATGGCGACTGCTCCTCCAATTAATAGCCCTGACAAACGCAACAGTGCGACAAGTAATCCCAAAAAGAATGCTAATACAAAAGACACAAAAGATATATTAATTGTATAACCTAGGCCTAAAATAAGCTCTCCAATTTGAAAGCCATCGTCAGTAAATACATACAGGTATTTAGGCAACTGGTACCATTGCCAATTATAACCCATCGACTGAGCACCTGTATAAGCAGAATAAAGTATAAGGCTGACTACCAACAAATATATAATGATAGATACAGGGCGTGATGCAAAAAATAAATTAATTCCAGGTCGACTTTTTACTGGAACTCCTTTGAAACTCTCAATTTGCGTTGCCGACATATTTAATGCTCCAAAATTTGCTCTAGAAACTCACGACAACGTTGACTTTCNGGGTTGGAGAAAAATTTATCAGGCGGTGCAACTTCAATAATTTTACCTTCATCCATAAACACCATNGTATCTGCCACTTTTCTAGCGAANCCCATCTCGTGAGTAACGCATACCATTGTCATTCCGGTATCAGCCAGCTCGACCATAACATCTAAAACCTCATTGATCATTTCCGGATCTAAAGCAGACGTCGGTTCATCAAATAACATTATACGACTTTCCATGCACAACGATCTAGCAATAGCTACTCGTTGTTGCTGCCCTCCAGACAACTCTGCCGGGTACTTTTCAGCTTGCTCTGGTATATGAACACGATCTAAATACTTTCTAGCCATAGTTTCGGCTTCAACCTTTGGAATCTTTCGAACTTTAATTGGCCCAATTGTTAAATTTTCTAAAACCGTTAAATGAGGAAAAAGATTAAACTGTTGGAAAACCATACCAACGTTTTGTCTAAGTGAAATAATTTCTTTTGAGCCATCATAAACTTCTATCCCATCGACTGTCAGCTTACCCATACTATGGCTCTCTAAACCGTTGATGCAACGAATTAATGTTGATTTTCCAGATCCAGAAGGACCACAAATTACCATTCTCTCACTAGGTTTTACTTCAATACTAATATCACTCAGTGCTTGAAAGCTCCCGTAAAATTTATCTACATTCTGAAATTTTATTATTGGACTTTCACTTGGCATAGTCAGCAGATCCTATTTTGTAACTCTATCATTAATTAAAAGTAATACTTGCAGCGAGAAAAACTTTAAATATTGCCCCAATATGTCTATACATAATAAAGTGAACATAGCTTTTGATGAAAGGCAAGAACAAATTAGCCTAAACTTAAAAAGTGATTAGTCAGTTAGAGTTTAATTCATTATAAGATTTGATAGAGATTGGCTCTTCACCTTCAATTGTGGCTCTTTGCATAACTCTTCTATGCTTTGCCACCTCACCAAAATAATCCGCAACAGCATGATGTAAACAGACCCTATTATCCCAAAGCGCCAGCGAACCTTTTTTCCATTCTAATCGACACCCTAAATGCGCCTGAATTGAGTGCTCGTACAAATAATTTAGTATTGGAGCACTTTCACTGTCGGTCATGCCTTTAATTCTTTTGGTGAATGCAAGAGTGCTAAATAAAGCTTTTCTACCAGTTTTAGGATGAACGCGAACCATTGGATGGATTGCACCCATAGCGCCTTTTTTTCCCAATTCCTCCATCGACTGATACTTATTACTGTATTTTTGAGGATTGCCAGACTCATTTTCCGCTTCTAGACCGTCTAGTAACGCCTTCATTCCATCAGATAAAGTTTCGTAGGCTAAATACATATTTGTAAATGCGGTATCAGCACCAAATGGAGGACATTCTTTAGCATATAATGTTGCACCTAGCGGTGGTTTTTTTAAAAACATTAAATCTGAATGATAAAAACCATCCCAACTGAAGGATTCTCCTGGTTCCCTAATTATTTTAAAAATTTCAGGGATCTCAGGCAAACCCTTTACATATGGGTGAGGAATTATTTTTCCAAACCTTTGTGAAAAATCAAATTGTTGCTGATCAGTTAAATTTTGATCTCTAAAAATAAGAACCAAATAATGATGAAATGCTTCTTGTATCTCAGTCCAAGCCTCAGACGAAAGATCTTCTGATAAATCTATATCAAAAACCTCAGCACCCATGGCGCCTGAAATAGGTTTAGCTTTAAAATTTTTGAAAGTTTGCATTTCTATCCCCCCTTACTTCTCAAAATTTTATTAAATTCATAATATTATAAATATATATTTAAACAAAATACGGGTATAAAAATCGACATGTTAATTCTTAAACGCGTCAATCGTATATTTTTAAAATTTCTTTTGAAANATTCAATTATTACTGAGATAAAGATACTCAAATTTAGCAATTCGTAAACTTACAAGGATAAAGCGATGACCGTTAATCCATCAAGAATTAAATCAAATATTGATTTAAAAAAACATGGGTATCAAGTCGGCGAACTCATGATACCATGGTCCGACAACACCATTCCCCTAGGTTACCATCCAATTCCATTTATAAATATTCGAAGTGGAAAAGGGAAAAGCCTTCTCATTATCGGAGGAAATCATGGAGATGAGTTTGAGGGGCCAGCGGCAATTATGAGAATATCTCAACAAATTATTTCAAATGAGGTAACTGGGCATATCTTACTAATTCCTAGTTTGAGCTTCCACGCATTAAAAAACTCAAGCCGAACCAATCCTTTAGATGATAGAAATATGAATAGAACTTTTCCTGGCAATCCCAACGGCTTGCCATCAGAAATGTTAGCACACTATTTGGAAACTAACCTAATTCCAAATTTTGATGCTGTAATTGACCTCCATTCTGGAGGTAAGGCATCAATATTTACACCCTGCTCTCTTGCCACTGAATCTGCTAATACCCACTTATTTCAAAAAAATCTAAAACTGGCAAAAATTTTTGGAGTTCCAACAATTTGGATTTTGGGACAAAATAATGATAATAGATCCTTAAATTCAGCTGCGGAACGGTCAAGTGTCCCTATGATTGCTGCTGAACTCGGAGGTGGCGGCGGCATTGATCCCAACATGACAAAGATGGCAGAGCTTGGAATTTTAAATATATTAAAACATTTAGATATTTTAAAAAACAGCCCACATCCAGTGGAAACAAAATTTGACATAGTTGAAATTTCCAACCCAAATGCAACAATACACGCTCCCTCATTTGGTTTATTTGATCGGTTTATTAAAGCAGGAGACATAGTTTCAAAAGGGCAACCGGCAGGTTGGTTCCATTACATATCAGAACCAGACAGAGCCTCTATTGAACTTAAATTTACCCATAGTGGCAAAGTTCTAGCTCACTCGAATCGAGGTGTTGTTCATAAAGGTGAAATGTTAGCCCTTGTTGCAAATGATTATAAAACAAAAAAATAATTTTTCTCAAAGCAGTGTTTTTCAAATATTATGTGGCTATTGTCAGATCAAGATAATCCGAAATCATATCACCAAAGCTCTGATCAATGCCAAATTGATAGCCATCTCCATCACGCATAATTAAAGCTTTCAAACCAAAAACCTCACTAAAAGTGGCGTTGTTGTCTGTAAAAGCATCAGTATTTAAATTTAGTGGAGATGCGATGGACATAATATCATTTGCATTTACTCCATTTATCCTAAAAAACTTTAATGTATCCGAGATAAGAACAATACTTATTGAATCAGGACAATTTTCTGGTTTTAGCAATTCAAGTAAATCCCGCTCTTCTTCTATTGGAGCCAATAATATCCAATGATTTATTCCAAGATATAAAATTTTCCAAGTACCATGGGCGACATATGAATTAGGTTCTTCAGGAAGTGACGCAATATGCTCTTTCATATAAGAATTAAGATCTTTGAATGATCCTTTCAAATCAAACAAAGCATGTAGTAAATTTCGTTCAATTTTTACATCATATCCCATTTTAAGACCTCAACAATTTACCATCTGGATCATGAAATATTGGTTTGGTGATTTCCGCCCTAATAATTTTGTCTTTCATTCTTATGCAAGCTTCCTCCCCATGACGAGAATGTCCATCGTCTAATAACGCCAACCCAACCCACCTTTTGTTCACCACGCTCCAGACACAGGCTGTTGTAAAACCTTCAGTGCCAACTTTCTCGCCTCTTGGTGTGATAGGAGCACCCTCTGGGATGGCTTCATTTGGATCATGTGTTAACAAACCAACTAATTCTCGTCTGCCTTGACTTTTCTCTCCTCGACGCAAATTCACCGACCGTTTACCAATGTAGTCAATTTTTTTCTTAGACATCAACCAACTCATTCCTAAATCGTATGCATCGACTGTCCCATCCACTTCGTGCCCTAGTGATAAGAAACCTTTTTCCACTCTTAGAACGTGACTAGCTTCAGAGCCAACCGGTAATATTTTGAATTCGTTTCCAACTTCAATAATCTTTTCCCATAACCTCAACATATTTCTAGGCGCTACATTTATCTCAAAAGATAACTCGCCAGTAAAACTTACTCTAATTACTCTCGCCGGGATGTCAGCAACCATACCATCCCTAAATGTCATAAATGGAAAAGATCCATTATCTATGTCAATATTTGTCGATAGTTTTTCTAACAATTGCCGTGCCAGTGGCCCACAAATTGTAGCGTTATTCCACTGATTAGTGGTATTGGTAATTTTGACGTCCCAATCAGGATGATCAAACGTTAAAACTTTTTTCATATGTTGATTTACCGCATCAGAATGACCTGATGAAGTAGATATAAACCAACGATTATTATCTATTCGAAAAGCTACTCCGTCATCAAATATCAATCCATCATCACTTAACATTAAGCCGTATCGACCAGCTCCTGGCTTCAATGAAGACATTATATTTGTGTAAATAAAATCAAGAAAAATCCCTACATCTTTACCCTTCAACTCAAACTTTCCAAGTGGTGAGCCATCATAAACACCCACGCCGTTTCTTACTGTTTCACATTCACGATTAACTGCTTCTTGGAATCCTTCACCTTTTTCAGGAAAATAGCCTGGTCGGCGCCACCTAGCTCCTGCCTCATACATAAAAGCACCTTTTTCAAGATTCCATTTTGTTACTGGGGTATGCCTGAATGGTAAAACAACATTTCCTTGCCTCACACCATTTATTGAACCAAAAGACACTGGAGTAAAAGGGGATCTGAAGGTCGTTGTTCCAATGCTATCTAACGGGACACCCTGCTGATTAGCAATCGAGCCGATTATATTAATATTACCAGTTTTTCCTTGATCAAAACCCATCCCACCAGTTGTGTATCGTTTGACATGCTCAACATTTGAGTATCCCTCCAATAAAGCAAGCTGAACATCATCATAAGTTACATCATTTTGAATATCAAAAAATGCACTCTCCTTCTCATTTGATAAATCTGTACTCCAGAGAGGCTCAATTGAATAANGCTGATCTTCAATTTCTAAATTTGTTGTTTGAGATACAGATTTAAACTCATCAGATATTTNAGACATTACTTGTTCAGTTTCTTTAAAAATTTCTGCTAATCCAAATGTGCCGTTACAGGCACCAATACTTAGAGAGTTTTGAATATTTTTATCGGGTACAAACGCTACGATTTTCTCACTAAACCTTAAAGAACCCCTAGATTGAGAATGCAAGTGAACCGCCGGATTCCACCCCCCTGAATGCGCCAATAAATCACACGAAATTGTTTCAAATTTTCCAGTATCCAGTGACTGAACCACAATTGATTTGACCTGTTTATAGCCATTCACATTTTTTATAATGGAATTGGCTATGACTTTTATCTTTTTTGAACGACTCAAACATTGATCGGGAATTATTTTACGTGAATCTATGATTGCTAAAATGTTAATTCCTGCTTTTCCTAAAGCATCAATATAATCGTAAACACTATCATTGTTTGTAAATAAAACTAAGTTATCGCCTACTTTAACTGCGTAACGGTTCACAAAAGTNTGAACTGCAGATGCTAACATTACACCTGGTCTATCATTATTAGCAAAAACTAGTGAACGTTCGATCGCACCTGTGGCTATTATGACTTTTTTAGCACGAACTCGCCAGCTTCTTTCTATTATTGATGAATTATCAACCTCACGTTGATTAACGATAACCAAATTATGCTCTCTGTAAGCCCAAGCTGTGCTGTTTTGCATGTGAGTGACATTTGTCATTTTTGCTAACTCACTTACCACTCCATCCACCCAAGCCATAGCTGGCCGCTTATTTACTCTTAAATTTGAGCTTAATAAATCACCTCCTGGCTCTGAGTTTTGATCAACTAAGAAAACTTTTGCTCCAGTTTTCGCCGCTATTAATGCTGCTGCCAAGCCCGCTGGGCCAGAACCAATGACTAAGATATCTGTATGAGCATTNCGTGACTCAAAATGCCCTTTACTTGGNGGCTTATGAGGGGCAGCAGCCAACCCAGCTGCTTTTCTTATCGAAGGCTCAAATAAATGCCAATTTGGCCACATAAACGTTTTATAATAAAATCCTGCTGGAACAAGCTTATGAAAAAATTGAATAATAGAACCAAAATCAAANTCCACGTTAGGCCAGCAATTGATAGACTTAGCTTTTAAACCATCCTTTAAAATAACAGTAGTTGCCAAGTTGTTACCAGAGGCATTCTCATCTAATAATTCCACCAAAGAAGCAGGATCTTCTATTCCTGACCCGATAATGCCTCTTGGCCTATGATATTTAAAACTTCTTGCAACCACTTTGACACCATTAGCGATCAAAGCTGAGGCTAACGTATCTCCCTCAAATCCATAATAGTGCCGCCCATTAAATGTAAAATTCAACCGTATAGAACGATCAACCCTACCACCTGATTTTAATCTTCTATGACTTTTCATCAGAATTCTCTATGATTTCATGGGTAGTTGTATCCCGGCAGATTATAAACCACTCTCCACATCCACGAGCATGCCACCATTTTTCGTAAACAGGTCCTGTGGGATTTGGCACCAAGGTTAAAAANTCAACCCATTCTTGATCAGAAACAATGTTTGGATCTGGCCTATCTGAGCCCACAGGTCCTCCATAAACAAACTCTGTTTCATTACGTTTTTTACAAAATGGACAATTTATCAATAACATCTTTANACCTTTTATCGTGCCGTTGTCGTGCCAGTTTCTAATATATAATCTAAATTCTTGAATCGATTGCACGTAAAGGCCTCCATTAGCGGATGAGGCGCATTTTTAGCAACGTGATGAGCCATCGTTAAACCACCAGCTGGAATGGCTTTATAACCTCCCCACCAACCAGCAGTGACATACAANCCAGGCACGCTAGTTTCATCCATTATTGGTGATGCATCAGGAGTAATGTCCAAATGACCTCCCCATTGCCTCAACAATTTCAACTTCTGAAAGGACGGGAATAATTCTAACATTGCGCCAACAGTATCTTCAAAGACATGTTGCTTAATATCTCTTCTAAAACTCTGAGCAGAATCTGGCGCTCCACCTATAACTAATTCTCCTTTGTCAGATTGACTGAAATAAAACCCTAAATCAGAGCAATTTACGATTACATCTACAATAGGTTTTATTGGCTCTGAGACAAAAGCTGTTAAATTCATCGTTCGCAACGGCAGTTTCAATCCAGCAGTCTCAGTAAGAGTAGTAGTATGACCAGATACAGCAACAACTACCTTCTTCGCTTTTACGGTACCTTTAACGGTTTCCACACCCTGAATATCGCCATTACTCGCTCTCAACAAAGCCGTAACGCCAGTTTTTTGGTGCATTTCAACGCCTAGAGCATCTGCAGCCCTTGCGTAACCCCATGCCACCGCATCATGTCGATTAACCCCTGCATCTTTATGAACCATTCCACCAATTATTGGCAATCTTGATCCTGGGCCTCCTCCTGTTAAGGCTGGGATTAGTCGACGAACTTCTTTAACTGTAATCTGCTCATAGGTCGAATTATAGATATCCATAGTCAATTGACGACGTCTTAAGTCTCGCATCTTAGGGTAATTATGCACAACATCTACCATCGTGCGCTTNGAATGCATCATATTAAAATTGAGGTCTTTCGTTAACCCCTCGTATAAACTTACAGATTTTACATAAAAGGGAATAGACTGGTCCCTAAGNTAATTAGAACGCACAGTTACTGTATTTCGGGCTACATTCCCACCTCCTAACCATCCNCGCTCCAAAACTGCGACATCCGTAATACCAAATTCTTTTGCTAAATAATAAGCAGTAGCCAAACCATGACCACCAGCCCCAATAATAATGACTTCATATTCNTTTTTTAACGGAGGACTACGCCACGCTGCTTGCCAGTTTTTATGGCTCGACAAAGCATTTCTCGCTAAAGAAAAAAATGAATAGTTCTGCATATACGTATATTCGTTCTAAATTTCTGTAAGGCAACACAATAAACTGTGAATCAACAACTAGATTAGTACCAATTTACGTATAATTAAAGGTCATAAAAAACGTCATTTTTACGTCAAATTTCGTCCAAAACTTGATTAAATCCAATGCAGATAAAAATAATATCCAATTGCAAAATTTTAAATTGTGAATAATATGTTATAATTAATTTTTAAATTTGAAGCTATAAAACTGTAAAAAAGTTTAATTGGACGAAAATTATTTATTTTAGGGTAAAAATATGGAACGAAAATTAAGTACGATTTTTGCATTGGATGTAGTTGGCTTTAGCAAGCTAATGGCAATAGATGAAGACATAACCTTGGCTGTACTGAAACAGCGCCGTGAAATAATTGATGCTATTATAATAGAACATAGCGGGCGCATGTTTGGCTCCGCAGGTGATAGCGTAATAGCTGAATTTGATAGTCCTGTAAAAGCAACTGAAGCATCTATAAAAATACAAGANAAAATGCAGACAATTAATGATGCACTTCCAGACAATCAAAAAATGCAATTTAGAATTGGTCTAAATTTGGGCGATGTAATGATATCAGGTGACAATCTTTATGGAGATGCCATCAATGTTGCNGCAAGATTAGAAGCTCAAGCGGAACCAGAAGGAATCTGTATATCTAAAACTGTGCTAGATATGGTTAGTCAAAAAATAAAAGCTTCTTTTGAATCTGTTGGCAAACTGGAGTTAAAAAANATTCAAAACCCTGTTGAGGCCTACTTCATAGTACAGTTTAAAGGCGCAGGGCGTTACCATCAACCTACNGAAGCACCTCAAATTGAAATTGAAAAAGCNGAGGCAGGTTCTTTAGCAGTGATGATGTTTAAAAGTTTAAGTAATGATGAGGAACAAGCATATTTTTGTGAAGGTTTTTCAGAGGACTTAATTTCTTCTCTATCACAATTNCGAAAACTACTCGTCGTATCTGGGAGTGCTAGTTTTGCGTATCGAGATAAAAACAAAAAACCAAAAGAAATTGGGAAAGAATTAGGCGTTAGATACATTCTTGAGGGAAGTGTAAGAAAGCTTGGNCCTAAAATGCGAATAAGTGCTAGCTTAATTTCAGCAGAAAAAGAAAGCACAGTCTGGTCTAGCAATTACGATACAACGATTGANGAAATATTTGATATTCAAGACGAACTAATCGCCACCATTATTTCTACCATTGTTGGCCGAGTTGAGGCAGACCATATTCAACAGCTTTCTAACTCAAGACCTGAAAATTTAGCTGCATACGATCTTGTGTTGCAAGGATTAGATCATCATAGAAAAGCTGGAGCAACAAAAGAAAATGCTGAGAAAGCCTACAGCTTCTTTAAACAAGCCACTGAATTAGACCCAAATTATGCAAGAGCNCACGCATGGAGAGCATGCTCTTTAGCCAATTACCAATCTTGGGATAAGGAAGCGGCTGGAGAAAATTGGATGGACGAATGTTCTGAATCTGTNACGCGCGCACTTGAAATAGANCCTGAAGAAGCAGAAGCCCATCGAATAATGGGATCTATAAAAATGATTGAAGGGGATTTTCAATCTGGAAGATACCACCATGAGAAAGCTAAAGATCTTTGCCCAAGTGATGCTTATATAGCTGCAAAATATGCGACAGCTTTGATTTACATGGGTGAACCAGAGCAGGCTTTAGATGAGATTAAGCGTGCAATGCGACTAGACCCTTTCTGCCCTGACATATTATTTGAAGATGAAGGTATAATTAATTTCTGCATGGATGATTTTGAAAACGCGATCAAAAGTTTCAAAAAATTGAAAGTTCCAACAAAAAACAGCCTTTTTTATTCAGCTGCCTCCTACGCCAAGTTAAATCAAACCGATGAAGCAAAGCAAACCCTGGAAAGAGCAACCGGTCTTACAGGCGAAACAATACAGCAATTTTTAAAGGGCCAGAACTATGAAAAGCCTGAACCCGCAGAAAAGCTAAATAGTGCACTAAATGCAATTTAAATTTTATTTTCAAACGATTATTTAAAGTGATTTTCAAATGAAATTAGAAGAATTTATTAAGCGTGAAAGTGTTCTCGATCTCAGCTTTTTTAATTTTTCTAATGCGATAACAGCAGCATATTTCGCATCAAATGAATTAGAGGTCTTAAGGGTTAATAATAACTTTAAGAGATTCTTTCCTGTTCTTGAAAATGTGACTAATGTTTTATTCACAAGTGTATTGGAGCAATTGGGTGTAGAAAGTCACCTTATTGATGAATTTGAAAATGGCTTAAAAAAGGATGGAAAGGTACTTATTCCTAGAATTGAACTAAATATTGAAGGTGAAGAAAAAGTTTATTCACTTTTGTCGGCAGTAACGACAAACCAGGACTTTTCATTTTTAAATGGAATTCAGGGCCAGTTTGTCGATCGAACAATCGAACACAAATTAAGGGCTGAGAAAGAAGATCTCCTGGACCAAAAGCTTCGTGACCAGGCAATTATTGAAGAAAAAAGTATGCATCTAGAAAACATCGCCAATCGACTTGCGAAGTACCTATCGCCACAAGTTTATAAAAGTATATTTACAGAGGAAGAAGCAAGCACCACCCATAAGAGAAAAAACCTGACTGTATTTTTTTCCGATATAGTAAATTTTACAGATCTTAGTGACACCCTAGAGCCTGAAAAACTTGCTCAAATAATTAACAATTATTTATCTGAAATGACGACAATTGCTTTGGAATGTGGAGGAACAATTGATAAATTTATAGGCGATGCCGTGATGGTTTTCTTTGGCGACCCGGAGTCCCTTGGGGAAGAGGAAGATGCGTTAAACTGTATTGAAATGGCGCTTAGAATGAAAGCACGCGTTGAAGAACTACGTGAGTATTGGGTAAGAAATGGGGTTAAAGGGGGATTGGATATTCGTGTGGGAATTGCAACNGGACATTGTACCGTTGGAAATTTTGGGTCTAATCAACGAATGGACTACACCGCACTTGGNGGTCCTGTTAATATATCAGCAAGGTTAGAGAGCAAGGCTCCAAAGAATGAAATCTTGATATCTGACGCAACTCATAACCTCATAAAAGGAAAAGTTGAAACAAATTACTTTGATGAAATAAAATTAAAGGGGTTTGCTCGGCCAATTGGAATTCATTTAGTAAAAGATTTTAAATCTGATAATCACAAAAATGAGCGTAAGACTTATTCACACCGCGGAAAGCATATCGACATTGATGTATTTGATGTTTCTGATATACGCTCAGCCATTGAAGAGTTNAAAGCTGTGAGCACAAAATTTGAAGACTTAATTCAAACAAATACAAAAAAAACCGATAAAAAACAATAAATATTAAAAAGATATTATATTTTTGGAANCCCAAAAAGGTTAGAAATGGAAGACAAATATTCAACCAAATTTTTGGATTTAGCTTTTACAGATGGAACCCCAAAAAAGGCTTTCTACACAGCTTGCGTTGTCGGAACTATACTNACTACNATAAACCATGGTGATAATATCCTAGTTGGAGAATTTCCACCTATTTTAAAGGTATGCCTTACTTATTGTGTCCCCTTTTGCGTAACAACTTGGGGATCTTACTTAGGTAAACGGGACAAAGTATTACAACAGAAAAAAGTTGATTCCCTTTACCGGGAGACAAAATCAACAAATATAGAAAATTAGTTACTAACGTTTCTTTAACTTAAGAAATTCATTATAGCTTTTTTCAAATCTGCTGCAATATTTTTTACTTTTTTGATGTCCTCCTCACTAGAAGTTTCTAGATTTTCTAAATCAACTTTTCTTTTTGCCAATATGGCAGAAACAGTATCAAAAAAATGCGCATTGTTTGTAAATATTTTCTTAATNACGTCTTTTTCTACATTTATAACAACTGTTGGGCTCTCCGTAATTATATGCGCGGTTCTAGGCTCACCAGTCATCAAAGACATTTCTCCAAAAAAGTCGCCAACACCGAGTCTAGAAACGGTTTTACGATCTCCATTCTTTAAATCTAGCTGAACACTAACAACTCCATCTGCAATTACGTAAAGACTATCTCCTGGATCATTTTGCTTTATTATAGAGTCCCCTTGATTAAAGTGTAACCTCTTACAACTTTCGGCAAGTAATTCTAATTCTTCACCATTCATTGACATAAAAATTGGTACTTTTTTTAATAAAACTTTATTCTTAATTGCCTCGTTATAGGGATTAAACTCAGCTGAGAATTGATCTTCAAAATCATCTGAAATGCGAGAGGTTTGTAAAGCATCCAAACCTACATCATCATCCAATTGACTATATAGTTTGCCAACTGTCATTCTAATTCCAGCATGTTGGAGTGCTTTATGTATTTCAAGCATTACGGCACTTTGTTGAGAGATTTTTATGAAAAGATCAGTACAATCAAATCCAATCAAGAACTTCAGACCATACTCATCAACATCTGAAAATTTTACCCATTGAAAGTCCAACTGATCCCTACCGTCGACTGGTTTTACCTTTTTTAGTGCATTCTGGAGTAATTGACTTATATGCTGCGGGTCATGCTTTGGATTAAAAGATAATGAACTAAATAATCTAAATCCCTCATTCATGTTAGTCTTATCGGTGCGGCTCCAGTTGTTAATAACTGAACTAGCGACCAATTCATTTGGAATGGTTATTTCGGTATTTTCAACTGTTCTTATTCTGGTAGATCTCCATGTGACATCTATAACTTTGCCGCTCATATCATTGATTGAAACATACTCATCTGGGCTAAATGGTCTCTCAATATTGACAAATACACCCGATAAAATATTGCTAAGGTTAGCTTGTATTGCTAATCCAATAATTGCAGCCAAAATGCCAGAAGTCGCAAGGATACTTGTCAATTCAAACTCAAATACACCNGACAGTACGAATAAAGTTGGAACCAGAAANAGTAAAACCTCTACTGAAAGTGATATTATTTCAGGTATTTTCAAATGTGAGTTAAGGCGTTCATCGTTTAAATACTGATATTTATATGCCATCATCAAATGAATTGAGGGTATATAATAATACGACAACATAATGATTTTACTAATCAAAATAGTATTTTCATTAAAATAAATATAAACAAATGCACCAGAAGAGAGAACATCAGAGACAAAGTTTAACGTGTAGTATGAACCAATTGGCAAAATAATAAGGAGATTAATAAATTGATGTAGTCTCTTTCTTTGTTTTAATTTAACCACTATTGGCAATGCAAAAACAGAAAATGCTATTTGCAACACTGGCCAAAACACTGAATCGCGCGTAATTGAAAGCTCAAAAATTGCGATCAAAAGACCAACNCTTAGAATTAAGATTAGATAAATTTTTGACAGGATATAGAATATATTTATTTTCATCTCTCTCTTGAACCCTAATATTTTTAAAAACTCAATTATTTTGCTGGTTTTATACCACTAACGCAACTTAAACCAATGCTTAACGTAGAATCTGCTAGACAATCAAACATTTACAATTAGTCTCATTATTTTAAACGATACATTAATAATTTAAAAGAGATTGCAATGAGAGAATTTATAGAGAATGGCATAGAAAAGTCAATTTTTGCGAGTAGATGGCTTTTAGCGCCCGTATATTTAGTGTTATGTATTTCCCTTGCATTTGTTGCATTAAAGGTTCTTCAAGAATTCCTACATATCCTTCCAGCTGCTTGGGAAAAAGACAACAAGGATATGATGATGTTCTTGCTTCACATTGTCGATTTTGCATTAGTTGGNAACCTAATATTAATGATTATTTTTGCTGGATATGAAAATTTTGTGTCTAAAATTACGGTTGCAAGAAACAGTGAGGATAAACCTGGATGGATGGGTAAGGTTGATTTTAGCGAACTAAAATTAAAATTAATCGCTTCTATCGTGGCCATATCAGGGATTAATCTTCTAGAAACCTTCATGGATCTCTCGGACAAAAGTGATAGAGAGATTCAATGGATGATTATAATCCATCTCGTTTTCATCGCATCGGGGGTATTTCTAGCAATAATGGATTATGTAGCCGCAAAGACTCACAGTCATTAAAATATTCATTAGAAAATATGATAAGAATCGTTAGCTTAATTGTAATTGTTGTCTTGGTGATTTCAGGGGGGTTTTGGGTATTTAATAAAGTATTTGAAAAATTACCCTCAAAATCGATAATAGTAATATTAAGTTCAGGAGTAATACTTGGCGTCGTGAGCACTTTTGTTTTTTTTAATATTTACTATTGATCATTACTAATTGCTTTTTTTAAAAAAACATTATTATCGTTTTTAGACACTAAACAAATTAAAACACCTTGGATAAAAACTTCTCATGGCCAATATTACCGACTTAGATGCACTTAAACTATCAAAAGCTATACATGATCGAAGTTTGAGCTGCCGAGAAGTTATGCAAGCATACTTGGACCGAATTAAAAAATACAATCTGAAAATAAATGCAATTATATCAATGAGATCATACGATGATTTAATCCTGCAGGCACAATCTTATGATAATATAAAGCCAAAAGGTTGGCTTCACGGAATCCCAATTGCAATAAAGGATTTATCAGAAACTAAAAATCTTAAAACGACTTGGGGTTCACCACTATTTAAAAATCACATTTCTACAATAGACAGTATCGTTTCTCAAAGAATAAAAGAAGCAGGAGCAATCATAATTGGGAAAACGAACACACCAGAATTTGGGCTTGGATCACATACTTATAATCCAGTCAATGGAATTACTAGAAATCCATATGATTTAAGTAAAACTGCTGGTGGTTCAAGTGGAGGAACTGCAGCAGCGTTAGCTGCTAACTTACTACCCGTCGCAGATGGCTCCGATATGATGGGGTCTCTTAGAAATCCAGCCGCATTTAATAATGTCTATGGCTTCCGACCAACTTGGGGTCTTGTTCCAAATGATGCAGATGGTGATAATTTCATGCAAACATTAGCTACCAGTGGCCCTATGGCGAGAAACCCAATGGATTTGGCACGTCTACTCGAAACTATGGTTGGGCCTAATCCTTTAGTGCCAGTAAATCTCACACCGAGTGATTGTTACACTTCTGGCTTAGATAAAACTGTCTCAAACAAAATAATAGGCTGGATAGGTGATTGGAACGGTTATTATCAATATGAACATGGAATTAACGAATTAAGCAAAGATGCTTTAACAAAATATTCAAAAATGGGCGTAGAGGTCGAAAAATTTATTCCAGAATTTGACCCTAATCTTCTTTGGCATTCTTGGTTAACCCTAAGAAGCTGGAGCGTCTCAAATGGAATGAGAGATCTTTATAAAGACAAAAGTAAAAGGGATTTATTAAAGCCTGAAATTATTTATGAAATTGAGAGCGGATTAGCTCTTTCAGCCACTCAAGTTTATGAAGCTAGTGTTGTTCGGTCTAACTGGTTCCAATATTTAACAAAAGTATTTACAAAATATGATGCATTAGCATTACCTTCAGCGCAAGTTTTTCCATTTAACGTTGAAACAAATTGGCCAAATAAAATAAATGATGTTGAAATGTCTACTTATCATAAGTGGATGGAGGTTGTAATACCCGTTTCATTGGTTGGCCTGCCGGCGATTAATATACCTTGCGGGTTTAATAATGAGAATTTGCCAATGGGATTACAGCTTTTTGGCGCTCAAGGAAATGACAAGTTAATGCTTCAGTTTGCACAGAACTACCACTTAGTTACCGATTGGCCCAACCAAAAAAGACCATTTCTTTGATCGTCTTTTCATGTAAACCGATTTAATGTAAGGTTAAATTAACAATCATTAAAAGAATAATTATGACTCAGCCGAACCCCATATATTTTGAGACCTTGGATAAAAATGCACATTTTTTAACTGATAAAATAACCCTCAGTGCAGCAGAGATTAGAAAATTTGCGACTCAATTTGACCCTCAACCGTATCATACTGACCGAATAGCTGCTGAAAGGTCGATTTTTGGTGGTCTTTGTGCGAGTGGGTGGCACGTGTGCGCCATTATGATGAAATTATTGAGTGATACCCTTGCATCAGAAAATATAAAATTGATTGGGAGTGATNATGTTCCCTTCTTAAAATGGCACAAACCAGCTTTTGAGGGTCACGAGTTATACGCAGAACTTAATTTTGACGGTGAAGACAAGAACGAAACTGACAGAAATTTTGGTACAGTTTTATGTAATGTGAAATTACTAAATCAGGAAAACAGTCTAATCATGGAACTGCAAACAAAATTAATGATAGAGAAAAAAGGAGCGAATATTGACTAGCACTTCTTTTTTACGATCAAGATGGTTCGAAGATATACCAGTGGGCGAATTTCACGTTTTTGGAAGTTACACTTTAAGTGAGCAAGAAATGGTTGATTTTGGCACATCTTATGCACCACAAATATATCATACGAACCCAGATGCTGCCTTAAACACTCGATATAAAGGGCTGATTGCCTCCAATTGGCATTTATGTTCAATATGGATGCGCTTAATGGTTGAATACATGGAGGGGTATTCTCTCGGCGTAGTTGATGGCCGGAGAAATGGCGCAGGATTAGGTTTTCAGGATCTCAAAATATTAAAACCGGTTCGACCAGGACATACTTTAACTTTTTCTCATGAAATCATTGAAAAATCAGAAAAAATTCTGAAAAAAAAGTGGGGAATAATCAAAAGTAGAAATGAAGCCTTTAATCATAAAGGTGAATTAGTCATGACATTTGTTATTGATATTCTTGCGGAACGAAACCCTGATAATTTATCTTAATATTTTCAATAGGATAAAGGATAATATTAATGCCACAGATAAACTGCCAATTGCTCACTGGGTATGACAAGAATACCAAAAAAATACTAGCAGAGAGACTTACTGACGCAACTTGTTCCGCGATTGGCACCAATCCCGCTTTAATAACTGTTGNAATATCAGAGATATCACCAGAAAATTATATGAGAGATCGTTCTCAAAAGCAGCCATCAAAAGCCCCCCCACTAGCAGATAAAATCATTTCAAAATATTTAAAGGCGATGGAAGAGAGAGACATAAATCTAGCCAAATCNTTTTTAAATTCTGAAATTTTAATTAAATGCCCAGGAGGTTTTAATTTTCACTCTCTAGAAGATTTTATAGAATGGGCAAAAACGAGATATCAGTCTATCAAGAAAGATATAGAAACGATTGATCTTTCTTTTAGCGGTACCGAGACCTTTGCCTATTGCCACGGAACTCTAAATGGAAAATGGTTAGATGGAAGTANTTTTGTTAATGTNAGATTTATCGATAAATTTCATTTAAGAGAGTCAAGAATATTCAGGCAAGAAATCTGGAATGACTTAAATATAGAAAAAAACCTTAAATGAAAGATATTACTTTAATGAAATCGTTAGTCTTAACATATTTTGAGGGGGTAGATACGAAGGACTTTCAAAAAATTAAAGAAACACTAGATAAAAACTGCCGTATAACAGTAGAAACACATGGAATTGAATTAATTGGCTATTCTGACATCCAAGCAATGTTTTTAAATCTTTGGGGTGATCACCTCAGNGTACTACACAAAGANTTTAAATTCGTAGAAGANCCCAAGCATAACAAAATTGCCACTCAATTCAACGTGGTTAATACTTTAAANAATGGCGAAATAGTTAAAAAATCTAATTGTAACTTTTTTATTTTAAGAGAAAATAGGTTTATAGAAATTAATATTTATATGACCGGAAAAAATACATTATTCATATAAATAACAAATACTTAAACATTGTTAATAAACAAAAATTTTTAGTTATATTTGACTTTTTCCTATTTATTATTTTACTTAATGATCATATTGTAGGTCTATATCCGCCATTGTTACTGTCGTTTTTAGAGGCCCTATATTCGTCACTATAGTTGTCGCAATTAGAAGATCTATATTCGCCACAAATTTGTCGTTCACTGAACAGAATACAATTCAAGCGAACAATATTCCTGTAAGTTATAAAAATGTGGGAATTTTATGCATGTCCTCAGATCATAAGGGTATAATGCTAATAGTCTTTGGGATGCTTATTTTTAGCTTTCAAGACGCATTAATAAAAGGCTTATCCACAGAAGCGTCGCTACTACAAATTTTCGTTTTGAGGGGTATATTAGGAATTTTATTCCTTTCGGTCTTTCTAAAAATTACAAAACGCCCAATAAGCTTCAGATCAAAACAACCCGTAATTGCCATTGCTCGCGCTTTGATGTTTCCTATCTCGTTTTTATGTTTTTATTTAGCAGTGGCAGCAATGCCAATCGCAGAAGCCAGCGCCTTGTTTTTTGTTAGCCCCATTTTTATGACAATTTTATCAAAGATCATTTTAAAAAACAAAGTTGGAATTCACAGAATTGGAGCTATAATTATTGGTTTCGTAGGAATCTTACTTATAATCAAGCCAGAATTTAACAATTTTAATTGGGTCATGATCTTACCAATTATTACCGCTTTTTGTTATTCTCTATCTATGATTTTGACAATCTTAACCAAAGAATCCGACAGCGTTTTTGAACAAACTTCCCATGTATATATCGGTTCTATTTTAGTTGGAATGACGGTTTACCTGATCTTTGGACGTTACGGAAATCATTATAATAACAACCCGAGTTTAAGTTATCTCCTAAGAGAATGGGACTTCGACAATATAATATTGATTAGCAAAATATTAATGATTTCAATTTTTGGAACAGTTGGCATTTTTTGCATAATAAATGCTTATCGTATAAGCATAGCCTCAATAATTGCTCCTTTTGAGTACACTATAATTATTTACGCACTAATAATAGGCTACTTACTTTTTGATGAAATATTAGACTATACTTCTTTAATTGGCATAACATTAATAGTGCTGAGTGGTCTTTATATTCTTATTAGAGAAAAGCCACGTAAAACACAGATCGTGACTAAAACCAGTTTAAGAAAGTAATTAATTTAAATAAGCAATATCGATGCTATCCTAAATGGATAAGGCAATCCCGTCATGACCCGGATCAGCGCCTCCGTCCATTAAACCGTTCTTAATTCTAATTCCGTGAACAGCGGCAATCCCAAACGTGAGTGCACTCCGTTGCACATTGTAATTTAATTCTTCCAGACCCTCCGTGACAAAAGAAGGTATCCTATTCGTTACATCTATAATATTACTAGTAGCTGAAAATCGAGGTGCTGAAACTGCTTCAAGCATATTCATTTTGAATTCAATTACATTAAGAATTGTCTGCAAAATTCCC
>PARX01000012.1 GCA_002712045.1 Paracoccaceae bacterium
AGCGCGCCCAGTTGTCTTAAAGATTCATGCAGAACTTTCTCATTGACTATGCTTGTTATAATTGCAATACGTGCAATCGATTCACTTACTTCTTTCTGAATTATCGATTCTATCCCAATGCGATTTTTTTCAAGCACGGAAGAAATTGATGCCATCACACCAGTCATATTTTGAACATCTAACCTAATATATGAACCCGTCTCGATAGAGGATTCTTCAATGGTCGGAGCTTCTTTTAGCTCTAAAAACCCTTCATTAGGAATCTTACTCCTAAGTTTTCAACTTTTAATAATGTTGTGTTTGTTAAACTCATTGGATGCTTTCTGTGCGCCAACAAGCGACAGACTGAGAGCTAGAAAATTTATTCTCTGTTGGTCTTGCGTTATTACATTTTTCACTTACATACTTGCATCGGCTCGCAAAAAGGCACTGATCTTTCCCAAAATCTCTTAGGCTTGGCACAATGCCAGGTACTTCTTGGAGCGTTTGGCGCTCAGCCGTTAGTTTTTCAAGGATGTGCGGAACGCAAGATATAAGCCCTTGGGTGTAGGGATGACCGGCGTTGTCGATGACTTGTTGAACAGGGCCTTCCTCAACTTTTCGCCCAGCGTACATCACAATCATTCTTTCGGCCATTTCGGCAACAGCACCCATATCGTGTGTAATAAGAATTATTGCAGTTCCTGTTTGTTTCCTTAAATCATTTAGAAGGTCAAAGATTTGTGCCTGAACTGTTACGTCGAGAGCTGTTGTAGGTTCATCAGCAATTAGNATTTTTGGTTCACAGGCCAATGCTATNGCAATCATCACTCGCTGCCTTTGACCGCCAGACATTTGAAAGGGATANTCNGAAATTCTAGCNTGAGGNTTTGGAATTCTGACTGCATCTAATAGTTCTATTGCTTTTNTCCAGGATGCTTGCTTGGANAGACCTTGGTGAGCTCGTAAGACTTCAGCNATTTGTTCCCCGATTGTGTATACNGGATTTAAAGAGGTCATAGGTTCTTGAAAAATCATTGAGATTTCATTTCCCCGAATATTCCTCATACGTTTTGGTTCTGCAGAGCTCAAATCTTCCCCNGAAAAATTTATTGAGCCTGACGCNATTTTCCCCACACCTTCNGGTAATAACCCCATTATTCCAAGCGCTGTCATTGANTTTCCACATCCACTTTCACCTACGAAACTAATGGCTTCTCCAGGAAATAAATCAAATGAAAAATCGTCAATTACTGGTGCCACTCCATCTCGAGTATTAAGCTCAATTCTTAAATTTTTTACACTNAGAAGAGGCTTTGTCATCTTTGTCTCAATTTTGGGTTTAGTGCATCGTTTAGTCCATCTCCAACGAGCGATATGCAGAGCACAGTGATAAAAATAGCTGCACCCGGTATTGTTACGGTAAAGCTTGCATCCAATAAATAGGATCTATTGGAGCCTATCACTTGACCCCAACTAACGACATTAGGATCAGTGAGGCCTAGAAAGCTAAGGCCGGCTTCAAATAGTATCGCTGAACCAACCATCAAGGCAGCCTGAACAATAATGGGTGGTAGAGCATTAGGTAGTATTATTCCAAACATTAAAATAAAGTTATTAGCGCCAGAAGCTCGTGAGGCAGTAACATATTCTAATTCTCTAATTCTAAGAAATTCTGCTCGAGTTATTCGCGCAACAGCAGTCCAACTCACTGCACCTATTGCTATTGTTATCATCGTTAGAGACGCTCCAAAGAGAGCAACGATAACCATAGCAAATAGAAGGGTTGGGAGAACTTGAAAAAATTCAGTTATTCGCATTAAAACTTCTTCAACCCACCCTCTATAAAATCCGGCCATCGCACCCACTGAAACACCAATAAACACCGTGACAAAGGCAGCTGACAATCCAATAATAATTGAAACACGTGCTCCATGAACGATCATTGCCACCAGATCTCGACCAAGATAATCAGTGCCAAAGATAAAGCCTTCTTCTCCAGGTGGTGAAAAAGGCATCCAGACCATATCAAAAGGATCAACNGGATAAAGAGTTGGTCCAAAAATTGCTATCANGATAATTAAAAATAAGACAATTAGCGCAATGACNGCAGCAATATTCTTAGAAAACATTTCAAAAGCTTCTGTAAAAGGATGTCGTGCTTTAACTATATGTTTNTCTGTATTATTCACCCATTTGTCCTCACTCGTGGATCAACAAGTCTTAGTGCTAAATCAGTTAATAAATTTCCAACAATGACGACCAAAGCAGAAAAAAACAAAATCCCCAATATTGTTGGCGTGTCGCGCGCAATTATTGATTCAAAAGCAAGAGTGCCTAATCCTGGCCATGAAAATACAGACTCAACTAAAATTGCACCTGATACTACAGCTGAAAATTGCAAACCTGCTAAAGTTATAACAGGAGACAATGAGTTTTTTAAAGCATGTTTATAGATAATCTCTCTATCAGTCAGGCCTTTTGATTTTGCCGTTCTAATGTAGTCACTACCCAAAACTTCCATCATTGTTGCTCTAGAGAGTCTAGAGTAAAGCGCCAAGAAGATTGAGGCCAAAGTTATGACCGGTAATACCATATGTCTAATGATATCGATTGCTTCCTCCAAAAAGTTTCCTTCAATTGTTACATCGCGCATACCAGCTACGGGAAACCATTGGATGTGTAATGAAAAGCCAATTAATAATAATAGCCCTGACCAAAACACAGGTGCAGAATATCCAAAAAGAGCAAAGAATGAAACAAAGTGACTTGATAAGCCATTTGGGCGCTGAGCTGAGTAAACACCGAGAAAAACTCCAACTATCAACGCAACAAATTGGGCTGTCAGAACAAGTAAAAGTGTTGCAGGTAGTTTTTGAAAAATTAACTGAGATACGGGCTGGGTATAAAAAAATGAATAACCTAAATCAAAGCGCATAACTTTCCCGATATATGAACCTAATTGCACAATGAAAGGCCTATCCAGGCCATAAGTTGCTCTGATTTCGTTTAAAACTTCTTCATCTGCACCGCCCATTGATTGGCTGATTGAGTCTGCTACGTCACCNGGNGCCANATGCATCATCCCAAAATTCAAAATTATAACCGCGAGCAATAAGATACCAGCGTACATTATTCTAGTGGCTATTGCGTAAAGAAGTGCCAATCAGATAATCCTAATGAGAAGTTGTGGGTAAAATACGAGGGGATAATCATCCCCTCGTATTAATTATTTTATTTTAGGTATGTCATATCAATTGGAGAGCTTGTTCCCCAAATACCTAATGGTGGATTACCAACTTTGTTATTGTAGACAGTATGGTAAGGCAATGTATTTGTGAAATATATTGGCACGTCACCTGCTACTATCTGTTGGAACTCCGCATAAAGTGCTTTCCGTTTCTCGGGATCTTTCTCTTTACTTGCAGTATCTAGGATTTCATCAACTTTNGAATTTGAATATCCTTGCGTATTTGACCACACGCCTTTGGCTATATTGCTTGTAAGATAAGTCCTGTGAACNCCNATCACTGGGTCACCCCAATTGAACACAGTATCCCAACTCATTTGGAAGTCCATTGTACCCATTTTTTTNGCCCAGGTTGGGAAGTCTGCTGAAGTGCGCACAGTGACATCAATACCAACTTTCTTAAGCGCCGCTCGCACATATTCCACCTGTGGTTTTACGCCTGGCCATCCAAAATCAATAGTTAGACCAAATCTTATTCCATCAGAGTCTTTTGGAAATCCTGCTTCATCAAGTAAAGCGTTAGATTTATCAAGATCTAATGGATAGGTCTCAACATTGCCATTATAAAATGGGCTATCAGGGTGAATTCCTGAGTTTGCCTCTACAGCTGTATCGAACATGATTGCTTTGAGTATGAAATTTCTATCGACGGCATGAGCTATCGCTTGGCGGACTTTTACATTAGAAGTGGGGCCTTCTTTGGTGTTAAACGC
Source organism: Paracoccaceae bacterium (assembly GCA_002712045.1). GTDB lineage: Bacteria > Pseudomonadota > Alphaproteobacteria > Rhodobacterales > Rhodobacteraceae. The sequence continues at coordinate 3,943 of PARX01000012.1, forward strand.
TAGCCAATCCAATGGTCCTATAGCTCCATATCCTTCTGGCGTTGCGGTTAAGTGATCCGCTTTTTTAAGCCTATTAATATTACGTGGCTGACTCTCAAAGCCAGAAAGATGAATTTCACCGTTTTCAAGCCCGATTACTCTTGCTTGTGGATCTTTGATAATGCGCATCACTATTTTGTCTAAATACGGACGACCTTCAATAAAGAAGTCATCAAAGCGCTCAAGGATTACGTGTTCACCTTGCTTGAATTCAACAAGTTTGAAAGGTCCTGAACCGACAAGATCTACGTTATTTCGTGGATGGTTTTTTGGATCTTGTCCATCACCGTAAATATGTTTTGGAATTATTGACATAAGCTGCCCAGACATCGCAAGCATTAGAGCTGGATGTGGTTGGCTAAGATTTAAGACAGCAGTATGTGCATCTGGTGTGCCCACAGACTGAACAGGAGCAAACATTGATTTAAANGGATGGTGTGCCTTGATTACATCAACAGAAAANGCAATATCTTCTGATGTTATTGGAGCTCCATCATGGAACTTAGCATTTTCAACNAAGTGCAATGTAACAGTCAGTCCATCATCTGATACGTCCCAACTTTTTGCCAAATATGGTTGTGGCGTCCAATCTTCATCATACCGTAAAGGTGACGCAAATAGNTGTGAACCTGGAAACCCTGTTACGATCCCCGATTGAACAGCTGGGTTTAACACTCTAGGNGTATTGCCTAAAGCGGCTATAAGAGTGCCACCTCTTTTTGGCGTATCACCAGCAATAGCTGCCGAAGCTACTATTGATACTGCGGCNGTTGCTGCCAGCAGATTCTTGATTAAATTTTTCACTTAAAATTCCTCCCCTTTTTAGAATTTATCAATTCNTATTTTACTTTTATAACTTTACGTGCGGTAAAGCTTAGCTGAGCCTTATGTTAATGCAAGGAATANTTGATAATAACCAGANATTTATGTTCGATAATTTCAGTCATGATAGCCTTTTTTGAATTTTTCAATTAATTCTTATAATTTGATAATTAATATGGCTAAAAGAGTAAGGAAATTTATTGAAAATTTTTGACATTAATGTTTAGCTTAATTGGTATCGATAATTTTTTAAATTTAGTTTTAAGACTGGGTGTAAAATGATAGTAATTTATTCTGCCAAAAAAATTATTACGATGAATCCCGCTCGTCCATTCGCGTCTCATTTGGCGGTTAAAGATGGCAAAATTTTGGGAACAGGTAATCTGGACGAATTAGAAAAATGGGGTGATTATAAACTAGATAATTCTCTTAAAGATAAGATAATCATGCCTGGCTTTGTAGAAGGTCACTCGCATACAATGGAAGGTACTTTGTGGCGATATGTTTATTGTGGCTATTTTGATAGGACAGATCCAGATGGTAAAACTTGGAGTGGTGCAAAAACTGTTGATGAAGTGATAGATAGGTTAAAACAAGCTGATAAGAAATTAGCGACCTCTGATGAAGCATTGTCTGGTTGGCAACTTGACCCAATTTACATGGATAATAAACGATTATCTAGGGCCGATCTTGATCAAGTATCAAAAACTCGTCCTATTGGAATTTTGCATGCTTCTGGTCATATTATGAACGTTAATACCAAAGCTTTGGAGCTTGGTGGATTAATGAAAACAGGTATCAATCATCAGGGTATACCTTTAGATAAGGATGGTTATCCAACTGGCGAACTTTATGGGCCCGATGCGATGACCCCGGTCGGGGTTCATGTTGGTTTTAATCGATCTTTGACCGATAGTGATGAAGCAGGGTTAATTGCTTTTGGAAAATTATGTGTTCGAACGGGTGTAACGACGGTTACTGATTTAGCTGCCCGTTTAACAGACGATGGTGTCGACGCTATGATCAAGATTACCAATAAGAAAAATTATCCTGCTTGCGTAGTTGCCTTAAAAGTATTTCTTGGAGCAACAGCGCGTGAAACAGTCGAATTTGTTCAGGAACTAAAGAAGAAGAGTACCGAAAGATTGAGGCTTGGGAGGATAAAAGCCGTTGCTGATGGCTCTATTCAAGGTTTTTCTGCACGTATGAGGTGGCCAGGATATCACAATGGAGCGCCAAATGGATTATGGTATACCGCTCCAGATCAATTATCTGATTTATATAAATTATCTTTAGAAGCAGGAATACAGGTCCATACGCATACTAACGGCGATGAAGCAACGGAAATGGCGCTGGATATGTTGGAAGGGGCCTTAAAGGAGCATTCAAGTCCGGATCATCGTTTTACNCTACAACACTGTCAACTCGCCGACGCAGCGCAATTTAGACGAATGAAAAAATTAGATATGTGTGTCAATTTATTTGCAAATCATCATTTCTATTGGGGTGATGAGCATTATCGGCTTACAGTAGGCCCCGATCGAGCTTCAAGAATGAACGCATGTAGAACCGCTTTGAAAACTGGGGTCCCAATGGCAATTCATTCTGACGCACCAGTAACCCCGTTAGGTCCTTTGTTTACGGCTTGGTGTGCTGTGACTAGACAGACAGCATCTGGCCGCATTCAAGGAGAAGAAGAGACGGTAACGATTGAAGACGCAATGTACGCTATAACTTTGGGAGCTGCATATACCTTACATATGGACAACGAAGTTGGTTCTTTAGAAACTGGTAAGCGTGCTGATTTGGCAATATTAGAGGAGGACCCTTTCTTGGTTAATCCTGATGAATTAAAGAATGTAAAAGTATGGGGCACAATGCAACAAGGGCGTATTTTTGATGCGAAATTGTTATGAGTAGCTTAAGTGCAATTCCCGTGACAATTGTATCAGGTTATCTTGGTGCTGGCAAAACAACCTTAGTCAATAATGCTTTACGAAAAGCTAATGGCTTAAAGTTAGCCATTCTAGTAAATGAATTTGGCAATCTCGCAATAGATGAAGATTTGATAATAGCTCAGGACGATAACATGATTTCTTTAGCGGGAGGATGTATTTGTTGTTCATATGGTAATGATATGCTTTTGTCTCTTAAAGAGCTGGCAGCTTTGGATAGCAAGCCTGATCACATTATTTTGGAAGCCAGCGGGGTGGCCATACCAAGTGCTATTGAGAGTTCAATTTCTTTAATACCTGAGTGTTTTACTGAAAGTATTGTTTCAATAATTGATTGTGAGCAAATTCAAGATCAGCTGAATGATAAATATATTTCAGACACAGTTCTATCCCAGATAGAAAGTGCAGATTTAATTTTAGCAAACAAGGCTGATTTGATCAAAAATGACTCGTCGTTTCACGACTGGAGAGAAAATCATGATGTTTTGAGCAAAGCGATAATGGTATCACACTCTGAGATTGATTTAGATATATTTTTGGGTATCACACGTCAGGATTTGACTTCAAGAACAAGTGCGAGAAAGATAGAAGAAGGACACACAAATAAGTTTTGGTCTAAAGTGTTTGTTCCTCGCATATCAGTTGATCCAATAAAATTTTCTAATGCGTTGACTCAGAAAAATTTGTTTTTGGTTAGAGCCAAAGGTCATGTATTAGGACCTGATGACAAGATTTATGAAGTGCAAAGTGTTGGTCATCGTAGTTATGTTGAACAAACAGAAAAAGAGAAATTGCCAGGGTTGGTTTTAATTGGAACTAAAGAACACATGAACTTTGATTTCCTAAGTCAAAGTTTAAAGGAATTTGGTAGTTTTAGCGCATAATTTACGGAGCAAACTGATTGTCCGATAGAAATATAAAAATTTTNGGTTTGAAGAATTGTGATAAATGCCGCGATGCTCAAACAAAACTAAATAATTTGGGATATAATCTAGAGTTTATTGATGTTAGAAAAAACCCTATTGGCCTGGATCAAATAAAACAGTTAATTGCTATGTTTGGCAATCAAATTTTAAACAAGCGTTCAACCACCTTTAGGGGGCTGTCCCAATCTGAAACAGATTTTTCCGCAGTTCAGTTGCTACAGAAATATCCCACTTTGATGAAGAGACCTGTTGTGATGTCGTCAGAGAAGAATAGTATTGGTTGGAATGCTGAAATCATCAAAGAGTGGTCGTTTTAACTATATCGGAACTTAATCTGTGCCTCGATAAGGTTCCACATATTGTAAAGCCATGTCCCATGGGAAGAAGATCCAAGTGTCTTGGCTAACCTCTGTTATGTAAGTATCAACTTGAGGCCGACCCATTGGTTTTGAATAAATAGTAGCGTAATGAGCTTTCGGCATTTTGGCTCGAACAACTTCAATTGTTTTTCCGCTATCAACTAAATCGTCTATAATTAATATTCCTGTTCCATCACCAACTAACTCAAGGTCAGGAAATTTTAATACTTTTGCTTCAGACCTTGAATGGCGATCGTAAGATTTTATTGAAATCGTATCAACNGTTCTAATATCTAATTCTCTGGCAACGATCATTGCGGGAGCCATTCCGCCTCGGGTAATTGCTACGACGGCTTTCCATGCACCATTATCTGGTCCCCGTCCGTCCAGTCTCCAAGCAAGAGCTCTAGCGTCTCTATGTAATTGGTCCCAACTTACGTGAAAGCCTTTTTCGTGGGGTAGTCTTTCTTTTGCCATTATTTTTTTCCTGAGACGGCGTCGATGTCTGGCGCATCAACAGCTTTCATTCCAACGACGTGGTAGCCAGCATCCACATGAAGATTTTCTCCCGTTACTCCTGAGCTTAGATCGCTCAAAAGATAAATAGCTGTTTTACCAACTTCATCTTGGGTGACATTTCTTCTTAATGGTGAGTTTAATTCATTCCATTTTAAGATATATCTAAAATCACCAATTCCTGAAGCAGCGAGTGTTTTGATTGGTCCAGCGGAGATTGCATTTACCCTTATCCCGTCCTTGCCAAGGTCCTCAGCCAAATATTTCACAGAAGCTTCTAATGCCGCTTTGGCCACTCCCATAACATTATAATGAGGCATTACTTGCTCTGCTCCATAATATGTTAGTGTTAGGATTGATCCGCCGTTATGCATTAATTTCTCAGCTCTGTTTGTTATGGCGGTAAATGTGTAAACTGAGATATCCATCGTCATTTTGAAGTTTTCCGGACTTGTATCTACATACCTACCTCTTAACTCCATTTTATCTGAAAACCCAATCGCGTGAACGACAAAGTCTAAACTACCCCATTCCTTTTCAAGTGCTGTAAACACATGGTCTAGTGAAGTTGGATCACTGGCATCGCAATGATAAATGTTCGACACTCCAATAGATTTGGCTAACGGTTCGACTCGCTTTTTGAAGGCATCTCCCATGTAAGTAAAAGCCAATTCAGCACCTTCTCCGTGGCAAGCTTTTGCTATGCCCCAAGCAATTGATTTATCGTTTGCTAAGCCCATGATTAGGCCACGTTTGCCTGTTAATAAATTGGACATGTTTGCTTCCTGTTATTGACACATGACTTTCTAGCGTTAATTAACAAGTTATATTAAAGAGAAGTCAACGGTTCGCCAAGGGTAGAATTATTTTTTTAAGAATTGAGCGTGGTATGAGTGATATTTTTGATGGTGTAGATCCAATTTTGATTGCAAAAAAATGGCTGAAAGAGGCTGAAATAACAGAAATAAACGATGCCAATGCGATGGCTTTAGCTTCAGTTGATCAAGAAGGATGTCCAAATGTCAGGATGGTGTTGCTGAAGGAAATAGAGAGCAATGCATTTATTTTTTATACCAATTATAACTCTGTTAAAGCCAATGAAATTGTAAAATCAGGAAACGCAGCCATGGTTATACATTGGAAATCTTTACGTCGCCAAGTCAGGGTGAGAGGAAAAATTGAAAAAACCACCAGTGATCAAGCTAACCAATATTTCGTATCGCGTTCTTTAAATAGTAGGTATGGAGCAATAGCTTCTGATCAATCGAAGCCTCTAGACAGCCGTGAGATATTATTGCGGCGGGTAAATGAAGTTGCTGAGCAAGAAGGTCAGAATCCCAAACGCCCTGAAAATTGGGGTGGCTTCAAAATTATTCCTTTTGAAATCGAATTATGGGCGGATGGTGAAGACCGACTTCATGATAGGTTTCGATATATTTTTAAATCGGAAGAAAAAAAATGGAGTAAACAAAGGTTGTATCCGTAGGTTTACTAGTAACCATCGTTGCTCAGTGTGAGCTTAACAGAATACTTAAAGCCAGGTAATATTTGATTTGGATTATAATGGTTTTTATAAAGTTAAATTTCTCGATTATGACTAGATTTTTATTAATGTGCTTTATTTATCTTTTNTCNTATCAGATNGTTTTCAGCGACCAAAAAAATATTATTTTTGTAAAAACCAAATTTTCCAACACCCAATTTGTCGTCGAACTTGCGAAAACCCCTGAACAAAGGCAAAAAGGATTAATGGGTCGCAGTAGCTTAAANGCCCAAAGTGGAATGTTGTTTTTGTATGAAAGCCCGCGCCATGTCTCTTTTTGGATGAAAAACACTTTGATTGGTTTGGATGTAATATTTTTGTCCTCAAATGGGAAGATACTTAAAATCTATCACAACGCCAAGCCAGAAAGTTTAGAAATTATGAGTGCTGGAGAAAATGTTTCTGCGGTCCTGGAGATTAACGGTAACCTAGCAAAGACAATTAAGTTGGAAATTGGAGATTGTGTTAAACATGNGTTTTTTGAGTATAATAACGAAAATGAGTCATGTAATTTTAAAGATTAGGGCTTTTCATCCGCAATTCAAAAGGCTAAAGCATCCGTTATGTTCGGGGCGTGGCGCAGCCTGGTAGCGCGGCGGTTTTGGGTACCGTAGGTCGTAGGTTCGAATCCTATCGCCCCGACCATGTTTTTCATCCCAAAGTGTTATCTAGCAATCGGGTTAGCAATTTTTTTATTTGTACCAGTTAGACTGCGTTTTTATTTGAGGATAATTTGAGGTTTTTGTAATTACGCAACGGTAATAAAAATAAAAAAAATTCAATTCTCAATTGTTTTTTTTTAACAACTCTTTGTAAGGTATTCGTTTTTATAACAAATTTTTTGTTTTTCTTTTCTAAGTTTGATTTTTTTTTGTATCCGAATTGGATTCGTTTTACAGTCAACAAAAATATTTAAAAAAAATGTAAAATTATCGTTGACCATTGCTCAATTTACACGTCTATTAGTACCTACGTTCCTAAGCGGCACAATATATAGTATTTTTGCGATAGCCAAAAATAAAAGCAAAGTAAAAAATAAAAACTATATCGTGAGAACACGGTAAAAAAATTAACAAGAGGCAAACATGAAGATCGAGCATCGTTTTACAGANCCAACAAAAGACNCTTATTCCGAAATGGATTTTTCGAGAACGTCGTCAGAAATTAGAAATCCAGATGGAACAATTGTATTTTCTCAGCATGACATTGAGATCCCAGGCGGTTGGTCGCAAGTCGCTGCNGATGTTATTGCTCAGAAATATTTTAGAAAAGCTGGTGTGCCAGCAAAATTGAAAAAAGTTAAAGAAAAGGGCGTTCCTAAATTTTTATGGCGGTCTGAGGCGGATCTGGAGAAGTTAGAGAGTCTCCCGGAAGAAGAAAGGTATGGAGGGGAAACTACAGCTAAACAAGTTTTTGATCGGTTAGCCGGAGCGTGGGCATATTGGGGGTGGAAAGGAAACTATTTTTCTTCAGAAAAAGACGCCTTAGCTTATTATAATGAAATGAGATTCATGTTGGCAAAGCAAATGGCTGCGCCAAACTCACCTCAATGGTTTAATACTGGATTACATTGGGCGTATGGAATTGATGGTCCNAGCCAAGGTCATTACTATGTGGATTTTGAATCCAAGAAACTTGTNCGATCTAAATCATCATATGAACACCCTCAGCCACATGCTTGCTTTATTCAGTCCGTTTCAGATGACTTAGTTAATGAAGGCGGCATAATGGATTTGTGGAANCGAGAGGCCAGATTGTTTAAATATGGCTCNGGCACNGGTACGAACTTTTCTTCACTCCGTGGCGCTGGAGAGAATTTGAGTGGTGGTGGTAAATCATCTGGATTAATGAGTTTNCTAAAAATTGGTGATAGAGCTGCCGGAGCAATTAAGTCNGGTGGAACNACNAGACGAGCCGCTAAAATGGTAATTTGTGATATGGATCATCCAGATATCGAGGAATTTATTAATTGGAAAGTCAAAGAAGAGCAGAAGGTAGCATCTTTAGTGGCTGGTTCTAAACTTCATGAACAAAAATTAAATGAGATATTTGAAGCGATAAAATGTTGGGATGGAGCAGAAGATGCTGCATGTGATCCNAAGAAAAATGCTCAATTAAAATCGGCAATCAGATCTGCAAAGAAAGTTATGATTCCTGAAACATATGTGAGCAGAGTGCTTCAGTACGCTAAGCAAGGTTACGCAAGTATTGAATTTCCAACTTACGACACNGACTGGGATTCTGAGGCTTATGTCACAGTAGCAGGTCAAAATTCCAACAACTCGGTAAGAGTGACAGATAGTTTTTTACAAGCTGTAAAAGATGACGCTGACTGGGAATTGCTGAGGAGAAAAGATGGGAAGGTAGCAAAAGTTGTAAAGGCTCGGGATCTTTGGGATCAGGTTGGNCACGCAGCCTGGGCTTGTGCTGATCCAGGTATTCAGTTTCATGACACTGTGAATAGCTGGCATACATGCCCNGAAGATGGAGAAATAAGAGGTTCGAATCCCTGCTCTGAGTATATGTTTCTTGATGACACCGCATGTAATTTAGCCTCAATGAACTTATTGTCATTTTTTAAAGATGGAGTTTTTCAATCTGAAGANTACATCCACGCAACGCGCTTATGGACTATTACTCTCGAAATCTCCGTTTTGATGGCACAGTTCCCTTCCGAGCAAATTGCAAAATTATCATATGAGTTCAGAACATTAGGGCTTGGTTACGCAAATATTGGTGGGCTTTTAATGAATATGGGGCTTAGCTATGATTCTGATGAAGGACGCGCCCTATGCGGGGCAATAACAGCGTTGATGACTGGTATTTCTTATAAAACCTCTGCCGAAATGGCCAAAGAGCTTGGGCCATTTAACGGTTTTAANAGAAACTCCAAGCATATGCTAAGGGTGATTGATAATCACAGAAAAGCNTCACATAGCAAAACAGATGGTTACAAAGGGCTAGCGGTTAAACCAATACCCTTAGATGCAAAAAACTGTCCAGATCAAGAAGTNGTACGNCTTGCAAGAGAGGCGTGGGACCAAGCTTTTGATCTAGGGAAAGNACATGGATATCGTAATGCTCAAACTACAGTTATTGCACCAACNGGNACAATAGGATTGGTNATGGATTGTGATACTACNGGGATTGAGCCAGATTTTGCGCTTGTAAAATTCAAGAANTTNGCGGGAGGNGGCTATTTCAAAATTATCAATCAGTCGGTACCTGCGGCTTTAGAAACTCTCGGATATTCTGGTGAACAGATAGAAGATATAATAGGTTATGCTGTTGGCCACGGAAGTTTGGTCTCAGCTCCTGGTATAAATCATGATATGTTGCTGGGTCATGGTTTTGGTGAAGGTGAGCTAAAAAAAATAGAAGCCGCCCTTGCCTCGGCATTTGATATCAGGTTTGTTTTTAATCAATGGACGTTGGGAGAAGATTTCTGCAAAGGNACATTAGGTATCCCAGAATCCCAGTTAATGGATCCTACTTTTGATCTTCTAAAGCACTTAGGATTTTCAAGAGCACAGGTTGATGCAGCTAACGAATATGTTTGTGGTTCAATGACTTTGGAAGGTGCGCCTCATTTATCTAGTGAACATATTAATGTTTTTGATTGCGCTAATCCGTGTGGTAAGAAAGGGAAGAGATTCTTGAGTGTAAATAGCCATATTTATATGATGGCTGCAGCTCAATCTTTTATTTCAGGTGCGATTTCCAAGACAATAAATATGCCAAATGATGCAGTTATTTCTGAATGCTTAGAAGCATATGAATTAAGTTGGTCATTAGGCGTTAAGGCAAATGCATTATATCGAGATGGGTCCAAATTATCTCAACCACTAGCAGCAGCATTGATTGAAGATGATGAAGAGCTCGAAGAAGTTTTATTAGAGGCCCCAGATGGGCAAAAAGCGCAAGTTTTAGCTGAAAAAATAGTAGAGAAGGTTATTGTCANGGAAGTGATGCGTGCTCAAGATAGGGAGAAATTACCTCAAAGACGAAAAGGTTATACCCAAAAAGCAATGGTTGGGGGGCATAAAGTTTACCTGCGAACTGGGGAGTATGAAGATGGAAGCTTAGGTGAAATCTTTATTGACATGCATAAAGAGGGCGCGGGTTTTAGAGCGATGATGAATAATTTTGCNATCGCTATTTCNGTTGGATTGCAGTACGGTGTGCCACTTGAAGAATTTGTTGACGCTTTTACATTTACGAGGTTTGAACCAGCAGGCATGGTTCAGGGTAATGATAGCGTAAAGAATGCAACGTCAATTTTGGATTATATATTTAGAGAGCTAGCAATATCTTATTTGGATAGAACTGATCTTGCACATGTACAACCAGAAGGAGAGCACTTCGATGATCTGGGTCGAGGTGAAGAGGAAGGTAAGCGAAATATTGAAGACGTAAGTCAAGGCGCAGCGATGCGTTCAGTTGAAATGCTAAAACAAGTATCGTCCACTGGATATTTGCGCAAACGTGTTCCTCAACACCTNATGGTCCTTCAGGGTGGTGTGGAAGGTGAAGTAGCGACGGGGTTGGCTGATGGCACNACTGGAGCTNTCATAGATTCCGNAACANCACTCTCAAATTCTGATATCAANGTTTCTTCAGCGATTGANGATAGAACGAAGGCAAAAATGCAAGGCTTTGAGGGTGATCCATGTGGTGACTGTGGAAATTATACTTTGGTAAGAAACGGAACTTGCATGAAATGTAACACATGTGGATCAACTTCAGGATGTAGCTAAATTCAAAAAAATANAGGATAGAGGTAAATATTAACCTCTATAGCGATCGAGCCGCGGGCAAGAAACTAGAGCAGTATTAATCATGAGCTTCGATCGTTAAACTAGGGCGAAATAATCGCCCATTTTTTTTATTCCCGCTTTAGGGCTATAACGCCGGTTCGAGCAATTTCTGTTAAACCCANTGGTCGCATCATATCTGCAAAAGCATCAATTTTTTCTGATTTACCAGTGAGTTCAAANGTATAACAATTAATTGTACTATCAACCACTTTAGCTCTATAAATTTCCGCAGTTCGCATTGCTTCAGCTCGTTTTTCTCCAGAACCTGCAACTTTAAAAATAGCGAGCTCTCTCTCGACTGAAGGACCTTCAACCGTCAAATCATTCACTTGATAAACGGGCACCATTCGCCCCAATTCTGCCTTTATCTGCTCAATAACGCGTGGAGTTCCAGTGGTTACAATAGTTATGCGGGACCTGTGTCCCTCGTGATCAAATTCAGCAACAGTGAGGCTTTCTATGTTATAACCTCTACCAGAAAATAGTCCAATCACTCGCGCTAAAACACCTGCTTCGTTATCAACCACGACGGCTAAAGTGTGAGTCTCTATATTGTCACCATAAGACGACCGCAAATCATAGGCTGATTGCGAAGATGTCCCTTGTTTTATATTTAAAGAATTCATTTATTNCCTNTACACTAAAACAGCNCCTTTGCTGCNAATTGCATCTTCTGTNGATGNATTTCCNANNANCATTTCGTTATGTGGNGCACCTGATGGAATCATTGGNAAGCAATTTTCATGNTTCTCAACTAAACAGTCAAAAAGAACGGGNCCATCNAATTCTAACATCTCNACAATAGCNTCATCNAGNTCTTTTGGGTCACTTACGCAAATCCCTTTCCAACCAAATGCTTCTGCTANCTTCACNAAGTCTGGCAATGANTCTGACCAGCTACTCGAGTATCGNTCNCCATGCAANAGTTCTTGCCATTGCCTAACCATTCCAAGCCTTTCATTATTCAAAATAAATTGCTTCACTGGAAGGNTATACTGAGAAGCAGTACCCATTTCTTGCATGTTCATTAGCCAGCTAGCTTCTCCAGCTACATTTATTACCAATGATTTTGGATGTGCCATTTGAACACCAACCGATGCTGGAAATCCATATCCCATTGTCCCTAGGCCACCCGAAGTCATCCATCGATTTGGTGCATTAAAACTCAGAAACTGAGCAGCCCACATCTGATGCTGGCCAACTTCAGTGCAAACAAACCGGTCATGGTCTTTTGTTAATGCCTCAAGTCGTTCCATTGCATATTGTGGTTTTATAGTTTTCTCTGAGTAAGTGTATTTTAAACAATCTGTCTCACGCCATTCATTAATTTGCTTCCACCATTTACTGATTGCTTCAGAGTTAATTTTTCGTCCTCTTGATTTCCATATTTTCATCAAATCTTCTAAAATATGTCCAATATCTCCAATTATTGGAATATCAACATGAATTACTTTGTTTATTGATGATGGATCAATATCAAGGTGCGCTTTTTTTGAATGCGGGCTAAAATCTTGAACTCGACCCGTAATGCGGTCATCAAAGCGGGCACCAATGTTTATCATTAGATCACATCCGTGCATTGCTAGATTTGCCTCGTATGTTCCATGCATGCCAAGCATACCTAACCAGTTTTTTCCCGAACCAGGATATGCCCCAAGACCCATTAATGTTGAAGTAACAGGAATATTTGTGGAGTCTGATAACTCACAAAGAAGTTGACTGGCACCTACACCAGAATTAACTACACCACCACCACTGTAAATTATGGGTTTTTCAGCATTTTCTATTAACTCTACAAGCTTTGTAATCTCCAAAATATCTCCTTTAATTTTTGGAGAATAGTGTCCTTTTGGTGTTTGGGATATCGTTTTATAAGAGCCCGTAGCGAATTGCACATCCTTTGGTATATCGACCAAAACAGGCCCAGGTCTACCAGTTGTTGAAACGTGAAAAGCCTGATGAATAACTTCGGATANCTTTTCGGTCTCTTTGACAAGCCAGTTATGTTTAGTACAGGGGCGAGTAATACCCACTGTGTCGGCTTCTTGAAAGGCATCATTTCCAATCATAAAAGTTGGAACTTGCCCTGTTAGCACAACAAGAGGTATGCTATCCATGAGGGCATCAGTCATGCCAGTTACNGCATTGGTGGCACCTGGCCCTGAGGTCACTAACACTACTCCGGGCTTTCCTGTCGATCTTGCATAACCCTCAGCAGCATGTACCGCTCCTTGTTCGTGTCTTACTAAAACGTGTTTAATATCNTTTTGAAGAAATATCTCGTCATAGATGGGTAGGACAGCTCCACCTGGGTATCCAAAAATAGTATCCACTCCATGATCTTTTAGAGCTTGAACAACCATTTTTGCACCTGTCATTTCTTTTGACATTATTTTTCTTTCNCAATTAACGTGGTTCTTCAATAACCCCGTGTTCAATAATTTATTGTCAGGTTTGGAATTATGAATATTATATTTAGTCCCGACATTCTTGCAGACATTATGAAACGACAAACTTATGGTCAACAGTAATAATTTCGTAAAATAACAAAAAATAGNACCTTAGAGGTAATTTTATTTCAAAATTGATCTAAATTTTGAACTTTTTAATTTAAATTTCTAAAAAGTTACTTGGTAGTTTTAANTTAGAAACTTGTTTAGTGATCGGCTCAGGTTGATCGNGTTCAAGCTTTAACTTGCAATCAATATCCAACGGTTGCCATGCTCCATCGTTAAATATNTCAATACCACTAAAATCACTTTTGTATCCCATCTTCTCACTATTNGGCACCCAATATCCTAAATAAACATANGGTAATNCTAACTGNTTNGCATATTCTATGTGATCTAATATAATATATTTTCCAAATGAATTTTGTTTGATCTCGGGATCGTAAAATGAATATACCATTGAGATCCCATCATCCAAAATGTCAGTTAGACTAGCTCCGATTAATACTGGATCGGAATAAAGTTTGTTTGAATAATATTCAATTACTTCACTTTTAATGGAGGTTTCTTCAATCATTGCGGAAAATTCATCAATTTCCATCCCCGCCATGCCACCGTCTATATGTCTATAATTTAGATAATTCTTAAACAAGTCATATTGTTCTTCCGTTGCCCACGGATTTTTTATTGATCTAGCGACTTGCCTGTTTTTATTTACAACGCGTTTTTGACTTTTACTTTTTTGAAACTTAGAAACATCAATTCTTGATGAAAAACAGGCAGTACATCCTTTGCAGGCGGGTCGGTATAAAATATTTTGTGACCTTCTGAAGCCTTGTTTAGAAAGAGTGTTATTTAGAAATTCACCATTTTCAGGTTCAAGTTTAGTAAAGATTTTACGTTCCAAACGATTTGGTAGATAAGCACAAGTTTGTGGATGTGTTATAAAAAATTGTGGGTCAGTATCAGATGTATGTTTCATGTTTATTTTTCTTGAATTTAAGCTTTGAACTCAAATAAATTTTCAACTTCCTATATTGTTGATATCATATGGAGTATTTTGGTAGATTTCATTAATCCAATTTCCGTATAACAGGTGAGCATGACTACGCCAGCGATTTGATGGAGCTAGCTCTGGATTATCTCCAGTAAAGTAGTTTTTTGGTATTCTGGCTTCCAAGCTATTTGATTTATCACGTTCGTACTCTTGTTTTAAGGTGTCACTATCGTATTCAAAATGATTAAATATATATATGGCTCGATGCTTATAGTCTTCAACCAAGCACGGCCCAGTGTCAGGCGATCCTAATAATGTTTTGAGATGAATATTTCTGTCAATTTCGTCCTGTTTAACTTCTGTCCATCTGCTTATCGGTATTAGGCATTCGTCGGAGAAGCCTCTTAGAAAGGGTGAATTTTTTTCTAANTTTTGTTGCCAGAAGCAACCAAATTTTTTTTTATCAAGGAGATGCTTCTTTATGTCGTGAAAATAGTTAATCATNGCCATACCTCCCCAACAAACACCGAAGGTTGCATAAACATTTGTTTGTGTCCATTCAAAAACTTTACATAATTCCGTCCAGTAAGTGACATCNTTAAACGGTAGATGTTCTATGGGTGCTCCCGTAATGATCAGGCCATCAAATTTTTTTGATAAAATTTTTGAAACTGGTTGATAAAACTCCTCCATATGAACAGGAGATGTATTTTTTGAGTGGTGTTCCGACATTCGAATAAGCGTGAGCTCAATTTGNAAGGGTGTCGCACCAATCAATCTTGCAAATTGTGTTTCAGTCTGAATTTTTGTTGGCATTAAATTAAGTAAGCCTATTTGGAGAGGGCGAATATCTTGTCTTGTTGCTGCAGCTTCTGATAAAACCATTACACCTTCATCTTTTAGNGCTTTATACGCTGGAAGGTTTTTAGGAATTTTTATCGGCATGGCAGTATAACTTTCTATCGATTCAAAGCTTTGGCAATTAAAGTGTCAAAGTCCTCTNNTGAAGTAATAGTGCTAACTTCACTGGCAGTAATTGATANACCCCATTTATTGCAAATAGCACGATATTTGGGCTGACGAGCTGATATAGCCTTTTCGTAAGCATAAATTGCAAATGCGTTTGGATCAACTTCATCATCTTGAGATGCGTTGAGCTTTTTAAATGCGTTCCAAGACTCATTAAGAAGCATTGGNTNGTAATACATAGGTTTTGGATCTTTTTTAAACCTATTTTTTANAACGTTATTATGATTTTCATCACCCTCGATCCATAATAGAAGTAGATTTTTGGANAATTCGTTCAGTATAAAATCATTTGGATNGTTAGGATCTACGATTTCACAAAGTGAGCCACTACTATCACAAATAAAATTTGGATAATTGTATAAGTTTCGTGCTTTATCAATAAAATGAACTGTATCAAGCATTGCAGCTTTTTCAGCTTCCAGATGTTGATTTTGACGCTTGACATATTCTTGATAATTTAAACCTCCACTTATCTCAGCGCCAGGTTGCCCTAAGTAAGTAGATAAGGGTGCTAGGTTTTCGAANGTAATATTGGAGCGAATATAAATACTGTCTGTTTTTAAAAGATTTGCGAGAAAAGCATTTTCCATCGCCTTTAGCTTTACATTATCTACAATATGTTCACCCATATAATGAGTGCCTATTCGGTAATCGACTGAATAATGAAACCAACCNCCACTTTTGCGAAGAAGNTTGGATAAATGTGTTTTTCCAAGTCCAGACATCCCAAAAATTAGAACATTTTTGTTCTCTGCTTTGTTCCACTGTTGGGCACTTTCATAGATCATTTAATGTCTCCAAAACTTAACGCTTCATATTGTATAAATATAATTTTAAAAAGGATAGAACTTAAATTATTTATTATTAAATATCATNTCAAAGAAGCTCTTAACCAACAAAAACTAAGAANNAGAGAAAAAATACCGTTCCAAGCAGCCATCGATAGCCCAGCAAAGCTCCATTGAACCTCATCACATCGAATGATAGGTGCTTGGAGAATTTTATTCATTAANTCAGTTGATGATAAATTATTTATTGACCCTGATGTGCAAGTTGATGGTCCTTCCCACCANTTAAGCTCAACACCCACGTGATAGAATGCAATCAAAGCACCGACAAATAACATTATGCCCANCATGCGCATTAGCAACCTGGACTTAGTATAAAAGATNAAACNCCCAATTAATATTGCACCGATATGTGGCCATCTTTGCCAGAGACACATTTTACACGGTTTTAAATTTCCTAAGAATTCAAATGCATATGCACTNAGAAGTAGGCTTAGAGATCCAATAAAAGCTATCCACACAAGATTTTCTGAGCTTATTTTCATAAAACTGTTATTAAAANAAAACCACCAANAAGCAATACTACAAATAGAGCAAAAACCAGGTTTAAATGTTTTTCTATNAATCCACGAATTTTATCACCATATAATCTTAAAAGTAGAGCGATAACATAAAATCTAGTNCCCCTAGCTATTATTGAATAAATTAAGAATTGAANAAATGGCAATTCTGCGATCCCTGATGAGATCGTTATTATTTTATATGGAAAGGGTGTAATACCAGCGATAAGAACGGCAATTGTTCCATATTGATTAAATTGAACTTGGAATTCCTTAAATAATTCTTCTGCATGATAAAACTCGACTATTGCTGAGCCTATTAATTCGTAAAATTTTAACCCGATGTAATATCCGAAACC
>PARX01000013.1 GCA_002712045.1 Paracoccaceae bacterium
AGCATCGATTTTAAAAGTAATTACAAATATGCTAGCGTTTGTTAACCTAGTAGGTGCCGGTGAAGGTCTTTTATTAGCAAAAAAAGCAGGAATTGATTTAAGTGAAGCCTACAAGGCCATTCAGGCCAGTTCAGGTAATAGTGCAGAGTTTGAAACTGTCGCACCCGTTATACTAAATGGAAGTTTCAACACTGCATTTACATTGGAGCTTGCGTGCAAAGATCTTGGCTTGATGATGGAATTGGGTAAAGATTACGGCGTGCCATTGAAATTTACGGGATTAATGGACCAGATGTTTATCGAAGCAAAGGAAAAATACGGCGCCTCGGAATGGACACCTCATGTCGTAAAACTTATGGAAGAGAATACTCATACTGAATTGCGCGCACCTGGCTTTCCTAATCGTATGATGGATGCAGAAAGCGTTAAAAATTACCTATCCAAGACAAAGGCTGACCATTAGCCTAACATTAGATTAACGTTAGCAAAATTCTGCTTCAAACAATTCAAACAAGATAAAACTGGAAAATATAGTTATTATTTTCTTTGATAACATCAAAGCTAGTATCATGATTTTAGTAACAAAGTATTTGTAATTAATTGTTATATGAATATTGTATAGGATTAGTACTGCCGAATCGAAACAGAATTTCTGCATTCGTTTCATAATTATTACTATTACTGAATATAAATATTTTGGGAGAAAAATATGAAAATAANNACTATTAACAATAAACCACTGCACGCAAAAATACCTGATTTAACAAAAGAGGTAAAATCAGGCAAATTAGATCGTCGTGAGTTTCTAGCTATGGCTACAGCTTTTGGCGCNACGACAGCTACCGCATATGGTTTAATGGGTGTAGCAGCGCCTAAACCAGCCGNCGCTGCAGCTAAAAAAGGTGGTACATTAAAAATCTCTATGAGTGTACGTCCGTTCGAAGATCCACGTTTATATGACTGGTCAGAAAANGGAAATATGGGTCGTATGGTTTGCGAAACATTAATCAGATANACAACAGATTCTACATTTGAACCTATGTTGCTTGAGAGTTGGGAAGTTAATGCTGATGCCACCCAATATACATTACATGTCCGTAAGGGTGTGAAATGGAGTAACGGTGATGATTTTAATGCTGACGATGTGGTATATAATATCAATGGTTGGTGTGAGAAAGACGTTGAAGGAAACTCAATGGCTGGAAGAATGGCTTCTCTTATCGATCCGAACACAAACAAAGCGGCCGACGGCGCGATCGTAAAGTTGGATGATCATACAGTTCAATTAAACTTGCCAAATTCAGATATTACAATCGTTCCTGGCATGACAGACTATCCGGCTCTTATTGTTCACAGAGACTTTGACAAAGGCGGTCGTAACCTTATGAATAACCCTGTTGGTACGGCACCTTGGAGCCTTGTTTCGCATGCAGTTGAAGATTCTGCCTCATTTGTAAGAAGAGACGGTTACTGGGGCGATGCACCATATTTAGATGGTATTGAATTTACCGACTACGGGACTGACCCAGCAGGTGAGATAGCTGCTTTTGAAGGCGGCGACTGTCATATGAACTACCAAACAACTGGAGATTATATCGATGTTCATGAGTCTCTTGGAATGAATATCGTTGAAGCTGTAACAGCTGCGACAGTTATTGCTAGAGTGAATGTNGGTGTTGAACCTTATACAGACAAACGGGTTCGAAATGCACTTCAAATGGCTTGCGATAACCAAACGGTGACAGATATTGGTTTNCAAGGCCGNGGTTCTGCGGCAGAAAATCATCATGTTTGCCCAATTCATCCTGAATATGCGGCTATCGAAAAAGGTGCAAACTCAGGCCAAGCAACAGACAAAGCTGGAGCAATGGCACTCATGGAAGAAGCTGGAATGGCTGATTTCGAGCACGAGTTAATCTCAATTGACGATGCTTGGAGAAGAGATGCGACTGACGCAGTTGCTGAAGAGCTAAGAAGTGCGGGTATAAAGGTTAAGAGAACAATTATACCGGGATCCTCTTTCTGGAATAACTGGACACAATATCCTTATTCAACAACCAGCTGGAACCAAAGACCACTTGGAGTTCAAATCTATGCCTTAGCTTATCGTAGTGGTGAAGCATGGAATGAAACAGCATTCAGTAATGCTGAGTTTGACTCATTATTAGCGGATTCACTAAAGGTTGCTGATGCAGATGCTAGAAGCAAACTAATGGCAAAAATGGAGGCTATNCTTCAAGATTCAGGGATAATGATCCAACCTACTTGGAGAAAATTATACAAAACAGTTGCTCCTGAAGTTCACGGTGTAGATGGCATGCATGCTTCATACGAAATGCACTTAGAAAAAGTATCACTTTCATAATTGCAAACAAAATATTTGTTGAGGAAGTTAATTAATTTCCTCAACAAACTTTAATAAGAAAAGTTTATTATATGCTCGTTTTTATCATCAAAAGAATAATTGTGTTATTCTTAACAATGATATGTTTGTCTTTTATTGTCTTTACTCTTGTAACAATTGAGCCAAATTTGAAAAAACTAGCTCTAAACCAAGCTAATATGAGAATGGAAGAGGAAGCAGTCCAATCTTGGTTAGAGAAACACGGATATAAAAGGCCTTTACTTGTCCAATATGGAGAATGGCTAGGCAATGCGGTAACCGGCGATTTTGGTTACTCAACTCATTTTCGAAAGCCCGTTAATGAAGTCATCTGGCCAAAAGTAGGTCATACTGGAATCCTAATGTTTTGGGTTTTAATAATTACTATTCCAATATCATTATTTATTGGTGTACTATCGGGAATGCGTGAAGGGTCAAAAACTGATCGGAGCTTATCCATATTCTCCATTATCACGACTTCGGTACCTCAGTACGTAAGTGGTATTTTATTCACTATTATTCTTTCATCTTGGCTTGGTTTGTTTAAAGGGGTGGCAAAAGCNGGCAACATTACTTTTGAAAATTTTGCGTTACCTGTTTTAACGATTGTAGTTTATGATATTGGCTATATTGCTCGGATGACCCGTGCATCAATGGTCGAAGTAATGAATGCTCAATACGTTAGAACGGCAAGGCTTAAAGGAATGTCCTTTATGTCTGTCGTATTTAAGCATGCTCTTAGAAACGCCCTAATTGCTCCATTTACAGTTATTATGCTTCAGTTTCCTTGGCTTCTTACAGGAGTTGTAATCGTAGAAAAGCTATTCAATTACAAAGGTTTTGGTTTTTTGATAGTTTCTGCGTCAGATCAAAACGATATCGACGTGACTCTTGCGTGCGGTGTTGTTGCCGTTGTACTTGTATTAACCACTCAATTAATTTCAGATATTGGATACGCATTTTTGAATCCGAGAATTAGGTTTAGCTAAACAATGGAAACAATTAGTAATATAGAAATATGGCAGATATTTTTCATGAGACTCTGGCCAGCTTGGGTGTCATTAGCAATAACGTTNTCGATCGCTTATCGCTTTAAGAAAAATTTGGGGGCAATTGGTCACCTGTTCGATAATCCCGTCGGATTGATTGGCTTGTTTATTGTATTATTTTGGATTTATGCTGCAATTTTTGCGGATCTAATCGCGCTATTCGATCCATTGGAACAATCAGGATTGTATCGAAGAAAACCACCTGGTACGGTCAATGCCTCACTTGGCATCCCTTATATTTTTGGCACCGACACCTTAGGGCGCGATCTATTNAGTAGAATGATACATGGTAGTCAAATAGTTCTTCTTATAGCTCCTGCAGCAAGCCTTGTAGCCTATGTTGTTGGAATTACCTTAGGCTTACCTGCCGGTTACATTGGTGGAAAATTTGATACAGTATTATCATTTCTCGCTAATTTAGTTTTAGCATTTCCTGTTATATTACTCTTTTACCTTTTAGTAGCACCCGGTATTAGAGAAACTATTTTGCCAAATATAATGGCGGGTGTATTTTTCCTATTCCCAATAGCTTTCGCTGTTTTGATCGTATATTCAAGATTTTCAGACCGGCAAAATGTTCTGTACCCATCGTTAGCTGTAATTTTTATTATTGGCGCGTGGTTATATTTGGGACTTGCCTTTAACTCAGACCCGTTAGGATTAGTTTCAATTGATCCAAACGAACTGAATATATTTGCTGCAGTTGTATTTGCCACATCACCAGGAGTGTTTAGATTGGTCAGAGGTCTCACAATGGATATAAAAACAAGAGACTATGTATCTGCAGCCATGACACGTGGTGAAGGGCGACTGTTTATTATGATCTGGGAAATCCTACCCAATGCCCGTGGTCCATTGATCGTAGATAGCTGCCTAAGAATTGGTTACGTAACTATTTTATTAGGTACTCTAGGATTCTTTGGATTAGGGATGGAACCAGAGAGTCCAGATTGGGGATCTATGATTAATCAGACGAGAAGCTACATAAGGCTCGTACCAACTATCGTGCTTCCTCCTACCCTAGCGCTAGCTTCGTTCGTGCTTGGACTTAATCTTTTGGCAGACGGTCTTAGAGAAGAATCGGTAAAAGATTAATGACCCAAGAAGCAATATTAGAAATTGACAATCTCTCGGTTTCGTTCATGACACGATTAACTGACGTACCAGCGGTTATGGATTTTTCAATGAGCATCCACAAAGGTGATGCGATGGGCCTTGTTGGCGAGTCTGGTTGCGGTAAATCAACGGTAGCATTGGCCATAATGCAATACTTGGGTGGCAATGGTAAAATNGTTGGAGGAACAATAAAATATCGTGGCCGAGATATGGCAACTATGTCAGAAAAAGAACTTGAAAAACTCAGGGGATCTGAGATTGCAATGATTTACCAAGAGCCAATGGCCTCTTTGAACCCATCAATGCGGATCTCAAAACAACTTATGGAAGTTCCTATGTTGCATGAAAACGTGACAAAAGAAGAAGCTTGGGATCGATCAGTCGAAATGNTAGAAAAAGTGAAATTGCCAGACGCNCAGAGGATAATGGACTCCTTTCCTCATCAACTGTCNGGTGGTCAGCAGCAGCGGATCGTTATTGCTATGGCATTGTTATCAAAGCCAAGTTTATTACTTCTTGATGAGCCTACAACCGCTTTAGACGTTACAGTTGAGGCAGGTATTATCGAGTTGGTGAGAGGTCTAAGTGAGGAAATNGGTACGTCAATGTTATTTGTATCTCATAATCTTGGACTTATTATGGAAACCTGCAACCGAATTACCGTAATGTATTCCGGTGAAACGGTTGAAACTGGAGAAATCCAAGAAGTATTTAGAAACATGCGGCATCCTTATACAAAAGGTTTACTTCGTTCTATTCCACTTCCCGGGAAGAATAAATATGACTCTCCCTTAGAAGCCATTGAAGGCCAACTGCCACTACCACACGAACGGCCTATTGGATGTAATTTTGGGCCTCGGTGTCCACATTTCGAGGAAAATGTTTGTAACAAGCATGAAATATCAATCAAACCAATNGAAAAAAAATCCTCCCATTTAAGCAGATGCGTAAAGATTGATAAAATTGATTGGTCCGAAAGGATTTCAAAAAAGAGTAAAAAAGAGAAAACAATCTCAAATACTGAGGTTTTAAAAATTAAAAATTTNAGCAAAGAGTACGACGTAGCGGCGAACGCAGTATTTGGTGGTAAGAAAAGAGGNACAATAAAAGCGAATGTAAATTTAAATTTTGAAGCTAACACTGGAGAAACTCTCGCAATTGTTGGAGAGTCTGGCTGTGGAAAGTCAACGTTCGCAAAGATTTTATTAGGTTTAGAGGACGCAACTACCGGTGAAGTAAATTTTAATAAATCAGATTTAGCAAATGTAGGTGTTGAGCAAAGATCAAAAGAAACTGTCGCTTCTATACAAATGATATTTCAGAACCCCTTTGACACACTTAATCCAAGCCACTCTGTAGGGTCTCAGATTTTAAGAACTTTAGAAAAAGTAGGAGATGGAAATACAGTTGAGGATCGCAAAAAAAGAATGAATGAGCTGCTTGATTTGGTAAAACTACCAAAAGAATTTGCGAGAAGAATGCCTAGACANTTATCAGGTGGACAGAAACAACGTATAGGTATTGCAAGAGCCTTTGCTGGATCTCCTAAGGTGGTAGTAGCAGATGANCCCGTATCAGCTTTAGACGTGTCCGTTCAAGCAGCTGTATTGGAATTATTAATAGATATTCAGGATAAATTTGACACTACCATGCTTTTTATCAGCCACGACCTTTCAGTTGTTCGATATGTTGCCGATAGGGTCGTTGTTATGTATTTGGGAAAAGTAGCTGAGACAGGAACAACAGAGCAAATTTTTTCTCCGCCTTATCATCCTTATACAGAAGCACTTTTATCAGCTGTNCCAATCGCAGATCCAGATATTGAGAAACGCGAAATTGTACTAGAAGGCTCTTTGCCTAGTCCTTTAAACCCTCCATCAGGATGCGTGTTTAATACAAGATGTCCATATATGATACCCGGGAAATGCGACGTGCTTGAACCACCAAATCAAGATGTTACAGAAGGTCATAAAATTTCATGTCATATCTCACAAGAGGATTTAGCTAAAAAAGGNTCTGTATTCGCCNTCAAGAAAGAATGAGAGCGTGAAAACTCTAATNAGCTAATAGATAGTACTGCATTCATTGATCTAGAATAAATAGTAGACAAAAATAATATTTAACTTTTTATTTTGCCGTTAAGTTGGTATTGATTGCCGTGTTTGTTATTTATGAAACTGAAAATNATTCTAGTTATAANTTAAATGATTATGAGNAAATAAATGCCAAAAAAAGAAGCAAAAGTCATCTTTACTCCTTCTGGTAAGAAAGGCTCNTTCGATGTTGGCACTCCGGTTCTACAAGCGGCTCGATCTTTGGGAGTTGATCTGGATAGTGTATGCGGGATGCGAGGAATTTGTTCGAAGTGTCAAATTACACCATCCTATGGAGACTTTCCAAAACACGGCGTATTCGTAGAAGATGATGCACTTAGTGAATGGAATAAAGTTGAAGAGCGTTACAAACAAAAAAGAGGATTAAAAGAAGACCGACGTCTTGGATGCCAAGCAAGGATAAATGGAGATATTGTAATAGATGTTCCTCCCGAAAGTCAGGTCCACAAGCAAGTAGTTAGAAAAAGAGTGGAAGCCAGGGATATAATATTAGAACCAACAATTAAGAAATATTATGTCGAAGTTGAAGAACCAGACATGCATAAACCTTCGGGAGACTTAGAAAGACTAATACATGCTTTATCCCAGCAGTGGTCAATAAAAAATATCATAGCAAACATAGAGACGCTACGATCACTGCAAAAAGTTCTTCGTAAAGGTGAGTGGAAAATCACAGTTGCAATTCATAGTAAAAGCTCTCGTGACTCCAAAGAAATTATAAATATTTGGCCCGGATTTTATGATGGCCCTATTTATGGCGTAGCCGTTGATGTGGGTTCAACAACAATAGCTGCAAATTTATGTAACTTAGAAACTGGTGACGTTATTTCCTCAGCAGGCGCGATGAATCCGCAAATTCGTTTTGGAGAGGATTTAATGAGCCGTGTCAGCTATTCGATGATGAATACTGGAGGTGATTTGGAGATGACAAAAGCTGTCATCGACGGATTGAATTCATTATTTAAGGAAATTACTGAAGAGGCAAAGATAGATAAAAATCTAATTTTAGACAGCGTGTTTGTATGCAATCCTGTGATGCATCACTTATTAATAGGTATTGATCCTTTTGAGCTTGGTCAGGCTCCTTTTGCTTTAGCTACCTCAGAACAATTGAATTTTTCTGCAAAAGAGATAAACCTTGAAATAAATCCTCAAGCAAAAACATATATACTACCATGTATTGCGGGTCACGTAGGAGCTGATGCAGCAGCAGTAGCGCTTTCAGAATCTCCAAACGATTCCGATGACCTAGTGCTTATCGTAGATGTGGGTACTAATGCTGAGATAATGCTTGGAAGTAAAACTAGAGGAGTTTTAGCTTGCTCTTCGCCTACCGGACCTGCATTCGAAGGAGCGCAGATTTCCTCAGGGCAAAGGGCTGCTCCAGGTGCAATAGAACGCGTCAAAATTAATCTAAAAACCAAGGAGCCAAAATTTAAAGTTATAGGATCTAATCTTTGGTCAGATGAAGACGGGTTTCAAGAGTCTATTGCTAATTTTGGTATTACAGGCATATGCGGCTCAGGTATTATCGAAATGGTAGCAGAGATGCGCTTAGCAGGCATCGTAGATGCGCCAGGTTTAATAGGCTCTCCCTCTCAAACTGGTACTGNTAGATGTTTTCTNGATGGGAGAACNCACTCCTATTTAGTTTGGGATTCTGGTGCCGCTGACACGCCAAGAATTACGGTCACAAATAAGGATATTCGGGAGATACAAATGGCTAAAGCTGCCCTATACTCCGGCGCTAGACTATTGATGGACAAATTAGGCGTAGATCATGTTGAACGTATTGTACTCGCAGGAGCATTTGGAGCGCATATCTCCCCATTACACGCGATGGTACTTGGCATGATCCCAGATTGTGCCCTCGAAAAGGTATCATCGGCTGGCAACGCAGCCGGAACAGGAGCAAGAATTGCATTACTGAATAGAACTGCTAGATCAGATATTGAAGGAGTTGTAAGCAAAATTGAAAAGATTGAAACGGCAATTGAGCCCAAATTTCAAGAGCATTTTGTAAACGCCTCCGCAATACCAAATTCGACTGATCCTTTTCCGATCTTAGAAACTTTAGTTGCTCTTCCCAATGTAAATTTCAATAAATCTGAAANAGATTTGCCAAATGGCCTCTCAACTCGTAGGCGCCGTCGCAATAAATAGTCTAATAAGTTCAAATACAAGAAAGTGAGCCTAATTTGACTGCAAAAATATACTTAATAGTGGATATCAAATCGTCAGATATTGAATTGAGAAATATTCTAAAAAANAATCCTATTGAATGTGTGAGAATCTCCGGAGTCACTGAATTATCTGCACACGATAAGGAAAAAATAAGAGAATTTAAAAAGATCTGTCATAGAAATGACAAAGCTGTTCTATTGGAAGACAACTATGAATTTGCACTCAAGAATGAATTTGATGGTGTTCACTTCACAAAACGGCCCAGTGAAATTCAAAAAGTTCTAAAATTAAAACCTAAAGATTTTCTTGTAGGTGTAGATTGCTCTTATTCTAAACACCAAGGACTNATAACAGCTGAATNAGGAGTGGATTATATATCATTCAANGTAGATTNTAACAAAAATAATTATAATTCAAATAGTTACTCAGATAACTTAATTTCCTGGTGGTACGAAACTATTGAAATTCCCTTAGTTGTAGAAAATGTAAAATCTTTGCATAAAATCAGAGAGTTATCAGTTATATGTGATTTTATATCGATTCCTCCAATATATTGGAACGAAGTAAGCGATTTCGATAATATAGTAAAAATCTTAAGCTAGAATTGAAGCTATTTCTTGCTCTAAGGACCGAGACATGTCCTTTCTCCCCATAAATTCAGAAACCTTACGCGGTGAATGGAAGAACAAATCAATTTTTCCACCCTTTTTATTACTTAAAATCCTAAATAAATGATCTTTAAAGCTAATATCCCCCCACCATCCGTAGAACCGCTTGTCCTCACCTTCAGGTGCGCTGTAACGAATAGTCACTCCTTGAACATAAAGATTAAGTAACTTTTTATCTGCTTCTATAAGTGCTTGAAATAATGTAGATTTAAAGGGCAGCACTTGCAAACCATCGGATGAAGTGCCTTCAGGAAAAAATAATAGTCTCTCGCCCAGAAATAATCGATCTTCTAGACTTTGATTGTTAGCGATAATTTGAGTTTTATCTCTATTAATAAATAGTACTCCCACTATTTTAGCCAAAAAGCCAATACCAAACCATTGAGAAACATCCGATTTTGATACAAAAACAATGTTTAGAACTGCACTTAAAGAAAATATATCTAACCAACTCACGTGATTAGAAACAATACAACCATTTTCCTTCATTGGCTCACCATATATGTTGTAATCAATTTTCAAAAATCTGAGTGCTAATCTGCTTACAAAATTTACGATAAGGTAAGAACGACGATCCAAATTAAATTTAGATTCAAAAAATTTTAAAGGAATAAAAACTACCAAATTTGTAAATATTAGCAAAATTAAGATTAGTGCAATAAAAAATATTCTAAAAACTTCTAAATTTTTATACTTCTTATCAGATGGTTCTGGGTCTTTACTAAACCATGTATTCAACTGATCAAATCCTTTGATAAATATTTTTTCCGTTTTTCTGATCTTTCATCAAGCATCAAAATAAAAAACAAATCAATAGTATTGAAATCAGTATCAACAAAGTAATCAGGTGCAACATGGCAACCAAAACGCAAATAAGTCTTCATAAGGTCTGGAATATTTTTAATACCTTGCGCTTCGTCCTCATGTGCTCTCCTCAATAAGCAAATCTTATTATCCTGAACTGAGCGTATTGTTTTAGTTAAAGGGGAAACATAACTTTTAAAAATGGATAAAATTGAGTCTTTATGAAGATTAATATCACAGCCATAAAAACTTCCCACTCCAAACATTATTTTGATATTCATTTTCTCAAGAAAATTAAATAAAAATTGCCACATTTTAAAAAGAGCCAACCCGTTTCTAAAGCTTTGATTAATGCAGATTCTACTTACTTCACAGCAGGTTTTCTTACTTCGTAAAATTTCTTCTATTTTAAATTCCTGCGTCACCTGAAATGTGTCACTTGTTTTTGTTATTAACTTCATCCNCAAAGCGCCGATTATAGCACTCCGGCCATCTGGGTAATTGGCAGTGCAAATCAAATGTTCACAAGTCTCATCATAAACTCCCCATTCAATTTTTTTCTCATTATTAAACGTTGTGCCTTTTGATTTAAATTCGTGGCTAAAAACATTATACCTTAAATTAGCAACGGCCTCTAATTCATTTTTGGTCTTAGCAAATTTAATAGACAAACTATATGACACGTAAATCCTTAACTCTTAGAATTATTCATCTAATGATATTAACGATAAGTTGACCCGATTTATATTTAAGACAACTTTTCCCCTATGTTCAAAATTAACAGTAACCTTTTCACCAATTACAGATTGAACCTGACCAATTCCCCAATCATATTCAGAGGTCAATTGAACAAATGCCCCTGGTTCAAAAACTGAGTTAATCATATCGATTAACAAACACTTTTATAATATGAAAATAAAAACCTAACATATAAAAATACTTCTTTAAGATTGATCAATTAAAAGACAAGATTTAGTAAAAAATGCAATGAGAAATAACCAAAAATCATACCTAAAAATACAAAAATAATATTACTAAACTTGTGCAATACTAATATAAAATTTGTAGCTATCCAAACCAACCATATTGTACCCAAAAGGGTCAACATAATAGTTATTGTAGGAGAGATCCATAAACCTATAAAAATAATAGCCAAACCTATCGAATGAATAATATCAAACCAAGCCAACATTAAGATAGAGTCACGAAAACCTCCCTCCCCCTTAAAAATTTGGCCAAAATAAGTTAAAGCTACACCCCTAGCAATAAAGGATATCACGCCACTAATTACTAGATTAATTGGTTTAATTGATTTTAAAGCACTAAAAATATCCATCTGATTTGATTGAAGATCAATTGAGTTCGGCAAGATCGCGCCAAATGTAGAAACGACCAAAAACAAAAATATTGATATTAAACAAATAGCCAAAATTGATAATTGCAAAAGTTGAAAATTATTCAACCTAAGCTGGAGCAATTGTTCAGCCCCAAAACGTGGTTTTCTNACCAACTCAAGGAATAAATTTAACCAACTAAGCTTCATGGGAATACCTGACATATGAACAAAGAATAATCTATACAACAAATCAAGNTTTTTTATCCTCCGNCATGTTTTGAACGAAACATACTCTTAAAAACAAACANAAATAAACAAGAAATATAATAAAAATTAAACTAGCTGATGCCACCTCAATGACTGTCAAAACATTGACTAATTCCATCATGGCAAGCAATAAGCCAAACGGACTTACCAATGTGAAAGACCAAAAGAGTGATAGTCTCAATTGAAAATTTGAAACCTCAATTCTTAACACTCTAAAAACTAAAAAAAATAATCCTGAAAAAAAATATAAACCTAATGGTAAAATTAACAATATCGCAACCAATGTAGCTGAAAAAAGTCCAACCAACGGGTCACCGTAAAACAGCGCCTGAGCATACATATCGGGAAAGCGACCAATCAATGTTATCAAACACCCGATTATTAGAATGCCAAATAATTCACTATCAGATGCGTATATAATACGTTTTTTAAATACGCTCATTGGAGCCAAATAGCTTTGGAAAATATTAGTAAATACCGTCATGACTTATGTCGTTTTAACATCCAATCCAGTAATCTATTACTAATTATCTCCTGTATCTCTTTAGAGGTAATCTCATCAATTGCCTCATTTAAAAAAGCCAACACTAGCATATCTTGAGCTTCAGATTTTGGAATTCCTCGGGAAGTAAGGTAAAATAAAGCTGTTGGATCAATTTCACCACACGTAGAACCATGAGAGCATATAACATCATCTGCATAAATTTCTAATTCAGGTTTAGCTAAAAAATTACTATCGTTATCTAACATTAAACCTTGGCTTATTTGGTATCCATCGGTTTTCTGTGCCCCCTCTTTAACCAAGATCTTACCTTGAAACACACCCTTTGCTCCGTTTCTTAAAACCTTCTTGAAAACTTGACGACTTTCACAATTGGGGGAGCTATGCGTAATAAATACGGTATCATCATGAGAAAACCCGATATCCCCTACAATCGCGCCACCAACATGAGCTTTAGCATTTTCACCATTAATATTAACAACATACTCATTACGTGTTAGCCTTCCATTAACTGTAAGAGTGAAGCTTTTTAAGCATGAGTTCGCTTCAAGATTAGAAAAAATATATGTAATAGATTCTCTTTCATGACTGCGGCCCTGAACACGAATATGGTCCAAGCTCGCATTCTCTTCTAATGACAGCTCCATCACGCAATTTGATCGAGAAGAAATCCCACCACTTTCAAGTAAAGTAGCATGCGCATTCTTCTCTACTTTGATAACATGATGTATCAAGGCTTCAGACATTTCGTCTGTATGATAATAAACAATAGAAATTGGTTTACTCACTTTATCAGTAATTTTTATTGTTAACCCCTCAGTAGCAAACGCTGTATTTAACGAAGCTAAAGTTTTCTTAACCACTTTCTGAGATGCTCCTTCGATATTACCAAAATAACCCAAGGACCAATGGTCCTCATTTTTATTTGCCTTGGCAAGAGGTTCAATTTCTATACCAGCCATAAAAAGATCATCTGAATTTTCTAGATCCAATATCCCATCAACAAACGCTATCTTTACACAATTAATTTCATCAAAAATAGGTTTTTTGTAAGAAGGATCTATCTCGTTCTTAACCGGTGGTTTAGATGAATTAAAACTNAGAGGATTAGTGTATTTCCAATACTCTTCTCTTCCGTTAGGCAAACCATTANGANTCAACCAAGATAATGCNTCAGCTCGCGTCGTATTAGCCCAATCACTTTCCGCTGGCGANGTGTAGCAAGCGATCTTATATTTTGTTAACTCGTCTTTTGCCATTAACCACACTCTGCTAAAAGCTGCGAATACCCATTATTTTCCACTTCCAATGCTAATTCTGCATTTCCAGATTTTATTATACGACCTTCAGCCATTATGTGAACAAAATCTGGGACGATATGATCCAAGAGACGTTGGTAATGTGTAATCACTAAGAATGATCTACTTTTAGACCTTAAGCCATTTACTCCATTTGCAACTAACCTCATAGCATCTACATCAAGCCCACTATCGGTTTCATCTAAAATACACATTTTTGGTTCCAACATCGCCATTTGTAGTATTTCATTTCTCTTCTTCTCACCACCGGAAAATCCAACATTTACAGGTCGCTTTAGCATATCTGCATCAATTTTTAGACTTTTCGCCTTCTCTCTGACTATCTTTAAGAATTCCGCAGCCGATAATTCCTCCTTACCATTTGCTTTTCTCTGAGAATTTAACGCAGTTCTCAAAAAGGTCATATTCCCAACACCTGGGATTTCAACAGGATATTGAAAAGCAAGGAACATACCCAAGGCTGCTCGCTCATAAGACTCCATACTTAGAACATCTTCGCCCTCAAGACTTACAGTGCCTTCGGTCACATTATATCCATCTTTTCCTGACAAAACATAAGATAGTGTAGACTTTCCAGATCCATTTGGACCCATAATAGCATGCACCTCACCAGGTTTTATCTCAAGGTTAACACCATTTAAAATCTTTTTATTTTCTTCTTCTAACTCTACATTTAAATTATTAATATTTAACATTAAATTTCCTAAATAATTATTTATTCTTGTCAGTAAATTTTGTAAAAATTCTTATTATAATCATTGCTAGAATTCCCATCAAAACTGAAAATATAAAATTTGGTAATACGGACCCACCTAGACCCGTTGACCAACCAACGAAAAAAATTACCACACCAACCACGGCACCATAAATTATACTTTGCCTTTTATCCATTACCCAACAGAACCTTCTAATGATATTGCAACTAAAGCTTGCGCCTCCATTGCAAATTCCATCGGCAAGGCTTGTAAAACCTCTTTGCAAAACCCGTTGACTATTAAGGCAACAGCTTCTTCTTCACCGATACCTCTCTGATGACAATAAAAAAGCTGTTCATCATCTACCTTTGAAGTCGTTGCTTCATGTTCAACCCTAGAACTGTTATTTTTGCATTCAATATAAGGGACAGTATGAGCACCACATTTATCTCCAATTAACAAACTGTCACATTGGGTAAAATTTCGTGAGTTTTTCGCTTTTGGATGCATAGAAACTAAACCTCTATAAGTATTTTGCGCTCTTCCNGCAGAGATGCCCTTAGATACAATTCGCGACTTAGTTCCCTTGCCTAAATGAACCATTTTTGTTCCAGTATCAGCCTGTTGAAAATTATTAGTGATAGCAATAGAATAAAATTCTCCTTGGCTTTCATCTCCACGCAATATGCACGACGGATACTTCCAAGTAACCGCAGATCCGGTTTCAACCTGTGTCCACATAACCTTAGCTCTATCTCCTCTACAGTCTGCCCTTTTGGTCACAAAATTATAAATTCCACCTTTGCCATTTTCATCTCCTGGATACCAATTCTGAACTGTTGAATATTTAATCTCAGCATCCTCTTCAAGCACTAGCTCAACCACCGCAGCATGCAATTGGTTTGTATCTCTTTGTGGCGCTGTACATCCCTCCAGATAACTTACATATGATCCCTTATCTGCTATTATTAAAGTTCTCTCAAATTGGCCTGTATTCTCAGCATTGATTCTAAAATATGTGGACAATTCCATTGGGCATTTCACGCCTGGAGGAACATAAACGAACGATCCGTCTGTAAATACTGCCGAATTCAAAGTAGCATAATAATTATCAGATTGGGGCACTACGGTTCCCAGATATTTCTTAACTAAATCCGGATGTTTTCGAATTGCCTCAGAAATTGAACAAAAGATTACGCCTGCCGCCTCCAATTCTTTTTGAAAAGTTGTGCCAACTGAAACACTATCAAATACTGCATCAACTGCAACTTTTCTATCAGGTGCGGTTTCTGCACCCGACTCTACCCCAGCTAATACCATTTGCTCCTTTAAGGGTATTCCAAGTTTTTCATAAGTCTCTAATAACTTGGGGTCTACCTCATCTAAAGATTTTGGTTTCTTTTCCATACTTTTGGGTTTGGCGTAATAATAAATATCTTGAAAATCAATTTTTGGATAATCAACCATAGCCCAATCTGGTTCACTAAGCTTTTGCCACCTTTCTAGAGCTGCAAGACGCCATTGTGTCATCCATGACGGCTCATTATTTTTTTGAGATATCAATTCAACAATAGAAGCATCTAAACCCTTCGGGGCAAATTCCATCTCAATTTCAGTTTCAAATCCATATTTATATTTTTCTCCAACAGATTTAACTGCTTCAACAGTTTCCCGNTCGACACCTTCCCGCTCATATANATCTGTATTTGACATTAATTACTTCCTTTCAAGCGGCTTTAGCCTTAAATCTTCGATAATAACTTCCCCAGACATCAATAAATTTTGAAATCTCTTCTTCTGTATTATCAGGTCCTAAAGAAACTCTGACAGCGCATTCAGATATTTCTGACTTATAACCAAGAGACTCCAACACACTACTTTTCTTAACCACNCCAGATGAGCAAGCAGAACCAGCGCTGATAGCATATCCCGCTATNTCCATTTGCATCACGGCCGTCTCACCTACCCAACCAGGCACACTAAAACAACAGGTATTTGGTAATCGATCCAAACCCCGCCCTATAAAGATAGCTTCAGACGNTATNGCTTCAAGTCCTTCTTCTAACAAATTTCTCAATTTTGAGACCTTTTCCCAAACACCTTCTTGTAAATCCTTTTGAGCTTTAACCGCTGCTGCACCAAACCCCGCAATACCAACTATATTCTCAGTACCAGAACGTCGCCCTGATTCCTGACCACCACCATTGAATAAATCTTGAACTTCTTCACCTTTCTTAATCACAAGAGCTCCAACTCCCTTTGGGCCACCAATCTTGTGGGCAGATAACATTCCTCTTTTACACCCAGACCAATCAAAAGCAGTCGGAATCTTACAGAAGGATTGGACAAAATCAGTTAAATAAATTCCACCATGTAGTTTTTGTAGAATTCCAGTCTCGCTGTTCGCAGACTGAACACTCGAATTATCAGGATCAACCACCAGAACTTGCCCGTTCTTTGAAACCTCGAGATTATTTTCACAATTTGACAGTATACACGGATGCTCAAGAGCGGCACAATTTACATTATGATTATTTAATGCAAGTTTTGCAGCTTCGGTAGCTCCTGATGTAAAAATAATTTCGGAGCTTCCGGCACCAAAAACTTCGGAAACTTGCTCTCTAGCTTTTTCAACCACCGATTTAGCTGCACGGCCTTCGGCATGAATCGAGGAAGGATTTCCAAGCTCATTCATAACCCCTATCATCGCAGTTTTAGCTTCTTGTTTTAAAGGCGCAGTTGCATTCCAATCAAAATAAACTCTGTTATTCAAGGTAGATCCAATTCTTATATTAGTTAAACTAAAGGTGTTTTACGATAACGNTGANCTATGCGACTCTTNAATTTTGCAAAATATTTAAGCTGCATCAACAACCTCAAGCAAATTAGGAACNGCTGGACATGGCGAAAGTTGATTNTCAATTACATCAGATAATCTTGTTTGATGTAAATAAACATACACATGTGCAGATAAACCCTCCCAAAGCCTNTTNGTTAAAGATTGCTCTTTACTACATCCAGTAACTNGAGAAGCACCAGCTCCCTTTGTTAGTGCATCCATGGTCTCATCAACTGCTGTTAAAATATCGGCAATACGAATTGAGTCNGCAGATCGATTTAATGTGTAACCACCACCTGGTCCTCTTATTGACTTTACNATTCCACTACGACGCAATTTTACAAACAGTTGTTCTAAATAAGGCAGTGATATATTTTGCCTTTTTGAAATATCTGACAACGTAGAAACATCGCTGTTCCTGGGGTTGGCAAGATCAGACAGAGCAATCATGGCATAACGACCTTTTGTGCTAAGTTTCATATCCAATTTCACCCTTTGAGTTGACGTTGGCAAAACAACGCCTTAACTGCTAACATGGTTATNTACTAACCTCTAGTTTAGAAACATTCTAGATTGTATATTTGTTCCAGTCAATGAACACCTATTACAATTTAAGTAAAAGCGTAGGATTATAATATGCCCGAAATCTTGTTCACTGGTCCAGAAGGTCGATTAGAAGGACGCTATCACCCCCAACGCGAAAAAGATGCGCCAATTGCTTTGATATTACATCCGCATCCTCAATTTGGTGGGACGATGAATAATCGGGTCGTTTATAATCTACACTATTGTTTCTATAAAATGGGCTTTAATGTTATGCGCTTTAACTTCCGTGGCGTAGGTCGCAGCCAAGGGGAATTTGATCAAGGTGTTGGTGAACTATCTGATGCAGCAGCAGCTCTTGATTACCTACAAATGCACAACCCAAATACAAAACATTGTTGGGTCGTCGGTTTCTCATTTGGCGCATGGATTGGAATGCAACTTCTTATGAGACGGCCNGAAATATCTGGCTTCATCTCNGTTTCTCCTCCAGCTAACATGTATGATTTTAGNTTTCTTGCACCATGCCCTTCTTCCGGCTTAATAATTAATGGATCGAGTGATAGAGTAGCACCACCAGATGACGTACTTGGATTGGCGGAAAAACTACATGAGCAAAAAGGCATAACGATCACACAAGAAGTTGTTGAAGGTGCAGATCATTTTTTCCANAATTCACATATGGATACTCTACTTGGTACTGTAGATAGTTATGTGAAGAAAAGATTAACAGAGACAACCAGATGAAAAATTAAACAAACGAGTCTGGTTCAGATTCTTTTTTTATTCTTACAAAATCAAAGAGCTGTTCTTCAATTGCCGGATCAATGGAAGGTTTTTCATAGTTTGACAATTGTTTTTTTACGCGGGCTGATGCAAGNGCCATNGTATCATGAGCGCCCTCCTCTAGCCAGGTTTCAAAAGGCTTGTAATCTAAAACCTCAGAGCGCCAGAATGCNTCTTTAAAATTTGCNTGAGTNTGCTCGCAGCCCAAATAGTGTCCACCAGGNCCNACCTCTCTTATTGCGCTTAAACCTTGNCCATTCTCACTCATATCAATACCACTTGCTAAGGAATGAAGAATTCCTANCTGGTCTGCATCCATGACAAATTTTTCATAAGAAGAAACCAAACCGCCTTCTAGCCATCCACATGCATGTAGCATAAAATTAACGCCNCCTAATAATGCTGCGTTTAAGGTATTTGCCGTTTCGTAGGCAGCCTGCGCATCTGGAAGCTTGGAGCCGCATAAGCCACCGCCAGACCGATAGGGCAAATTAAGTCGCCGCGCCAATTGCCCGGCACCTTGTAGTATTTTAGTTGCCTCTGGAGTTCCAAAGGTAGGTGCACCAGAATTCATATCGATAGATGTTACAAACGCGCCAAAGATTACTGGGGCACCAGGTCGAATTATCTGATTGTAGGAAACCCCAGCAAGTACTTCAGCCAATACTTGCGTCAACGTACCTGCAACAGAAACTGGAGCCATTGCCCCACCCACAATAAATGGCGAAACAATACACGCCTGATTATGTCTAGCAAAATGCTCCATGGCTCCAATCATTATTGAATCAAAAGTCATTGGAGAATTAATATTAATCAAACTTGTCATCACAGTATTTTCATCTACNAAGTCACTNCCAAACAAAATTTTTGACATTTCAACACTATCTAAAGCTCGACTAGGCTCAGTTACTGATCCCATGAATGGTTTATCTGTCAAAGTCATGTGAGCCAATAACATATCTAAATGTCTTTTGTTGACGGCTATATCAGTAGGTTCACAAACAGTACCCCCAGAATGGTGAAGCCATTTTGACATATATCCTAATTTCACAAAATTATTAAAATCTTCTATCGTTGCATAACGGCGTCCGCCTTCCATATCTCTAACAAATGGTGGACCATAAACAGGAGCTAGCACTAAAGAGTTGCCTCCAATCCTAACATTTTTTTTAGGATTTCTAGCGTGTTGGATATATTCTGAAGGGGCAGATTTAATTAGTTTACGAGCCAAACCTTTTGGTATTCGAACTCTTTCAGAATCAAAATCAACATCTGCTCCAACTTCTTTCCACCTCTTCAATGCATCAGGATTGTCTACAAAATTAACACCGATCTCCTCCAGTATTAACTCAGCATTTCNCTCTATTATTTGAAGAGCTTCCTCATTCAAGATTTCAAAATTCGGTATATTGCGTTCAATATACTTNGCTGTCTCAATTACCACAGCAGTTCTCTCTGCGCGTCTGGCGGCGCCACCCCCACGACCCCGTCGTCTTCCAGATTCTTGAGACATATTATTATTCCTTACCTAAAACCCAATGGTGAACTATTATTTATCCTCTGGTATCGAAATAGCACTATTAACTAAAAACACCCGTAGGTTTTCGCCAATTTTGAGCATAAAACGACATGTGGAGTCGCAAACATTTAATAAACAATTTAATCTCCTTGAATATTTATAACCTTATGAGTACCTGAGTATCATGAAATTTCATTATCAAAAACTCTTAATCATTGATTTTGGCTCTCAGGTTACTCAGCTCATAGCCCGGCGATTAAGAGAAGTGAACATTTACTGCGAAATTCATCCATTTCAAGTTGTGGATAAGATATTCTTACAAAAGTTCACACCAAAAGCTATTATTTTATCCGGAGGACCTGCATCCGTTATAGATGAAAGCCCACCTCGACCACCAAAAGAAATATTTGAGTTAAACGTGCCAATTTTAGGCATTTGTTATGGTCAACAAGTCATGATGGATATGCTCGGTGGGAAAGTTGAACACGGCCAGGGAACCTCTGAATTTGGGAAAGCATATGTTTCTTCATCAAAAGAAAAACTCACAATCCTGAAAGATTGGCAAAGAGAAGAACAGGTCTGGATGTCACACGGAGACCACGTTAGTAAAATAGCGCCAGGTTTTAGTGTATTTGGCACCTCTCCTAATGCNCCATTTGCTATCATTGGAGATCAAATTAGAAACTTTTTTGGTGTACAGTTTCATCCAGAGGTNCACCACACACCCAAAGGAGGAAAATTATTACAAAATTTTACCAAATTGGCTGGATTTACGGGTGATTGGACCATGGAAGCCTTTCGTGAGAAAGCGATAAACCAAATTCGCGATACCGTTGGTAAAAGGAAGGTAATCTGTGGTCTGTCCGGTGGAGTAGATAGCTCCGTTACAGCGNTATTACTACANGAAGCAATTGGANACCAGTTAACTTGTGTCTTTGTTGATAATGGTCTTCTCAGAAAAAATGAAGCGGTAGAAGTTATCAANATGTTCAAAGACAATTATAATATCCCATTAATTCATGCAAATGAACAAGATTTATTTCTTAACGCCTTAGAGCACGAAAGTGACCCAGAAAAAAAGCGAAAGATTATAGGAACGCTATTTATTGAAGTATTTCAAAAACATGCTTCAACTATTAATGGAGCAGAGTTTTTGGCTCAAGGAACTCTGTACCCGGACGTTATTGAGTCNGTTTCTTTTAGTGGCNGCCCATCTGTAACNATAAAGTCGCATCATAATGTTGGTGGATTACCAGAAAAAATGGGATTGAAACTGATTGAGCCTTTACGTGAACTATTTAAGGATGAAGTAAGAGCTTTAGGTTTTGAATTAGGTCTACCTTCATCTTTCATTGGCCGACATCCTTTTCCAGGNCCAGGACTAGCTATTCGCTGCCCAGGAGAAATTACACAAAATAAACTAGAAATCTTGCGAAATGCAGACGCTATATATCTCGATCAAATTAGACAACATGGCCTTTATGATGAAATTTGGCAGGCTTTTGTGGCAATTCTTCCTGTTAAAACGGTTGGAGTTATGGGAGATGGACGGAGTTACGATTATGCCTGCACCTTAAGAGCAGTAACTTCAGTAGACGGCATGACAGCTGATTATTATCCATTTCAACATGATTTTTTGAGTGAAACGGCGACCCGAATAATAAACGAAGTTGATGGGATAAATAGGGTCACTTATGATATTACATCTAAACCGCCAGGTACTATTGAGTGGGAATAAAAAATATGTATTGTATTCAGATTGATATACCGCAATCTTTATGTAAGATAGATGACGAATTGAAGGCTATCTACCATAGCAAAGACACTGTTTGTATTTGGATTTTTAATAGTAGAGAAGATAGAAATAATTTTGTCGATGAAACCGCAGGAATGGTGAAGGAAGAAAGAGAAAGCCATTATGAAAAGCACTATCATCTAAAAGTTACAAAATAGTTATATGCAATTATTTTATATCAACAACTTACGATTTAGGCACGTTTGGAGAGAAATAAAGTGGAAAATAGAAATTCTTAAATCGTATAGCGAATAAATATATTTCAAGGTAAAATATAAAATGGACTTTTTAGATATTTCATTAATTTTTTCAATCTTATCATGTAGTTTAGTAACCGGATTTATTTTTACATATGCAATTGTCGTACTACCTGGCTTTTCCAAGTTAGACGATAAAGAATATATAAGGGCGTTTCAGGTTACAGATGAGGTAATTCAAAATAATCAACCACTTTTTATGCTAACNTGGATAGGCTCAATCATCTCAGTATTAGGGGCTATTTTAGCTTCGATATTAAGTCCTGATTTGGGTGAAACCTGGTTTATTGTTCTCATTGGTGTTGTATATCTACTTGGTGTGCAAGGTNTAACAATAACAATTCACCTACCTATGAATAACCACATAAAGGATTTAAATTTAGACGAATTGGACAATCAAACCTTAAGCAAAGAGCGTTTAAAATTNGAAACAAAATGGAACTACTTTAANAATATCCGCACAGGTGTTGGTTTCTTTGTCAGCTTGTCATTGCTTTTAGTATTAACCCTTCGTTAATCTAAAATAGACATAATATGAAAAACTTACCAAGTAATTTGAGTATCAATATTTAAGATATAAATTTTGCTTTAATGATTGGATGGGGAAAGTTGAAACTTAAGATTTGGATTATTTTTATCACACTCTTAATTTCATTAATGAGNAAAATTACTAGCGCTAATGAAGTTAATTACAAAACTAAACGTGTTCCAGCTGAATGGGAAACTCATGAAGCAACTTGGATGCAGTGGCCGGGCTATTGGGAAAAAGATTATGAAATAACATTNGCAAAGATAGCTGATATTATTTCTAGATACGAAAAACTTCATATTCTATACAATACAGCTAAGGTTCATGCAGATGCCCAAAAGGCTTTGAAAGAAATAGGAGCAGATCCACAACATAAAAATATTTATTGGC
The DNA here is from genome assembly GCA_002712045.1 of Paracoccaceae bacterium. GTDB lineage: Bacteria > Pseudomonadota > Alphaproteobacteria > Rhodobacterales > Rhodobacteraceae. The sequence goes on from PARX01000013.1 coordinate 23,096, forward strand.
ATAAAGTACCTTACAACAGTGCCTGGATGAGAGATAACGGNCCTGTCTATATTTTAGATAAAAATGAGTTAAGGATTCAAAATTGGGGTTTTAATGCATGGGGCGGTGCGTTTGGGTCAGATATTCCTTTTGATTTGGATAACGCAGTCCCAAAAAAAAGTTGGCAAAATACTTAATATGCCNGTGGATCATATAGATATAGTGCATGAACGAGGTAATTTAGAATTTAATGGATCCGATACAGTAATACTAAATTGGAGTACTATTGGTGATCCCAATCGAAATTTGAATTATAATAAAAAACAAGCAGAACATGACTTGAAAAAAAACTTTGGAGTAACAAAGGTTATCTTCATTGAAGGTATCCCAGATGGAGATCTTACTAAAGGACACATTGATGGTATCGCAAGGTTTATAGACGCACGAACGGTTGTTGTAGTTCAATGTACATCTCACTCATCGTGTAGGACAGACAGTGAAGACTCTAAGATTTATGATAATGCGGCAAGAAAAATTGAGGCTGCTGGGTTTAATGTAATAAGAGAGCCTATTGAGGGTTTCGTTAAATATAAAGGTAAAATATTTGATACTAATTATATGAACTGGTTGGTAGGAAACGGATTCGTAATCATACCAGGCTTTGGAAATCTCCAAACTGATGCCCAAGCAAAAAAACGTTTAAAGAGTTATTTTCCTAATCGTGATGTATATCTAATTGAAATGTTAAGCTCTTGGGCTGCTGGAGGTGGCGTGCATTGCCATACAAATGATCAACCTGCCCTATCAATAGCCAAATAAAAGATTACATTTTTTAAAAATTAACGGCAATATTATATCAAGGTAATTTGTAACCAATTAAAAAAAATAAGTAATATTAAGTGAAACTGATTAGGAAAAATTTTTTATGAATTCAACTGATAAAAATGAACGGATTGAACAAGGATCATCTGACTTTAAAGAAGTTTTAGACGCTCAGGCAAATACTAAAGGCAAGACATACTCAGACTTTTTGAAACTAGATGAACTTCTTGCTCTTCAGCCAGGACTCGAAGATAACTCAGAGTCGTTATTATTCTTCACGCTCCACCAAACCAAAGAGCTTTGGATGCGAGTAATGTACGTCGAAACTTTAAATGCGCGGGACAATCTATTTGAAGGTAAAGTTGGTCCAGCACTTAAAATACTTGCGCGCATACGCTCAATTCAACAAATCATGATTGAAAGTTGGTCTGGACTTGCAACGATGACACCCGTTGATTATTTGTCTTTCCGTGATAAATTAGGAAGTTCCTCAGGGTTTCAATCTCCTGGCTATCGAAAACTTGAGTTCATTCTAGGTCAAAAAGAAAAACGCTTTCTAATACCTCACGAAAAATCCCCGCATCATCATTCTGAATTAAAAGAGATACTTAGCCAACCGAGCCTCTATGATAGTGCTTTACATTATTTAAACCGTGCCGGAATCTTAATTCCAAAGGATCGTTTAGAGCGCAATTGGGCGGAGGAATATACTTTCAGTCAAGGTGTATATGATGCTTGGAAAACAGTTTATGAAGATACTGAAACCTATTTTAATGAATATCATTTAGCCGAAGTCTTGGTCGATATTGAATATGACTTTCAACTTTGGCGTTTCAAGCACTTTAAAACTGTCGAGCGAATTATAGGCAACAAAACCGGCACTGGTGGCTCATCAGGCGTCCAATATTTAAAATTAGCGATAGATCGTTACTTTTATCCAGAGCTCTGGGAGGTACGGGGGGTTCTATAGACAAAATTGACAAGATTATTAATAATAATCGAATATTTTTAATGTTACTTTCAAAACAATTTCAATATATAACGTTTAGATGGACAGATTCCACAATTTAGATTTTTTACGAGCGTTTGCAATGTTGCTAGGTTTAGCCGTTCACGCTCCTCTAATATTTTACGAACCTACTATTTTGAGAGAATTTGGTATAAATGAAATGCCAGAAGCAGAGGAATGGATTTGGATTCTACTCATCTTCATAACAAACTGGCGAATGCCACTATTTTTCCTTCTTTCTGGCTTCTTTTCCGTGTTAATTATTCAAAAACGTGGCGACACAAAATTCTTATTAGATAGAACGGTTAGAATCGGTGTGACGTGTTTAATATTTTGTTTGATTTATGATTATGTAGATGGACGACTAGATTTTACATTGGGACATTTATGGTTTTTATTTTACCTCTTAATTTTTGTTTTTGTGTTTTCATTTATACAAAAACTCCAATTCGTGAAAAAAACACTCCAACAAACGATCACATCTTACAAATTCCTTGTATTAGCCATCCTTTTGATAACTACAGTACCTTTGGCAAGCATTTTAAATTCGGGCTGGAATACATATTTATTATTAACGCCACCAGAAACTTTTTTTGAGTTAAAACTTGGAAACTTAGTTTACTATTTTTCATACTTCTTGATGGGCTCACTGCTTTTTTCAAATCAAAATCTATTTACTAAATTAGGACAAAATAAAACGTTACTCTCCTTAACTATTTTATCAATAGTGGCTTTTCTTTTTCAACTAATTGAGAGCACTAATCCAACTGCAATTCATACATTAATAATAGGTATCAATACCTTATGCTGGGTTTTGCTCTTCTTGGGATTTGCGACAAAACTGATTAAATCAAGAAATATGCTTCTTGGATGGCTGGTCGAGCTATCTTATCCAATATATCTATTACATCTTTTACCTATTTTAATATTTAGCGTTGAATTGNACAAAGCGGGATATAGTCAAATANANATTTTTNTTCTTTCCATTATCTTTGGATTTGGAGTTAGTGTATTTCTNTATTANTTNCTCATTAAGTTTACNCCTTTAAATTGGCTAATAAACGGTTATCGTAAATCTCCATTTCAGTTAAAAATCCTATTTAATAAAAATTGATTNCACCAAATTTAAAGAAAGAATTAATGAAACAANTATTAANATGTCACTGTCAATCTATTGAAATAGAACTACAATTACCCAATGGATTTGAAAAACTTAGAAGATGTAATTGTTCGATTTGTAGTAGACGAAATGCAGTAATGGGGTCTGTTAGTGCCCAAAATCTGACAGTATTAAAGGGAGAAAGCTTTCTTAAAGAGTATTCTTTTAATACTCACACCGCTAAGCATTTTTTCTGTTCAAATTGTGGAATTTACACTCATCATCAAAGACGCTCCAATCCAAAAGAATTTGGTTTCAATATGTCTTGTGTAGATGGTGTAAAGATAGAAGAATTTGCGCATATTAGTTACCTTGACGGTAAAGATAATCATCCCTCAGATAAATAAGAATAATCAGTTTGCGCATTGATGTGTTTTTAAATAACTTTTTAGCTATCTGTAGGAGTAATTTTATTTTATTAAATAAGAGGTGAAATATGACAAAGGGAATAATTATTGGATTAATTAAGTTTACCGATAAATCTGCATTTATTGATGACTTTGCCTCCAAGGTGCCATTGGTAATTAAAAAATACGGAGGAGCCTTTATTTTAAGGCAACCAAAAACNCATTATTCAGAAGGGCAAAGTTTTGACCTACATGTTGTTTCGGAATTCAATGATATTGAGGATGCAAAACGAATGATGGAAAGTTCTGAATGGAAAGACTTAAATGAACACCGTAGAAAAAATTCTGACACTTCCTCTGGTTCTTTTATGCTTCTTGAGGGAGGAGATGCTTTAGCATCTTAATAACATAAAATGGTGAAAATAAAATTATATCAAGTTGATGCATTTTCAGATCAATTATTCTCTGGTAATCCTGCAGCAGTTTGCCCACTTGAAAAATGGCTACCCGATGAAATAATGCAAGCCATCGCAATGGAAAATAACCTTGCAGAAACAGCTTTTGTAAATTTAGATATTGATCCTTATGAACTACGTTGGTTTACACCTAAGACAGAAGTAGATTTGTGCGGACANGCAACTCTTGCTACAGCAAAGGTTCTTTTTGACAGATATCTTAATAAAGAAAGAACTGAAATTAGTTTCAATTCAAGAAGTGGNATTCTCAAGGCTAACAAACAAGATAACAAAATATTCTTAGATTTCCCACGAGACCAACCCAGTCNAATACAGAATTTTGATTTTGTAACTGATGCGATCAATATTAGACCAGAAGCGGTCTATAAAGGTAAAGANGATTACCTCGCTATACTGAAAAGTGAAACCGCGGTAAAAGAGCTTCTTCCAGATTTCTTAAAACTTGAAGTGCTAGATTGCAGAGGGTTGATCGTAAGCGCGCCNGGCGACAATTACGATTTTGTTTCAAGATTTTTCGCACCCCAAACAGGAATAAATGAAGATCCTGTAACTGGCTCTGCACATACTCTTTTAGCACCCTACTGGTCGGAACGATTGAACAAGAAAAAATTTAATGCGTTTCAATGTTCTTCAAGGGGTGGTTCATTAACCTGTCAACTGTTGAATGATAGAGTTTTGATTGGAGGGGGTGCCAAAATGTATTTAGAGGGAACAATAAATATATGAAGAAGCTAATAAATGTCTGATAAAAAAACTGTTTCAATTTTTGTTGATGTCCAAAATATTTATTATACAACTCGTCAACAATATAAAAGAAATTTTGATTATAATAAATTTTGGGGAGTAATTACTGAAAATAGAATAGTTAAAAATGCAATTGCTTACGCAACAGATAGAGATGACAAAAAACAAAAAGAATTTCAAAATATACTGAGAGGGATAGGATTTGATGTAAAATTAAAGCCATACATTCAACGCTCAGACGGAACAGCAAAAGCTGATTGGGATGTAGGTATAACCATAGATGTGATGGAATATGCTAAAAATTCAGATATTATTGTATTGGCTTCAGGAGACGGCGACTTTGATATGTTACTGAGCCACGTTAAGCAAAGACATGATACCAAATTTGAACTCTATAGTGTTGAAAACCTCACCTCAATCTCGTTGATAAGAGAGGCGAGCAGATATTTTCCTATAACGGATGACCTATTGTTGAAGTAACTAAATAATTTATCTATCCACTGCATACTAATTTAAGTTATTTAGATGCCTCTAAAATTGAGCAATAATTTGCAACACCAGATCCACCCATATTAAAGATACAACCAATGTTTGTATTTTCTTTTTGCATTAACCCAGCAGAACCCGTTAGTTGTGCGGAAACTAAAGCATGCATCGAAACTCCCGTGGCACCAACAGGATGCCCTTTTGCTTTAAGACCACCAGATAGATTAACAGGAAGACTTCCATCGCTAAATACGGTTCCATCTAATATTGCCCGCTCACCCTGCCCTAATTTTGTAATGCCCATAGCCTCATACACTAGCAGTTCAGCAATGGTAAAGCAGTCATGCACTTCAGCAAAATCTATATCATCAACTTTTATACCAGCCCCATCATAAGCATCATGAAAAGCCTTTCTTGGGCCCTCAAATTTTAAAATTTCCCTTTTAGACATTGGTAAAAAATCATTCACTTGAACTGCAGAGCGAAATTTTACGCCCCTTTCAAAGTTACCCTCCAACTCTTCAGAAACCATTACAATCGCAGCAGCGCCATCTGAAACTAAAGAACAGTCTGTAAGCCTTAACGGGGGTGCCACCATTGGATTTTTCTCACTGACAGAATTGCAAAAATCAAACCCTACATCTTTTTGCATCTGAGCCAAAGGATTCTTGACCGAATTACTGTGATTTTTGGCAGCAATTTTAGCCAAAATATCTGATTTATTTCCATACTTTTGAAAATATGAGTCTGCAAACCTTCCAAAAACCTGCGGAAAGGAAACTTCACTTTCTTCGGCCTGGTAAGACGCGGTCATTAAAGATTCTGTAACCCCTTTTGTATCCTTTTCAGTCATTTTCTCTACACCAATAATTAATGCTATTTTAGCATTTCCAGAATTGATTGCATTACGAGCTCCATGGATCGCTGCGGACCCTGACGCACAAGCGTTTTCTAATCGCGTAGATGGAGTGAAACGAAGTTGTGGGTCAATTTGCAAGGCCAAAGACGATGGAAATCCATCGCTCACTAGACCTCCGTTATAATGACCCAACCAAATTCCATCAATATCAGTCGGATCAACTCCAGCATGCTCAATCGCCTCTTTGGCAGCTTTGACAATCAGTTGTTCAAGATTATCTTCTAGTCGGCCAAACTTTGTATGACCCCAACCCACAATTCTTACGCTCATTGTCTACTCCTTGATATTGAAATAACGATTATTTATCTTTTCTAAGAAATGGTATCATAAAAACAATACATGCGACCAAGAAAAAGACACTACCAAACATTGCCCAAAAACTTCCAATACTTGATATACAAAACCCGACTGCGGATATTGTAAATAATATCCAACCTATTAAGTCTATAGTTTTATTTTTCATTATCATACATCTCTTCGTCTGAATAAGGAAACCACCAAAAATCCTGAGCATTACTATCAGGATCAATCATTATCATCTTAGTTTCCCTAAAAGTATCAATGCCTTCAGGGCCCAATTGCCGACCAATGCCACTCATTTTAGATCCTCCAAATGGACCAGCATCATTATCTAATAAAGGAGCATTAACCCAGACCATACCGCCATCTAACTCTTCCGTGGCTCTGATACTCTCTTTTAAATCTGTAGTATAAATGTTTGCCCCCAAGGCATATTTAGAGTCATTAGCCATACTTACAGCTTCATCAAAGTTGGAAACTTTNCAGATAGGCGCAACAGGTCCAAAACTTTCATTATTAAAGATATCCATATCTGATGAGCAGTCTATCAAAACAGTTGCATCAACAAACCAACCACGATTGAACTCTGATGGACGCCCACCCCCCACTATGGCTTTAGCACCTTGTTTTGAAGCATTAGACAACAAATCCTCATACCGTTTACGTTCCTTTTCTGANACNAGCGGTCCCATATCAACTTTATCTAAACCATTACCAATTCTAATTTTTTTGGCTTCATTAACTAAACGCTCAACAAATTCATCATGAATTTTTTCATGCACAAAAAATCTCTCAGCAGATACACAAATCTGACCACAATTCATGTATGCTGAGAATGCAGCAGCGCGTGCAGCAATATCTAAGGATGCAGACGGCATGACCAGGAAAGGATCATTACCTGAAGTTTCAATAAGAGCGGGCTTCATCAGATCACCACATGCACCAGAAACCGATCTGCCAACCGGTATTGAACCAGTAAAAGCTACACCATGGGTATTGGAATGTTTTACGAGGTATTCCCCAACCGTGCCGCCACCCGAGACAACTTGGAACAAGCCACTAGGAAGATGATCAAATGCTTGGGCAAATAAAAACGTCGTTAAAGTTGTATATTCAGAAGGTTTTACAATACATGCATTTCCACCNGCTAAAGCAGCCCCAGCCTCCCANGCGAGTAATACAAGTGGAAAATTAAAAGGCATAATAAAAGCNACCGTNCCTACAGGTTGCTTTATCGTATAATGAAACTGTCCNGCAACTGCTGGACCCATAACGCGGCCCATCTCTGACCTGCCTATTTCCGCAGAATATCTTAGAGAATGAACACACCAATCCACCTCATCCAAAGACTCCTTATAAGGTTTTCCCATTTCTCGTGTAAGTGACTCAGCAAGTAATGGCTTCATTTTTTCTATTTTACTTGCCACTTCGTGCATAGCGTGAGATCGATCCACGGCCGATTTATCTTTCCACCATATTTTTTGAACTTCATTACATTTATCGATCATCATATCGATTTCAGCGTTAGTTGTCTCAAGCACACTCCCGACCACTACTTCAGTAGCTGGATCAATAACATCAAAACCACTTGTACTTTTACTCAAGTGAAAACTACCATCATGATAAAATTTATTACTTACACTCTTTAACTCAGATAACGTCTTTGACATTTTACCTCCAAATATTTCGGATTAATAACCTTTTAAATTATATAATGTTTAAATAGACAATGATTGCAAGATCCTATTAATTAGAAACCAGTTTTATGAACTAAGGCAAAAAATGAATTTAGAGAACAAAATACCCCCACCCATTATTGCCCTCATTTTAGGGATAATAATTAGCGCTTCATCCGCAATCATTAAACCATTTAATATTTATGGAATTGAATTTGTTGCAATACTTATTATAGCCAGCTCTTTTTTAATAATTATACTTTCGATAAATAAGTTCAAAAAAGAGAACACTACTATTAATCCATTGGACCCTGGTAAAACCATCAAGTTGGTCGCCACCGGCACCTTTGCTCTGTCAAGAAATCCAATGTATCTAGGATTAGCTGGTATTTTAACTGGTGTAACATTATTTTTACAAGCTTGGCTTGGGTTTGTCGCAATACCAATATTCATTATGTATATTAATAAATACCAGATTGCTCCAGAAGAAAAAATATTAACCGAAAAATTTAAAGACGATTACATTAGCTACTGTTCAAAAGTGAAAAGATGGATTTAGCTTAGAATAATCGAGGAATAGCTTTGGAAAAATCACGTCCATTATTAGCTGCACTATATATGTGTGGTGTAATTGTTGCCTTTACCATTATGGCTATCTCAGGAAGACAAATTAACTTTCAATTAGATACATTTGAAATCATGACGTACAGATCATTTATTGGGGTAGTGATTGTTGTTGTAATTGGCTTATACACAAAGACGCTTCAAAATCTTCGTTTCAAACGCATGAAATTGCATTTTTTTAGAAATTTGGGTCATTTTATAGGACAAAACCTTTGGTTTTATGCGTTAATGCTAATTCCATTTGCCCAATTATTCGCATTTGAATTTTCAGTACCAATCTGGGTTGCTATATTTGCCCCGTTATTTTTATCCGAGAAATTAACCAAAGTTCGTATTGGCTCAGCAGTAATTGGATTTCTTGGTATTTTACTCGTTGCCCGCCCAGGATTTGAACCTTTAAGTATTGGAATTTTAGCAGCCGCTGGATGCGCAATAATGTTTGCATTTACATCGATTACAACAAAACTTTTAACACGAACAGAAAATATTATAGACATACTATTTTGGTTGACTTTAATGCAGTTAGTTTTTGGCCTAATATGCTCCACCTACGATGGTGATATTGAGATCCCAACTAATGAAACAATTCCGTGGTTGATTTTGATCGGTTTTTGCGGACTACTTGCACATTTTTCTTTGACAAAAGCTCTATCTTACGCACCAGCTACTGTCGTAACTCCGATGGATTTTGTTCGATTACCGATAATTGCAGTTATTGGAATGCTATTTTACAATGAACCTTTAAGTATATTCGTTATAATAGGAGCCCTAATTATTTTCATAGCTAATTATGTAAACATTAGAAACGAAACAAAAAACGTCTCCTAACTCCACCATTGACTTGGCTTTAATCTTTTTCGAGATCTTCCACGCTCTTCCCAAAAAATTGCAACTTTTCTAAATGAAGAGGTTGCCAACCATCGCCATAACTTATCAGTAAAACTGTTGTAAGTTCGATTAAATGGACAAACCCTCATGCAAATAGCACAGTCAGTACGAATTTTTGCCCAATAACCAAAGCACTTTTCACAATTTGCTGACCATTTTTTGACACCTTTTATAGTAGATACGCTATCAGTTTTTTCATCAGGTTCACCAAACGGCAATGCCTTTGGTGGGCAAGCTGATGCACATTTCGTGCAACTATTACAATATTCTTTAATTCCTAAAGATTTTGGATAATCTATTTCTAACGGTAACGACGTGAAAATCTTAGAAAATCTTACTCTTGGGCCATATTCAGGAGTAATTACCATCTGGTTTCTTCCATACTCGCCGAGCCCTGCCTTTATGGCATAGGGAATAACCAAGGCAGTATCGTTCATTGAAGCTATTGCTTCGTAACCCAACCCCCTAATATAAGCTGCCAATTGCATACAGATTGCTGCTTCATGACTATATTCTCGACCAGATGAAGCTCCTGCTAAGGCCGATGGGTAAGTTTCTACCAAATCATAGTCCATAGCGTGCGCCATAACGATCACCTTATTACAGCCTTTTGGAAGTTCATTATCTACAGGTTCAAAATTTGTAGTATCAACTCGATGACTATAATGCCAACGCTCGTCAACAGATGTTATGCCAACCAAGTCAGCTCCAAATAACTTTGCTACCCGTTTGACCTCCTTAGATTGCTGTCGTTCATTTTCAACCGTTATTTTATTTTCTGCCACTGAAGTATCATTCTGAATATAAGCCTGAAAACCTTCTCTAATGCCAGAAGAAGCATTTCTATTTGATATCAAATCAGAAATTAACCATGATGCGTTTCTCAAGGCAAAATCTTTTTGATTAAATCCCTCTGCACGTTTTGCGACAAAACCAGATCGATAGCTATTAAAAAATGCTTCTGTATCACTTGATTTAATCTCTTCATCCCAGAACGCTCGGGTAAAAATATCATTCATCTGATTGAATCGTTCAAAATTCTCAGTTAACTCAAAACCAACAATTTTATCAATTTCTCTCAATTCAAATTCCTATTGTCAAAGTTTTTAATAATGGAGAAATCTATGCTTCCAATTCAGCATCCCAATAGAGATAATCTAACCAACTCTCATGAAGATAGTTTGGAGGAAACTTGCGGCCCTGGTTTCGCAAATACTCTGGATCAGGCTTTATAGGCTTTTGCCGTAATCTTAATCCTGCATTCTTGATGGACTTTGACCCTTTTCTAAGATTACATTTTTGGCAAGAAGCTACCACATTCTCCCATGTTGTTCTTCCACCTTTAGAACGCGGAACAATATGATCAAANGTCATATCACCTTTTGAACCACAATATTGACACTTAAATTCATCACGCAAAAATAAATTGAACCTAGTAAAAGCACTGGCACTTGTTGGACGAATATATTGTTTTAATACGACCACTGATGGGATCTTTATTTCAATAGAAGGTGATCTTACAACNTCATCATATTCTGCAATAATATTTACCCTATTCGAAATACTTGCCCTAATTGCATCTTGCCAATTCCATAAAGAAAGAGGGTAGTATGACAATGGCCTAAAATCAGCATTCAAAACCAACGCCGCATTTTTTTGAAACGAANAAAACGCAGCCTCATCAACTTTAGATACTTCTTGCATCTCCATAGAACCTTTAAATCAATCCATTGATGCTACCAAAAAANCATCAATTTATTACAAAACAATGAAGTCAGTATATAACCCAAATTGAATGCTTCAAGTGATATATAAAACAAAGCAGGGGGATTAACTTTTCGAAGTCAACATATTTTCCATGAATTGTAGAGCCGTTCCAAGACCGTCAGGTGAAATGCCATGACCAACCCCTTCAGCAACATGAGTATAAACCGTAAAGCCATTNGCAGTTAGGGTGTTAGCTGCATCTGCCAATGATCCAAAAGGAACAACATCATCTTTGTCACCATGGATCAAGAGAATTGGCAACCTACTCTTGACATCGTCGATAAGACTCTCAGGTTCTAACAGTCGCCCTGAAAAGCCAACCACACCCGCAAGTGGCTCATCTCTGCGAGGCGCGATATGCAGACTAAGCATTGTTCCCTGACTAAACCCCAACAAGATAGTATTATTAGCACCAATGCCCTCAGCATCCATCATCTCATCTATAAATATGTTTGTAGTTTTTAACACTTGTTCTATGACCACTTGCGCATCTACTTCACTAGAGCCATCTATCCAAGGAATAGGAAACCATTCAAAACCAACGGGATTCATTTGACATCTATGTGGTGCATCAGGGGCAATAAATACTGTNTCTGGCATATGCGTACCTAAAGAATCTGCCAACCCTAAAAGATCTTTACCATCTGCTCCATACCCATGAATTAAAATCACTAAAGAACTATTCTTTCCCGATANTGACGCCTTCCGTCCAAACTCTAAAACACTCATCTTATTCCTTCTCTATTCTTGTGATAGCTATAAAATGCCCATAATCCTCGAGCCGCTACCGCTCTCCAAGGTTTCCAGTTACTTGCAATCTCTCTCATTACTTTTTCATTTGGACGATCAGGTAACTCATACACAATTCGACATCCTTCTTGTAAAGCCAAATCACCTGCAGCAAAAATATCAGCTCTACCCAAAGAAAACATCAAATATATCTCAGCCGTCCATCGACCAATCCCTTTAACCTCAGTCAATTTTTCAATAATTTCAGCAGAACCCATCCGCTCAAAAGCGTTGTAGTCAATTCTAGCCTCCGCAAGAGATCTAACATATGAAATTTTTTGTCGTGATAAACCCATTTGTTTTAACTTTTCATCATTACAATTAATTATTTTATTTTCNGAGCCCAGCATTTCAGGACCCATTCTTCTTAAAATTGCGTCAGCTGCAGCAACGGAAATTTGTTGAGAAACAATAGCAGATACCAAATTTGCAAAACCAGGATTTCTCAAACGTAAAGGGATCGAATTCACCTTCTTAAACATACCCTTTAGATGCTTATCTTTATTAGATAAGAATGCAATACCTTCCGCCACACATTCATTTGAAGTAATTATTCGCTCATTCATACCCCAGTCCTTCCAACCAATTGCCTACCTCGCTAAGTTCACTAACAATAGTTCCACCAAAACTTTTTGGACGATTTAGGAGTGCAACATTAATACCTAATTCTCTTGCCGCTATCAATTTAGCTTCACTTTGAGATCCTCCCGAATCCTTAACCAATAGCCAATTAACTTTTAAGTCTTCAAATAATTGTNTCTCACTTTCTACAGAAAATGGAGGTCTACTAATAAGATACCGGCCGTTGCCATATGGAAAAGGATTTTTTGGTTTGTCTATCTGTCGGCAAATTAAAAAAATATTTTTTTGATCTTTAAAATACGCCGCACTTTGTCGACCAGACGCAATAAAAACCACATCTCTATTATTTAGATGTGGGATTAAACCATTTTCACAATCAAGCCTAAGCCATTTGTCATTTTTTTGCTCTATCCATGCTTTTCTTTCATATAGAATCCTTGGAATCTTCAATTCTTCACAAACCACTTTTGCATTATAAGTAATATTGCTGGCAAATGGATGGGTGACATCAACAAGTGCATCAATATTGTTAATTTTTAGATANTTTTTCANNCCTTTTTGCCCACCAAAGCCTCCAAATCGCATATTTTCAGAATACTTAAGCGGAGCTTTAGTTACCCCAGCCATTGATACCGTAACAAAATACTTTGGATTGCTTTCTAATTGCTTTGCAAGAATTCTTGCTTCAAAAGTACCCCCCAATAAAAGAATATTCATGACGCTTGACCAACAATATTTCCAGCTCTATCGACCACTACGATATCACAGCAAATACCGACATCTCCTATCTGATGTTTAACGCATTCAAGCGCCTTTTGAGCTACTAATAATGCTAAATCTGGACCACAGATCTCTAAAGCCTGTAGAGCTGTATTGGCATGTGATACATCACCCAAATTTCGTTCTTTTGCCCATTTATTTAAAGTTGAGAAATCTACTTGGGATCGTTTTGAATGCAAATCTCTTGCTCCTTGCGCAAGTTTGGTTATTTTTCCAATTCCACCTCCGATCGTNAGCTTAGGAATGGGATGTCTNCGTAAATATTTTATTAGACCACCNGAAAAATCTCCCATGTCCAACATCGCATGTTTTGGAAGTCCGTATAAGGTTTGAACAACCGCTTCTGAGGTTGAACCTGTACACCCAGCGACGTGCTGTTCCTTAGTTGCAATTGCAACATCAATACCGCGATGAATCGATGCAATCCAAGCCGCGCAGCTAAATGGTCGAACCACGCCAGTCGTNCCNAAGATAGATAANCCATNTTTTATNCCCAATCGAGAATTCCANGTCTTCTTGGCGATCTTATCNCCATTGGGAATTGANATGGTAACCTTTACANNNGGTTTGCGATTAAATCTTTGAGCCATTTNCTCAANAATNTNAGAAATAAACTTTCTTGGCATTGGATTTATAGCNGGNTCACCAACAGAAATTGGCAATCCNGGCTTTGTNACANTACCAACGCCAGGCCCAGCACTAAATATAATTCCCGATNCTGNTTCTTCGACNTTAACTTTTATTAAAGCACCATGTGTTACATCTGGATCATCTCCAGCATCTTTTATTATTCCAACCTCAACCCAATTATCTTTCTTTTCAAAAAATGAAATTTTAAATGTTGGCTTCTCACCTTTTGGTAACGTTATAGTGATTAATTCAACTTCTTCACCTGCCCAAAGAGAGCATAAGGCGGCTTTAGTCGCCGCAGTAGCGCATGCGCCGGTAGTCCAACCTCTTTTTAATCTGGTACTCGGTTCACTTCTCATCTTTACACTCTATGCTGAGACAGATCTGTCGCCAATATTTATTTAAATGTATTTTCTTCACATTACTCATAATAGTCAGTTATATTAACTTTATGAAAAATGCGATTCCTTTACCGATAAATGATTGGCCANTTCTCAACGANGGATGGGTTTGGCTTTGTGGTGCTGGACCAGGAGATCCTGGTTTACTAACTCTACATGCTGTTAATGGTTTAAAACAGGCAAATGTTATAGTTTATGATGCTTTGGTGCAAGAAAAAATCCTCGAATGGGCAAACCCAAATGCTAAGCTGATTTATGCCGGGAAACGGGGTGGGAAACCGTCTCCCAAGCAACGAGACATAACTCTACAGCTAATTGANCTTGCNAGGAAGGGNANAAAGGTTTTACGGTTAAAAGGTGGNGATCCTTTNGTATTCGGGAGAGGTGGAGAAGAAGCGCAAACACTTGTGCAAAACAATATACCAATTCGCATAATACCTGGAATTTCAGCAGGAATAGGAGGCCTAGCTTACGCCGGAATCCCAGTAACACATCGAGATGTAAATCAGTCCGTAACATTTGTGACTGGGCACGATCAAAATGGGGAAACCCCTAACTCACTAAATTGGTCAGCAATTTCCCAAGGAAGTCAAGTTCTGGTCATTTACATGGGAATGAAACACGTAAAAAAAATAGCAACAGAACTATTAAAAGCAGGTCGATCCCCAGACGAACCAGTCGCTGTTGTTTCGAATGCAACAAATGCAAATCAAGAAGTATTAGAAAGCTCATTAGAAAATTTGCACGACGATATAATTAAGTCTAGCATTTCGCCGCCAGCAATAATTTGTATTGGTAAATCTGTATTGATGAGGCAGGTTTTGAATTGGCAACATTTTATCAATGGAGGGAGTCCTACAAACATTGACCCCCTCAATAGAAACCTTTTAACAAAAGTATCTTGAACGATGTCAAATGGCCTCGTAATATCCGCACCACAATCTGGCAGCGGCAAAACAATCATAACACTCGGAATTTTACGAGCTTTGAAAAATAGAGGTATTCCAATATCATCTGCCAAATCAGGGCCGGATTACATCGATCCAGGATTTCATACCTTTTCTTCGGGCTCAGAATGCTACAATTTAGACGCTTGGGCGATGAGTGAAGCGAGACTTAAGAATATTGTTTCAAGGAAAGATNACTTAATTATTGAAGGCGCCATGGGCTTATTTGATGGTGCTCCGCCAAATGCCAAGGGTTCAACAGCACATCTCGCCAAGTTATTAAATTTTCCTATTGTCTTAATTATCGACTCTTCACGGACTGGACAATCAATTGCTGCTTTAGCAAAGGGATTCTTAACTTATGATAAAAATCTTTTGATTAACGGCATAATTTTAAATAACGTCGGATCTGCTAATCACGAAAATATTTTACGGCATTCATTATCACAGTTAGATTGCCCTATTATTGGATCAGTTTATAGGAACCCAGAATTATCGCTACCGTCTAGACATCTAGGATTGGTACAAGCGGCAGAAAATCAAAACTTAAATCAATTTATTAATAATGCTGCGAGAATAATTGAAAATTCAGTTGACTTGGAGACTTTACTTAGAATTGGTACAAAAGTACCAAATTTTAAATCTTCATGGCAATTGCAACCCCCAGCACAAAGAATTGCAATAGCCTCGGATGCGGCATTTTCATTTACTTACCCACATATAATCGAAGATTGGCATCAAAATGGAGCGGAAATTAAAACTTTTTCACCTTTATCTGATCAGGGGCCTGAAGACTGTGACTTGGTATTTTTACCTGGTGGTTATCCAGAGTTATATGCAGGAAAATTATCAAGTTCAGAAAATTTCATAAGAAAAATGAAGACAGCTCCCAATGTTTACGGAGAGTGTGGCGGTTACATGGTAATGGGAAATGGATTGATAGATGGTCAAGGCCACCTTCACAGAATGTTAGGACTACTTGATTTAGAAACTAGCTTCCAAAATAAAAAACTCCATCTAGGTTATAAAGATGTGATTGGAAAAGCAGGACCATTTATTGGATCTTACGCCGCCCATGAATTTCATTACGCAAATACAACAAAAGCAAATGGCCAAACCCTTTTCTCTGTTGGTAATTCAAAGGGAGAGAAACAACCTGACGCTGGCTTATTTACTGACAAAGCATCTGGTTCATTCCTTCATGTTATTGACAAACGCTGATAAACGTTGAGTGTGGCAGAAAAAACGGATTATCGATGAGCAGTGAATCTCAAGCAAAACGTAATGTTTTGGTATTAGCCATGGCCAATGCTTTTCTCGGAGCGCAACTCCCAATGATGTTTATAATTGGTGGCTTAGCTGGGCAGTCATTAACTACTAACATCTGTTGGGCAACATTACCTATATCTTTTATTGTCTTTGGCGCGATGACCACTGCACCATGGTTAAGTCAGTTTATGCAAAATTATGGGAGAAGAGCAGGTTTTTTTCTCGGCGCAGCGGCCGGAGTTATGGGAGCGATTATCTGCGCAATAGCAATGTACCAAGGCAATTTTACAATTTTATTAATTGGATCTTATCTAACGGGTATCTTTCAGTCCTCTCTTGGTTTTTACCGATTTGCAGCAGCTGATATGGCTTCTGAAGATTTTCGAGCAAAAGCAATTTCTTACACCATGGCAGGAGGATTAGTTTCAGCAATTATTGGCCCTCAATTGGTAAAACTTACAACAGATTTCTTCACTGTTCCATTTTTAGGGGTATATGTGACCATTATATTTATAAACGTATTTGGATCATTCCTCTTTTTATTCATAGATATTCCAACTCCAAAAGCTGAACAATATGATAGGGTTTCTTCGCGATCACGTTTGCAATTACTTAGTACTCCAAAGATATTCATTCCGATAATTATAGCAATGGTTTCCTACTCCCTAATGACATTAGTTATGACATCCACTCCATTAGCTGTGGTTGGCTGCGGATATTCGCAGGGCAACGCGGCGGATATCGTCAGTGCGCATGTATTAGCAATGTTTGTTCCTTCATTCTTTACTGGCCATTTAATAAATAGGTTTGGAAATATTAGAATTATCTCAATTGGGCTATTGCTTCTTATGTTAGCTGGAATAATAAATTTATCAGGTGTAGCATTAACAAACTTTTTTGCAGGCCTCGTCTTGATAGGTATTGGTTGGAACTTTGGGTTTATTGGGGCAACTACCATGTTATCAAACGCTCATTCAGCAACTGAACGAGGTAAGGTACAAGGTATCAATGACTTATTCGTTTATGGATCGGTAACACTTGCATCAATTGCCTCTGGAGCTTTGATGAATTGTTCCGCCAGCACCACGGAGCAAGGTTGGACGGCTGTTAATTTAGCAATGGCACCCTTTTTGATATTAGCCTTCATCGCGGTGCTTTGGCTTATAAAGAATAAAAACTCTAGTATGAATTTAAAAACGTAAGCCTTAATAATCGTATTTTTTTTCTAAACTCCGATGATTGAAGTTCTCCCGAAAGAACCAGCTGGGGTTTTTTCATTATTTTTCTTAGAACTATTGGTGCCATCCATCCTAATCTAAAGCCCGCTACTGTTCGTCGATCTAAAGTGTTATTGCGTGCAAAATCAATCTCTGCGGTAGCCTTTTTGGCTAAATTATATAGCGCGTCATCACTGAAGTCAGGCAATGGATTCCGTCCTAATTCTAGCAACTTGGGGACTGCCAGAAGATAGAATGCCATACCTACCCCACGACCATAAGATGTAATTGATACACCTGATCCAAGACACGATTTTAGTAAATTTGAAGATGTGTATTCAATATAATTCCACAAATCTAATTCATTTTGATGATGACTGGAGTTAATATCCCAAATTCGCGCACGAACTGCTTCTTTTAATAATCTAATACCTATTTTATTATTAACCAAATGCTCTTTCAGTGCATGAGCAATTGGATGATCGACAACAGGCCCACTTCCTTCAAAAGAACTTAAGAGATCAAGCCACCACTGCAACCGCATTTCAGCTATTATCCGATCTGAAGTTACATATGGTATTCTACTTATCTCAACATTTAAGGCATAAATAGGAAAAATAATTTTTTTTAACTGACTATCGCAGGTCATTAGCGCCAGGTATTTATCAGGATCATATTCTGATACCTGTTTAATACAGTGATTTAAACTCAAAGTGAGGGAGCTCCATCACGGACTAACTTCCATTGTATTGCATCTAATAAGGCTTCAAACGAAGCATCGACAATGTTAGCTGAGACACCAACTGTAGACCAGCGCTTTCCTTCTCCATCTTCACAATCGATTATTACTCTGGTAACGGCCTCCGTCCCACCATCAGTAATTCTGACTTTGAAATCTACTAGCTTCATATCATCAATATATTTTTGATAAGGACCTAAATCCTTTGCTAATGCCATGGATAGTGCATTAATTGGACCACGGTCTGACCCAAAACTATCCATGCTTTCAGAAACTGACAAAACTTTTTTATTATTAATTTGAGTAACAACTACTGCCTCAGAAATTGAAACCATTTTATTATGTTTGTTTTTCCTTCGCTCAACAGTCACCTTGTATCTCTTTACTTCAAAATAATCTGGCATCTCTCCTAGATGCTTTCTCGCTAAAAGCTCAAAAGAAGCCTGAGCACTATCATAAGCATAACCATTTTCTTCGCGCGATTTAATATCATTTAATATTTCTAAAAGCTTTGGCTCTTTGTCCGTGACTATAATACCAGCTTCTTTAAGCCTCATCCTGAGATTAGATTGTCCAGCCTGATTAGACATTGGTATAACGCGCTGATTCCCAACCAGAATTGGATCAATATGCTCGTAAGTTTCGGGTGCTTTTAAAATTGCGCTCACGTGTAAACCAGCCTTATGTGCAAAAGCGCTTGCACCAACATACGCTGATTGTTTTTGAGGCACTCTATTTAACACATCATCTAAGGTTCTAGAAATTGCTGTCAATTTGTTCAGCTTATCAACACTTACATTTAATTTAAAGTTACTTTTAAAAGGCTCCTTCAATAACAATGTAGGAATAATACTGATTAAATTTGCATTTCCACATCTTTCTCCAAGACCATTCAAGGTGCCCTGGATCTGCCGCGCTCCCGCCAAAATAGCTGCGAGACTATTTGCTACTGCATGTTCAGTATCATTATGAGAATGAATTCCGATATGAGAGCCTGGTATACCATAAGCAATTACAGCCTTGGTTACTGATGCAACTGTATCTGGCAATGTACCACCATTAGTGTCACACAACACAATCCACCGAGCACCTGCTTCATAAGCAGTTTTTGCGACAGTCAAGGCATATTCTGAATTATCCATATACCCATCAAAAAAATGCTCACAATCAAATATTGCTTCTTTTCCTCTTGAAACTAAATATTCGATACTTTCGCGTACGTTTGCTAAATTTTCCTCTAAACTTACACCAAGAGCTTTTCTGACGTGAAAATCATGAGACTTGCCAACCAGACAAACAGCATCTGTATTTGCATTGATAACCGCAGAAAGCACATCGTCATTTTCAACCGAGAAGCCTGTGCGTTTGGTCATTCCGAAAGCTGTGAAAGTTGCGTTTGTTTTAGGCGGGACTTTAAAAAATTCATTATCGGTGGGGTTTGCGCCAGGCCATCCACCTTCAATATAGTCCACTCCTAAATCATCTAAAGCTTCCGTAAGTCTCGTTTTGTCACTTGAATTAAAGTCAACTCCTTGCGTCTGCTGTCCATCTCGCAAGGTTGTATCAAAAAGATATATTTGCTCAGTCATTTAAGTGCCTCTAACTTTTTATAATCAAAATTATCTGTTAACTCCCAGGTTATCCCCTCTTTTGTATCATTAATTTGCAAACCCGATCTAACAAACCCATCTCTTAATTCGTCGGCTCTGGCATAATCCTTTCGTAATCGTGCCTCATCTCTCTCCTTAAGCAGATTATCTATTAATGAGGCTACTTTTTGTGGAATTTTTTTCCTCAGGTTGATGTCAGAACCTGAGTGAAATAACCCTAAGAAAAGTCCAGAAGCTTTTAAGCAAGATAAGTTGCCTGTTTTGGCTAACTTGTGCATTTCAGTTAAAGCTAAAGGCGTATTTAAATCGTCAGCAATCGCATTAACAACATTGGAACTAACCTCTCCTGTTTCAGATTTTTCAATCAAATCTATCCACTTTCTATATAACCGATGGTTTTCTGATAATTTATTTTTTGTCCAATCAAGTGGTTTTCGATAATGAGTATTTAAATACATTAGTCTTACAGCGCCACCCGGTACGCCATCATCCATCAATTCTTTCGGAGAAAAGTAATTACCGAGGGATTTGGACATTTTTTTCCCATTAATTTGAAGCATTTCATTATGCATCCATACTTGTGCAAAATCCTCTTCAGAACTTAAGCAACAACTTTGAGCTTTCTCATTCTCATGATGAGGAAAAGCTAAATCTAGACCACCACCATGAATATCAAACTTTTGACCAAAAATTTCACGACTCATGGCAGAACACTCGATGTGCCAACCAGGTCGACCAAAACCCCAAGGACTTTTCCAACCCGGTTCTTTATCCTTCGAAGGTTTCCATAACACGAAATCCATAGGATTTTTTTTGTAAGGGGCGATCTCAACTCTAGCCCCGGCAATCATATCATCCAAACTTCTACGTGATAACGTTCCATAATTTTTATACTTTGACACTTCAAAAAGGACATGGTTTTTAGATTCATATGCGTAGCCGATCCCTATCAACTCTTCAATCATAGCAATCATAGAGTTGATATACTCAGTAGCTCTTGGCTTAAACGTAGGTTCCAAATTTCCAAGAGCAGCCATATCCTCGATGAACCATTTTATGGTTTCATTGGTTATCTCATCAATACTTCGACCGGTCTTAATTGCACTAGCATTAATTTTATCATCGACGTCCGTAAAGTTTCTGGCATAACTTACTGAATTTTTTCCATATTTATATCTCAACAACCGAAACAACATATCGAAAACGATAACTGGACGAGCATTTCCTATATGCGCCCGCTCATAGACCGTAGGGCCACAAACATACATCTTTACGTCACTAGGATCTAAAGGATTAAAAATATTTTTTTCCTTAGATTGTGAATTAAATAATTTTATATCAAACATCGTCAACACCAAAAATTAGCTATTAGGCGGGCTATCAGATAATTAAATAATTTAAAATAAAAGAAACGCCCGCTTAATTTTTTAGCAGGGTATAATAATACAAATTGTTATTTTTTCGCATCTCATATAAGNCATTTATATCGAAAAATCTGAAATGACAAGCTTACCCGATGTCAGATCTTAAAAGATACAATTAATAATAATAAATTATTGTTTAAAACACTTGTTTTTAAAACTAATAATTGCAAATAAATAATCTAGCAACACTTAAGGATTTTTTTAATGTCTCCCACCATATCAGATAGGATAAAAAACATAACTGTTAATGGTAGTGACGGATGGGAGGTCTTTAATAAAGCTCGTAAAATGATTTCCAATGGTGAAAAAGTAATAGAACTTTCAATTGGGGAGCATGATATCAAAACGAGTACCAATATTACAGACGCCATGCACAAAAGCGCTTTGAATGGAAATACTGGGTATGCAGAAATGCAAGGTTTAAAAAAATTACGGGAATTAATAGCGAAGAGAAATCAAGAACGAACGGGTGACAAAACTAACCCAGAAAATATAATAATTACGCCAGGCGGCCAAGCTGGATTATTTGCAACTCATATGGCCACTTGTAATGAGGGTGACAGGGCATTATTCTTAGATCCATACTACGCAACCTACCCTGGTACAATTCGGAGTGTTGGCGCTAAAGCAATTCCGATTGAGACCCAGTCACAAAATGGCTTTCAACCCACCTTTGAAGAAATCGATTTAAGAGCCACTGGCGCAAAAACCTTACTGATCAATTCACCAAACAATCCAACAGGTGTGGTTTATTCCAAAGACACCTTCAACTCAATCGCCAAGGCTGTGATTAAACACAAACTCTGGCTCATATCTGATGAAGTCTATGACTGCCAAATCTGGAATGGAACACACTTGACCCCCCGAAGTATTGACGCGATAGCTGATCAAACTCTAGTTATAGGTTCTATGTCAAAGAGTTACGCGATGACAGGATTTCGATGTGGTTGGATTATTGGACCTGAACCTATTATTGAAAATATGGTAAACTTAGCCACCTCAACAACTTACGGGGTACCAGCCTTTATCCAAGATGCGGCTTATTTTGCTCTCACTAAAGGGTCAGAAATAGAAAAACAAGTTTCTGAACCATTCTTGCGAAGATATAAATCAGCTCAGAATATTCTTAATAATGCAAAAAATATTAAGTTAATTCCTGGGGACGGAACAATGTACTTGATGTTAGATATTAGAGACACAGGTCTTTCCGGTGATCAATTCGCAAACTTGTTACTAGATAAGAAAAAAATCGCGGTAATGCCTGGTGAAAGCTTTGGTAACGCAGCAGCTGGCCACCTTCGAATAGCAATGACTGTAGCTGATGATGTTTTCCAAAANTCGCTGACCGAGATCAAAGAATTTGCTAAACATTTTTAAAAATACAAAATAAAAAAGTTAAATTTACTCAAATACGACAATAACGACGTTTTAATTATATATTATTTTTAGAAAAATGATACATGGTGCTTGTAAGAAAGTTCAAAGTCAATAATCACGTATGAGAAGAAACATGTCAGAAAATCGTTCACGAAGAAGTGGTGGTAGATCAGCAAGAAAAGCATTACGCGCAGCTCCATTAGCCAAAGAAATAAGACCGATTAGGCCTGGTATGGAGAGCAGTACNTATCAACCTCTTGATGAAAGAGGTATGAATAAAATTCACAATGCAGCCCTAGATGCTTTGGAACAAATAGGTTTTGGAGAAGCACCAGATAGTGGGAAAAAGATATTAACCGAAGCGGGCGCCATATTAGGANATGATGGCAGAATTCGATTTCCTCGCTCTTTNGTAGAAGATATGATCGCAAAGGCTGCTAAAGAAATTACGCTTTTTGGACGATCGGCTGAACATGATATGCATATTGGTGGTGATCGAGTATATTTTGGTACGGCTGGGGCCGCAGTGCATATGGTTGATGTCGAAAAAAATGAATATAGAGAATGTTATGTAAAAGATTTATTTGATGCAGCAAAAATTGTTAATGAACTTGATAATGTGCATTTTCTACAGAGACCAATGGTTTGTCGTGATATCGCAGATAACTATGAGATGGACTTAAATACAGTTTATGCTTGCACAAAAGGGACCAGCAAGCACGTTGGTGCAAGCTTCACAGAGCCAGGTTTTGTAAAAGGCATTTTCGAATTATTACATGAAATCGCCGGAGGTGAAGCAAAATGGAGGGAACGACCTTTNGTTTCAAATTCAAATTGTTTTGTCGTTCCCCCTATGAAGTTTGCAGTTGAAAGTTGTCAAGTTATGGAGGAGTGCGTTCGTGGCGGTATGCCCGTTTTACTTTTATCTGCGGGGCAAGCAGGAGCAACAGCGCCTGCACCTATTGCTGGTGCCATTGTTCAAGCAGTAGCTGAATGCCTAGCTGGTTTAGTATATGTTAATGCTATGATTCCAGGGCATCCTGCAATTTTTGGAACTTGGCCTTTTGTATCGGATTTAAGGACTGGTGCAATGTCTGGTGGCTCAGGTGAGCAAGCTCTTCTTACCGCAGGTTGTTCTCAAATGCACAAATATTATGGATTACCTGGTGGTGCAGCGGCTGGGATTGCTGATGCAAAAATGCCTGATTATCAGGCTGGCTATGAACAAATGTGTTCAAATGTTATGGCTGGGTTAACAGGCCTCAATCTAGTGTACGAAAGCGTTGGTATGCACGCCTCATTATTAGGCTTTTGCTTAGAAAGTTTAATACTTGGAGACGATATGTTGGGACAAGCGCAGCGATGTGTTCGTGGCATTGAGGTAAATGATGACACAACATCTTTAGAAATAATAAAACAAACCTGTCTAGATGGACCAGGACATTATTTAGGATCAGACCAAACACTGTCTCTTATGCAAACAGAGTACGTATATCCAAATCTAGGTGATAGAACCTCTCCTAAAGAATGGTTAGAAATTGGCAAACCAGATCTTATTAAGAATGCAATAAAGAAAAAAAATGAAATTTTAAGCAAGCCGTCTACTGCAGAATTTAATTCGGAATTAGACGCATCAATAAGGAAGAAGTTTAAGATACATTTAAAATAATCTTTTATTATTNTATAAATTTCTATTTTTGTGAATCTACAATTTTACAGCTAGAAAAATCAAATTAGTAACACTATATGGAGTGTATAGTTCACAAAATGTTAAGAGAAATTATTTAAATGATTGAACACAGCTCAGAAATTATTCAAATAATTTTTGCTGATATAATACTTTCTGGTGATAACGCATTGGTGATCGGCATGGCTGCAGCTGGCTTGTCTCCAATAATGAGGCGACGTGCTATATTATTGGGAATGGGACTGGCAGCTGGATTAAGAATATTTTTTGCCGCCATTGCTAGTTATCTACTTGCAATACCAGGGATATTATTTATTGGTGGATGCTTATTAGCTTTTGTTTGTTATCGATTTTTTAAAGAGTTGAGGAATCATAACTCCAAATCATCAAATGACAAAATATCTAAAATAGAAGTGTCTGGAAGCGAGAGATCGCAATTACTGAAAGCATTAACGACGATAACAATTGCTGACGTTTCCATGTCAATTGACAATGTAGTGGCTGTAGCGGCAATCGCCCGAGAAAATACTTCTCTTTTGATTTTTGGTTTAGTCGTCGCGATAGCTTTTATGGCTTTTTTTGCCACAATGATAATGAGATTAATGACTCGTTATAGTTGGTTGAGTTGGCTCGGCCTGTTATTCCTAATTTATCTCACCTACAAGATGTTGCATGACGGTTTACCAGAGATAATTTTACTTTTAGCATAATTATCAATCTCTAAGAGGTAAGGCCAAAAACCTTTGGGTATTATTTCTTCTGATAAGTAAAAGTATAGAGGACTTTTCTTTTTCCCTTACTATTTCTAAAATTTTATTAAATTCACCAAGATTTTTAACTTCCTGTTGCCCCGCTTCCACAATAACGTCTCCTGCCAAAATTCCTTTTTCAGATGCTAAACTATCAGGAACAACAGACTGGATCAAAACGCCTTCTATTTCGGAAGTTAACCCTAACTTTTCTTTCCATTCATCTGAAAGGTCAGTGACAGTCATTCCACTCAGCTCTAATTTTGCCAGTTCTTTTTCATTATCTGAATCTGAAGACCCGTTTGAAGCCAATTCAGCTTCAACTTGCTCTCTATGACCCAATGTAACCAACACGCTAATTTCCTCGCCATCGCGAATAACCTTCACTTCAACTAATTTTCCTACGTCTGTGTCACCAACAATCTTTACAAGAGCCCTTGTATCCTTGATTGGCTGATTATCGAAAGAAACAATCACGTCCCCAACCCTAATACCCGCAACCTTGGCAGGTCCGTCAGGAATGTTTGTCACCAAAGCTCCTTCCTTACCATTTAGATCTTTTGCATCAGCAATTTCTTGAGTAATATCTTGAATGCTTACTCCTAACCAACCTCTCCGAGTAGCGCCGTAAGTTTCTAACTGATAGACAACCTTACTGACAACGTTTGAAGCCATGGCAAATCCAATTCCAATCGAACCTCCATTTGGACTTATTATGGCGGTATTAACTCCTAGTACTTCGCCCTCCATATTAAATAAGGGTCCGCCTGAGTTTCCTCTGTTTATAGCTGCATCAGTTTGGATGAAGTCATCATAATTACCTCTTAATGCCCGATTTCGTGCTGATATTATTCCTGCAGAAACTGAAAATCCCTGACCAAGTGGATTGCCGATTGCCATAACCCAATCGCCAACTCTAGCTAAATCACTATCCCCAAATCTTACAAACGACAATGGTTTGTCATAATCAACCTTTAAAAGAGCAATATCAGTTTTAGGGTCAGAACCCACCAAAGTTGCCTTGAGCTCTTCTCCACTAAATAACTCTATCAAGATCTCATCAGCTTGTTCTATTACATGGTTATTTGTCACAACTAATCCAGTTTCTGAAATTATAAAACCAGATCCTAATGCTGAAGTGCGTCTTTTCCGCGGCATCCCATTTGAGCCATTCTGGTTTGGCAAATTACGAAACAAGTCTTCCAGAGGTGAGCCTTTAGGAATTTGAGGTAATAAGTTTCCAGAATTCTCAATTTCGGTTGTCGTAGTGATATTGACAACAGCAGGGCTAATCTCTTCAACTAAATCCGCGAAACTTTCATAAGCGTTTCTTGCAAATCCAGGAGTAACATTTACCAAGAAAAATAAACAACAAATAAATGGAAACAACAGCAACCATAAATATGCACTATTATTACAAGACCTAATTGATGAATTATATGNCATTTTTATTAACCCTCTTAATTCTNAANNACTTNNNCGCNGGNGACAAAAGATAAATAAGTTANGTTAAGAAATATTTTGAAATCCANACAATGATTACTCCNACAGCCACAATTATTAAACCAATCTGCCGCCTAGCAGAGATATCAAGCTTACTTAACCAATTAACTAATTCTTCAAATCTAGATGGTGCTAACGCCAATACTAATCCTTCAAGAACCGCAACACATCCTAAAATGGTGACAATATCTGAAACCACTATTACTCATCCGTCTTCATATCAGACTTCAAATAATCGAAGAATTCACTATCTGGCGAAATTACCAAAGTAGAATTAGAACCTTGCAAAGATTTCTCATAAGCAGTCAGAGATCTATAAAATGCGAAAAATTCTGGGTCTCTTCCAAACGCCTCAGCAAAAATTGCATTTCTTTCAGCATCTGCCTCACCTCTGACAATATCTGCATTCTTTTGAGCTTCAGAGACGGTTTCAACAACTGTTCTATCAGCAAGAGCTGTCACTTTCTTCGCAGCTTCGTTACCACGAGCTATCTCATCNGCCGCTTCCCTCTCTCGCTCAGCTCTCATTCTAGCGAAAGTTGCGGTAAGGTTTTCAATAGGCAAGTCTGCTCTCTTAATGCGTACGTCAATTATATCAACTCCTAATGCAGATGCTTTCTCTTTAGCTGCATCACGAATCGAGTTCATCAAATTAACACGATCTACCGACAGTAAAGCACTGGACTTAACTTCACCCAATGTTGTTCTCAATTCAGCATTTAATATTTGCTCTAAGCGCGACGCTGCAGCGCTAGCGCCACCAGACCCCACGGCCTTTCTAAAAGCCTTTACATCCATGATGCGCCATCTCGCAAATGCATCTACATCAAAACGCCTATTGTCTTTCATCGTAACTTCTAGAGGTAACGTATCCAGTGGCAAGATCCTGTCATCGTATTTTACAACTGTCTGAATAAATGGAATCTTAACCGCCAAACCTGGTTTCTCAATAATATTTCTTACCTCTCCAAATTGTAAAACAAGCGCTTTTTCCCGTTCATCAACAGTAAACAGGGCTGACATGGCTACAAAAATAATTGCCGCTANAACAGTAAATAAAAAATAAGTACGGCTCATCAGTTTGACCCCTTTTTCTTAGTCAGTTCATTTATTGGCAAATAAGGTAAAACACCTTGACCATTTGTTCCTTGATCAATCATTATCTTATCTACATCACTAAAAACCTTTTCCATTGTTTCAAGATAAAGGCGCTTTCTTGTCACTTCAGGAGCCTTAGCATATTCCTCATAGACTGCTTTAAATCTTGAAGCTTCACCAACAGCTTCATTTACAACTTGAGCCCTATACCCTTCCGCTTGTTCTAACAATTGAGCCGCTTCACCTCTCGCTTCAGCAACTACCCTATTTGAATACGCATCAGCTTGCTTTTCTAAAGTGTCACGCGTTTGCTCAGCAGCCTGAACATCTTTAAACGCCTTTGCCACATCTCCTGGAGGGTCAGCTTTATCTAAGTTAACTCGGACGATATTTACGCCACTTTCATAACTATCAAGAGTACGCTGAATAAGCTCCTCTAATTCTTGCTCAATCTTGCCTTTACCTGTCGTGAGAATAGGAGTTAAATTAGTACGTGCTACAATTTCTCGCATCACAGATTCTGAGACAGCCCTAATAGTTTCTTGAGCCTCCGCGATGTTAAAGAGAAATTTTTGAGCATCAGTTATATTCCATACTACTTGAAAATCTATATCTACAATATTTTCATCCCGAGTAAGCATCAGCCCTTGATCAGAGCGGCCTGATCTACCAACCCCAATCTCTTCAGTTATCTCTTTAGTCACCGGCACAATTTCTTTAGTGACGACNGGCCAAGGAGCGAAATTCAATCCTTCTTCTCCCGTTTCAAGATACTGACCAAATAATAGTTCTACTGATTGCTCTGAAGTATCAACTCTATAGAAAGAAGTGAAAACCCATAAAACAGCAAGGGCAATTAATCCAAAGAAAAGCGGCCTCTTTCCCATTTTTATTGGGGATCCACCTTTGTTTCCACCGCCCCCAGTTTTTCCAGATTTACCACCCATCAAAACACGCAATTGTTCCTGACCTTTTCTAACAATCTCATCTAATTCCGGAGGCATTTGATTGCCACTTCCATTTTGATTATCGGGAGAACGTTTACCATTCCCCTTGCCATCGCCATTATTGGAGCCTCCACCGCCCCATGGTCCTTGATTATTATCTGACATTTATCCTTGTCCTTCCTGCAGGTCGAAACTTATATGCTATTACTTGGTGTCATTGCACAAAAAATCAAGACACTCTAGTCGGTAATTTCATGGTTACTAATTCTTCAGCAGCAGTGGGATGTACCGCAATCGTATTATCAAAGTCTTCTTTTNTTGCACCCATCTGTATTGCAACACCAGCTAATTGAATCATTTCCGAAGCCCCAGCACCGGCGATATGCACGCCNAAGACCTTTTGAGACTCTTTATTAACAAGAATTTTCATTAAAATCTGCTCCGAATTTCCTGACAATACATTGCTCATAGGCCTAAATTTAGCCACAAAAACTTCTANCGGTCCTTTTGCTTTTGCTTCGTCTTCAGTTAAACCGACTGTACCAATCTCAGGTTGAGTAAAAATAGCAGTTGGAATAGAAGAAAAGTTTGCCTCCGTCGGCTTACCTTCAAAAACAGTCCTTACGAATGCCGCGCCCTCTCGGATTGCAACAGGAGTAAGGTTCGCTCGATTTGTGACATCTCCTACAGCAAAAATCGAAGGGATCGCNGTTTGACTATATTCATTTACCATAACCTCCCCAACTTCTCCTAGTGTCAATCCTAACTCCTCCAAACCTAAATCCTTTGTAGCTGGATTTCTACCTGTAGCACTCAAAACAAGATCAACAGTTACGGAAGTGCCATCAGATATAGTAACAAGAAAACCAGCTTCAGTTTTGCTAATTTTCTTCACTTCCTTGTTAAACTGTAAATCGATACCTCGACCTATCATCGCTTCNGCGACATGATCAGTCACCTCACAATCAAATCCTCTAAGGATAGAAGACCCTCGATATANCTGTAAAACATTGGTCCCCAAGCCATTCAAAATACTTGCAAATTCACAAGCGATGTATCCACCACCAATAATTAAAATACTCTTAGGAAGAACCTTCAAATCGAACACTTCATTCGAACTGATACAGTGCTGAGAACCATCATAAGTTGGTATGGATGGATATCCCCCTACTGCAATTAGAATATTTCGCGCACTAAATGTCTCACCCGAGTTTAATTGAACCGTGTGTTTAGTATTTACCCGACCTCGAGTGTTAAATACTTTGACTCCAGCTTTTTCCAAATTGTTATGGTATATTCTTTCTAAACGCGATATTTCTATATCTTTAGATTTGATTAATCTTTCCCAATCAAAGGTCAGATCAGAAATATTCCAACCAAAACTAGAAGAGGTTTCAAAAGATTTTGAAAAATCACTCGCATAATACAGTAATTTTTTTGGAACACAGCCACGAATGACACATGTTCCTCCCATTCTGTATTCCTCACAAAGCCCAACTTTAAAACCTAATTCACTTGTTAATCGNGCAGCTCTGACCCCTCCAGATCCCCCACCAATNACAAATAAGTCAAAATCAAATTCCATAAATTACTTACCCTCTATCATCGATTTAATAAGACNCATTTCATCTAAATCTATCTTGTAAGAAAAACTAGCTTTTGTTTTANTTGAGTGGACGTCCACTGCTCCATTACTTTTTCCCACAAAAACTTCATCACATAAGCCAACAAATATCCCATGTTCAACTACACCAGGTAAGTTATTAATATTTAATGCTAAATCTTCCACCTTATCCATTTTATTCAATTCGTAATCTAAGATATAGTGACCTTCGTCAGTAAGAAAAACCTCATTTACCTTTTTTCGCAAGATACCTTTTGGCCTTTCATAACCAAGTGAAGTCAGAAGTTGCGATAAATTTCTTTCAATCGTCTCAACTCCAAATGGGACAATTTCAATAGGCAAAGGAAATTTTCCCAAGGTATTCACTCGCTTAGCTTCATCGGCAATAACGATCATTTTGGAGCTAGCAGCTGCTACAATTTTTTCTTGTAATAACGCACCCCCTCCTCCCTTTATCAAATTTAATTGGCCATCAAATTCATCTGCTCCATCAACTGTTAAATCGATCCTGTTGATCTCCTTCAAAGACACAACCTTTATACCTAAGGACTCTGCCAAAATTCTAGTTTGAGTTGATGTTGATGTTGCCAAAATATTTAAACCGTCTTTTCGTATTAACTCTGCTAACAAGACTATAAACCAAGATGCTGTAGAACCAGTACCTAATCCAACCCTCATACCACCTTTTATTGATCCCAAGGCATGTTTAGCCGAAATATATTTAGCTTTTTCACTGTCACTAAAATCAAACGCCATTTTNTNTTTTCTCCCAACATTCATATACCCAAATAAATATGAGAGAGCGAGAAAAATTTCTGACTAACATAATTANAAATTTCTAATTTCTTAAAAAATCAATTTTAGGTCGTTTTTATTTAGTTTTAAGGAACTTTTTAGTTTAGATCAGTAAAGGTTTAGGGGGTAATAAATGTTTCAATCGGTTTTTGATATTTTCAAAATTGGATTAGGTCCATCTAGCTCTCACACTATTGGTCCATTATTGGCTGCTAGCAACTTTTTAGATCTTATTGATAAAAGTATGTTCAAACCATATGCTATTAGGGTCTCGCTACACGGCTCTTTAGCATATACAGGCATAGGTCACGGAACAGATAAAGCTATCATATTGGGCTTATCAAAATTCAAACTATCTGAATACGACGAGACACTNGTAAGCAACATTATATTGTCAGTTACCAAGACAAAGTTAATTAAATTTTCAGACACAGAATATTTAAAATTCGCCCCACAAAAAGATATTATTTTTGATTATGAAAAAAAACTTAACGCTCATCCTAACGGGATGATTTTTTCTGCACTTGATGCTCAAAATGATGTTTTACTTTCTNAGACATATTTCTCTATAGGTGGGGGGACAATTGTGACAGAATCTGAACTTGATAATCACAAGAATGAATCTGACACTAGTAATTACCCTTATCCGTTTAAGAACGCGGAGGAAATGCTTTTGATGGCNAGTATTAATGGCAAGACAATCGCAGAGATGAAATTAGAAAATGAATTAATTATAGACAAACAGAACGTGATAATGAGCAAATTATTTAACATAGCTGACACAATGAATAATGTAATTGATCGTGGGATGACAAAAGATGGAACCTTACCAGGCGGACTAAATGTAAAAAGGCGCTCAAAAAATATTTATGACAGTTTGAATGCTGACAAGAGAAATAACCTTCAGGCACCACATATAATAAATGATTGGATATCTTTGTACGCCATGGCCGTTAATGAAGAAAATGCGAGCGGAGGCCAGGTCGTCACTGCCCCAACAAATGGGGCAGCTGGAATTATCCCAGCGACATTACGCTATTATTTAGATTTTGTACCAAATGCATCGAGAGCTCGAATACCAGAGTTTCTACTAACGTGCTCTGCAATTGGTGGTATTATCAAATACAACGCCTCAATCTCTGGCGCAGAATGCGGNTGTCAAGCTGAAGTGGGGTCTGCCTCTGCGATGGCCGCAGCGGGTCTTTGCGCGTTATTAGGAGGAACCCCAGCCCAAGTTGAAAATGCGGCTGAAATTGCACTTGAACATCACCTTGGCATGACATGTGATCCAATCAAAGGTTTAGTCCAAATACCATGCATTGAAAGAAATGGTTTAGGCGCAATCAAGGCGATTGCTGCTGCATCTCTTTCAATGCGAGGTGATGGTACTCATATAGTCTCTCTAGATAGCTGTGTGAAGACTATGAAGCAGACAGGTATTGACATGAATATGAAATACAAAGAAACGGCCTTGGGCGGACTTGCAGTTAATGTTCCAAATTGTTAAAGAAAATTAAAGNCTGCATAATTTTTAATCTTTTTGCATAATTTTTAATCAATTTTAACAAAAACAAATAATTTTGATGATTAAATCTANTTTNGAGTGGCTAATACTTCGTAAGTAATAAATTAGAAATATATCGAAAGGTAAAATCAATGAAGAAAATTGAAGCTATAATAAAGCCCTTCAAATTAGATGAAGTAAAGGAAGCTCTTCAAGATATTGGCATACAAGGACTCAGTGTTATTGAAGTGAAAGGTTTCGGGCGACAA
This sequence comes from Paracoccaceae bacterium, assembly GCA_002712045.1. GTDB lineage: Bacteria > Pseudomonadota > Alphaproteobacteria > Rhodobacterales > Rhodobacteraceae. The sequence continues at coordinate 56,233 of PARX01000013.1, forward strand.
AAGGGCCATACAGAACTTTACCGTGGTGCGGAATATGTTGTTGATTTCTTGCCAAAGGTGAAGATAGAGCTGGTTCTTCCTGATAGTCAAACAGAAGATGCTATAAATGCTATAACAGAAGCTGCAAAAACAGATAAAATCGGAGATGGGAAAATCTTCGTATCGAACGTAGAGCAAGCAATTCGTATTAGAACAGGCGAGACTGGCGACGATGCCATTTAAGATAAAAAGATAGTAGGAGTAAAAAGATGAGCGACAATAAGAATGTTTTGAAGATGATAGAAGATGAAGACGTTGAATATGTCGACATTAGATTTACAGATCCGCGTGGTAAATTACAACATGTCACGGTTATGGCTGACCAAGTTGACGAAGATTTTTTAGAAGAAGGCTTTATGTTTGACGGATCTTCAATCGCAGGATGGAAGTCGATAGATCAGTCCGATATGAAACTAATGCCCGATAGCAACACATGCTATGTAGATCCTTTCTACGCTGAAAAAACATTGGCAATTCACTGTTCTGTAGTCGAGCCAGATACTGGGGAGGCTTACGATAGAGACCCAAGAGGAACTGCAAAAAAAGCGGAAGCATATTTAATAGCCTCAGGAATAGGTGATCAATCATTTTTTGGACCTGAAGCAGAGTTTTTCTTGTTTGATGATGTTCGATTTTCGAACACCGCTAATAAAGTATCATATGAAATCGATGCTGCAGATGCCTCTTGGAACACTGACACTGAATATGAGATGGGGAATATGGGGCACAGACCAGGTATCAAAGGTGGTTACTTCCCAGTAAATCCAACAGATGCCGCTCAAGATATTCGCTCAGAGATGCTATCAACAATGAAGCGTATGGGTATGAAGGTCGACAAACATCATCACGAAGTTGCCTCTTGCCAGCATGAATTAGGTTTAATTTTTGGAAGTTTAACCCATCAAGCAGATGAACTTCAAAAATATAAGTATGTAATTCATAACGTTGCTCATGCCTATGGGAAATCAGCAACTTTTATGCCCAAACCGATAGCGGGTGACAACGGAACAGGAATGCACGTTAATATGTCTATATGGAAGGATGGAAAGCCTCTATTTGCTGGAGATAAATATGCTGACCTATCTCGAGAAGCTTTGTTTTTCATCGGAGGTATACTAAAACATGCTAAAGCTCTTAACGCCTTCACCAACCCCGCGACAAACAGCTACAAAAGACTAATACCAGGCTTTGAAGCTCCAGTTCTCCGAGCTTATTCTGCTCGGAATCGCTCTGGTTGTGTTAGAATTCCATGGGCAGAATCTCCAAAAGCAAAACGAGTTGAAGCTCGCTTCCCCGACCCAGCAGCCAATCCATACTTATGTTTTGCCGCACTCTTGATGGCTGGATTAGATGGAATAAAGAACAAAATTGACCCAGGAGAGGCGTCTGACAAAGATTTGTATGACCTGCCCCCCGAAGAATTGACTGACATTCCAACTGTATGCGGCAGCCTAAGAGAAGCATTAGAAGAACTTCAAGAAGATATGGACTTTTTACTTGCGGGTGATGTTTTCACAAAATCTCAAATCGAAGGTTATATTGAACTTAAAATGGAAGAAGTAACAAATTATGAGCACACGCCGCATCCCGTTGAATTCGGAATGTATTATAGCTGCTAACGAATAAGCTTGCTCGAGATCTAAAAAGTTAGGTTTTGAGCAGGCATAATATTATTTAAATTTAGAATAAAATATGTGCAAAACTTCGGAAATTTAATAGAATTTAAAAATTCCTTTAGGTAACAATACCTTTTGATGACTTGACCCACTCCATAAAATGTCGCAAATTGACATACCGCTGTCGCGTTGGTTACGGCCGACGGTTGTATTACTATTAATAAAGTCTGCATAAGAGGGAGAAATCTATGCATAAATCAATATTAAGCGCGGCAGTCGTTGCCGGATCACTCGCTATTTCCTCAGGAGCATACGCTTCTGACTGTGGCGATATAAGTATGGCTGATATGAATTGGCCATCTGCCACTTTAATGGCAAACGTTGACAAAATTATTTTAGAAGAAGGTTATGGCTGTGAAATCGAAATGGTCGTTGGAGCAACCACCGTTACCTTCGCATCAATGAATGAAAAAGGTCAACCAGATGTAGCAGCAGAGCTGTGGATCAATGCGGTCAGGGAGCCACTATTCGCTGCCATGGACGAAGGCAGATTGCACTCTGCGCGAAAAATGCCAATAACTGACTTGGGTGAAGGCTGGTGGTTGCCACCTTACACAAAAGAAGCACATCCAGAGCTAAAAACAGTCTTAGACATTTTAGAACGTCCAGATTTGTTTCCTGACAAGGAAGATCCATCAAGAGGGGCTTTCATTGGATGCCCAGCGGGCTGGGGATGTCAGCTTTCTAACCAAAGTCTTTTCATTGCTTTTGAAATGGAGAAAAAAGGTTGGAATTTAATTGATCCTGGATCACAAGCTGGCTTAGATGGATCTATCGTAAAAGCTAATGAGCGTGGTGAAAACTGGTTTGGCTATTACTGGGCACCAACATCAATGATTGGCAAGTACAATCTTCAAATGATGCCTTGGGGCGTACCGTTTGCTGGATCTGAAAATTGGGATGGTTGCGTTGCAAAAGGACCAGAAGCATGTACGGATCCAAAACCATCTGCCTGGACAGAGTCAGAAGTTCATACAGTGGTAACCGATCGCTTTAAGAATGTAGCTGGCCCAGCAATGGATTATTTTGGAAAGCGTATTTGGCCTGGTGGTGTAATGGGAAGCATGCTTGTATTCATGGAAGAAGAGCAAGCTGACGGACCAGACGCAGCTTTACATTTCATGGAAGCACATGAGGATCTTTGGATGCAGTGGGTACCTGCTGACGTAGCAGCAAAAGTTAAAGCTGCCCTATAATCCAATTTAAAAATTTTGATTGCCCATTTGATTAATTTCAGATGGGCAGTTCATTATAAATGGAGTAAATTCAATGAGTTACTTTTCCAAATTCCCAGCAATGGGAAAGAAAGACCTTCGAGACTTTAAAAAAAGTATTGATGGCGCATATAAAGACTTTTCGCGGGAATATGGTGAAGCAATTGAAAACTTTTTTGACCCACTTTACTACTTTCTGACGTGGTTTGAAAAACTCCTTAACGCCACTCCTTGGCCTATTATAATTTTAATTATTGGCGGCCTTGCTTATCTTGGCTCCAGAAGCTGGAAGCTTGCGGCTGGAGCAATGATTTCATTCCTACTAATCGGTTATTTGGGAATGTGGAAAAATACAATGTCTACGGTTGCCCTTATTTCCGTCGCAACTTTACTATGTATCGTTTTGGGCATTCCACTTGGCATTTGGATGTCTCGCTCAGATCGTGTTCAAAGAATAATCACACCAATTTTAGATATAATGCAGACCATACCAATATTTGTCTACTTGCTACCTGTTGTTATGTTACTAGGAATTGGGAAGGTACCAGGCTTAATTGCGGTATGCGTTTATGCTATGCCCCCTATAATCCGTCTAACAAACTTGGGGCTTAGATTAGTTGATAAAGATATCCTTGAAGCAGCAGACTCATTTGGTTCAAATTATCGCCAGCGTTTGATTAACGTGCAATTTCCATTAGCATTACCAAATATTTTTGCAGGGGTTAATCAAACCATAATGATGGCATTAGCAATGGTTGTTATTGCCTCGATGATCGGTGTTAAAGGATTAGGTATGCCAGTTCTTCAATCAATCCAAAATCAATACCTCGCTTTAGGTCTCATGAATGGCTTGGCAATCGTCGCATTAGCGATTATTTTTGATAGAGTCAGCCAGCAGTATGGTAAAAGATTACAGCGCCATCGTGAAGGAGGCCATGATGCCTGACATAAAAATACANATAAAAAATCTATATAAAATATTTGGACCAAATCACAAGAAAATGATTAACCATGTTGAAAGTGGAATGGGTAAAGCTGAATTATTAGAGCAGCACGCACACGTTTTAGCNCTNAAAGACGTTAATATTGATGTTCCTGCAAAGGGCGTACAAGTAATAATGGGCTTATCTGGATCAGGCAAATCAACCCTCATACGTCATATCAATAGATTAATTGAACCCTCNTCAGGACAGATGTTGGTAGACGGTAGTGATGTTTTAGGAATGTCAGATAGNGAGCTAGAAAATTTCCGAAGATTTAAAGCATCTATGGTGTTTCAAAATTTCGCACTTTTTCCGCATAAAACTATTCTAGAAAATGGTATGTATGGGCTAAAAGTACAAGGAATAAAAGACGAACAAGCTAAACCACAAGCTCAAAAATGGCTTGATCGAGTTGGACTTTCAGGTTTTGAAGATCGTTATCCAGCTCAATTATCTGGAGGTATGCAGCAAAGAGTTGGCTTAGCTAGAGCATTATCTACTGATGCTGACATATTATTAATGGATGAAGCATTTTCTGCATTAGATCCTCTGATACGTACTGATATGCAGGATGTATTACTTGACTTACAAAAAGAACTTCACAAAACAGTTATTTTTATCACCCATGATCTAGATGAGGCTTTANGGATTGGAGATAATATTGCAATTCTTAGAGATGGGGAAGTTGTCCAGCAAGGCAATCCTCAAGAAATTATACTTAATCCCGCCGATGAATACGTATCTGATTTTATTCAAGATATTAATAGACCAAGAGTTTTACAAATTGGTTCAATTGCAGATCCAAAGACCAAATCTAAGGGACCATCTATGGACGCCGAAACTGTGGTTGAAGATGCGCTTCAAGAAGTAATTGCTGCCAAAGCCGATGGCGTAAAAGTCACTAGAGATGGGAAGTCGATAGGTAGTGCATCTTTGGAACAAATGATACATGCTATAGCAAGACCAACGGGAGATAAAAAAGGTATTGAGAGTTACAGATAAGAAATCTCTCTAAGATCGCTCCACCCCATAAGCTTGCATTAAATTTTCTAACTCCAATTGCTTTTTCTGAATTTTGGTCAATGATTCAAGAGGAACAATTGTGTTGTGTATACCAAATATTACAACCTTAGTAGCTTGCAACCTGACCAAACTTTGAAATTCAGATCTTACCCACAATTTATTACTTTTTGATATACTCCGGCGTGTACTCATTGTCCTTGGTTGATGTAGGTTTGGATCAGAATAAATTAAAGTATTTACTCTAAACATAGGATGACCAACCCTAATAACATCGAACACCCTTTGAACTCGTCTTGCAAGATCTGCGGTATAATTAGGGACGGGTTCATGAATTTTAATTAAAGGCCTACCAATCTTTTCCGTTAGAGACCAACTAGATGGAAAACATAAGCAAGCTGCAGTTAACACGTGCTCATCATCTTGTAATTCCATTACACATAAATCATGTTGAGTTAATCTACCAGCTGTAAGTAGAGGATGATCATTTAAAAGGTTAANTTCAATACCATCNGGCCTTATTAATCCAGATCTAGTTTTTACATAACCTTTAGCATGAAGGTGAGTCACAATATCCGCCAATAACTCTTCACAAGCGGCTTCAGATCCTGGTAAACATTGAAAAACTACATCTTTTTTATTTGAAATTAAATAATCCCGATATGCCATCTGCTCAGAAAACACGTCATCAGAAAATAACCAATCATCGATTCCTAATGGATTAAGCCCAGGAAGTCTTGAGAATTTAGGCTCCATCCACGCTGCAATCTTAATTTCTTTTTGACAAATTTCTTTATAATTTTTCAAAATCGCACTCTTCAAAAACGACATTAATTGACGCGTATAGAATTGCTGAACCAACTCTCCTATCGCATTTTATAAATAAGTAACAATTGGAGCACAATGAATAAATCTTTTTCACACTCTCGTAAAATCGACCCGACCAAGGGATCATTACTGGCCGATGGTAGCCCAAATAACAATGATCGAATTGAGATTGGACCTTCCCAACTAGCATTCAATGAATGGGAGAAGGCTAACTTGATCTGTCCCAATTTAACCAAGATGAGAGAGTATCGTCATAAACGTCTAACCGAGCATGTCGTAGCCCGAAATTTAGCAGGTTTATTAATGTTTGATCCACTAAATATTCGATATGCTACAGATACAACAAATATGCAGTTATGGAATACACATAATCCTTTTCGGGCAGTTTTACTTTGTGCAGACGGTTATATGGTTATCTGGGATTATAAAAATGCCCCTTTTCTAGCTGATCACAATCCGCTGGTTAAAGAAAGCCGGTCTGGCGCTTCAATGTTTTATTTCTCAGGTGGCGATAAAATAGACAATGATGCTGAGAACTTTGTTGATGAGGTTAAAGACTTATTAATCAAACATGCTGGCTCAAATCAGAGATTAGCGGTCGATAAAATCATGATTAAAGGGTTAAGAGCATTAGAAGCTGTTGGATTTGAGATTCATGAGGGAGAAGAGGTAACTGAAAAGTCACGCGCAATTAAAGGGCCAGATGAAATTTTAGCTATGCGTTGTGCTAATCATGCCTGCGAGACTAGTGTAGCAAAAATGGAAAATTTCACTCGATCAGAGGTGCCAAAAGGCACTTGTAGCGAAGATGACATTTGGGCAATTTTGCATGCAGAAAACATAAAGAGAGGCGGAGAGTGGATCGAAACAAGGTTGCTTGCCTCTGGGCCAAGGACAAATCCTTGGTTTCAAGAATGCGGTCCGAGAATAGTTCAAAACAATGAGATCGTTGCTTTTGATACTGACTTGATTGGTTCCTATGGTATTTGTATTGATATAAGTAGAACTTGGTGGGTAGGAGATACAGCACCAGATGACAAAATGAAGGATGCAATGAAACATGCTGTCGAGCATATAAATACTAATATGAATTTATTGGCTCCAGGTGTTAGCTTTAATGACCTAACTTTTAAAGGACACCATTTAGATGAACAGTATCAAAAACTTAAATATGGGTGCAAAATGCATGGCGTTGGTTTGTGTGATGAGTGGCCACTAATTGCTTATCCTGATAAATTTGTAAAAGGTGCATTTGATTATGTATTAGAACCAGGAATGGTCTTATGCGTTGAGGCGTTGGTGTCACCAGAAGGTGGTAATTTTTCAATCAAATTAGAGGATCAAGTACTAATAACTGAAAATGGTTATGAAAACCTCACTAACTACCCGTTCGATGAGAATCTTTTGAATTAGAGCTCTAACTAATTATGCAATTTTAGTAGCCGTACAAATCGAAAACTTAAGAATATACTCGCTAGGGCCAACCCAACAACTAACCCAAGCCAAATACCACTTGCACCCCAACCAAATACAAACCCAAATATGTAACTAAATGGGATTCCAACACCCCAATAAGAAAAAGTAGTTAATACCATGGGAATAGCAGTATCCTGAAGACCTCGCAGTAACCCCAATATAACAACCTGCAATCCATCTGCTATCTGAAACAAAGCAGAGAATGCTAATAGCAAAACGCCAATAGATACGATCAAAGGGGTATCAATATGAGTGGGTGATAAAAAGAGCATCATAAGAAACTCAGGAAAAATTAAAAAAATTACTGCAATAATTGAAACAGCTATTATAGTTAACACAACTACTGAGATAGACGCTAATTTTAACCCCTCATAATCTGACCTTCCAACCGCTCTACCCGCCCGCACTGTGGCGGCGTTGGCTAAACCCAAATATATCATAAACGTAAAGCCAGAAATTTGTATAGCTATGCCATGAGCTGCTAAAGCATTAGTACCAACCCAGCCCATCATAACTGCAGTTGCAGAAAATAACCCACTTTCTGCCAACATCGTAACTCCAATCGGAAACCCTAATTTAAAAACATCATTAAAATATTCTAAATCCAACCGCCAAATATTTTTAAACAAAGTGTAAGATGAGTAAGTTCTATTAAAAATACAATAAACTATAAGAATTATTAAAGAAATTAACGTTGTTATAACTGAAGTTAATGCAGCACCTGCAAGACCTAATTCCGGCATACCAAAGTTGCCAAAAATAAAAGCGTAGTTCAAAATTACATTGACGATTCCACCAATTACCAATGAGAAAAGAACAATATTGGGTCGTTCAAGAGCAGAAAAGAAACTTTTCAGTACCATGATTATTAAGCCAGGTAAAATACTCCAACCCGCTATTCGCAAATACATCTGTGCGTTAGAAGCCAGCGCCTCATCTTGTCCTAAAATTANGAATAGTTGCTCCGAAAATAATAAAATAGGAATAACCAANACAGAATATAAAAATGAAATCCATAAGCCCATNCGAACACTTCGCCTTACATTCGAAAAATCATCTCTCGCCGCAGCGTTTGCGACCATNGGCATAACAGCAATTGCNAAACCAGAACCAACTATAAAAACTATAAAAAATAATGATGTAGCTAGTACTGAAGATGCTAATTCATCAACACCATACCAACCTAACATAATTGTATCAGTCAAATGAGGGACAATTTGCATAATATGACTTCCAATTAGTGGAAAGCCTAAAACCAAGGTTGATTTATAATGAGAACGATAGGACTGTACTTTGCTATNAGACATACCTCGACTTAATAAACTAATTCACGCAAAACAAGCACTTGTTAATTAATTGCATTATANTCACAAAACNAATATCATTTTCAAATGCCTTCAGAGTATATCAAAATTAATGAAAATAGATATTTTGTAAGAACTTGGGGGGATAAAAAAAATCCAAAAATTATGTTATTACATGGGTTTCCAGAAAATTCTGGAGCTTGGAGCGCATTAGCAAGATATCTAAAAAATTCCTATTACTTAATAGCTCCAGATCAAAGAGGTTTTGGTTTGAGTTGGTCGCCAAAAGAGGCAAAATATTATAGAATTTCATCAATTATNAAAGATCTNAAATCCTTAATAAATCATTTTGATGACNAAATGATACTTCTTGGACACGACTGGGGGGCTGCTGCTGCTTACGCACTTGCTTTTGCACACCCAGAAATAATTACAAAGTTAATTATTATGAATGGCGTTCATCCTATACTATTTCAAAGAGCCCTACTATCTGGNGGTGCTCAAACTAAAGCCTCACAATATATAAACTATCTCAGGAATAATAACGTCGAAGAGGCATTGAAAGCAAATAACTTTGAAAAACTACTTAAATTATTTTCAGCACAAATGGATGTCTCTTGGCTAAAAGGAAAAACAAAAGATAGATACCTCGAAGAATGGTCTAGACCTGGAAAATTAAAAACGATGTTAAACTGGTATAGAGAATCTCCACTAATCATTCCAACCAACGACAAGACTCAGTCAAACATTNACNTAGATAACTTGAATTTAATCATAAAATGCCCTCATCTATTGATTTGGGGTGAAAATGATACCGCCCTTTTACCAGAAAGTTATAATGGGTTGCAAAGATACTGTGAAGATCTAAAAATCATTACCATAAATGACACCGATCATTGGCTCCATCACCAAAAACCACAAGAAATCGCAAAACTAATTGAAAATTGGTTAATAAATTCACTTAACAGGAAAGAGTAAGCATTGCTCATCACAGTCAGATCTGATTAAAAAAGACAAACTCAAGAGCGGTAAATGGAAAAAGACCTATTATCAAATAAAAAAACTGAAGAGTATAACGCAGCATCGATTGAGATTCTTGAGGGATTAGAGCCAGTAAGAAAACGACCCGGAATGTATATCGGCGGAACTGATGAACGGGCTCTCCATCATCTTGCAGCTGAGATCTTAGATAATTCGATGGATGAAGCTGTAGCAGGGCATGCTAGCAGGATAGAAATCGAATTAATGGCAGATTATTCTGTGATAGTAAAAGATAACGGTAGAGGAATTCCAACAGATCCTCATCCAAAATTTCCAAACAAATCAGCCTTAGAGGTGATCCTCTGCACACTTCATTCTGGGGGTAAGTTTTCTGATAAAGCTTATGAAACTTCAGGTGGATTACATGGGGTTGGCGCATCCGTAGTTAACGCTTTGTCAGACTCACTCATCGTAGAAGTTACGCGTAATAAAGAAATCTACGAACAAAGCTTTTCGAGAGGNATTCCACTTAATCCTATTAAAAAAATAGGAGAAGCTTCAAATAAGAAAGGCACCTCAATAAGATTTCATCCCGACCCAGATATCTTCAATAATCACCGGTTCAAACCAAAACGATTGATGGCAATGGCTAAATCAAAAGCTTACTTATTCAGCGGNGTTGAAATAAAGTGGAAAACTGAAATAGACGATGGNGAGACNCCTTTACAAGCATCCTTTCATTTTCCAGCNGGTTTATCAGATTATTTAGTTGAAAGAATGGGCTCGTCNNCGACTTATTCAGACAACCCTTTTCATGGCAANGTGAAATTTTCTGAAAAATTTCAAACAGATAAAATCGGCTCAGTAGAATGGGCAATAAATTGGACCCCGTCACAGGATGGCTTTATTCAGTCTTATTGCAATACTGTTCCAACTCCNGAAGGCGGCACTCATGAAACTGGTTTTTGGTCAGCAATATTAAAAGGAATAAGATCTTACGGAGATCTAGTAAATAATCGAAAAGCTCAAAATATTATTCGAGAGGATATTACAAATGGTGGATGCGCATTAGTAAGCTGTTTTATCAAAGAACCCGAATTTGTTGGACAGACTAAAGATAGATTAGCCACCGTCGAAGCTTCAAAATTAGTGGAAAGCTCTATTAGAGATCATTTTGACAATTGGTTAGCATCTGACAACAAAGCTGCAGGTGCAATATTAGATTACTTAATTTTAAGATCAGAAGAGCGGTTGCGNAGAAGGCAGGAAAAGGAAACCGCACGAAAATCAGCAACAAAGAAAATGAGACTCCCNGGCAAACTAGTTGACTGNTCTTCATCTAAACGAGACGGCACAGAACTATTTATAGTTGAAGGTGACAGCGCTGGAGGCTCTGCCAAAATGGCGAGAGATCGAAAAACTCAAGCTCTCCTTCCCTTGCGTGGGAAAATATTAAATGTCTTGGGTGCCGCATCATCAAAAATTGGAACAAATAATGAGATAAGTGATTTATGCCAAGCGCTGGGCGTTGGGATGGGTACTAAATTCAATATAGATGATCTCAGATACGAAAAAATAATTATAATGACTGATGCGGATGTAGATGGCGCCCACATAGCGAGCCTTTTAATGACATTTTTCTTCACTCAAATGAGACCAATCATTGACAAAGGTCATTTATTTTTAGCCTGCCCACCACTTTTCAGGTTAACTCAAGGAGCCAAGCGTATTTATTGCATAGACGAAACCGAAAAGAATTTACACCTTGAAAACGGGTTAGGTGGGAAAGGTCNAATAGACGTTTCAAGGTTTAAAGGTCTAGGAGAAATGGATGCTAAAGACCTCAAAGAAACTACAATGGATATCAATTCCCGACAGTTAATTAAAGTTCACATTGATGATGAAGAGCCAGGAGAGACTAACATGCTCGTTGAGCAACTAATGGGGAAAAAACCAGAAGCCAGGTTCCAGTACATTCAGGAAAATGCACGTTTTGTAGAGGAACTTGACATATAATTAACTCAGGTAAGCGATAATACTTTTGTCCAAGTAGATTTGTCTATATTTACAGGATCTTTGAAAACTTCAGCGGTACCTGGTAAACGTGCGCCCTTTTGCTCTTCAACCGCTATACTTAACCGCTTAATTCTCTCCCAAAATTGATCGCCAGAGAAAACAGANGGATCAATCAAAATATAAGTCTGTCCAAGATCATGAGGTGGCCCATCACGCTCTTTTAATCCCTTTACATCTAATGAATTAACCGAACCAGTCAAAGCAGCTGCCATAACCTCAACCATCAAACCAAATCCCCAACCTTTATAACCACCTGTAGATAATAGTGAACCTTTTAAAGCTTNGCTTGGGTCAGTCGTTGGATTNCCCTCAGAGTCTACAGCCCAGCCAAATGGGATTTCTTCACCTGCAGCTTTTGCCTTTGTAATTTTACCTAATGCTACTGCGCTGGTAGACTGGTCGAATTGAAACTCAATACCCCCACTTTTATTAGGCACTGACATAGCTATAGGATTTGTACCCAGAACTGGCTTAATACCATTTGGAGGTGCGACTACTGACGATGCGTTCGCGAATCCAATACCAATAAAATTATTTTCAGCTATTTGCCTAGTAAAATATCCAAGTGAAGTACATGTGTGGGCTCGAGAAATTCCCAAAAGACAAATCCCATTTTTCTTCACTTTATTTAAGGCATACGGAAGACCTCTATGAAAAGCCGCCTGAGCAAAACCAAATTTTGCATCAACCAACACTGCTCCTGGCTTTGTCTCATTAATTTCAGGCTCAACATTGCCTTTCACTCTACCAGACGAAAGCTGATTACAATAACTTTCTAGATAATATAAGCCNCAAATAAGGTTTCCGGTAGCTTCTGCCAGTCGAACCGCTTTTGAGACTTCTTTAGCAATCCAATCATGAGCCCCATGTTTAACTAAGGCTTTAAATGTATTTTGCTCAATTTGAGCCAAACTAACAGTTATTTTCTGGTTTGTGTTAGTCATATTATCCTTCTTTCAAGTTTTTAGTTGACCTTTGTTTCAGATAGTTCCTCAAGTTTCAACCATTCATCTTCAATTAGAGTTAACTTATTTTGCAACAAAGTCAGGGCCTTGCTTAATTTCAAGAATCTTTTTTCATCCTNTGAATACAAGTCTCCATCAGATAAAATTAACTCTAATTCTGAAATTTTTCCACTNAAACGCTCGATCTCTTCTGGAAGCTTTTGCAATCGATGGGATTGAGTAAAACTCAAGCCAATTCGAGAGTTTTGTTTATTTTGGTGACTCAATTTTTTCTTTGTTTTCGTNCGGGACTTATNATGATCAGATTTCTCAGAATCTTTAAGGAAAATATCTGACCAACCTCCGTTATATTCTCGAATTAAACCATCTCCTAGCATAACAAGAGTTTTTGTTGATACACGATTAATAAAATCTCTATCATGACTTACCAATATTACTGTCCCCAAATACTCATCGAGCGCCTCCTGCAATAAATCCAGAGTTTCAAGATCAAAATCATTTGTCGGCTCATCTAAAACCAATAAATTACTTGATTTTGACAGAATCTTTGCAAGCATCAAACGAGCTTTTTCTCCTCCAGATAAGGCCCCTACCGGCATGCGAGCTTGAATTTCCGAAAATAAAAATTCTTTTAAGTAACCCATAACATGTCGAGGACGACCGCGAACCATGACTTGATCTGAGGCATTTGAAACATTTGTAATTGGATCAGATGTAAGATTTTCCCATANTGACAAATCATCATCCAAGATTTCTCTATTTTGATCAAAAATAGCTGGATATAAATCTGTTCCCATTTTAACTTTTCCAGAGTCTGGTGGTACTTTGCCAGTTAANATATTTATTAGAGTCGACTTTCCAACACCATTTGAACCAACAATTGCGATTCTCTCTCCTCGAGCAACCTTTAAGGAAAACTTTCTTATTATTTCATTACCATCAAACGCCTTAGATATATCCTTTGCTTCAATAACTTTCTGCCCAGATTTTATATCAGTATCGATTTCAATTGACTTTAAGCTCTGTCTTTTTATCTTTTCAAATTTCGTTTCCCTTAAATTATGTAATGCTCTTAATCTACCCATGTTTCTTTTTCGTCGACCAGAAATACCCTCTACTGCCCAGCGAGCTTCAGCTTTTATTTTCATATCTAACTTGTGAGATTCTTGGTCCTCTTCTTTCCAAATTTTATCTCGCCAATCTTCAAAGGTAATAAATCCTAATTCTCGCTTTCTGACCACGGCTCGATCAACCCAAAAGGTTTGCTTAGTTAGATTATTTAAGAAAGTTCGGTCGTGACTGATAATCAAAAAAGAATACTTAGATGAAATCAATTTTCTCTCAAGCCATAATATTCCCTCAATATCCAAATGATTGGTAGGCTCATCTAACAATAATAAATCACTTTCTTCAGCAAACAACTTTACCAGGGAGGCTCGTCGTCGCTCACCACCGGAAGCATCCTGACATTTGATTTCAAGAGAGATACCAAGAGTTTCAGCATGATGCTCAGCCTTGTAATAGTTAGACGGATCCAAACTAGATACAGCAAAATCATATAAAGTAAGAAATTTATTTAAGTTGGGGTCTTGCTCCATATATCCAATTGCTGTGCCTTTTGAGACAACTCTGCTGCCACAATCGGCTTCTATTTGACCAGAAATAATTTTAAGAAGAGTTGATTTACCAGAACCATTACACCCAATTAAAGCTGCCCTATCACCCTCCTTGATAAGCATATTTAAATTTTGAAATAAATCTTTATCCCCAAACTTCAAAGACATATCAGTTAACTGTAATAAAGGACTATTAACCATATGACTGGGTTACAAGCTGAATAAATTTATTTCAAGTATCACACAGATGGTAATCTATTTTCTGCTAACTCCACCCAAAAGGAAGTTCCAAATGGAATTGCTTCATCATTAAAATCGTAACTTGGATGGTGAAGNGAAGCTGTATCTCCGTTACCTACCCTTATATACGCACCCGGTCGTTCTTCCAACATATAGCTAAAATCTTCAGCACCCATNACCTGCTCAGCATTATTATCAATATTTATATCTCCAGCGACTTCTTTGGCAACATCTACCATATAACTTGTCTCTTTCTCAGAATTAACCATAACAGGATATCCTCGTTTGTAATCAAGAGTTGCCTTAGCATCATATGTTAAAGCCGTACTTTCAACTATTTTACGAATTTTCATTTCAGCCATATCTCTAACCTCATTTGAAAGAGTTCTAACTGTACCTCGAAGTTGAACTGTCTGAGGTATCACGTTATACGAATTNCTCTCAGTTTGAAAACTAGTTACTGAAATCACTAAGGATTCCAANGGATCCGTATTACGTGAAGCAATTGATTGCAGAGCAACAACAATTTGAGAACCTACAAGCGTTGAATCAACTGTTTCTTGAGGTCGAGCAGCGTGCCCTCCTATACCTTCAATATCTAAAGTAAATTGATCTGCAGAAGCCATAAACGCACCAGGCCTAATATTAAATTTCCCGATTGGCAAGCCTGGGGCATTATGCATTCCATAAACCTCATTAACACCAAATTCAGACATTAANCCATCATCGCACATTTCTTTAGCACCAGCACCGCCTTCCTCGGCAGGTTGAAATATCACAATCACAGTGCCATCAAAATTTCTCGTTTCAGCTAAATATTTTGCAGCACCTAACAGCATAGCTGTATGACCATCATGTCCACACGCATGCATCTTTCCAGCATGTTTTGAAACATAGCTTAAATTTGCTTTCTCTTGAATAGGAAGAGCATCCATATCAGCCCTTAAACCTATCACCTTATTCTTGGTGTTTATTTTCCCTTTAATAACGCCAACCACTCCAGTTCTTCCGATACCATTTTTAACAGTATCACAACCAAACGAAGTCAATTTTTCACTAACAATTTTCGAAGTACGATGTGTATCATACAACAACTCCGGGTTCTCATGAAAATCACGGCGCCATTCAGTTATTTCTGAATGCATATCAACAATTCTATTTCTGACTGGCATGACTAAATCTTAACCTGCTGCTAAATCGTCAATTAATCTATCAAGAAATGCTTCTCCTGCTTGGAACTGCTTAACTGTAATAAATTCATTNGGTTGATGAGCCTGAGCTATATCTCCTGGACCACAGATAATTGAAGAATAACCCTCTGCTTGAAACTGACCAGCCTCAGTTCCATAAGAAACCACATGCTGTCCGTTATCCCCAGTCAATTTTCGAACCAAAGCTTCAGCAACACCATTTTCTTCAGGCCTCAATCCAGGCACACCGTAACCGGCTTCCAAGTTAATAAAACAATCCGAATTTATAGCTTGCATCTCCGCCTCAACCTCACGCACTTTTTTAGTGTATGCCGCTTGCCAATCTTTTGCATCCTCTGAAGGAATACACCGAAATCCCATTATGAAATAACAATCTTTTGCTGTAATATTGTTTGCTGTACCACCTTCGATCGTACCTACATGAACGGTTGTNTATGGAGGGACAAACATTTTTGTGGCATCACTACTTTCTTTAGAGGCATTTATAATGTTCATTTCATTAGCCCACTCGATGAGTTTTGCTGCCTCATGAATTGCACTAACGCCAATATGTTGAAGGGAAGAATGTACCTCAAAACCTCTTACATGTGTTTTTATGCCCAACCCACCTTTATGACCAGAAACAGCTTTCATCATCGATGGTTCACCAATAATTGCAGCAGAAGCCTTTGGCATTAATTTTGCCATCTCTGCAGCCATAAATGGAGCCCCTATGCAGCCAACCTCTTCATCATAAGACAATGCTATTTGAATGGGTCGTTTAATTCCTTTTTTTAAAGCTTTTGGGATAGTCGCCAAGGCTAATGCGTCAAATCCTTTCATGTCACATGTACCCCGTCCAAAATACTTGCCATCTTTTTCAACAACAGAAAATGGATCCGTATCCCAATCCTGACCNACTACTGGCACAACATCTGTATGACCAGACAGAATAACGCCCCCATCTACCATAGGTCCAACATTTGCATATAAATTTGCCTTGGTTTTATCAGGGTTGTAAACACGTTTGGATTCAATACCGTGATAATCCAAGTAATCTTCAACCCATGATATCAACTCAAGATTACTTTCAGAGCTTACAGTTGGAAAAGAAATCAATTTATCCATAATTTCTCTAGCAGTTAAATCAAATGACATTTAGGTCTCCTAACAATATTTCGTCTTTAAATCATAGAATGTAAAAATACTAATAACCGCTATCAGTGGTTAAAACAAAGTGATCTGGCGAAACCTCTTTATATTCTGAATTCTCCGGATTGTACCCTTTTGGATGAATTGGTGAAGGAATCGGTTTAAAATTCAGATCTTTTTCTTTTTTACGTTTACGTGGATCGGCTATTGGAACCGCTTTCAATAAGGCTTTAGTGTAATCATGCTGCGGGTTCTCAAACACAGCTGACCTCGAACCAATCTCAACGATTCGTCCCAAATACATCACGCCCACTCTATGACTAACTCTCTCAACAACAGCCATATCATGGCTGATAAATAAAAAGGATAACCCCAATTCTGATTGCAATTCCATCATCAGATTTAAGACTTGCGCCTGAACTGAGACGTCTAAAGCAGACACTGCCTCGTCAGCAATAATTAATTTTGGGTTTAAAGCTAAAGCCCTTGCAATGGCTACGCGCTGCCGTTGCCCACCTGATAATTCATGGGGAAATCTTCTCATAAAACTTCGTGGCAACTCAACTCGATCAAAAAGCATTTCTATTCGCTTGTTAATATCTTCATTTATTAACGTTTTATAATTTCGCAGAGGTTCCGCCACCTGATCAAATAGCTGCATTTGTGGATTTAACGATGCGAATGGATCTTGAAAAATCATTTGAATATTAAGTCGCGCTTCCTGCATTGACTTTGCAGAAAGCTCTAAAATGTTTTGCCCATCAAGATNAACTGAACCAGCTAGTGGCTCAACCAAGCGTATTAAAGCTCTGCCAGCTGTAGATTTTCCACAGCCTGACTCTCCAACCAAAGATAAAGTTTGACCTTTCTTAATATCAAAAGAGATATCTTCCACCGCATGGACGTATGCAATTGTCCTTCTGAACAAACCACCTTTAACAGGAAACCTAGCCGTAAGATTCTTCACAGTTAGTATTGGCTCATCCGTATCTTTGATTGGAACTATAGCATCATTTTCTGTGCCTAAAAGACGCATGGGCTCTGGATATGATTTTCCTTTCATCTCTCCTAATTTAGGAACAGCTGCGAGCAAAGCCTGCGTATATTCGTGTTGTGGGTTTTCAAAAATCTCTTCAACCTTGCCTTCCTCAACCTTATTTCCGCGATACATAACTACAACTCGATCTGCCATTTGAGCCACAACTGCCATATCGTGTGTGATAAACATTACTGCGGTCCCTGTCTCTCTTTTTAACCTATCCATTAATGCCAAAATTTCAGCTTGAATTGTAACGTCTAATGCGGTTGTCGGCTCATCAGCAATCAGCAGCCTAGGCTCACAAGCCATTGCCATCGCTATAACTAATCTTTGACGCATTCCTCCAGATAATTCATGAGGATATTGCTTTAACCTTTTTTCGGGTTCAGGCAACCTTACCTGTCTCAATATCTCAATCGCACGTTCTCGAGCTTGTCGCTTTGAGATCTTTTTGTGAAAACGCAATCCTTCTGTCAGTTGTCGCTCAACCGTCAGAACTGGATTCAAAGCAGTCATTGGCTCTTGAAAAATCATTCCTATTTCATTGCCACGAATTCCACTCATTTCATTTTGGTTAGCTTCAGTTAGATTAATTGAGTCGCCCTGCTTCCGGTCAAAAATTAACTTCCCATTAGTTATTTCTCCTCCACCAAACTCTACCAAGCGCATGAGTGACAAAGAAGATACAGATTTACCCGAGCCCGACTCACCAACGACACAAACGGTTTCACCAGGATAAATTTCAAAGGANACATCCTCTACCCCCGTAACAGTACCGTCCTTTGTTTCAAATTGAACCTGAAGCTTCTCAACGCGAGTAATTGGATTATCAAGCATAAATTTCCTCTTTTTTGACCGTTTCATGCTACATATTACTGAAGTGCTGTCAAATCTTAAAATACAAATGATAAAGTAATTTAAGATTATTTGACGTTCGGTAATTATTTAAATGATTAAGTTAGGAATTCTTTACTTTTCGCTTGCATTTTAATTAAAGACTTGTTCCTATAGGAACTTACGCGACCAACCTTGGGCGTAAAAGATTTATATTAATGCAGAGTATACTGCACAACGAGGAAAATGAGCGAAACAACTAGGAGAAAATTATGAAAATAAAATCATTAGTAATAGGTACGGCTACCGCCCTTAGCGTTGCTTCAATGGCAATGGCAGATCGGGGATCAGACGGTCACGTAAATATTATCTATTGGCAAGCCCCTTCAATTCTAAATCCTTACCTTTCAGGTGGGACTAAGGATCTGGAGAGCTCATCAATGATAATAGAGCCTTTGGCACGTTATGACCAAGACGGTAATTTAGTACCTTGGTTAGTTGATACAATACCTACAGTTGATAATGGTGGTGTTAGCGAAGACCTAAAAACAATCACTTGGAAGCTTTCAGAGGGCCTTAAATGGTCAGATGGCAGCGCAGTAACAGCACACGACGTAGTATTCACTGCTAATTACTGTATGGATCCAGCTGGTGGCTGTGCTCAGTTAAACAAATTGGCCGACGTAGAAAATGTTGAAGCGCTTGATGATCATACAGTAAAGGTAACTTTTGGGGTTCCAAAACCTTTTCCATATGGCCCTTTTGTTGGTTCTGAACAGCCAATAATTCAAAAAGCGCAGTTTGCAGATTGCATGGGCGCAAAAGCGCCAGAGTGTACTGAGCAAAACTTCGGACCAATCGGTACTGGACCATTTAGAGTAACAGAATTTAAAGCAAATGACGTGATCTCAATGGAAGCCAATCCAATGTATCGTGATCCAGCAAAGCCTGCTTTCGCTACAGTAACCTTCAAAGGTGGTGGTGATGCAGCAGCTGCAGCCAGAACTGTACTAGAAACAGGAGAATTTGATTATGCTTGGAACCTACAAATTGATCCAGCAATCCTTTCAGATATGGAAGCTGCTGGAAAAGGCACTGTAATTTCTAGCTTTGGTACAGCCGTTGAAAGACTTATGGTAAACTTATCCAATCCTGATGCTGCATTAGGCGACAAAAGATCAACTCTTGCTGGTGGTCCACACCCGTTCTTGACTGATCCAGCGGTTCGTAAAGCACTAAGCGTATCAATCGATAGATCTCTACTAGCTGAAGTTGGTTATGGCGCTGCAGGTAAGCCTACTTGTAACGTTGTACCTGGTCCAGCAATCTATGTTTCAACAGCTAATGACGATTGTTTAGTTCAAGATATCGCAAAAGCTAATAACATTCTAGAAGCCGCTGGATGGAAAAGAGGTTCTGATGGTGTAAGATCCAAAGACGGAGTTAGACTTTCAATTCTTTACCAAACATCCACGAATGCAGTGAGACAAGACACTCAAGCATTTATTAAACAGTGGTGGTCAGAAATTGGTGTTGAAACAGAACTGAAGAATATCAGTGCATCTGTTTTCTTNGGCGGAGATCAATCTTCACCAGACACTTACCAAAAGCACTTCTCTGACATTGAGATGTATACAAACATCTTTAGTGGAACTGATCCAGAAGCGTATATGGGAAGCTGGGTATGTTCAGAACATCCAACACCAGAAACTAACTGGATGGGCAACAATATGCCGCGTTACTGTAACGCTGAGTATGATGCATTGGTCGCGGAGTTAGCAGGGACTGCTAATATTGATGATCGTGCGCGTATTGTTAGAACATTAAATGATATGCTCATGCAAGAAGGCGCTATGATACCACTGATTCACCGTGGTAGAGTATCTGCACATTCTAACAAGCTAGGTGGCGTTATCCAAAACACTTGGGATAGTGAGCTTTGGAACGTTGCTGATTGGTACCGTAACTAAAATTATCATTTTGCTACCCCCGTTGATAAACCGGGGTAGCAAAGTCAAATTCTTTAAACTGCTATATTGAGAAACTGCTATGTTGAAATACACGATCAGACGATTGATTTTCACAATTCCAGTTCTTTTATTTATTAGTTTAGTAATATTCTTACTGCTAGATTTATCTCCAGGAGACCCAACTGCTCAATTACCTATGACGGTACCACCAGAGGTAAGAGAGCATATTAGACAAGCGTTAGGTCTTGGTGAGCCTATGTATTGGCGATACCTGATGTGGTGCAACCAATTCTTCATAATAGAACCTTTAAATATAATAGAGCAAGCATGGGGTATTTCCATTGGAGATAGCTCAAATCGAACAAGAGTAATGAGTTGGTCTACCAGATCACCTGTGGTTGATCTAATAATCGAAAGAACACCACAAACACTTTGGGTGGTAGGAATGTCTTACATTGTGGGTATTATTATAGCTATTCCTATAGGCGTTATTTCTGCTTACAGACAATATAGCTGGTTCGATCAAACTGGTACCTTTATCTCAATGGTTGGATTTTCAGTCCCAACATTCTTTACTGGGGTTTTGTTGATAGTAATTTTTTCAACATTAGTTCCAACAGACAGCATCTTCTGGCTTCCTTCAATATATGACACNACTCANAAAGTAACAGATTGGGANAGTTTTGTNTTNCAAATNAGACAAATNNTNATGCCNGTNTTTGTTCTTGGNCTTTATAATGCATCCCAAATTAGTCGTTTNATGAGAGCTTCAATGCTCGANAANTTNAGCCTAGANTATGTAAGAACNGCAAGAGCNAAAGGNATGAAAGANAGNGTNGTATTANTAGTNCATGTNNTGNGNAATTCTCTNATACCAGTNGTNACNGTTNTAGCTTTAAANATNCCTCATGTTTTTGGNGGNGCTATAATCACAGANCANGTATTCAAGGTAAATGGNCTTGGNGCCTTATTAATTTTAGGNATTGAGGGCGCNGATATACCNCTTGTACAAACNCTAACTTTTATATTTGCAATNCTNATTGTTTTNTTCAACTTAATCGCAGATGTTTTATATGGAATTTTAGATCCAAGGATCAGATATGACTGAAGAACTTACTACAAAACAATCTAGTCAGTGGAGAGATGTGTGGCTCCAATTTAAAACGCATCGTGGAGCTGTTATTGGAATGATTGTATTTTTTTTAATAGGTTTTCTAGTTGCCTTTGGGCCCTTATTCTGGACACTTGATCCAAATTTTATAGATATCAGAGCTAGAAACCAAGGACCAAGTCTTCTTCACCCCATGGGCACTGATCAACTCGGCAGGGATACATTTTCAAATTTATTAGCTGGAGGTCGCGTATCATTGCTAGTTGGCGTAACGGCAATGGCACTTTCAGTTTTATTTGGCACACTAATCGGAGTAATATCAGGTTTTTTCAAGAGATTAGATGGTCCACTAATGCGATTAACCGATTTATTTCTTGCCTTACCACTTCTACCTCTTCTCTTGGTTATGATTATGCTATTTCGTGACACTCTAAGAGGACTTTTTGGACCTGAAACTGGTATTTTTATATTAATCGTATCAGCTATAGGCCTAACAAGTTGGATGCCTATTGCAAGAATTGTCAGAGGAGATGTCTTAGCTGTAAAAGAGAGAGAATTTGTACTCGCAGCAAGATCCTTAGGCACACATAATACTCAAATGATTACCAGACACATTCTACCAAATGTTATGAGCCCAATTATGGTATCAGCAACATTAAGTGTTGCCGCAGCGATAATTACTGAAAGTGCTCTTTCATTCCTTGGATTGGGATTTCCTTCAGATTTTCCAACTTGGGGTAGACTTCTTTACGATAGCACAAATTTTATGAAATTAAGTCCTGAAAGGGTTATATATCCCGGACTGGCAATTAGCCTTACAGTTCTGAGTGTAAATTATATCGGAGATGGGCTCAGAGATGCCTTAGACCCACGCATTCGAGGCAGATAAGTCAATTAACAACCTTTAATTAATTACGCTTAAAAGCTGATCAACTGACGACTTTGCATCACCGTAAAACATTCTCGTATTGTCTTTGAAAAAGAGAGGGTTTTCAATCCCAGAATAACCAGTTCCCTGCCCTCTTTTCGAAACAAATACTTGTTTAGCCTTCCATACTTCTAAGACGGGCATTCCAGCGATCGGACTATTAGGATCTTCTTGAGCAGCAGGATTTACGATATCATTTGAGCCAATTACAATCACTACGTCCGTATTTGGAAAATCATCATTAATCTCATCCATTTCTAACACAATATCATATGGAACTTTTGCCTCTGCTAGAAGCACATTCATGTGACCGGGTAATCTCCCAGCGACTGGATGAATTCCAAATCTCACCGATGTACCATTTTTTATCAAACGTCGAGTTAACTCGGCAACAGATTGTTGGGCCTGAGCTACTGCCATCCCATACCCTGGGACAATTACCACGGAATTAGCCTCTTCCAAGGCATTAGCCACACCAACACTATCGATGGCAACCTGTTCTCCATCTATATCCATCGCAGGACCTGTTTCGTTTCCAAAACCACCTAGGATAACGGAAACAAAATGACGGTTCATTGCCTTACACATTATATAGGAAAGGATAGCGCCAGACGAACCCACTAATGCTCCTGTAACAATTAAAAGATCATTCCCAAGTAAAAATCCAGTGGCGGCCGCAGCCCATCCAGAATAACTATTTAACATAGAGACCACTACGGGCATATCCGCCCCACCAATAGCTGCCACTAAGTGAGCACCAACTAAAAGTGCGATGAAAAGCATCGCGTATAATGTCCAGAGTTGAGAAGAGTTTATGTACATGACGAGTAGAATTAAACTTGCCACAACCGCTATACTATTTAAAATATGTCTACCGGGTAATATTAAAGCTTTTCCATTTACCCGACCTGCTAATTTTGCGTAGGCTACGATAGATCCTGTAAAAGTTATTGCCCCGATAAACACGCCTAAAAAAATCTCGACTTCATGAATAACAATTTCAGCACCAGTCAAATGATGTAGGTCCTGCATTGCAGAATTTAGTCCAATAAAAACAGCGGCTAATCCTACAAAACTATGCAATGCAGCAACTAATTGAGGCATCTCTGTCATTTCTACTCTTTGCGCAACCGACTTTCCAATCAAGGCACCAATTGCCAACAAGGGTATTAATAAAATATATGAAACCGTTGAAAAACCTGGCCCAAAAATAGTTGCAATAATCGCAATGCCCATTCCAAAAATACCATACCAAACCGCTCGCTTGGCCTTTTCTTGATTAGACAAACCTCCCAACGATAAAATAAATAAAACCGACGCAACTAAATAAGCAGCTGATAATATACCTATACCCATAAACTAACTCTCTAAGATTTTTGAAACATTTGAAGCATTCTCCTAGTAACCATAAATCCTCCAACAATATTTATCGTTGCAATAAGTACACTAATTGATGCCAAAACAGTTATTATTAAGTTATTGGAATTTATCTGTAGCAAAGCCCCTAGAATTATAATTCCAGAAATTGCGTTGGTCACAGCCATTAAAGGTGTATGCAATGAATGACTAACATTCCAGATAACTTGAAATCCAACAAAGCAGCTTAGGACAAATACTATAAAATGCTGCATAAAACTTAATGGAGCATAAATGCCCACAAGAAGCATTAAAATCGATCCAATAGCCAAAGCAAATGTCTGTTGCTTGCCTGATTTTGCAAGAGCAGCAGCCTGCTCTCTCTCGGCTTCCTCCTTAGTAATCTCTGGAATTTTTGGCTTCTGCGCAGCTATTGCTTTAATTTTAGGTGGCGGCGGAGGAAAAGTTACTTCGCCTTGATGACAGATTGTTGAACCCCTAATCACATCGTCATCCATATCATAAATAATGACGCCATCTTTCTCTGGTGTTAAATCTGATATCATATGACGGACGTTGGTCGAATATAATTCTGAAGATTGCGCCGCCATTCTACTTGGAAAGTCGGTGTAACCAATTACGATAACACCATTTGTGGATATAATTTTCTTATCCATAACAGTTAAATCGCAATTACCACCTCTCTCTGCTGCGAGATCAATAATAACTGAACCATTCTTCATGGCTGAAACCATATTTTCCAACCATAATTTTGGGGCATCTCGCCCTGGTATGAGAGCTGTGGTTATAACAATATCGATTTCAGGCGCTAATTCTTGGAATTTTTCTAACTGTTTTTCTCTAAATTCTGGGGACGAAGGCGACGCATAACCACCGGTTTCTGCGCCATCAACTTGTTTATTTTCAAAATCTAGGAATACAAATTCTGCACCCATTGACTCAATTTGTTCAGCTACTTCGGGGCGGACATCAAAAGCATAAACCTGCGCCCCAAGTGAAGTAGCTGCACCTATTGCAGCCAACCCCGCAACACCCGCGCCAATAACAAGGATTTTTGCTGGAGGTATTTTACCAGCCGCAGTAACCTGACCTGTAAAAAACCTGCCGTAATTATTGCTAGCTTCTATTACCGCCCTATATCCTGCAATATTTGCCATCGAAGACAACGCATCCATTTTTTGGGCGCGTGAGATTCTAGGTACCATGTCCATTGCAAGCACGGTAATTCCTAACTTATTGGNTGAATNAAGTAATTTCTCAGATTGACCTGGATAAAAAAAACTAATCAAAGTCTTTGATTTGTCAAATTCATTCAACTCTTTATCAGTTGGAGATTGAACTTTTATTATTATATCTGAATTCTTAACAAGTGCAGTGCTGTCATCACAAATTTTCACGCCAGCATCTATATATTCTTGATCTAAAAAACCCGCGTCGATCCCAGCATTGCTTTCGATCAAACAAGTATGTCCCAGTTTTATTATTTCTCTCGCTGACGCAGGTGTCATTGCTACTCGAGACTCGTTTTTCGCTCGTTCTTTTAATGCTCCAATTTTCATGATACTTCCCACACCAGTAATTACATGCGCTATAATATAATTATACTTAATATAAAACAAAATAAATGCGATATATTGTTTTAAAATTAAATATAATGGGTTATTGCAGTTTAATTATTAATAAACTGCAACTTTTATTTATTATATCTGAATGACACAGCTCTAATATGAAAATAGGATCTCAATAATGGAGAAAAAAATGACGCATTTGAATGGGAAACACGCATTAGTTACCGGAGGTGGAACTGGTATTGGTCAAGCAATTGCCATTAAATTAGCGGAACTCGGAGCTACTGTTACGGTCACTGGAAGAAGAATTGAAACCCTTACTGAAACTTGCTCTCTTTCAAACAATATATACCCATTAGTAATGGATATGGCCTCAGAAGAAAGTATTGTTGAAGGTACGNAGTTTGCGATTAAAGAACGTGGCCCTACATTAATACATGTTGCAAACGCTGGAATTGCAGAAACAATGCCTGTTCACAGAATGGACTTAGCTTTTTGGAACAAAATTATGAGAACTAATCTAGACGGAGTGTTTTTGGGCATTCGAGAAGGATTAACTAGTATGAAAGAAAATAATTTTGGAAGAATAATAACAATCAGCTCAATCGCAGGACTAAAAGGCCTGAAGTATGGAGCAGCGTACTCGGCGTCAAAACATGCAGTTATAGGATTAACAAAAACATTGTCAGAAGAATATATGGGCAGTGGAATAACAGCAAATGCAATCTGTCCAGGATATGTTAGAACCCCAATTGTTGACCGTAATAGAGATTTAATAGCATCTCGTAGTAATTTGACCTTAGAAGATGCGGAGAAGGCAATGTCTCAAGACAATAGACATAAACGCTTAATAGAAGTAGAAGAAGTTACTTGCGCAGCGGAATTTCTTGTAGGACCAAATTCAGAGTCAATTAATGGTCAAACTTTAGAAATTGCAGGTGGACAGATTTAATTCGTTTTTAACTTAAAAGTTTTTTAATAGCCCCTGTCCAGCTCGCGTATTCTTTATCTATTAAAACAGTGTCATTTTTTGGCTCGAAGATCTTATCAATTTTTAAATAGTCATCAATAGCTGCAAAATCTTTAAAATCCCCTAAAGATAAACTAAGTAAACAAGCGACTCCAAACGCACTGGCTTCAACATTTATTGGCCTTTCAACTTTTAGCCTTAACTGATCAGAAATCTTCTGCAATAGCCAATCATTTTGACTTACGCCCCCATCTACTTTTAACAATTCAATTGATTTATTGGGATAATCCAATTGCATAGCAGATAAAAGATCTCGAACCTGAAATGCAATACTCTTAAGTGCTGCCATAATTAAATCATTGGAGTCTGTATCACGTTCCAAACCAAAAATAGCTCCTCGACAACTCGAGTTCCAGTAAGGTGCACCTAAACCTGTAAATGCTGGGATAAATACAACGTTATTAGTTTCTTCTTTTATCTTATTTAGATCATTATAACTTTCTAGTAAGTTTAGATTATTCTTCATCCAATCAATAGTAGTTCCAACATTAAATAATGAACCTTCCTTAGCGTATGTAGTAAGGCCATCTATTGTATATGCTATTGTTGTAATCAAATTAGACTTAGATCGGTCTGCCTGTTGTCCAGTATTCATCATAACAAAACAACCGGTTCCAAAGGTTGCTTTCACCATTCCTGGCCTAAAACAGCCCAGCCCCACTGTAGCCGCCTGTTGATCACCAATCATCGCTTTTATTGGAATCTTTTTCCCAAATAAGGAAGTTTCAGAAAAATCTGCAATATTCTCATTCACAACCGGCAGTATCGATCGTGGAATGCCAAATAAATTTAATAAATCATCATCCCATTTTTTGTCATAAATATTAAACAACATTGTTCTCGAAGCATTTGTTATATCAGTCGCATGTACTCTTCCCTCCGTGAGATGCCAAAGAACAAAAGAGTCGATCGTTCCAAAAGCCAAGTTGCCTTGTTCTGCTTCTTGTCGCGCATTTTCCACATTATCCAAGAGCCAGCCAATTTTTGAAGCCGAAAAATAAGGATCCAATAACAAGCCTGTTCTTTCTTCAACTAAACCTTGGTATCCACGCAATCTAAGGTCTTTGCAGACATTGTCAGTACGCCTATCTTGCCAGACGATTGCATTATATATCGGCATTCCACTTTTCCGATCCCAAATAACAACTGTCTCTCGTTGATTTGTTATACCAAGGGCAACAACATCATTATCAATTACTGTTTTTACTGTTTTAATAACACTTGCAATAATATCTGATGGGTTCTGTTCAACCCAACCCGAATTAGGAAATTGAGATTCTATTTTTTCCGAATCCATTCTCAAAATTTGAAGTGTCTCATCAAAAAGTATAGCACGAGAGGAACTTGTGCCTTGGTCAATAGCAATAATTTTTTTCATCAAGATAGCTTACAAAAATAATAACTAAACAAAAACTATGTTCTTAACACAATTTTCACAATCATAAATCGATAATATAAAAATAAATTTCAAACCCATACAATCAGAGGTTTATAACTCATTCTCAAAGCTACGCTTTCAAATCTCTGTTGTACAACTTCCCCAAATAAATCTTTATTTTTTTCTGAAATTTTTAANTTTAGTAACNTTTTACTATTATCAAGTTCCAACTTNCCCATCGACGCTGCAGTCGAACCAGAGAGCATTGCNCCNAACCTCATAGCCNTTCCTAAGATCTCAGCCCTTCNCTTATCTTCCTTANCTAAAATTGAAAAAACTTTAGAAAATGTTTCACTTTTTTTTGGGCTTTTATACCTATACAATAAAGCTATCGCTAGAAAAGCTCTACCCTGATGATCGATGCCACCCAAATTCGCTCTAGTAGCATTGTCGAAACAAACTTCAGCTCGGTAGTCTGGGTGTGCACGCCAGCTAACATCATGTAAAAAGCAAGCTGCCTTAATCAATCTAACAAAATTTTTATCGCTCGTTTCAAACAATGGCATGATAAAATTAAATAAAGTAAGGCCAAAACCAGGCATCCGAGCTGCAGTTGATTCAATATGACGACAAGCCTCTAACAATGGGTCCAGTTCTCTTAACTTTTTATCCATTGCGCTGTACAACAAACCTTCTCTAATACCATAACTGGAAAGAGCTATTTTTTTTGGATTAAAACAATCAATTAATTCATTTAAAACAATAGCAGAACTAGGCAATAAACGTAATCTTGAAGAGGAGCTTGCAGATTTTGCCTGAAGATCGCTTAAAGAAGCTCCCATAATCCAATTAAGGGTAGCTTTAATTTCGGCTATTCTCATCTGATATTCATGTAAAACTTTGAGGGGATAATCTGTCATTTCCATTTGAGTCCTCGCAATTGAGCGCCAGGATCCACCTACTAAATAAATATTGGTATATTTTTTCGAGAATATCTTTCTACTTTTTCTAAGTTCTGAATTTATAAAATCTCTTTGAAGTTTCTGCTTAGGATAGAACTGATTTAAATAAAGTGGTCCTATTGGGCAGCTAATTGTCTTACCAACGGTACCTTCTGAAATTTCTGCTAATTCCAAAGATGCCCCCCCTAAATCACAAACTAAACCATCGGCACCTGGCCAACCCAATAAAACACCTTGTGCGGACAAATTTGCTTCTTCTTCTCCATTGAGAATAGTTACATTTAAGCCTGTTTCCTGAAAAATCTCTTCGCAAAAAGCCACACCATCTTTAGAGTTTCTAACAGCGGCGGTCGCTACTGCTATCAAAGACACACCCATTGCTTTTGAAAGTGACACAAATCTCTTTAAAGCCGCTAAGGCTTTGTTTTTATTTAAAACATTTAATTCATTATCAGAACTTAAATCACTGCCAAGAGAACATATTACTTTTTCGTTATAAAAGTATGCAGGAGATCTTGCTGCACCATCAAACACCACCATGCGCACCGAATTAGAGCCGATATCTATAACACCTAAGCGTTCTATCGATCCTGAAGAAACTTTTTCATTAAAATTAAATCTTAAGAAATCTGACAAATTAGTTCCAAAAACCGCTACTATAGTAAAAGTATCTAATCAATTACCTTTTATATCGCAACTTATAAACATCAGCATCACCTGCTGACCCGCGGCCAGACAAAGATGGATTTTCCATAAAAAATTTATGGCAATCAAATAAATTACCAGTTTTATTATGCCTTAAATAAGTACCGTCAGACTGTAGTACCCAACTTTGTTTTTCATCAGCTAAGTTTGCNGACATAATTTGGCTTACAATTTGCGATTTAATTGTCTTGTTATGAATTTCNAATAAACCCTCAACACGCCGATTTAAATTTCGATCCATCCAATCTGCAGAGCTAATAAAAACTCTTCCTGATAATTTTTCAATTTGTCCACCATTGCCAAAACATACTATTCTTGAATGCTCTAGAAACCTACCAACAATCGATTTGACTTGGATGTTTTCACTCAAATTTTTAATACCTGGCCGAAGCCCACAAATCCCTCTTATAATTAACTTTATTTTCACGCCATTATTACTTGCTCGATATAATGCATCGATAACATCAGGCTCTATAAGCGCATTCAACTTACCCCAGATTTCTGCATTTTTGCCTAACTTTGCTAATTTTATCTCGTTATCAATGGCCTCCAGTAGAAACTTTTTAAGATTAACCGGAGAAATTGAGATCTTTTCAAGATTATTTGGTTTAGCATAGCCAGAAACAAAATTAAAAACTTTAGTTGCATCTCGACCGTAAGATGAATCACATGTAAAAAATGATAAATCTGTGTAATATTTTGCTGTTATTGGATGATAATTGCCTGTGCCAAAATGAGTGTAGGTTACCAACTTATTATTTTCCCGCCTTACTACGGTAGATAATTTCGCATGGGTTTTCATTGTAATAAAGCCATAGACAACATGAGCACCAGCTCTCTC
This sequence comes from Paracoccaceae bacterium, assembly GCA_002712045.1. Classification (GTDB taxonomy): domain Bacteria; phylum Pseudomonadota; class Alphaproteobacteria; order Rhodobacterales; family Rhodobacteraceae. The sequence goes on from PARX01000013.1 coordinate 86,736, forward strand.
CAATCTACGCGCCTGACGAATATTTGCAGCTTCATCGAATCTAGCTTTCAGTTCGATGAATGCAGTTACTGACTTGCCAGATTCAGCAGCTTCACATAGTGCATCTACGATTGGTGAATTTTTGGATGTTCGATACAAAGTCTGCTTTATAGCAACAACAGACGCATCAACTGCTGCTTGTTGCAAGAATCTAACTACCATGTCAAAGGTTTCATATGGGTGATGCAGCAACATATCCTTTTGCTGAATTGCTTTAAAAATATCACCNTCNTAATCTAAAACTCTCTCNGGAATTCTTGGNGAAAAATTTGGCCAAAGTAAATTTGGCATTCCTATTTGNACCAATTCTTGTAAATCTGANAATGCCATNAAACCGTCTATTTCAAAAACCTCACTTCGCAAAACATTACAATTCTTGCTTATCATTTTTGCCAAACTAATATTAGCACCAGCTGATATTGAAAGACTAATCACTTCGCCACGTTTACGCCGCTTTAAGGCAGTTTCAAATTCTCGAACCAGATCCTCAGCTTCCTCTTCGATNTCTAAATCACTATTTCGCAACAGNCGAAACGTACAATAATTTACCAGTAAATACTCAGGAAATAATTCGTTAATGTGTTCAACCAAAACCTCTTCAAGAGGCAACATTCTAAAGCTCTCAAGTGACGTACATAGCCTAATAAATCTGGGTAGCTGTTTAGGGATCGGTAATAGTACCGAATGCTCTTCTTCACTTTTGGCCTTTTTTAATTGTAGAGCCAGTGCAAAGCCAGCATGAGGAATGAACGGAAATGGATGGCCTGGATCAACAGCAAGAGGCGAAAGAACGGGAAAAATATTATTTATAAATTCATCATGAAGAAATTCTTTCTCTGAGTCAGTCAATTCAACAGGTTTTAAAATCTCGATCTTTTCCAATTTTAAATCTGATATAAGATCAATCCAACACGCTTGCTGCTGATTTAACAAAGTTCTAGCTTTTTTATCAATTTCAGCCAATTGTTGACTTGGAGTCATTCCATCGGCCGCAGGATTATTTATCTTGTTATTCTTCAACTCACGAAGTCCTGCAACCCGAACAGAATAAAACTCATCCAAATTAGTCGATGAAATTGATAGAAATCGCAGTCGTTCTAAAAGAGGCACACAAGGGTTGCTAGCCTCTTCTAACACACGAGAATTAAACGCTAGCCAGGAAATTTCACGATTTAGAAATCTCTCGCAAGAGTTGTGACCTTTAAATCGCGTATCAACAGTTCTAANATTATTTGATCGCAAGAAATCAGAATCAACAATTTTTGGGCTGTTTTGCTTGTTCATAAAACCCCTTATGCCTCATTTTTTANAAATTTGTCCAGAATTTCAGAAATCATAGCTCGGCTCGGCCCTTTTTTTGTTTTCAACATTAAGTTATCTAATGAATCAACAAAATCTGATACTGACAATAAAGATCGGGTAATTCTTTTTAAAATATATTCAATTAAACTTGGTGAGATATTTATCTGCCTATCAGAAAATTGTTTAACTAAAACAGCTGAAAGCAATGCATCATCAGGAGGATAAATGGGGAAATGTGCTGTAGCTTGTAACCTACTACTTAAGTCGAGCAACTGAACTCCAAGCCGACTTGCGGCGACTGAGCTGGTCATCAATACNTAAATATCAAGTTGTTTTGCAAAATTTAGTAAATGAAATAATTTTTCTTCAAAAGTTGGTATTGAAATAATTAGATCGATATCCTCAATTATTATCGGTTTTTTATCAGAAAAGTCCCGTTCTGGATTATTTAAGTCTANAAACTCTGCCCCAGACAAATTTGCCCAAACGTGCGTTAAATGGGTTTTTCCAGAACCCTTACCACCAGTAATCAAAACTCTTCGATCATTCCAGTCAGNCCAATTTTGTATAACTTCAAAAGCTAAAGAATTTGCTTTAGACACAAAAAAATCTTCCGTTCCTATTGCAGGATAACAAGGTAAATCAAAAATCAATTGATCCGACAATTTTACTCCTCCAAATTTTATTGAAACACAAACTTAATGCTAAATAACAATTGATTATAGTATTGTATGGCAATAATAAACTAGTGAGATGTATAAATTTCTCTAGCTAATTTGCGAGGATCAATGGATAATGCAAATCACAACACTCGTGCAGAAGTTATTTTGCCATCGAAGGAATTAAATAAAGACATCGATTTCTTCACTAAAACTATCGGAATGCAACTGAATGAAATTTTCCCAGCAGATGATCCATCAGTTGCAGTTATTTCTGGTTACGGCCTTCGGGTAAGATTAGACAAAGACTCTAATGCTCCCGCAAGTTCAATCAAAATTCATGTAGAAACGACAAATAAATTAAATGGTTGTAAAAGCAATTTAATCGCGCCCAATGGTTGTAGAATTGAACTGGTCGAAATCAATCCCTCCTTAGTTATGCCCGAAACTAACCATGAATTTGTTGTCAGACGGCTTGCAGATCAAGCACCATGGGTTATTGGGCGTGCTGGAATGCACTACCGAGATCTAATTCCATCGAGACTAGGTGGNTCAATTATAGCCAGTCATATTAGAATTCCTGATGGAGGACCCGTGCCTGATATGGTACATTATCATACGGTCGGGTTTCAATTAATTTTTTGTTACAAGGGATGGGTAGATCTTGTTTATGAAGATCAAGGAGAGCCTTTTAGGTTACATCAAGGTTGCTGCGTCATTCAACCACCTAAAATTAGGCACAAAGTATTATTTGCTAGTGATAANATNGAAGTGATNGAGATTGGAGTNCCTGCAGANCATNTCACAACNATTGANCATGAAATGNNNCTTCCAAACNATANTNTAAATNTNNATCGNGAGTTTAANGGNCAAAAATTTGTTCANCANAANGTTGAAGAAGCNNAATGGGAAAAATTTAGATTAAGTCAATTTGAAGCAAGAGATACAACAATATCAAAAAACACTCAAAATATTGCTGGCGTAAAAGTTGCCCGATATAAAGGNGGTGAAGACAGCTGGACTTCTCATGACTCAGATATCTTATTTAATTTTGTTATGAANGGGAAAATGATTNTAGAANGTGAAGGTAAAACTTCTAGTGAATTGGCTCCTGGTGATGCATTTGTAATTCCNCCAAGCATGAAAACTCGATATACATCTTGCACTAATGATTTAGAACTTTTGGAAGTTTCACTTCCAGGTGAATTCAAAACCATAGTTTNTTAATTGATAAGAAAATAAGTNTAAGATATTTAGTTAAGGTCAATCATCCGGCCGTTTAAGCGAAATCAAGNTCTCAATAACTGCATAATCTCGATACCCCAATCGAGCTAACGGCTTGTATAAAGTAACATCAAAAATACCATCTCGAATGTATTCTTCATTTATATGAATTCCTTTNACCTCTCCAATTATTGCGATTTGATCATCCCCAGGTAATATAAATTCTTTGTGTAACACGCATTCAAAAGCTGCAGGTGCTTTTTTGACATATGGTGCCCCTACAATCTGCGATTTACCTTTCTCTAGTCCTGCTTGANTAAACTCATCCTCTCCGTGTTTGTAGTGCTGGGATGAGATATTCATTTCTGAAGTCAATTCAAAACTAACAAAGTTAACCACAAATTCACCGGTTTCCCTAATATTACGAATAGAGTCTTTTTCTTCATTTAATCCAATTTTTGGCCCAGTTTTACTAAAAATAATCATAGGGGGCTTATCACCGATTGCGTTAAAAAAAGAATATGGTGCTAAATTGGCTTTTCCATCTTTATCAATTGTTGANATCCAACCAATTGGACGTGGTGAAACAATCGCCTTAAAAGGGTCATGCGGAAGAGAGGACGGGCGATTATCTGGGTTGTAAAACATAAAAACCTCTTTATTAATTCTATCCCCAATCGTAACCTTCGAACAACTAAGATACTAGCAAAAAGCGTAATATTTGAGTAAAGTTTGNTGATTTTCCAAAAAGAACAGCTAACTGATTATTGGGAGGTTGAAAACCTATACGACGTCTGCTTCACATACACCAGATTAAGTCTCAGTTCTTATAGATTACNTGAAAATGNGAAACCAATTTCTGATCTTTGTTTCGTAGAAAGAGACGAAACAAAAAATTTAATTGCTGCGATTAGATATTGGCCAATCAAAATAAGAAATCATCCATCTNTATTATTAGGCCCCATTGCAGTCCACCCAACAAGACAAGGGGAAGGACATGCAAGATACATAATTAATCATTCATTAAAGGAGGCCGAATTACTAGGATGGGAAGTCGTCATCTTAANTGGCGATTTATCTTATTATCAGCAATTTAACTTTAATATTGCTAAGAATTTAANTTTTNCCCAACCAACTAATAAGAAACGTATTCTTATTAAATCCCTTAACCGCTTTAACACCGATGGGCTTAANGGAACCGTAAATAAATACTAAAATACATTTGGAAATNGGAAAATTTAAGTTTCCTGAGCAAACCAATCCGATACAAAAGGCCTAATGGATTGTTCTCCAGATAGTAACGCGGTGTCAATAATCTCTCTCAAATCCTTTAAATTTGTTTTTAAAATTAATGATTTTACAGCACCAATTGAAGCAGGCCTCATTGACAAAGTCCTAATCCCCATTGCTAACAAACATACTGCCTCTATTGGTCGACCTGCGTCTTCTCCACAAAAGCTCAATGGTGTTTTTGTTTCATCACAACGTTCTACAATCTGCTTTATTAGATTTAAAAAACTTACATTTAAGGTGTCATATCTTTTTCTCACTCTTTCGTTTTCCCTGTCTGCCGCATAAAAAAATTGCTTTAAATCATTCCCCCCAATAGAGACAAAGTCTGTTAATTCAAAAAATTGCTTTGGCGCAAATGCTAATGAAGGGGTTTCCAACATAGCTCCTATTTCGACCTTACTTGGAAGTTTATGCCCCAATGCCGCTTCCTTTTCCAAGACATGCATCAAGTTATCCCTTGCCATTTTAAATTCTCCAAATTGAGCGATCATTGGAAACATAATCGATAAATCTCTATCAATGGCAGCTCTGATAAATGCTTGGAGTTGCATTTTCATAACGCCAGGTTTATCCAATCCAAGCCTTATTGCTCGCCACCCCATAGCTGGGTTTGGTTCATCAGTAGGTCGCATGTAAGGTAGAACCTTATCTGAACCAATATCCAATGTTCTGAAAATTACTTTCTTATCTCCAGCAGAGTTTAAAACACGATTGTATATATTTGCCAATTCGCCTCGCTTTGGAATTGAGTTTCGGGCTAAAAACTGCAATTCTGTTCGAAACAACCCAACACCTTCAGCACCAGAATTNTTTAAACTCGGTAGATCAGTCATTAATCCAGCGTTCATCAACAGCTGAATTCTGACCCCATCCCTCGTAATTGCCGGAACATTTTTCAACTTTGCATAGCGTTCTAATTTCTTAGATTGCATAGCGATTTTCTCACCAAAAGCGCGATCAACATTTTCCTCTGGCCTTAAGTGGACTATTCCTTGATCCCCATCAACCAAAATACGGTCGCCGTTTAAAGCCTCAGTAGTTATTCCACTAGCATTTATAATCAAAGGAATAGCCATGGCTCGCGCTATTACAGTTGCATGACTCCCAACTGATCCTTCTTCTAAGACAATTCCTTTTAGATTTCGACCGTACTCCAACAACTCACCAGGACCAATATTTCTTGCAATTAATATTGGATTTTCTGGTAAATCAGTAATTTTTGCCTGACCTTGACCNGTTAAAACACGAAGCAATCGATTTGATAAATCATCCAGATCGTGCAACCGATCTCTTAGATAGACATCTTCTACCCTAGCCATCCGAGTTCTAAAAGTTGATTGCTCTTTTTCTACTGCAGCTTCAGCAGATAAGCCACTTTCAATGTCATCTTCCATTCTATTTAACCAGCCTTTAGAATTCGCAAACATTCTATAAGCTTCTAATATTTTCTTATGTTCCTCCGAGGCACCTTTAAGAGCTGTATTTAGCATCCCATCAACATCCCCTTTCAATTGCTGAATTGCTTCTTTTAGACGTGTATTTTCTTTATTTATATCATCAGCAAAAGGATTTGTTACTACCACGCGGGGCTCATGAAGTAATACAGAACCTACTGCAGCCCCATCCTGAGCAATTCCACCTCTTATCAAAACTGAATATTGATGTGGTGCCTTAAGGTTTTCATCACCTCCAACAAACGCTCCCAATTCAGTCATTTCAGCTAATACCATAGCCACAACTTCGACCGCATAGATTTCATCATCAGAAAAAAGACGCGCCAAACGAGATTGAACCACCAAAACACCAAGTGTTTCACCCAGCCGTTGGATCGGAACCCCCAAAAAACTTGAATATCTTTCTTCTCTTGTTTCTGGCATAAATCTAAAACCTGGCTGAGAAGGCGCGTTATCCGTATTTATTGGCTTTGCATCTCTTGCAACCAATCCCACCAAACCCTCACCAATTCGTAAACGTGTCTTATGGACGGATCCCGGATCTAAGCCCTCAGTTGCACATAGTTCAAGAGTTAAACTATCTACCAAAAGGTAAACAGAGCAAACTTCCGTGCCCATACTATCTGCTATTAGATGGGTTACACTATCAAGCCGCTTTTGACCTTCACCTTCTTCACTAAGCGCATCTTTCAATCTCTTTAAGAGCGTTCTTGATTGTAATCCAGTTTCTAATGCCATATCTCATCCTTTTCAGGCCTCGACGCCAAGCTCAAAAGCATCATGCAATGATTGCACTGCTAATTCCATATATTTTCTATCAATAAGTACAGAAATTTTAATTTCAGATGTGGTTATAACCTTAATATTTATATTCTCATTTGAGAGAGCCTGAAACATTTTAGCAGCAACACCCGCATGGCTTCTCATACCAATGCCTACCACCGAGATTTTACTTACATCCTGATCTGCAATTAACTCACGATAATTGAATGTTTTCTTAATTTTTGCTTCATTTAAAGTAACCGTAGCTAACTCTACTTGATCTACAGGACATGAAAACGTCATATCTGTTCTACCATCATCTGAAATATTTTGAACAATCATGTCAACGTTAACACCTTTATCTGCAAGCGTTCCAAAAATTGATGCTGCTATACCAGGTCTATCTGCAACAGAAATTAACGTCATTTTTGCCTCATCTCTCGAGTGAGCCACACCAGAAACAACCTTATTCTCCATAATATTCTCCTCCTGACAGACTAATGTACCATCATTGTCTGAAAAACTATTTAACACCTTTAAAGGTACATTATATCTCATTGCTAATTCTACAGATCGCGTTTGCAACACTTTAGCTCCTAAAGAAGCCAGTTCTAACATTTCTTCGTAACTGATCTTACTTAATTTTTTCGCTTTATTAGTTATCCTTGGATCAGCGGTAAAAATACCATCTACGTCTGTGTAAATATCACATTGGTCCGCTTCGAAAGCGGCTGCAAAAGCAACCGCGGTTGTATCAGAACCTCCACGTCCTAAAGTAGATAATCTACCATCGTTGGTTAAGCCCTGGAAACCAGCAATGACCGCAACGCGCATTCCTTCAAGAAATTTCTCATTTAATTTTTGGGTAGTAATTTCCATTATTCGTGCGGAACCGTGAGCAGAGTTTGTGATTAAAGGAACCTGCCAACCTTGCCAACTTCGAGCGGAAACTCCCATATTCTGCAAAGTCAAAGCCATCAAACCGGCTGATGCGTTTTCACCACTTGAAACAATAGCATCGTACTCTCTCGCATCATACAAAGTAGAAACACTATTTACTAATGAGACTAATCTATTTGTCTCTCCAGCCATTGCTGAAACAATTACGATAACATCAAACCCTTTTTCTACCTCTATAAGTATTTTAGAAGCGGCATTTTTTATCCGTTCGACATCAGAAACAGACGTTCCTCCAAATTTCATAACTAGTTTAGGCATGATAAATTCCAAAAAAAGTGATCGAACAAGCTTCTAAAGCTACAAATAGAGAAGAGCAAGCATAACTAAAGAGGGTGTTTTTTTCCATCCCATGTTTCAAAGCATCCTGTTTTTTTCATAGATAACTCACTAAAGCGGTCAATCAAACCACTTGCAGCTTCCTCGACAGATATATCAGCTTTAGCTCCACCCATGTCAGTTTTGACCCATCCTGGATGATAGATTCCAACAGGTACTCGTCGTGAGCTTAAATCTTTTGCTAGATTTCTTCCCAAATTAATCACAGCTGCTTTAGAGGCTCGATAAATATAATCACCGCCATTTGCTTTTTGTTGACTACCCATCTGACTAGCTATGATCGCAATTTTACCTTCTGCATTAATAATATTTGGAAGCATTTTTTGAATCAATAAGAATACACTAATAACATTTACTGAGAAGGTCTTAAGCCAAAGATCTGATTTATAGCCATAATCCAAATCCTGATCTCTATCTATAAAGATTCCAGCATTACATACCAGTAAATCTATTGGGACATTTTTCAATTTTGTTTCTAAAGCTTCAATTGAATTTGAGTCTTCCAAATCAACATGGATACAATTTTCTCCACGTCCTACCGAAAGAACGCGTTCGCCCACTTCGCGCATATTCTTTGCTAAAGCAGCACCTATGCCTCTGGTTGTTCCAGTTATTAAAACAGTCAATCAAAACCTCTATCAGAAAACAAATTAATTTGTCTTTCGATCCGTCCATGGAAGAGGCGTAATACTAACTCCATCTTCGACTAAAGTTTTTACTTCTTTAACAGTAGCCTTTCCACGAATTCCACGTTCTTCGGCCTCACCTTCATGAATAGCCCTTGCTTCTTTAGCAAAATTAGACCCAACATCCTCTGTATTTGCCTCAATTTTTGCTCTGAGCTCCATAAAAGCCTGTTCAGCCGTTGTTAATGGCCCTGATAATGGACGACTATCCTTTCTTTTGACTTTGTTCTTCGCTGGACGCACCTGAGGGGACATTAAAGCTCGTTCAACCTTNTTATCTCCACAAATTGCGCAAGAAATCATGCCAGAACTTCTCAACTTATCTAAGGCGTCAGCAGATTGTATCCAACTATCAAATTCGTGACCATTAGAACATTTGAAGCTATATTTTATCATTTAAGCTCACCATAATCGTTAACTTTAATTTAAAAGAAAATCTCATGTTTAAACCAATTTAATTAAATAAAAGTTCTCCTATTTTGATGCTCTACGTTCTCTACGATTAGATACTGGTTGAAAAGCCACTCCAACATGGGCCTCACAATATGGTTTTCCAGTCTGAGTAGTTAAACCACAAAACCAGAACTCATCTGTCGCAGGGTCTCCAATCGGCCATTTGCAGGTCTTTTCCGTTAATTCCAATAAGGAAAGCTTTTTAGCGCCCTTTTCTACCTCTTTGACCGTAGCCAATGCTTCGGGACTAATTTCGTTTGCTGATGGTTGGGGAGGAAGTGGTTGACCTGGAGTCAGAATTGGCTTCCTCATCGGGATTATCGCATTTTTTTCTGGTATGTGCGTATCAATAACAGTCTTTATCTTTGGACTGGAAATCTTTGTTCGTGACTTTTTTGAAGTTCTTGAAGCCGGTTTATCTCTTTTGGTTTTTATCGAACCTGCACGATTTGATAATCCTAGTCTATGAACCTTGCCAATCACAGCATTGCGAGTCACACCACCCAATTCTTTAGCTATTTGACTAGCACTATTTCCCTCGGTCCACATGGACTTTAACTTTTCAACTCTATCTTCCGTCCATGCCATTTTATCTCTCCAAATCAAATCTTACTTTATAGTTCAGCATCATAATATTATATTTTTCAACAACGATTATACCACTTTGGTATAATCAAATACAAGGGCTAGACACATACAAAAAAATAGTATTATTTGGATTGTGAGAAATAAAAGGCTTTTCAGATGTCATTAAACATCAATATAAAAAACCGACGGAAATTTGTGAATTAATATATCCTCAAACTTCAATATAACTCATATAAGAAAATAAAATGATTGATTCTATCCTACCATCATACTCTCGTGCAAATTTACGCTTCGTTAAAGGAGAAGGTGTTTGGCTTTTTACTGAAAATGGAGAAAAATATCTAGATATGGGTGCTGGTATAGCAGTTAACTGCTTAGGCCATGCTAATCCACATTTAACTAAGGTTTTGACAGATCAAGCAAGCCAGTTGTGGCATACATCAAATCTTTACCATATTCCAAACCAAGAAAAATTAGCAAAGAACCTAGTTCAATCCACCTTTGCAGATACTGTTTTTTTTACAAATTCTGGAACTGAAAGTATGGAATGTGCTATAAAAATGGCACGAAAGTTCCATCATAGCAACGACGATCTAGAGAGAACAGAAATTATAACTTTTGAAAATAGTTTCCATGGCCGTTCGCTAGCAATGATTTCAGCGGCCGGTTCTGAAAAACTTACGAAAGGATTTGAACCCATACTTTCTGGGTTTTTACAAATACAGTACAATAATATTGAAAAACTTACAGAGGTTGTGAGCACAAAAACTGCTGCAATTGTACTAGAACCAATACAAGGTGAAGGGGGCATCATTCCTGCTCAAGAACATTTCTTATCTCAAGTCAAAAAACTATGTGTTGAGAATGGAATTTTATTGATCTTGGATGAAATTCAATGTGGCGTAGGTAGAACTGGTTCACTTTTCGCATATGAAGAATACGATGTAAAACCCGATATTATGGCGATAGCCAAGGGAATTGGTGGTGGCTTTCCACTTGGAGCATGCTTAGCCACAGAAAGNGCTGCACAAGGTATGACNGCTGGGACCCATGGATCAACTTATGGNGGCAATCCTCTAGCCTGCGCTGTGGGAAATGCTGTCCTGGNAATTATCAATGANCAAGAATTCTTAGATAAAGTAAAAGATAAATCCTTATTACTTAAGCAAAAGCTAGCTTATTTACTTGATCAACATCCAGATATTTTTGAAGAAATACGTGGCAAGGGCTTAATGATNGGATTGAAATGTAAAATTCTCAATACTGATTTGGTAAATGCTGGATATCAAAAAGGTTTAATAACGGTTCCTGGAGGTGACAATACTATTAGNTTGCTTCCACCACTTAATATTACAAATAAGGAAATTGATCTCGCAGTAACAATGCTTGATGAATGCGCTAAACATCTAAAATTGAAAGAATNATAAATTAATGCCAGATTTCTTAAACTTAAATGAATTATCTTGTAACGAATTNAGAGACATNGTTTCGCATGCAATAAATTCAAAGAAAGGAATGAGGCCANCTCCAATTGAGAATGCTATCAAACCTCATCCTTTAAACGGCAAAACAGTAGCAATGATTTTTGATAAACCCTCAACAAGAACAAGAGTTTCTTTTGACGTCGGAATAAAGCAATTAGGAGGACAATCTTTAATTCTATCTGGTGCTGATATCCACCTTGGGCACGGGGAAAGCATATCAGACACTGCTAAAGTCTTATCTCGCTATGTTGATCTTATCATCATTAGAACCTTTGAAGAAGACGCNTTATATGAGCTCGCAAAAAATGCTGATGTGCCCATTATTAATGGCTTAACAAACTCGACTCATCCATGTCAAAGTATGGCAGATGTAATGACATTTGAAGAATTACGAGGCCCAATAACGGGAAAAAATGTTTTATGGCTAGGGGATGGTAATAATGTATGCGCATCCACACTTCACGCTGCAGGGCAATTCGGATTTAATTTTACCTTCTCTGGTCCAGAGAGCTTAAATCCAAAACCTAAATATTTAGAATATGCAAAAAGTAAAAATATCTCAGTTAATATTGATTTANATCCAGAGAATGCAATCAAAAATGCNGACTTAATAATGACAGATACTTGGAGTTCGATGCACGATCAGAAGGAGTCAAATTATGAAGCTCGCCAAAGACAGTTAATGCCGTTTCAAGTTAATGAAAAATTGATATCTAAATCAAAAGATGACGCGATATTTATGCATTGTCTTCCGGCTTATCGGGGACAAGAAGTAACGTCTGATGTTATTGATGGTATAAAATCTGTAGTTTTTGACCAAGCTGAAAANAGACTNCATNTTCAAAAATCNATATTAGAATGGTGTATNTTNGGNAAANTATGANNNNCTATNTAAANNTTNNTTAACCNCCTTTTCCAGGCTTTTCAGAAAANANAGTTTCTAACTTNTTTGGCAANCCATCCATTTTTTCTGCNTCTGGCANTGGATCAGTTTGAGTTATTATCACTGGCCATAGTTCTGAATATTTTCTATTAAACTCTACCCATTTTTCCATATCCGGCTCTGTATCTGGTAATATTGCATCAACTGGACATTCAGGCTCACAAACCCCACAATCAATGCACTCATCTGGATGAATAACTAGCATGTTTTCACCTTCATAAAAACAATCGACAGGACATACTTCTACGCAATCAGTGTGTTTACACCCAATACAATTATCATTGACAATATATGTCATTTAAAATGCTCACAATAGTTTCAGCAAGTTTCCTATTTCTCGATTAACTAAAGTTCAAGAGTGTATTAACACATTAACCAAAAAAGTTACGACGAATAACTATTGTCAACGATTAAAACTAGATATTTTCATACCAATCTTGCAAATTTTTTGCTGAACCTCTTCGTAGTGGCCATGATAAAACACGAACAACTAAAATCTCATTATTTTTTGTTAATGTTATGACATCCCCTTTCCTTATTAAAGAGCTCCCTTTTGTTAATTTTCTTCCGTTTACACGTATTTTTCCAAATTTGATCATTTTTCCAGATATTAGACGCGTTTTAAAAAACCTACATACCCATAACCATTTGTCAGCCCTGATAGATTCACTATTATTCAATTACTTCTCTTTTAAAGCCATCAAAACAGAGAAAGGATTATTAGGATCTATCACGCTTGTTTTTTCTAGATGCTTATTGGAGCTATCTTTGATTTGATTTTTATGAGAACTTTTTTTTCTTTTGATGGATTTAGCCTTAATCTCTCTTTTACTCTCAGTTTTTTGTTGTCTTTTCTTAACTTGCCACGAAAAAGACCAAAAAGACTCATTTAACTCTTCATCTGAAGCAGTTAAATTATTGAAGCTTTCCGCATCCAATTCATCATCAGTATTTTCAACTGTCGAAATTTTGATTTTTTGTCGTTCACCCTTTTTTACATGGTACCCCAGACCGGACATCAAACTGGCAAATTGCTCATGTGACATTCCAGAAATGGACAACATATCTGAAGTAGCTTCAAAGCCATTTTTTGAGTCTTCTTTTCTAAGTAAGTCAGCTAATCTTTCCAACATATCAATTCTTAGGGCCCAGTCTCCAGAACCATGATAACCAACTTTTGTGAAATAACCTTTGACCTCTGTTTTCTTAACACCAATAGTAACAAGACCAGGTTCTGGAGGAGAAGGAAACTCATCAAAATTATTTATAACCGACCAAAGGACTAACCTTAGTCGAGTCGCAGCAGGCTTTAACAATATTGGTACAAAAACATTATATTGACCAAATCGAACTCCATGCTTCCTTAGTAACCCACGAGACTCTTGATCTAAATCCTTTAACTCTTCTGATACATCCGCTCTCGGTAAAATACCAAGAGACTCAACCAACAAAAATGCCACCCCTTTGCTCAATCCAGTTATTTGAGAATCTTTTTTCATTGACAAAAGAGGTTCAAATAAAGTCTCTATTTTTCGATCCAAATAATGTTTTAACCTTCGCTCAACTTTTTCTCTAACTTCTNATCCCGCCTCCAAATCAACAAAGGTCTGCACCTTGGGGTTTAAAATATCTTCACCAGAGACAATCTTTCCAATTGCATGATCTCCCCATACAAGATCTCCTTTTTCAGTAAAACTAATATCNGTATCAGGAGCATTGTATAACCTCATACTTCTCAAATAAAATTCAGACTCTAATGCAGCTATACTAGTACTCCGAAGTGCTTTNTGTTCTTCAGAACTAACAGTTTTATCTTGTGAAAAACGAAAACCTTGCAACTTTCCAATGAATTGGCCGTCAATCCTTACTTCACCATCCTTGCTTACTTCGGCCACGAGNCTCTCCTTTTGTTTCAGCTTACGAATTAATATACTCGTACGTCGATCTACAAAACGTTTTGTCAATGCTTCATGAAGCGCATCTGACAAACCATCTTCAATTCTTCGGCTTTCATCCCTCCAGTACTCAGGATCATCAACCCAATTATTTCTTTGAGCAACATATGTCCAAGTTCTTACAAAAGCCAACCTTTTTGAAATAGTATCAATATCTCCATCATAACGGTCAATTTTTTTCAGCTGGCCACCAANCCACTCATNAGTAATAGTATCTCCCGTCTTCAGAAAATGAAAGACTTTACCCAGAATTCCTACATGATCACCGAGAGATATACTTCGAAAATCTGGGATTTGACAAACATTCCACAGGAGGTCAATTAATATTGGGTCACGCAAGCTAGAAAAAAATGTGTCAGCAGCGGTAATCGCTTTAAGTGATGTTAAATCCACAGCTTCCCGCCCTTTAATAAAAATTGGGTTATCAGCTTTTTTTTCCAATGATTTGATCAAATAATCAGTATTATCCATGTTTAAATCTGAATTTCTCCAAACTATCTTCTTGATTGATTTAAACTTATGATTTTCTACAGCTTCAATTGTCTCTTCATTAAATAAAGAAGCATCGCCTGTAGTGCCAAAAGTACCGGACCTTAAATAACGACCTGCCCGACCAGCAATCTGAGCCACCTCACTATTGTGGAGCTCACGCATTTTTTTTCCATCGAATTTATGAATGGCGGAAAAAGCGACATGATCAATATCAAGATTCAACCCCATCCCGATCGCGTCTGTAGCAATTAAAAACTCCACATCACCATTTTGATATAACTCTACCTGCTTATTCCTAGTTCGTGGTGAAAGCGCTCCAAGGACAACTGCNGCACCGCCTTTTTGTCTCTTAACCAACTCTGCCATAGCATAGATATTTTCAACAGAAAAACCAATGATAGCAGATCTCGACTTCATTCTAGAAATTTTTTTTGATCCTGCGAATTTGAGNTCTGAAAATCTATGCCTAGTCTTCAATTCTGCCTCAGGTACCAATTTAGCTATTACATTCCAAAAATTTGACGAACCTAAGAAGAGTGTTTCATACTGACCGCGCATCTTTAAAAATCTATCTGTAAAAATATGACCTCGCTCCAAATCTGCGCTTAATTGAATCTCATCAATGGCAACAAATTCAAATTTTATTTTCCNAGGCATTGACTCAGTTGTGCACACCCAGAATTTTGCATTTTCAGGTACTATTCGCTCTTCTCCAGTCACCAAAGCCACAGATTTAAAATCGCTCAGCTTTACTAATCGATCATAAACCTCTCTAGCCAATAACCTTAATGGAAGACCTATTATTCCGTTATTATATGATAACATTCTTTCAATTGCGTAATGGGTTTTACCAGTATTAGTTGGACCCAAAACAGCGACAATTTTCTTACTCATCATGCTAATCGTTCTTTAACTTTACAAAGAAGTGTCATTTGCTTTCTTAATTACTCTTTCTAACGATTTCTTAATATTTTGATTTTTAGGATTTATTTCATTTGCTTTTTGCAATGCCTCTCTAGCAGCATCAAAATACCCCAAGNTTTCAAGAATCGATCCAAGTCCAGCTAGTGCCCCAAAGTGGCTTGGGTTCAAAGATAATACCTTATTAATATCCGATATAGATTTATCAAATTTCCCTTGAAGATAATATGCAGTGGCTCGCGCATTCCATGCTTCTGCAAAAGTTGGCTTTTCATTAATCACTTTATCAAAAATATAGATAGCATTATCAAACTTTTTATCAGCCATAAAAGAACGACCACGATTAAGCAAAGAATCTAACTTAATTGAACCAGATTTAGACCATTCGGCCCAAATATCTCGCTCAACNTCCTTACTNCTTCTCTCCACTGGGGTCTTCAGCTCTTGAAGTAACAAATCAAGCTTTATATTTTCTGAGTATGAAATAGACGCTCCAAAAGATATAAAAATGAAGAGAGAGAGAAAAACAAAAGCATTGGCAAGTTTAAAATAATAAGTCATAACCATATATTAGCGTTATTTGGAAGAAAAACGAGCGAATCTTTATAAATCTGGAGCAATTAATGAATGAAGTAATAAAAACCGCAATACATGCCTTAGAAGAAAAGTTACCAAATGGATTTGACGGTTCTGTAAAGTTTGAAATTGAAAATGAAGGCTCTGTAATAGTTAACGAGACAGGATGCTCTGAAAGTTCGGATGAAGCTGACTGCACACTAACAGCGGACAAGGAAACTTTTCAAGATATTATGTCAGGGGACTTAAATTCAACAGCAGCGTTTATGCAGGGCAAGCTCAAAGTAGATGGAGATATGGGAATGGCGATGCGATTAGCTTCCATCTTAGCTTAAACATGCCCAATGCGCCTCTTTATGAAGACATTCTAGAGGGGCCCAAAAACGGATATTCAGAATGGATTCAAACCAAAGATAAATTTAGAATCAGAGTAGCATTTTGGCCTAAAGAGGATGCAATTGGGACAGTACTAATTTTTCCTGGTAGAAATGAATATATTGAAAAATACGGACGAACATCCAAAAAGATTTGGGAATTAGGATACAGCTCTTTAGTTGTTGATTGGAGAGGACAAGGTTTATCTGATCGTTATTTTAAAAATAGACTTATTGGGCATGTTAATGAATTCGCAGATTATCAGCTCGACGTTGAAGCAATAGCTAAATTTGCAGAATTAAAAAGCCTCCCCAAACCATGGTACCTACTAGCACACTCAATGGGTGGTACTATTGGTTTAAGGGCTATCCATAATGAATTAGCAGTAAAAAAGGTAATTTTTTCAGCCCCGATGTGGGAAATAAGAATGAATCTTAATTATTTGAAAAATAATCTTATGCAGATTTACGGACGAAACTCGTATTTTGCTTATAAAATTCTTAAATTAGAAAATAATTTTGTTCCAGGGGTAGATCAAATACCCTATTTAAAAACAGCAGAATTTAAAAATAATTCTCTCACAACAGATAGAAATTACTTCCAATTCCTAAAAAACCAAATTTTATTATACCCCGAACTCGCTCTTGCTGGACCGAGCGTCAAATGGTTGAGCACAGCCTTACTAGAATGTCAAAAATTAAGAAAACTTACACCACCCGTGATACCGTGCTTAACTTTTTCGTCACCTAATGACAGAATTGTAAGTAATAGCGCTATAAAGAAAGTCTTAAGCAATTGGAATAATAGTAAGCATTTAGAAATTGGAAATGCAGAACACGAAGTCCTTATGGAAGATTTTGATTTGCTACAGTTACTTTATTCAGTTATACGAAATTTTCTAACATAGTTATTTGGATAAATCACAAAGTTAAATTTAATATGCAAGACTATTTACTTAGCAACTGGCAACCCTTGATACTGGTACTTTTTGCACTTGTTGCAGGATCTATTGTGCTAATTGTTTCAGAAAAAATTTTTAGTGTATTCAATCCTAAGATAAAGAAGATTTTGTTTAGAATGNTATTTTATATTATTTTTCTGAGTGCAATTACTAAAATGCTAGAGCTTTGGTGATTTAATTTGGCGTGAATTACANTTATTGTAAATGTCTTGAAAGATAAGCTTAAGTATCTGATACCAACAAAAAATTGATATCAGACATAATTATATTGTAAAACTCTTGGGTTCGTTAAAATTATTAATCTATTTAATTAAGATTATTTTTGTGTTTAGTTTTACTCGAATCCAAAAATATCTCTAATTTTAGGTGGAGGCGTAAGCTGTCTATTTTCTTCAAAAACATTTACCCAAAATAGTAGTTTGAATTCTAAAGAGCCATCAGCGACGCTGCTGTCTAGTTTTCCAGAAAGTCTATTAACTAGAGCTTTCATCACCGCAGGATGACTTTGACTTTTTTTAAGAATTTGATTGTTTTCCATTGCTTTNTTAAATTTCAAAGGATCAAAATCCTTCAACCCACGATCCAACTCTATGCAGCATGTCATTTTTATCTGCTGCTTATTTCTTATTTCCTTTCCAACAATTTGAAAATCAAAAACTACTTTGTTTGGGCTAAGCTCTTCTAGGCAATTCTCCATTAAATGGTGACAAATGATTTTAATAAAATTAATAGGAAATTCAAATTTTNNGTCNAGTATTTTATGANTTTCAACTGAAATTGTCGTCAAGCCTGCTAAGACAGCCTTGAATGGCCGTAAGTATTGCTCAATTGAAAATGCTAATTCAGAAACACTCAATATCTTAGTTTCTGAACTTATGTAGCTACCATCATTTGAATAATCCAATAAGTCTTTATGNAGTTCCTCAATTCTTGTGCCCGCGTATCCTAACAACATTGGGTCATCATTTTTCTTTGCGAACTGTACTACTTTTTCAAGTATGGACATTTGAGAGGACAAACTAAATGCGGATAATTTTANGCGCTGTCTCTCTTCATTNACTGTCTCTTTACCCTCAACAATCCTCAGATANGATTTTTTGTTTTCTTCAGTCAAGCTAGCGTTAANNGNTACTTGTGACTCATAGAGAGTCTGATAATTTTGTACNACATTCCTTATTGNGTAAAANAACACAAAACTTAGAAGAAGCGCTGTTCCATGAATTGCCAAATGAAGCTCATATTCTATACCCGGATACTTAAACCGTTCATTTATGATGAAAAGTAGTCCGATAGGTANAATTGCGAGAAGTACAAATACAACTCTTAACGATTGTCGAAAGGCCATNAGACCTCCAGCAATTATCAACCATACATCAACGAATACNAAGCTTTGATTACGGTATCCTGTAAACATAAANAAAGCAAAGAATAGGAACACTACAAGATGAACCCGAATTTTTATAAGATTAGAGGTATTCAAAGATGCGAGTAAAAAACCAAACCAAATTAAAGTTAATGATATTTGGTGTAATGGTAAAAATTCAATAATTAAGTTCCGATACGCAGCGAGAAGTAAAGCAGGAAGTGAGATTAGCATCAAAACCTTTGACGCTTTTCTGAGAGCATCGTCAATTGTTTCTTCTAAACTAATAAGTTTTAAGTACATAGGAAATCTTTACCTATAAACACTTAAGAAATAAATAAAATTTAAGCAACAAAAAATATTTTAAAGAATTTAGTTACTTTTAAAAGAGATTTTGGTGGGTGATGAGAGACTCGAACTCCCGACATCTTCGGTGTAAACGAAGCGCTCTACCAACTGAGCTAATCACCCCAACGGGAACCTTTTACCTTCCACTCACTAACATTAGCAAGTCAAAAATGACATCATAACTTCAAAAAAATTTGTCTTCTTGCGACGATCAATTCCTAATGTGCTACAGCAGAAGAGCCAGCATTTTGCTCCAACATTGCTAAAGCTTTAGCTTCTTCTGCTTCAGCATCCCATTCAATCGCTTTAGGTTGAGAAACCAACGCATGCTTTAAAACTTCGTTAACATGGGAGACGGGTATTATTTCGATTCCTGCTTTAACTTTGTCAGGAATNTCCTTCAAATCCTTTTCATTTTCTATTGGAATTAAGACTTTATTTATACCACCCCGAAGAGCTGCTAACAATTTTTCCTTTAGTCCTCCGATCGGTAACACATTCCCACGCAAGGTCACTTCTCCAGTCATTGCAATATCTTTCCTAACTGCAATACCTGTTAAAACTGAAAGAATAGATGTTACCATACCAACTCCAGCAGATGGTCCATCTTTCGGAGTAGCACCTTCTGGAACATGAACATGAATATCCATTTTTTCAAAAGATGTAGGCTTGATACCCATCTCAGGAGAAACCGAGCGAATGAAAGAAGATGCAGCATCAATACTCTCTTTCATCACATCGCCCAGTTTACCCGTCGTTTTCATCCTTCCTTTTCCTGGAAGTTTCAAAGCTTCTATCGACAACAAATCGCCACCTACGGATGTCCAAGCTAAACCAGTTACTACACCTACAGAATCCTCNTTTTCTGCAAGGCCATATCTAAAACGCTTAACTCCGAGTAGATCCTCCAAATCATCTANTGACACGTTTACTGTATCTTTTTCTTTCTTCACAATTTTGGTAATCGCCTTCCTGCAAATTTTCGCAAGTTCTCGCTCTAAGTTTCTTACCCCCGCTTCACGAGTATAGCGTCTAATAATCTCCATTATTGTATCACTTTGCAGNTTAAATTCTTGGGTTTTCAATCCATGGCCTTTTATCTGTTTTGGCAGTAAATGCTGATTAGCAATTTGAACCTTTTCNTCTTCAGTATATCCCGATAAGGCGATTGTTTCCATCCGATCAAGTAACGGACCTGGCATATTATAACTGTTAGCAGTCGTCAAAAACATAACGTCAGATAAATCATATTCTAATTCGAGGTAATGGTCTGTAAAAGTCGAATTCTGCTCTGGATCCAAAACCTCTAGCATAGCACTCGCAGGATCCCCTCTGAAATCTTGGCCCATCTTATCAATTTCATCTAGAAGAATTAATGGATTGCTAGTCTTCGCCTTTTTCAATGATTGAATTATTTTACCGGGCATAGATCCAATGTATGTGCGTCTATGACCTCTAATTTCACTTTCATCTCTAACACCGCCCAAACTGATACGGATAAATTCTCTACCTGTTGCTCGTGCTACTGACTTACCTAAAGATGTTTTCCCGACTCCCGGCGGCCCAACCAAACACATTATCGGTCCACGCAGCTTTGATGAACGTTGTTGAACAGCTAAATTTTCAATTATTCGCTCTTTTACCTTCTCTAAACCATAATGGTCATCATCAAGAACTTTTTGAGCTCTGATTAAGTCCTTTTTCGTGCGTGATTTTTTACCCCAAGGAAGAGCCAATATCCAATCTAAATAATTTCGCACGACTGTTGCTTCAGCAGACATCGGGGACATATTCTTTAACTTCTTAATTTCACCTTCTACTTTTTCACTGGCTTCGCGTGAGAGCTTTGTTTCACCAACCTTTTTTAAAATCTCGTCAAGTTCTGATTGATCTTCGCCATCACCTAGTTCTTTTTGAATAGCCTTCATTTGCTCGTTTAGATAATACTCTCGTTGAGTCTTTTCCATTTGAGTCTTCACTCGTGTTTTAATCTTTTTCTCGACCTTGAGTACCGATAACTCACTCTTCATCAAATTGAAGGCTGAATCTAATCGTTTGACTATATCCAACGTTTCTAACAGTGACTGTTTATCAGCCAATTCAATACCCAAATGTCCACACACAATGTCTGCAAGCTTTGATGCTGCCTTGGTCTCAGAAACAGTAGATAGTACTTCTTCTGGTATACTTTTTCTAAGCTTGGTATATTTCTCAAACTCCTCAGCCACAGACCTACAGAGAGCTTCAGTCGCCACAGCATCGCCGGGAATCTCTTGAAGTAGGGATGCTTCCCCTTCGAAATAGTTATCGTTTTGTAAAAAATTTTCAATCTTAACTCTAGAGCGCCCCTCAACCAATACTTTTACAGTTCCATCAGGTAATTTCAAAAGCTGCAAGACACTTGCCACTACACCTACGGAATAAATCCCATCCTCCATAGGGTTATCTTCGTTAGGGTCTTTTTGAGAGGCAAGAACAATGTCCCTATCATCCTGCATAACNTCTTCCAAAGCTCTCACTGACTTTTCCCTACCAACGAAAAGAGGAACGATCATGTGAGGAAATACAACGATNTCTCTTANAGGCAANATTGGATAATTATTTTTCGTGTCTGCCATACGCTTGTCCCTAACATTGTTCTAATGANTAAAACTTTTCTTGTTCTAACTGGAAATGGGGTCCNGGTCTTNTTGTGTCAAGCCTTAGTTACCATTATGATACCTTAAACATGATANAATTAAATCTGTTCAATNTCTCCACTACTTTGCATTTCACGAAAATCTTTAACAAATTTTGATAAATTTTGATTGCTTATGGCCTGTCTAAGATCATTCATAAGAGTCTGATAATAGTGTAAATTATGCCATGTGAGTAGCATTGATCCAATAATCTCTCCTGTCTTAATCACGTGATGAAGATACGCCCTGCTATAATTACTACAAGCAGGGCAACAACATTCTGAGTCAAGTGGTCTGGGATCGTTTTTATGTCGAGCNTTTCTTAANTTTACAGCACCATAACGAGTAATACCCTGCCCCGTTCGACCAGAGCGAGAGGGTAGCACGCAATCGAACATATCTACCCCTCGCTCAACAGCTCCCACAATATCATCTGGCTTACCGACACCCATTAAATACCTAGGTTTCTCTTCAGGTAGCTGACTAGGAGCATAATCAAGCACCCTAAACATCTGATCCTGACCTTCGCCAACCGCTAAACCTCCAATAGCATATCCATCAAAACTCAATTCATTAAGTTTCTTTGCACTTTCCTCCCTCAAATCTTTAAAAATTGAGCCTTGTTGAATGCCAAAAAGAGCATAGCCTGGCCTCTCCCCAAAAGCTTCTACACTTCGTTTTGCCCATCTCATCGACATTTGCATGGAAGTTTCCGAACGCAACTTAGTTTCGGGAAAAGGAGTGCATTCATCAAACGACATTACAATATCCGATCCTAAAAGTTTTTGAATTTCTATGGAACGCTCAGGAGACAGAAAATGCTTGGATCCATCAATATGGCTTTTAAAATTAACGCCATTTTCAGTAATCTTTCTTAATCCAGACAAGCTCATAACCTGAAAGCCACCACTGTCAGTTAATATCGGCCCATCCCAATTCATGAACTTGTGCAAACCACCAAGCGCGTTNATACGTTCAGCAGAAGGTCTAAGCATTAAATGATAAGTATTACTAAGAAGAATTTGAGCACCAGTCGACCTAATACTACTTGGTAGCATTGCTTTTACGGTNGCTGCAGTCCCAACTGGCATAAAAGCTGGTGTTGATATATTTCCCTTTGGAGTTGAAATTTCACCAACTCTTGCAGAGCCATCTCGATTCAGAATTTTAAAATTGAATTTTTTCATTAACGTTTCTCTAAATTAAATTTGATTTCAAAACTCAACCAGTAGACTTATCTCTAGACGTGGATTATATCAACCAGTATATTGCCGATATCTAATAAATAATAGGTTGTTAAATGGAAGAGGATAAATTGGAAGGAACACCCCTAATTGCTCCTTCCACGACAGAGCATAAAATTTATGAGTCTGTGGTAGAGGCTTGTAAATCTGTTTATGATCCAGAAATACCTGTCAATATTTATGATTTAGGGTTAATTTATACAATTATTATAAATAATGACAATGANGTNGATGTTAAGATGTCACTGACAGCGCCAGGATGCCCAGTAGCGGGAGAGATGCCAGGATGGGTCGAAGNGGCAATNGAACTNCTTCCAGGCGTAAAGAGTGTCAAGGTTGATCTNATATGGGAACCTCAATGGGGAATGGACATGATGTCTGACGAAGCACGTTTAGAATTAGGTTTTATGTAATGTTTAATGTTCCNGGGAAAGATATTGTCAGTTTAACTGATAAAGCTTCAGCACAAATCTTAAAACTTATGGAAAAGTCAAACCATCAAGGCTTAAGAATTGGNGTAAAAAAAGGTGGTTGTGCAGGTATGGAATATACCATGGATTACGTTGACGAGATTGATTCTAACGATGAAATTGTTGAGAAGAATGGTGCTCGCGTAATGATCGCACCCATGGCTCAAATGTTTCTTTTGGGATCTGTGATAGATTATGAGATATCTTTGCTAGAAAGCGGGTTTAAATTTACCAACCCAAACGTGAGTGAGGAATGCGGTTGTGGTGAGTCAGTAAAATTTGACATTAAATGATCNTCATTAAATAGAAACAGTTTGTTAAAGTTAATATTCTATTTATATTACGTTTTAATAATTTCTGATCAGCTTATAAGATCTTAAACAATTGGGCATCAAAAATGCGACAAAAAGTTATCGCTGGAAACTGGAAAATGAACGGTCTAATTAATGACCTTGGGGAGATAGTTGAGATAGCTAACTTTTCGGAGACTTGTAAATCTGAAATAATTTTGTGCCCTCCAATTACTCTCATGTCCAAGTTAACACCCCTTATCACTGAATCAGCATTGCATATNGGCGCGCAAAACTGTCATTATAATGAGACTGGCGCTCATACGGGGGAAGTGTCTCCCAAAATGCTTAATGATATTGGTCTTTCTTATGTGATACTTGGACACTCCGAACGCAGGAGTGAGTACTTTGAAACAAACGAAATATTAAGAAAGAAAATTTTAGCAGCGTGGGAAAACGACTTAACAACAATTGTGTGTGTTGGTGAGAGCGCTAAAATTGCTAAAAGCGGATTGACAGATGCTTTTATTCNGAAACAATTGATAGAAACCCTACCGGAAAATCTCCAAGTCAACAAACTCGTGATTGCATATGAGCCAATATGGGCAATAGGAACAGGAGAAGTACCGTCATTACAGCAAATTAACGAAACACATAAACTGGTGCGAAAATTGATAAATGAAAAATATGGGTCATTAGCTGCAAATTCAGTTAGGATAATCTACGGCGGTTCGGTGAATCAAAAAAATTCAAAAAATATTTTTAGCCTTTCAGACGTAGATGGAGGCCTGGTTGGTGGAGCCTCATTAACTCATGATTCATTCATACCAATAATCATNTCTTTAGAAAANCAGACAGAAATAATTTAATAGTGGATAGTTCTTTCTAAAGCAGACAAAGCACTTTCGTGNATCGCTTCAGATAGAGTTGGATGAGGGATAATTGTATTGACAAAATCTTCCTCTGTTATTTCNAACCCCAACCCTACAGCATAAACACTTATTAACTCTGTAACATTTGGTCCAACCATGTGAGCGCCCAAAAATTCACCAGTCTCAGCATTGAATATTGTCTTAACAAATCCTTCAGTCTCTCCCAAAACAACTGCTTTGCCATTTCCAATAAATGGAAAATTTCCCACCTTCACTCTAATGTCCTGATCAATAGCCTGCTCCTCTGTAAGTCCAATAGAAGCAATTTCTGGCTGTGAATAAGTGCAGTTTGAAATATGGCGTTTCTTAATATGATGAGGTTGTTTTCCAGAAATCAGCTCTGCCACCATTGCTCCCTCATGGCTAGCTTTATGAGCTAACCATGGCGCACCTGCTAAGTCCCCAATTGCATATACACCATCAATATTTGTAGCGCAGAATTCATCAACTTTCACATGAGAGCCATCCAACTCAACGCCTAATCTCTCTAGTCCTAAGTCATTGCTGTTCCCACTTATACCGATAGCAATTAAAACAGCATCATACTTAATTGATTTGGAAGCTCCATCAATCAAAGCACTAATAAAGTTTTTGCCTTTTGTAATTTTCTTTAATTTTGAATTTAAAATTATCTTGACGCCATTTTTCTCAAATGATTTTTTTGCATATTTTGAAACTTCAATATCTTCATTTAATAAAATCCGCTCCATACTTTCAATTACCGTTACATTTGATCCAACGGAATTATAAAAAGAAGCAAACTCCATACCAATTGCTCCAGAGCCAACCACCAAAAGATTTTTTGGCAAAAATAAGCCCTTTAAAGCATCTTTATAATCCCAAACTCTTTTTCCATCTGTCTCCACACCATCNAATTTTCGTGCATGAGCTCCAGTAGCTAAAACAATATTATCCGATTTGATGACTAAGGAATTTTCATTGATAATCTTAATTTCTGATGAGCTTAGGAGAGTTGCCTCCCCCTTTATCACTTTTACATTATTCTTTTCTAACAAATAAGCAACACCACGAACTAACTTATCCGAAGCACTTCGTGAATTCTTAAAAATTTTATCTATATTGATTTCCAAATTGTCAGTTTGAATGCCTAAATGTTCAGATTCTTTAATTGTCTTTATCACCTTAGCTGAATTAAGTAACGATTTGGTGGGTATACACCCCCAATTCAAACAAATTCCACCTAAGTTTTCTTTTTCGATAAGAACTACTGACAACCCTAATTGCGCACCTCTAATTGCTGCAACATAGCCACCTGGTCCACCCCCAATTACTGCCATGTCATAATTATTCATTTATTTACCCTCTATATTTTTTTAAAAATATTTTATTTTTAAAATAGATATTAATTTCTTNTCACGCATAAGATCTCTTATTCTATCTAATTTTAATCAAGTTTGAAATATATTAATCGTCGTCATCTAACGCCGCTTCAATAGCTATTTCTTGCGCTACTTCGACTGCTACGGGCGTTAATGATGGAGTTATGGTAGTATAAGAAGAGGTTTCACTAACCGCTGGAGCTTCTCGCTGCGTTTTACGATATAAAGCATAAATTGAAATAAGAATTAATATGCCACCTAAATACACAAAAAATGCATCAGGGCCAAAATTTGACATTAGAAAACCAACGGCTAATGGCCCAATAATGGCACCCAATCCGTTTATAAAAACCAATCCACCTGCTGCAGCTGCCATATCGTCATGTTCTAAAAAGTCATTTGTGTAAGCAATAAACAATGAGTATAACGGGTTTACCATTCCACCAATAAAAAAAATAAAGATCAAATAAACTACATAATTATAGGATATAACAAAAAGTAATATTGAACAAAATCCACCAATAGTCGAAACAAATATGATCAAAAATCGTCGATCTATCCGATCTGAAAGCCAACCAATTGGCATCTGAAACAACAATCCTCCAAAATAAATTGTCGCTACAAAGATTGAAATCTCTGGAACCGACATTCCAATTTCTGAACCAAAAATTGCCGTCATTCCAAAAATTGCTCCAAATATTGCACCCAATATAAACAATCCAACCACACCCAAAGGAGACGCTTTATAAAGATTTTTTAATCCCATTGGTTTTGTGGTCTCAAAAGGAGGGGCAGGAGTAACCGTTAATAAAATGGGAGCAAACGATAAGGATAAAATAACAGATGCGACAATAAATAAGGTGTAGCCACTGACATCTGCAAAATTTAAAACAAATTGGGCCAACACAAGACCCAAGGTTTGGATAATCAAATATATTGATAAAATTTTACCACGATTCTTATTATCTGAAAAATCGTTAAGCCAGCTCTCAGAAACAACATAAACGCCTGAAAAACAAAACCCTATGATAATACGCAGTAGAAACCAAACAAACTCAATTGCAAACACTGGAAATAAGACAAAACATGCTGAAATTAAGGAGGCCAGAGCCGCAAAAACTCTAACATGACCAACCCTCCTGATCATCAAAGGTGCTAATCGCGATCCGCCAAGGAACCCAATAAAATATCCTGCCATAACCCAAGACATTATATTTGGGTTAAATCCCTCGATGCCACCACGTACTCCCAATAATGTTCCTTGCAGACCATTCCCCATCATCAACATGAGCATACCTACAAATAATGGCCATGAATTTTTTAACCCGATGCTCATTCGCTAAATTCCCAGCAAAAAAATAAAAATCATTAGTAAATAGAAACTTCACTGAAAGATCAGTTCGTCTCGTCCCTTAAACCAAAATAATAGAATGCAGTAACCGAAAACGACAGAAAAAAGACTTTTAAGACTTTTTAAACAATAAAGAGCTATCGCCATATGAATAAAACCGATATTTTTTTTGAATAGCGTGAGAATATAATTTTTTACATTCGTCGACACCTATTATTGCGGCAACTAGCATAATTAATGTTGATTTTGGTAAATGGAAATTTGTGATCAGTCCATCAACCAAATTAAAGCGATAACCTGGCTTGATAAAAATATTTGTTTCATCATCAAACGCTGAGCAATAATCGTTGCTGGCCGCAGCCTCTAATAACCTTGCTGAAGTCGTGCCAACCGCGATAATTCGTCCACCAGCTTGCTTGGTTTGATTGATTTCCATTGCAGTTTTCTGCGAAATATAACCTTTTTCACTATGCATCAGATGATCCGCGATATTCTTTGACTTTATCGGTAAGAATGTTCCTCCTCCAACATGTAAAGTCAAATAGGAGAAATCAATTCCAATTTCATTCAAATCTGACAGAATTGTATCGTCAAAATGCAATGACGCTGTGGGGGCTGCCACCGACCCAACAATACTGGCAAAGATAGTTTGATAATCTACATCATCATCACTATCTGACTCCCTATTCCTCAAAATATATGGCGGTAANGGCATTCTACCAGAAAGATTCAAGAGACTTTCGATATTACTGTTTTTATCATATTGCAAATCAATTACGGCATGATTATTTTCTACAGATTTCACCAGCACGACATGCCCGTNTGAAAGTTTTAAAAAATCACCGCTTTTCAATTTCCGCAAAGGTTTGGCCAAAACCTTCCACAGACGATCTGAAATTTTTTCCAACAAGTTTATTTGCANTTTCGCTTCATGAAAAGTATCAGAAACCTGCCTAATTCGGGTCACTAACAGTAAAGATTTTAAAACTTTTGTATTATTAAAGACCAATCGGTCACCTGGTCGTAAAAATGATTTAAGTTGAAAAAAATTAGCNTCAACAAATGAGCCACTTTTAACCACCAAGAGACGAGAACTAGTTCTAGGCCTGACTGGTCGCAAAGCGATTAGTTTTTCAGGAAGTAAAAAATCAAAATCATTTAAATTCATTCTGATCTTTCCGGCATAGGAGAATTAAATAACTCTCGAAAAACGCCAGGCGTTAGAATAGATAAAGGATTAACTTCGATTCTCAGGTCATCTCCAACACCAGCAATTTGATAATTGAAACCAAACACGCCCTCTCCTTCTTTATTTCCAAGAAGTCCGGCAAATAACCCCGTTTGCTCGAAAATTCCGTTTACAGCATAAAATGGTGTAACNACACCAANCGCATCTATCTCCTCCGTTAATGGATTTAACTCACCTTGCATAGTCAGACCCATTGAAGCCCCAATGGCGCTACTTTCGTGTATTATAATTTTATCTGATGAAATACTAAAATTCGCTTTGCTTTCTGAGAAAGCCAAACCCTGTCCATCCATTTGTTCCAATAGACCAATCACGCTAACGGCAGATAATAGTTCAGCCAAAGCCGGAGCGTTAACTACTCTAGTATTTCTGATGGTAAGCTCACCATTATAAAGTCGTTTACCTACTTCTGGAACGAGAATTACGTTTAACTCACCACTCCGNGCATTATCAAACATCCCAAGAGACTTGAAAACCGCTCCAGCGTCATTGGAATTAATATTTATCGAAAGACCATTTTCTCCCATTTCTATTGATCCTTCAATTACTGGACCATTATTTATCCTAGATTTAAAGTTCCCAGAAGATTTATCAGTAGTTAGAAACTGAGCTTTTAAATCAGTTAACCTTATTGAGTCTGACAAAGCCACGCTATCTAGTTGAATTAAATTAGGGATTTGATTTAAGTTTATTTTATTACCAGAGTGAAAATCAAAGAATCTCAAGTCCAATTCTCCGTTCAAAATATCAAAAACAAAATCACCTTTTTGGTTTTTTTTAACTTCAAGGCTGGCGTTTACCCAATCTTTAAATTTAAGGGATTTAAATAAAAGCTTATCCAACTCTCCGTAATCTTTAAAATAAACTTTCCCATTTATCGCTAAATCATCAGATGAAAAAAGTAAGCTTGTTATGGTGGGAATTGGGCCTAAAGTTCCTCCTATAAATAGGTCACCAGTATCATTTGGTTTTTTTGTCCAGTTCATCGATTTCAACTTCAAACCTAAGCCTTTAAGATCAGATCGAAAATCAAATATAGGGGCAGAACCCTCTACAAATTGGATTGAAAAATTGGCAAGAGCCTCATTGGAGGCTATGATTTGAGATACATCCATACCTAATGAACTCAATAAGGACCTCCCTAATTTTAGGCTCCCTTTAGCGTAGCCGATATTATCAGCATCCTTCTCAAAACTCTTATTCCAATTACCACTTATAAGATTACCATCAAAATCTAAATCACCAGATATTGAAGCTTCTTTATTATTAGCAAAAAATGTCAATCGATCAGAAATTAAGTCGGTATTGCCATAAAAATTATCTACAGAAAGTGACTTTATTTCACCAATAGTTGAAAAAATAATTTCAGTTTCAGAAAGTTTCTTTCCCAATTCAAATAAAATATCTGTTTTCCCGAAAAAAATACCCTTTAAATTCGCTGGGAATGAATTTCTTGAAATTCTATAATTTTTTGGTAAGTCTTTTAAAATTGTTAATGCAGAAGGCAAGCTTGCCACTGAATCCAAACGAATATTCATTAGAGGGTTCTCACCTTTTCCCATTAANACTCGTATTGCGGATCCAGAAAGATCCATAAAAATAGTTGGTTCAGAAAATAANTAACCCTCTTCAAAATTAATATTAAAGTAATCAACGCCTAAATCTCCATTACCAGAAGCATTAACTAATGGTGAGAAGTTATCTGGCAAATGAATATCAGTATCATCAAATATAAAAGTAGCATGAAAATTGTTATTTTGATTGGGACTAAATGACATCATACCCGTAACATTTTTCAAATAACCATTACGTATATTTTTAAGTGCCCAAGCCTTNGTTTTTNCACCTTNAGCAAAAGGCCAAATCTCAGCAAATTTTTTTGTGGAAATATCACTCATTTGAAAATTAAAATCGCCCTCAATACCTTGGCGGGTAAATCTTACACTGCCTGAGCTTAAAACATCCATATCATTGTGGCTCGCGACTAGTTGCCCAATTTTTACAAATCGCTTGTTTAAATCAAATTCAATATCAGTCTGTATACTTTCTAATTTAACTGGTTGCTTAGAATATTTTGGGATAAATAAGGTTGTGTCAGTAAATTCAAACTGCCCAATAAGAACTGTCCCATTNCTTGAGTTTTTATCACCAATTAAAACTTGACCAGACCCGACACTCATCCCGAATTCAGTATCTAAGGTTGCTTGTTTGATATTAAAAATCTCAGATTCGATATCATAATCAAAATAAAATTTTGCGCTATTTAATAAAAAGTTATCCCCTTCAGAAGAAAGCANAATACTACCTTTACCAGCTTCTAAGACCCCCTGGATTCCTTGGAATTTCCCATTATTTAGTATTACAGCAGAGATAGANAGGGATCCTGGCAAATCGAATTTAGATAAGAAATTGTATTCTGGGAATTGGTCTGAAAGCTCATTAACTGAAATATTTTCAATCGAAGCAGAGANTTCAATTTCCTCACCTTTTCTTTTTGCTAATTTAATCCTGGCACTAGCAGTAATGTCATTTCCATACAGTAAATTTGATGAAAATTCGGCNGATAACTTCTTATTACTATTTTCTAATTTAAATTCTCCCTGATTGAGCCACCAAGTTTTTCCTGACTTTTGATCAACCAAGGCAATATTCGTGTTACTTGCTGAAAAAAGGGATAACTTTGAAAATTGATCCTGCTCAAGAATTTCTTCAATCAATGTTATAATATCTGCAAGTTCATTGTACTTAATGGTTTCTGAGGNACCCTCCCCTTCACGCATTTCAAATGAAAAATCACCTTCCAAATTTTTGGTCACAACAAACGTGCTGTTTGATAAACGTAATGAATTAGGCTTTAGATTTAATTGAACCAAATTNTCATAGTCAAAAGTGGCTTCTATTTCATTTAAGTAAGCTAATTGCTTTCCTCCGGAACCNTCCAAAACAATCTTAAATAAAGTAGCAGAAATAAAAGAGTTTCCTTCAANAAAATCGAACTGAATGTCACCAATGGAAACCTCAGCCCCTCCTAAACTATTTTCGATTTCAANTTCGAATTTATTTACNAACCAGTTATTGGCAAAGAAGCCTTTCNAGCCCCACAAAATAAGTGAANCCGTTAANACAAATATTATAGAAAATAATAAAATTAAAATAAAATTAAAAGTTTTTTTCATTTGAGGATCGTTAGATAATCTTTTAATTACAATGTATTGTATAATCAAATTTTTTACTACTTGAATTTTACAGACATTANAGAAATATAACAAAATATTACGGAAACATATTATGGTAGATCAACTTAAAAAACTTCCTCAGTTTGAGGTCACTTTAGGANATGGCTCAATTGTTAATGAAACTTTCTTTTTAAATAAAGATACAGTGCTTTTTTTTTATCCTCGAGACGANACTCCTGGATGCACCAAAGAGGCTATAAATTTTTCAAATCTAAAAGAANCATTTTCAAACCTAGAAATTGAAATTTATGGAATTTCAAAAGATAACCAAAATTCACATCAAAAATTTATAACAAAATACAATTTACTGGTAGATCTATTNTTCGATCATAACGGACAAATGTGTGAAGCTTTTGGAGTTTGGAAAGAAAAACAAATGTATGGGAAAACTTATAATGGTATCGAAAGATCGACTTTCCTAATTAATAAGGACGGACAAGTTGTAAAAAGCTGGCGAAAAGTAAAAGTTGATGGACATGTTGAAGATGTTTTGTCTAGTGCAAAACTACTATGAATAAATTAACACTTACAGAAATGGCAAAACGGGTGTTATCGGCAAGTGAAGTTGCAGACAAAATTAAACTTTCAGAAGAATACTCTGAAACTTGGTTAAAAGATAGAAAGGTTGGCAACAGCATTAGTATCGGTAAAGTAAAATGTCCAAATNTCCCTTCCCGACCTAGAAAGCCAAACTTATTACCGCCACGACAAATGCCAAAACGTAAATATGGAACTAAAATTGGAAGAGTGGCTTTACTTCACTCTGTTGCACATATTGAATTAAACGCAATTGATCTCCATTGGGATATGATTGCTAGATTTTCAGATATCAAATTTCCGCTTAGTTTTTATGATGATTGGGTAAATGCAGCTAAAGATGAAACTAAACATTTTCAACTTTTATCTAAACTTCTAAATGAAAAAGATTCGTTTTACGGCGCATTACCAGCACATGATAGTATGTGGGACTCAGCTACGCTAACAAATGATGANANTCTTGGTAGATTAGCTATTGTCCCAATGGTATTGGAAGCACGGGGTTTAGACGTCACTCCAAATATGATAAAGCTTTTTGAAAAAGCTGGAGAGCAAAGATCTGTAGAATATTTAGAAATAATATATTCCGAAGAAGTCAATCACGTCTCGTATGGATCCAAGTGGTTCAACTTCCTTTGTGGTCGTGATGGATTAGACCCAACCCCNACATTTCATTCATTAGTTAGAAAATATTTTCATTCAAAGTTAAAACCGCCCTTTAATGAAGAAAAACGAGCTGCTAGNGGCCTGCCACCTGACTTTTATTGGCCACTTACTGAATAAAACATAAATGTTGCAGATCTTATTTATCCTCTTTAGAATCATAANAGTAAGCAACCAATAGGATATTCTAAGAAGTNAATTAATGGTAAATGCAAAAAACATAAGAAACTGGTTAAAGCAAAGCTTCGATCAAAAAAGAATATTTATCAAATCAAACGATAAAACCATTCATTTCTACCTTAAGCCATATCAGCAAATTACTTTTGTACTGGCTATTGTAATATCTGGTCTNTGGATCATTTTCTCTACTTCATTTCTGGCTTTAGATAATAATTTTTCGGATCATAACAGTACAGAAAGTCTTCTCGTAAACGATTCTTTCCAACAGCGTTTGAATTTATTAGCCGATGAAAAAAACCTAAAGGAAATAGAAGCAAGCCAATTACAAAGGCAATTTTACGCGGCAATAGCAGAAATTTCAAAGGGGAAATTAATTTCTTTAAAAACAAGAAAAAAAAATGAAGAACTAGAGCAAGCTTTAAAATCACTTCAGGAAATAATTAATAAGCCTAAAAATGGGATCATAACTACTAAAGTTTCGGAGCTAAATGTAGATAGTCAAACATCAATCCAAACTATCAGGTTTCTTTCCCAAGCACTTGAAGAGAAGTCTGAGATAGAGGCGGATATAATTCAAGAAAACATCAAGTTGAAAAAGGANATTCTTGAATTAAAGCACAAAGCGTTGGTTTCAACGGAAAGGTCCGAACGTATTTTTTCACGCTTGGAAGAAGCATTATCTGTATCAGTTGCTCCTCTTGAGCGAATGTTTGAGG
This sequence comes from Paracoccaceae bacterium, assembly GCA_002712045.1. Classification (GTDB taxonomy): domain Bacteria; phylum Pseudomonadota; class Alphaproteobacteria; order Rhodobacterales; family Rhodobacteraceae. The sequence continues at coordinate 120,796 of PARX01000013.1, forward strand.
ACGTTGGAATATCTACCGAAAAGTTACTTAAGGATGTAAGAAGAGGATACTCCGGTAAAGGCGGCCCAATACTGCCACTGTTAATTACTAAAGGAAAGTCAAGTGACAACAGAGTAAACAATCGAGCAAATAAAATTCTGAAAGATTTAGACACATTAAATTTATACAGAATAGCTGCTTTTCAATTGCCTTTTTCTCACCCTCTAAAAGTAAGACATCGTTTTACATCAGGATATGGCAATAGAAAGGATCCCTTTACGGGTAAGAAACAAATGCATGCTGGCATTGATCTTGCCGCATATTCGGGATCTAAAATCCACACTACTGCTGATGGAACTGTAACAAAAGCGTGGCCAAGTGGAGCATATGGAAAACTAATTGAGATTCGTCACGCAATGGGATATAGAACAAGATACGCCCATCTAAAAAAAATCCGGGTTAAAGCTGGTCAGAGAGTATCTAGGGGAGATATTATTGGCGACATGGGTAATACTGGACGCAGCACAGGTACTCACCTGCACTATGAAATTAGAAAGAATGGTAAAACTATTAATCCAATGAAATATATTAAGGCAGCAAGAAATGTTTTCTAAAAATAAGATAAGCACTAACAATAAACCTTCACCCAATTCTGAAAACTCTACTGGGACAGGTATGAGTTCAGCATTAAAACAAACAAATGAAGAGAAAAATCAATCTTTAACGCCCAAATCAAAGCCAGCGGTTTCAACTCTTTCGACCGATTTAGTCATCAAGGGAAATCTTCAATCTACTGGAGACATTCAGATCGAAGGAACAGTAGAAGGTGATATTAGGGCTCATTTGTTAACAATTGGAGAGAGTGCCACGATTCGTGGTGAAGTTATCGCCGACGATGTCGTTATAAACGGAAGAATTATTGGACGAGTGCGCGGCTTAAAGGTAAGGTTAACATCAAGTGCAAAAGTGGATGGAGATATAATCCATAAAACTATTGCAATAGAAAGCGGAGCTCACTTTGAGGGATCAGTGCAACGTCAAGACGATCCATTAAGTACTAACAAACCTCCAAATGAAATCAAAAAAACTATCTAATATTAGTTTTCTTTATTCGCTTCTGATCTAGATTTACCAGCTACATTTAGTGCTAATGCACTAGCCATAAAATTATCTAAATCACCATTTAGGACCCCCTGAGTATCAGAGGTTTCGATGTTAGACCTAAGATCTTTAACCATCTGGTACGGGTGAAGAACGTAAGACCTTATTTGATTGCCCCAACCAGCGTCACCCTTACTCTCATGAGCATCCGAGATTGCTGCTGTCCTTTTATTTAACTCCAGTTGATAGAGGCGGGATTTCAAAGCCTTCATCGCAATATCACGATTTTGATGTTGCGATTTTTCTGAACTTGTAACAACTATTCCAGTTGGCTGGTGCGTAATTCTTACTGCGGAGTCTGTAGTATTTACATGCTGGCCACCAGCTCCACTTGAACGGTAAGTATCAATTCTTAGATCTGCTGAGTTTATTTCGATTTCAATATCGTCATCTATATCTGGATAAACCCAAACCGAAGAGAAAGACGTATGTCTTTTTGAATTACTATCAAAAGGAGAAATTCTAACCAAACGATGGACTCCGCTTTCGGATTTAAGCCATCCGTAAGCGTTTCTTCCTTGTATCTTGTAAGAAACAGATTTTATCCCAGCTTCATCACCAGAATTTTCTGAAATTAATTCGACTTTATAATCTCGCTTTTCGGCCCATCTTACATACATTCTAGCTAACATAGCAGCCCAATCACAACTCTCAGTACCACCTGCACCAGCATTTATTTCAAGAAAGGCGTCATTGGAATCCATTTCTCCATCGAGCAATGCCTCTTTTTCTTTACTTTCAGCAACAATTAATAATTTTTTAAGATCAGCCTCTGCCTCTTCCAATACGATAGTTTCATTTTCTAGTTCAGCCAATTCAATCAACTCAATATTTTCTTCTAATTCTAGCTTAAGGCTCTTGTGAATTTCTAATTGATCTACCAAAAATTGCCGCTCTTGCATTAACTTCTGTGCTTTTTGTGGATTATCCCAAAAGGATGGACTCTCAGATAACGCGTTAAATTCTTCCAACCGATGATTTGCTGAGCTTATATCCATTCGCTGTTCCAGCAATTTGATTGATTTTAGTATTTTTTCACTAATACTCTGTAATTCAGCACGCATTTCTCTGCTCAGAAATTGTTAATAGTAAGCACAACGTTTAGCGATGCATATCCATAACGTAAAGACATTACCAACATTGAAATTCAAAACACCAAAAATTTTCAGTTTCCATTGTACTTATCTTCAAGACAAGTGTATTGACAAAGCTAAGAGGATTTTCTTGAAAATTCTCAAAAAGTTTCTTTAGACTTTGCGTGTTTTCACGCAACTTACTAAAAATACCACTTGTTGGTAAATCAATCGAAGTCAGGCTTCGAATTTAATTGGGTAAATAGACCCGGAAATGTAACGCGATGAACTGCAAAAACAAATTATCATTAAATCAGAATGAAAGTTTTGAAAATATTCATTCAACTTTAGATAATAGCAGAGCGCATAGATATGGGCCATGTTTGAATTTAATAATTAAACTCATAGGACAGGCCAGAACAGAGATAAAATGGCAAAAAAAATGCTTATTGATGCCACCCACAGTGAGGAAACTCGCGTGGTGGTGGTCGAAGGAAATAAAGTTGATGAATTTGATTTTGAATCATCAAATAAGAAACAGTTAGCTGGAAATATCTATCTAGCAAAAGTCACAAGGGTTGAACCATCCCTTCAAGCAGCATTTGTGGACTATGGCGGTAACAGGCATGGATTTTTAGCATTTTCTGAAATTCATCCTGATTATTATCAAATTCCAGTTGAGGATAGAGAAAAACTTATCGAAGAAGAGTTAGCCTATGCAAAAAAAATACAGGAAGAAGTAGAAAAAAAAGAACAAGAAAATTTAGCTAATACAGATTCCTCAAGTCTTAAAGAAAACCAAGAAGATGGCAATCAATCCGATGCAGATGATCCCGAGCCCCAGTCAACTACTGAACAGGAGCAACTTAGTAATGATGAGTCGGAAGAATTAAACACATTCAAACCGAGGCATCGACGATACAAAATCCAAGAAGTCATAAAAGTAAGACAAATACTTTTAATACAGGTTGTAAAAGAAGAGCGCGGAAATAAGGGAGCCGCTCTAACAACATATTTATCGATTGCTGGCCGTTACTGCGTACTAATGCCAAATACAGCAAGAGGTGGTGGTATTAGTCGAAAAATCACTAATGCAAATGACCGAAAACGATTAAAATTGATCGCGAATGAATTAGAAATTCCTGAAACGACTGGTTTAATCGTCAGAACTGCCGGTGCTAATAGGACTAAAGTGGAAATAAAACGAGATTTTGAATACTTATTGAGACAATGGGAAGAGGTAAGAAATCTCACACTAAAATCAATAGCACCATGTCAAATTTATGAGGAAGGTAGTTTAATAAAAAGATCTATACGTGATTTATATGCGAGAGACGTAGATGAGATATTTGTTGAAGGACAGCAAGGCTTCCAATCAGCTAAAGCATTCATGAAAATGCTGATGCCAAGTCATGTGAAAAAGGTTCGCGAATATAACGATCCAATGCCCCTATTTTCGCGTTACCAGGTCGAAAGTTTTTTGAGTGGAATGTTCAATCCTACCGTACAATTAAAGTCAGGTGGATATTTAGTAATTGGAATAACAGAAGCTTTAGTTGCGATCGATGTAAACTCTGGCCGGGCAACAAAGGAAGGATCTATCGAAGAAACGGCTCTAAAAACAAATTTAGAGGCAGCAGACGAACTTTCTCGTCAACTTCGTCTTCGTGATCTGGCAGGGTTAATCGTTATTGATTTTATTGACATGGACGAACGACGAAACAACAACGCGGTAGAAAAACGACTAAAAGATAAGTTAAAATACGATAGGGCACGAATACAAATTGGTAGAATTTCTAATTTTGGATTGCTCGAAATGTCTCGGCAGCGCTTAAGGCCTGGAATGCTGGAAGCCACAACCGCCCCCTGCNCCCATTGTCANGGTACTGGCATTGTGAGATCNGATAATAATTTGGCATTAATGATACTAAGAGAAGTAGAAGAAGAGGCAGTTAGAGGACGTAATAAAGAAATACTAATTTCCACTTCATTTGANGTGTCAAATTATTTAATTAATAATAAACGTGAGCATATTTTAGAGATTGAAAAAAGGAATAATATTTCAATTAGAATCGAGGCTGACCCTCAGATNAAAAGCCCAAATTACACATTGGAAAAATTTAAAGAAACAGNAAGAAAAATAGTNCCATTAGAGCANAACCTAGTTTCAGTCGACTCTACCTTATNAGNAATCGAANAGGACTTNACTGATAGCAATGAGTCAGAAACATCGATTAAGGATCCATTAAAAGACAAAGATCAAAAAAAGAAACGTCGAAAAAGAAAAAGGAATAATCGCAATTCTCAAAACGTAAATG
>PARX01000014.1 GCA_002712045.1 Paracoccaceae bacterium
ACCACTTTCGCCATAGCATCTAATAAATTTTCTTTTCTTCCAAGAATTGCTTTTGGGGAAGTTGTTTCTAGCACCGAAATACGTAATTTTTTGTCAGAAAGTTCAAATTTCTTACTGTCCATTCGGATTAATTCTTGATCTGTAAATTCTGATACATCAGATTTTGCATCAAACATTTTAGATGCATATGTTGGGATATCAAGTTTCAATTCCAAAGCTAAATCCTGGGCCACTNTTTNATCTAATTCAGTAGTNGTTGGAGATCTGAACTCCAANGTATCAGATAGAATACAACTTAGCATCAAACCTTTTATTTTATCAGGCATTTTTTTTGCAGCATCACCCATCAACTCATGCATAACGGTTGCAGTGCAGGCTAAGGGTCTAATCGTCATGGTTAATGGAGTATTNGTTTTTAATCCACCAACCAAGAGGTGATGATCTATAATTTCTAGTATTTTGGCTTCGTTAACGTTTGCCGGTAGTTCAGCTGGATTGTTAGTGTCGACTATTATTAACTGATCAGTATCAGAAACTTGTGAAATAATTTCGGGCTTTTCAAATTGCCAATAATCTAAAACAAATCTAGCTTCNGGATTTGGTTCTCCTAAAAGTTTTGGCTGAGCTTGAACTCCACAAATAGNTTTTTTATACCAGGCCCAAATTATTGGAGAGCCTGTGCTATCTGTATCTGGGGATTTATGTCCAATTATTTTTATCATTTCAATTCTACCATAATCCTAAATTCGNGCCCTTATAGGGTTTATATTATTAAAGGTCACGGCAATTAATTCATATTTTTTCTATTTTAAGAAAAAAATTAATTTTTTTTTACCTTAGCAATTGACTCTGAGGTCAAGGCTACCTAAATGCCGTCTGTTAGCACTCAAAGGTGGCGAGTGCTAAACATTTCGAAAAAGCCACCCAAACGTGGAATAACTCTTAAGGGAGAACTCCGATATGGCATTCACACCACTACATGATCGTGTGCTAGTCCGTCGTAACGAAGGTGATGAAAAAACCTCTGGCGGATTGATAATTCCGGATAGCGCAAAAGAAAAACCAGCTGAAGGCACAGTCGTTTCTTGTGGCGAAGGCGCTCGTAAAGACTCAGGTGAATTAATACCTATGGCTGTTAAGGCAAATGANGTTGTTCTTTTCGGGAAATGGTCTGGAACAGAAGTAACAGTAGAAGGCGAAGAACTTCTTATTATGAAAGAAAGTGATATTTTAGGAATAATTTCTTAANCCTTANATATTAATCTTGTAACCAAAATTTAGGAGAGCCCAAAATGGCTGCTAAAGAAATAAAATTTGAAACAGATGCTCGTGACCGTATGTTGCGTGGCGTTAACACTTTGGCCAATGCTGTCAAAGTGACACTAGGTCCAAAGGGCCGTAACGTAGTGCTTGATAAATCATTTGGAGCACCACGCATTACNAAAGATGGNGTAACNGTAGCGAANGAAATNGAATTAGAAGATAAGTTTGAAAATATGGGTGCNCANATGGTGAANGAAGTNGCTTCCAGNACCAATGANGAAGCNGGNGATGGAACAACNACNGCNACNNTTTTAGCNCANGCAATNGTNANAGAAGGNACNAAATCNGTTGCAGCNGGTATGAANCCAATGGANCTNAANAGNGGNATNGATTTNGCTGTNANGAAAGTNGTNNCTGAATTGACGTCNGCTTCNNGNCCAGTNAGCGATAGNGCNGAAGTNGCNCAAGTTGGAACAATNTCTGCAAATGGTGAAGNATCNATTGGTTCNCAAATTGCTGATGCNATGCAAAAAGTNGGTAACGAAGGTGTTATTACNGTNGANGANAACAAAGGNNTAGAAACNGAAACNGACGTTGTTGANGGTATGCANTTTGATAGAGGATANCTNTCACCTTANTTTGTNACAAATGCTGACAANATGACAACAGANNTNGANGATGCTTTAATTTTNCTNCANGANAANAANTTNTCTTCNTTACANCCAATGGTNCCNTTNNTNGANACAGTNATNCAATCNGGTAANCCNNTGGTAATNGTTGCTGAAGATGTNGAAGGTGAAGCATTAGCAACTCTAGTTGTTAATAAACTACGCGGTGGATTGAAAATAGCTGCTGTAAAAGCACCTGGCTTTGGTGACAGACGAAAAGCAATGTTGCAAGACTTGGCAATTTTGACCGGAGGTCAAGTTATTTCTGAGGACTTAGGGATGAAGCTTGAAAATGTTGGAATGGACATGCTGGGAACGGCTAAGAAAGTTTCAATTACTAAGGACGAGACTACAATTGTAGATGGTGCTGGTGAGAAAGCTGAAATCGAAGCACGTGTTGCTCAAATCAGGGGTCAAATTGAAGAAACTTCTTCTGATTATGATAGAGAGAAACTTCAAGAACGTCTGGCAAAACTTGCGGGCGGTGTTGCTGTTATCCGTGTTGGTGGAAATAGCGAAGTTGAAGTTAAAGAACGAAAAGATCGTGTTGACGATGCGCTCAACGCAACTCGTGCTGCAGTTCAAGAAGGTGTGATTGTGGGCGGTGGCGTAGCTTTAATTCAAGCTGGTAATGCATTGGGCAAATTGAAAGGTGCTAACTCTGATCAAGTAGCAGGTATCGATATCGTTAAACGTGCTTTAGAAGCACCTCTGAGACAAATCGCTGAAAACGCTGGTGTTGATGGCGCTGTTGTTGCTGGTAAAATTCGTGAGAGTAAAGATAAAGCTTACGGTTTTAATGCTCAGACAGAGGAATATGGTGATATGTTCAAATTTGGTGTAATTGATCCTACAAAAGTTGTGAGAACAGCTTTGGAAGATGCTGCATCAATCGCTGGTCTTTTGATTACAACAGAAGCTATGGTTGCTGATAGACCTGCTCCAGCAGCGCCTGCTGGTCCAGCTGGTGGAATGCCAGATATGGGCGGCATGGGCGGCATGGGCGGCATGATGTAAATCGTACAAAAAAAATAAACTAAAAGGGCTGTAATTTGCAGCCCTTTTTTTATGGCTATCTATTAAACTTTTGTTAATATCTTCTGCATGAGATTATTTTTTCTGACAGCATTGATAATGACAGCTTTTGCTTTAAATTCTGTATTAACGAGATTAGCTCTAGTCTCAGATTCCATTGGACCCTCTAATTTTGCAACCCTCCGGGCTGGTTCTGGCGCTTTAACATTAATACTTTTAGTTCTTATTATTCATAAAAAGGTACCAAGAATAACATATCTCACGGCTGTTAGGGGTATAGCGCTCGTATTTTATCTAATTGGTTTTAGTTTTGCATATTTGACAATTGATACTGGAATTGGAGCGCTAATATTGTTTGGTGGCAGCATGTTTGTGATGTTTTCTGGTGCATTATTCTTAAGTGAAAATGTAACTAAAGTTCGTATACTTGGTATGGCATTAGCTTTATTGGGGTTGTTTATTTTGGTAGATCCGAGATTTTCTGAAAATAGTTTGTATGGAATAGTATTAATGCTTTTTGCTTCCTTTGGCTGGGGTTTATATACTATTTTGGGCCATGGGCAAAAGGCTCCATTATCAAATACTGCTGGTAACTTTATATTGGCGTTAATCTTTATGATTCCAATAGCATTGGTTATACCTGATGAAGTTGAAATTAGTTCTTATGGTTTCTTTTTGGCTATAATATCTGGTTCTATCACTTCAGGCGTTGGATATGCATTATGGTATTCAGTTCTACCAAAAATAAAAATAACCACTGCGTCGACAGCGCAGTTATCTGTACCGTTAATTGCTGCGTTGGGTGGGTATCTATTTATGTCTGAGATTTTAAGTTGGCAATTTTATGTATCGTCAGTTTTGATATTAGGAGGTATTTCATTGCCGTTTTTATTCAAAAAATGATATTTCTGTTATTTTAGTGTTTGGTTGAGTGTGGAAAGTACTTCATGAATAAATTTCATTAACATGGCCCATTTTTCGACCTGGTTTGATATCTTGTTTTCCATAGAGGTGAATTGCGGATTTCCCGTTGGTTAAGAATCTTTCGAGATTCAGAACATCATCTCCTAAAAGATTTGTCATTTTTATATTGGAATGGCGGGTGCCATCCCCCAATGGTAATCCTGTGATAGCACGCACATGTTGTTCAAACTGATCAATGATACATCCATTTTGCGTCCAATGCCCTGAATTATGGACTCTTGGGGCGATTTCGTTAACGATTAATCCGTTATCTTCAACAAACAACTCAACACCCATTACTCCAACGTAATCTAATGCATTCAGTATTTTTCCAGTAAGAATTATAGCATCTGTAGCAATTTTCTTACTTATCTTTGCAGGAACGGTAGTTGTTTTTAATATTCCATTTTTATGAATATTTTCTCCAGGATCATAACAGCTTACTGCGCCATATTGATCTCTTGCACCTATGACAGAAATTTCTAGGTCAAAGTTGATTAGTCCTTCTAAGATACAGGGTTGATTTTTAAATTGTGCAAAAATTTCAACCGGATTTTTATCGTCTGTTAAGCGAATTTGACCTTTGCCGTCATAACCGAAACGTCGCGTTTTTAAAATAGACTTTCTCCCTATTTTGGTTATCGCATTTTCACAATCCTCAATACTTTCTACATTAAAGAAAGGGGCTGTTTTTAGGCCAACATTGTTTAAAAAAACCTTCTCGTTTAGTCTGTCTTGGCTAGTATACAGTGCATTTCTACTTGGAAAAATACTTACATAATTTTCGATCGCATCTAATGCTAGAGTGGGGATGTTCTCGAATTCATAAGTTACAATATCTACAGATTTTGCAAAATTAGTTAATGCATTTATATCATTATATGGNGCCGCTGTTGTGAATGTAGATACTTGGCTCCCAGGAGCCGTCTGATCAGGATCATAAATATGAGACTTGAAGCCTAATCTTGAGGCAGAAATCGCCAGCATTCTGCCTAGTTGACCACCACCGAGAATGCCAATAATTGCATTTTTTGATAAGCTAGATTTCATCTATCGGTTCATCAGTAATTGAATTTGATAATTTNTCACGCCATTGTTTNANATTATTGGCGAGGGTGCTNTCATTTATTGAAAGAATGGAAATAGCAAATAGTGCAGCATTATTTGCNCCAGGCTCACCAATAGCCATTGTTGCAACNGGAAAACCTTTGGGCATTTGTACGATGGAATATAATGAGTCTACACCTGAAAGTGCTNTNGAGGTTATGGGTACACCAATGACAGGTAAAGTGGTTTTTGATGCCATCATGCCAGGTAAATGTGCGGCACCGCCTGCCCCAGCAATAATTACTTTTAGGCCGCGGTCTTCAGCAGAGTTTCCATATTCCCATAGTCTATCTGGGGTTCGATGAGCTGAAACAATTTTTGTTTCAAATGGAATTTCAAATTCTTTAAGTATTTTTGCAGANTGCTTCATTGTGGACCAATCTGATTGACTCCCCATTACAATTCCAACTACTGGTAATGTCATCAAAGGATCCTTTATTTTCTGCTCAGATATCTAAGGGTTTAAGCAATTATATCTGGTGTTAACTCATCTTCTAAACGACTTATCTGATCTTTCAATAATAATTTCCTCTTTTTTAATAGTCGCAAAGTAAATTGATCGGATGGATATATTTCGATTAATGTTGAAATTTTTTGATCTAGTTCGCGGTGCCCTTTTTTTAAAGTTTTTAACTTAATCGTCAAAACTTCTTTTCGAGTCATTTGTTCATTATTTTCCATTTCAATTATTAGGCTATCANAATCCTTTAAGTTTGATTAGTAAAAAATCTAAANGTTATATCGCTTGAAACTTAATTAAAACCTACCATATTAACAGTATGNACANACTCATTTTTAATTACATANGTTTNCAGNATAGCGGCTTTGAATTATGACAAAAATTTTATTTGAGTCTCATCCATTTTTACTTGGCTTCGATAGATTGGAGAGTTTAGTTGAGCAAACTGTTAAATCTGGTGGGGATGCATACCCTCCATTTAATATAGAGCAATCAACCCCGAATAATTTTAGATTATCAATAGCGGTGGCTGGTTTTTTAGATGAGGAATTAGAGATCCTTCTCAATGATAATCAATTGATTGTTAAGGGAAAGAAAGCNNTTGCAGATAAAAAAGTNTATTTACANCGTGGTATAGCAGCTCGACAATTTCAGAAAACTTTTGTTTTGTCAGATGATATTAATATCGTTGAAGCNACNACCAAAAATGGNCTCTTAAATATNGATCTTGAGAGATTTGAGCAAGANAGCCTTGTTAAGAAAATACCTATAAGAAAAGGAAAATAAGCAGTGGAACAAAAATATCGTTTACAGGGTTTAGATGAAAAGGGTTTGGTTTATGTAAAATCAATCTCAGTTAATGATTTACCGTTAGATCTGCAAGAAGATGTTGCAGAAGAACAAGAACCATTGTTTGCCGTCCATAATTCGATTGGGGACAGGCTNGCAATTGTATCCGGCCGGGAGGCAGCCTTTTACGTAGCGCTTCAGAACGANTTAAGTCCTTTAAGTGTGCATTAAATTTACCAATTGATAAATATTTCAATTTATGCATATGATGNTTCCAGAAACTAAATTGGAGCATGAANGTGTCGGAAGTTAATACTAATGGTATAGTTGCTAATAGGTTGCCGAGTGAGCAGGTAGAGAATAATTTTGTGGATTTGCACCCTCCGCTAAGTGAACATGAAGCATTAATTGCTTCAGATAGATGTTATTTTTGTTATGATGCTCCTTGTGTTACAGCCTGTCCAACTGAGATCGATATACCATTATTTATTCGGCAGATAATGACTGGNACACCTCAGGCTTCTGGCAAAACTATNTTGNCGCAAAATATTCTTGGAGGAATGTGTGCTCGAGTCTGTCCTACAGAAACATTATGTGAGCAAGCGTGCGTTCGAGAGATTTCGGAAGGAAAGCCAGTAGAGATTGGCCGTTTACAGCGTTATGCGACGGACTCAATTATGGAATTGAGCCAACACCCTTTTGAGAGGTCAGCTGAAACAGGTTTAAAAATNGCAGTTATTGGGGCGGGTCCTGCGGGATTGGCTTGCNCTCACCGTTTGGCGATGCATGGGCATAAAGTTACGATTNTTGATAAGAATAATAAGGCGGGTGGTTTAAATGAATATGGTATAGCAGCTTACAAATCTGTNGATAATTTTGCTCAAAAAGAAATAGATTGGTTATTAGAAATTGGTGGAATTGAGATCAAGTCGAATTGTGTTCTTAACGAAAATATATTTATTGATGAATTAAAGGCGGAATATAATGCGGTCTTTTTAGGTGTTGGGTTAGTAGGTGTTAATGAACTATCTGTGCCNGGNAATGANAAAAATAATGTTCTGGATGCTGTGAAATTTATCGAAAATTTGCGCCAGAAAGAAGATAAGGCGAGTATACCAATTGGAAGAAAAATAGTGGTTATTGGAGGNGGTATGACAGCGGTAGATGCTGCTGTACANTCTAAGTTACTGGGTGCTGATGATGTGAGTATCGTTTANAGAAGAGAGCGTGCCAAAATGGGTGCATCGAAGTTTGAACAAGACTTGGCTACTTCTAAGGGTGTAAGGATCATCGAAAATGCTAGTCCAGTAGAAATTTCTGGGAATGAGGCTGTTAGTTCTATTAAATTTGCATACACAAAGTCGACCAATGGTATTCTTGAAATACAGTCAGAAGAATTTGAGCTAGAAGTTGATCAGGTTTTTAAAGCTATNGGGCAGAATATTGACTCTAGTTTGCNTGATTTAAAACTGGAAAATGGAAAAATTGTGATTGATGAAGAGGGTCGCACTTCTATTAAAGGATTATGGGCAGGTGGAGATTGCGCCTTGGGTGGTGAGGATTTAACCGTTACTGCTGTAGCTCAAGGGCGGGATGCCGCTGAAAGTATTAATAATAAGTTAATGGCTGATAAATGATAGCGAGAGGTATTTTAGATGGCTAATTTNAAAAGTGATTTCATTGGNATCAAATCACCAAATCCTTTTTGGTTGGCATCGGCTCCGCCAACAGATAAGTCTTACAACGTCCGAAGAGCGTTCGACGCTGGTTGGGGTGGTGTTGTATGGAAGACTGTNGGTGAAGAAGGACCGCCAATAGTAAATGTTAATGGGCCAAGATATGGAGCAATATGGGGGGCTGATCGTCGGTTGCTTGGATTGAATAATTTAGAGTTGATAACAGATAGGCCTCTTGAAATAAATTTGCAGGAAATGAAAGAGGTTAAAAGAGATTACCCGGATCGTGCTCTAATAGCATCACTTATGGTACCATGTGTCGAAGAAGCATGGAAAAAGATTTTACCCCTTGTTGAAGAAACAGGTGCTGATGGAGTTGAATTGAATTTTGGTTGCCCGCATGGAATGAGTGAACGTGGCATGGGCGCAGCTGTTGGGCAAGTGCCAGAATATATTGAGATGGTAACGCGATGGGTGAAACAATACACTCGAATGCCATGCATAGTAAAACTTACTCCAAACATNACCGATATTTTAAAGCCTGCTGAGGCGGCTCTTAGCGGAGGAGCTGACGCGGTGAGTTTGATTAATACTATTAGTTCAATCACTTCTGTCAATTTGGATCTATTTGCTCCGGAACCAACAATTGGGACAAAGGGAACACATGGTGGTTATTGTGGACCAGCAGTAAAACCAATTGCTTTAAATATGATTGCAGATATTGCTCGAAGTCCAAATACTTCTGGATTGCCTATATCTGGTATTGGAGGGGTAACAACTTGGAGAGATGCCGCAGAATTTATGGTTATGGGTGCTGGAAATGTACAAGTGTGTACTGCAGCTATGACTTATGGATTTAAGATTGTAGAGGAAATGATCAGTGGCTTGTCTGATTGGATGGATGAAAAGCAGATTACAAGCACAAGTGATATTGTTGGAAAAGCAATACCTAACTATACAGACTGGCAGTACTTAAATCTCAACTATGTTGCCAAGGCAAAAATTAATCAAGACCTTTGCATAAACTGTGGTCGATGTTTTGCTGCATGTGAGGATACTTCGCACCAAGCAATTTCAATGTCTGATGATAGAAAATTCACTGTTATTGATGAAGAATGTGTAGCATGTAATCTTTGTGTAAATGTTTGCCCAGTTGATAATTGCATTACAATGGAACCTATGAGTGTGGGAGATATTGACCCAAGGACAGGTAAAACAATCGAGGACGATCATGCTGATTGGACAACCCACCCAAATAATGTGGGCTGTGCTGCAGAATAATTTTGATAACCTTATCAACTAACCAAGTTAAAGGCCACTTGGCAATGTTGGCCTTTTCAGGTTTAGTTGCAGGATCGTTTGCTCTTGGCGTGAGAGTTGCTAATGATATTTCACCCGCAGCGTTTACTTTGCTAAGATTTGTTGTCGCAGTATCAGTTTTGGGAACATTTGTATTAACACGGGTTCCGATTCCTAAATCAGTATTCGCTGCTCCTTGGAGGTATTTTATTCTTGGAGCATGTATCTCAATTTATTTTGTTCTGATGTTTGAAGGTTTAAAATTTGCCTCGTCATTATCATTGGCCGCGATGTTTACTTTTGCGCCTTTGCTAAGTGGTTTATTTGGCTTTGTGTTAATGCGTCAAAGAATGACAATTTGGATATTTCTAGGTTTAATTATTGGAGCATATGGTGCTCTTTTTGTTATTTTTAATGGAAATTTGGCTCGATTTATTGCTCTTGATTTTGGAATAGGAGAAATTATTTTTTTTATTGGTGTAATTTTCCATGCTCTTTATACACCTTTAGCAAGAAAATTGAACAGAGGTGAGAAACCNATCATTTTTGTTTTAATGACTACATTTGGGGCGTTGGTATTAGTGTCAATTTATGGATTTTCTGATCTGCTCAGGACAGATCTATTNGCGTTATCACCAATGATTTGGAAAACCATTTTTTATACTGCCATTTTAGCGAGTGTAATTACGTTTTTTCTCATCCAATTTGCAACACTAGTTTTACCAAGCTCAAAAGTAATGGCTTATACTTATCTTGTACCGGCTTGGGCGTTGGTTTGGGAGTTAAGTTTGGGCACTAACAACTTTTCTCAGAGCATAATCTATGGCATCATAATCACGGTAGTGGCTCTTTTAGTTTTACTTTGGGCTCCAGAAGGCGAGTAAACAGTTCCTCTAAGTATTTATTTGCGTCAGAAAATCTATTTGGGATTTTGTTTTTTTCCATAACTGCTAATATTTGAACGTCAAAATCAGCATAATGTTGTGTGATTGCCCATATTGAAAAGATCAAATGATATGGATCAACTGAATTAATTTTTCCATCATCCGCCCAACTATTGATTAGNGCTACCTTTTCATCTGTTAGTTTTTTCAATGGCCCATTTAAAGCATGAAAAATTCTAGGAGCTCCTTGTAATATTTCATTCGCAAACAAACGACTNTCTTGGGGAAAATCTCGAGCCATTTCTAATTTTCTTTCAACATAGCAACAAATTTCTGAAATTGGTTCTCCAGTTGAAGAAATTTGTTTTAATGGCTCCAACCATGTTTCTAGTAGATTAGACAGAAGCATTTCATGGATCTTGTCCTTACTATCAAAATAATAAAGGATATTCGGCTTTGATAAGTGNGCTTTATCTGCAATCATATCAATTGTTGCGCCTCTAAAGCCATGGTTTGAAAAAACATCTAATGCCGCATCTAGAATAATCCCTATTTTTTCACGCTGTATACGGGTAATTTTCTTCGTTGAGTTTGATCTAGCCATTAAAATACTANCCTAGTTTGGGATAATCATGATATTAAGACAATAATTTTAGTGTGGTCAATATTAACTCTAATTTACAGTTTTGATAAATTAACTAATCATGACGCAGTTTCTGGCCTCTTAGTAATAAGGTCTTGACCAATGAAAATAGCCTGTTCATTATCTTTACCATCTGGTCAGTTTTTATGATACCATAGAGTAATTGAAGGAGTAAGTTATGGCAGTTAATATTAGTAATTTGCGCGTAAATGGCGATAGATTATGGGATAGTTTAATGGAGATGGCCAAAATTGGACCAGGTGTGGCCGGTGGGAATAATAGGCAAACGTTAACGGACGAAGATTCAGAGGGTCGTCATCTTTTCAAGAAGTGGTGCGAGGATCAGGGTTGTTCGATGGGTTTGGATAAGATGGGAAATATGTTTGCATATCGAGAGGGNACTGACCCAGATGCATTGCCTGTTTATGTTGGTTCACATTTGGANACTCAACCTACTGGAGGTAAATATGATGGTGTTCTTGGGGTTTTGGGTGGTCTCGAAATCATTCGATCATTGAATGATCTAAACATCAAAACCAAGCATCCGATAGTTGTTACTAATTGGTCTAACGAAGAGGGTACTCGCTTCGCACCACCAATGTTATCATCGGGTGTTTTTGGTGGTATGCATACCTTGGATTGGGCTTACAATAGAGAAGATTCGGAAGGAAAGACTTTTGGAGACGAATTGGTCCGAATAGGATGGAAAGGTGAGGAAGAAGTTGGTGTCCGGAAAATGCACGCTTTCTTTGAATTACATATTGAACAAGGACCAATTCTGGAAGCTGAAAATAAAGACATTGGTGTGGTTACTCATGGACAAGGTTTGTCTTGGACACAAATCACAGTAACAGGAAAGGATAGTCATACAGGTTCTACTCCTATGCCGATGCGCCGTAATGCTGGTCTTGGTATGGCAAGGATTCTTGAGAAGGTCGAAGAAATTGCTTTGTCTCATGCGCCCCATGCAGTTGGAGCTGCTGGACATATAGATGTATATCCAAATTCACGGAACGTAATTCCGGGGAAAGTTATTTTTACAGTAGATATGCGTTCACCTGAACTATCTGTTATAGCCGACATGGAAAATAGATTGATGTCAGAGTCAAAAAATATTTGTGAGAATTTAGGTCTAGAAGTCGAGTTTGAAAAGGTGGGTGGTTTTGACCCTGTAAAATTTGATGAACAATGTGTTTCGGCAGTAAGAGATGCTTCAGAAAAGCTTGGCTATAGTCATATGAATCTTATTTCAGGTGCTGGACATGATGCTTGTTGGATTAATGGTGTAGCACCTACTGCCATGATAATGTGTCCTTGTGTGGATGGCCTTAGTCATAATGAGGCGGAGGAGATTAGCAAGAAATGGGCAACTGCGGGAGCAGATGTGTTATTGCACGCTGTACTGGAGACAGCTGTCATTATATAAGATCAAATAAGGGGGTANNNAAAATGACAAAGGTNATTAANGGNGGAACAGTNTGNACGGCTGATNGNTCATGGAAAGCTGATGTTCTCATTGATGGTGAGANTATTAAACAAATNGGTGAAAATTTATCTGGGGATGANTACATAGATGCGGAAGGTGCATATGTAATACCTGGAGGGATAGACCCCCATACCCATTTGGAAATGCCTTTTATGGGCACAACTGCTGCAGANACNTTNGANAGTGGCACTTGGGCCGCTGCTGCGGGTGGCACAACTATGATTGTAGATTTTTGCTTACCTGGAGCTGATGGTAGTATCAAAAACGCTGTAAATGAATGGCATAGAAAATCTGCACCTCAAATTTGTTCAGATATTGGTTATCATATGGCTATAACTGGATGGGATGAGAATGTATTTAACGAGATGGAAGACGCAGTAAAGATGGGTATTAATAGCTTTAAGCATTTTATGGCTTATAAAGGCGCCTTGATGATTGAAGATGATGAAATGTTTGCTAGTTTCAAGAGATGCGCTGAGCTTGGTGCATTGCCCATGGTGCATGCTGAGAATGGTGATTTAGTAGCAGAATTGCAGCAAAAATATTTTGATCAAGGGATAACTGGGCCTGAAGGCCATGCGTATTCTAGGCCCCCTGAGTTGGAGGGAGAAGCTGCCAATAGAGCAATAACAATAGCTGATACCGCTGGTGTGCCCCTTTATATTGTACACGTTAGTTGTGAGCAAACACATGAGGCGATAAGACGTGCTCGACAAAAAGGTATGAGAGTTTATGGGGAGCCATTGGTTCAGTTTTTAACTTTAGATGAATCAGAGTATTTTAACACTGATTGGAATCATGCTGCTCGACGAGTAATGTCTCCTCCATTTAGATCAAAAGATCATCAAGATAGTTTATGGGCTGGTTTGCAATCAGGCTCGCTTCAAGTTGTAGCGACAGATCATGCCGCATTTAGTACAGAGCAAAAAAGAGCAGGAATTGATGATTTTAGAATTATCCCAAATGGATCAAACGGTTTAGAAGAGCGTTTAGCTGTTTTGTGGACTGAAGGTGTAGAAACGGGTCGTTTGACTCCAAATGAATTTGTAGCAACAACCTCAACCAATATCGCAAAAATCCTTAATATTTATCCCAAAAAAGGGGCAATCGTTGAGGGCGCAGATGCCGATATTGTGGTGTGGGATCCTAAAATTTCAAAAACCATTTCACCTACTAACCATCATTCTGTATTGGATTATAATGTGTTTGAGGGATTTGAAGTAAGAGCGCAAGCAAGATTTACACTCAATCGAGGTGATGTGATATGGGCGTGGGGTCAAAATAGTCAACCTCAACCTGGTCGAGGAAGATTTGTGCCCCGGCCAGCATTTCCATCTGCACATAAGGCTCTTAGCAAGTGGAAAACACTAAATTCGCCTCGTCGCGTTGAGAGAGATCCACTCAATATCCCTGCTGGCATATAAACTTAATGAGAGGTTATTAAGTGACTCAATCTAATGTTATAAATGTCTCTGGTCTTGATCTTACTTTTGAAACAAATGATGGGCCAGTTCACGCTCTAAAAAACGTTAACTTAGAAATAAGCAAAGGGGACTTTGTTTCTTTTATCGGGCCTTCAGGATGCGGGAAAACAACTCTATTGAGGGTTTTGGCGGATTTAGATGAACCCACTAGCGGTACGGTAAATGTAAATGGAGTGAGTCCCAGAGAAGCTCGAGAATCCAGGTCCTATGGTTATGTCTTTCAAGCAGCGGGTCTTTACCCTTGGCGCACTATTGCTGCAAATGTAAAGTTACCCTTAGAAATTATGGGTTATTCAAAAGCAGAGCAAATTGAGCGAGTTGAAAGGGTTTTGAATTTAGTTGAGTTGAGTGGTTTTGAGAAAAAATTTCCTTGGCAGTTATCTGGTGGTATGCAGCAAAGAGTTAGTATTGCTAGGGCTTTAGCATTTGATGCTGACATTTTATTTATGGATGAACCTTTTGGAGCTTTAGATGAAATAGTGAGAGACCACTTAAATGAGCAACTTTTAAAGTTATGGAAATCTACAAATAAAACAATCTGTTTTGTCACTCACTCAATTCCTGAGGCTGTATATTTGTCAACAAGAATTGTAGTTATGTCGCCAAGNCCTGGGCGAATAATNGATGTTATCGATAGTAACTTGCCTAATGAAAGGCCCTTGGAAATTAGAGATTCTAAGGAGTTTATNGAGATTTCTCAAAGAGTNAGAGAAGGTCTTCGTGCNGGNCATACAGATGATTAGTAGNCNATCGATTTGGTCANAAGGTAAACTAATNCCANTNTTGAGTATNATNNNNTTTATTGTAATTNTTTGGTATGNATTTTCCATAGTTTTGAATGCNCCTTGGGAGTATGATAAGGCAAANAGAANNTCAATAACTNTGTCGAATGTTGAGNTGATAAGTAACACATGGTCACAAAAAAGACCAAAGCTTCCTACTCCACATCAGGTTACAAAAGAGATATGGGATACAACGGTAAACAAGAAAGTTACTTCAAAACGTTCTCTAGTTTATCATGGTTTGATTACCTTTTACGAAACAATATATGGTTTTGTATTTGGAACATGCCTCGGGATATTATTAGCAATTGGCATTGTTTATAATAGGGCAACTGCCATGAGTGTAATGCCCTGGATTATCACTAGTCAAACTATACCAATATTAGCCATAGCACCTATGATAGTGGTAGCTCTTGGATCGGCAGGCTTTAGTGGTTTGATGCCAATAGCAATAATATCGATGTATCTTTCGTTCTTTCCTGTTGTTGTTGGAATGGTAAAGGGGTTAAAAAGCCCAGATCAATTAGAGATTGATCAGATGAAAACTTGGTCTGCTTCAAAATTTCAAGTTCTTCATAAATTACGAGCGCCACGTTCAATGCCATATTTTTTTACATCGCTAAAGTTGGGTATGGCAGCATCACTAGTAGGTGCAATTGTTGGAGAGCTTCCCTCAGGTGGTGGAGGTGGGCTTGGTTTTAGAATGTTATCTGGAAGTACTTTTGGTAATACTTTGCATATCTGGAGTGGATTGTTTTCAGCAGCTATTCTTGCAGGTACGTTGATAGCGATTATCGGTGGAATTCAAAAAGTAGTCCTTAAGAGAATGTCGTTGGAGATGTGATGATCTATTTTTGGGGAGCAATAATTTTTTGGATACTCGCGTGGATGGTAAATGTTTGGATCTCACGCCAAAAGGAAAATCGGTTTTTCAATTTAGTTTCACCAGTGCTTTTTGGTATAAGTATTATATTCATTTGGGAATCTTGTGTTGTAACATTTAATGTGAGCCCTGTGATTTTGCCGCCACCTTCAGCTATCTATTTGAAATTTATATCAAGTATACCCATCTTATGGGAAGATTTTGTTCAAACGGCTATAAAGGGAGCTTTATCAGGATATATAATTGGTTGTGTGGCTGCATTTATAGTGAGTTTGATCGCTGATAGATTTAATTTCTTAGAGCGTGGCTTGCTGCCAATCGGTAACTTTTTAGCTGCTATGCCAATCATTGGGATCGCCCCAATTCTTGTCATGTGGTATGGATATGGTTGGCAATCTAAAGCAGCTGTTGTCGCTGTAATGGTGTTTTTCCCCATTTTGGTAAATACCGTTCAAGGACTTAAAATGTCTGATAAAATACATAGAGACCTTATGCAAACTTACAACGCTAGTTATTTTCAAACCATGATTAAGCTGAGGCTTTCGACGGCAATGCCATTTATTTTTAATGGATTGAAAATTTGCACCACGTTAGCATTGATAGGAGCAATTGTAGCTGAGTTTTTTGGCTCACCGATCAGAGGCATGGGATTTAGAATTTCAACAGAAGCACCTCGGTTCGCACTTGATATGGTTTGGGCTGAAATAACAGTTGCTGCAATGGCTGGTTCTTTATTTTATGGTGGGGTAGTCTTACTAGAAAAATGGACAACCTTTTGGCACCCTTCCCAAAGAGGCAAAATTTGAAAAATGACGAAACAAGAGAAAGGTTTTGTAATAATTATCGATTAAGTATAAAAATTAAGAAATTAATAGCATTTTTAAGCATTAAATGCTTGAATGCTTAAATTGATTCACTCGAAAGCCATTTGCAAGCGAGTTGAAAGTTAGAGTGTCTTACGCTCTTTTGAAGGAGTGACTTTGGTCACTAACTAGTACCGAAACAGGTGCCAAGGTGCATCGAAATAGGGAGAAAAAAATGAAGAAAGTTGTTAGTTTTATTGTTGGCGCCATCGTTGCTCTTAACGCCTCAATAGTAAGTGCAGCGGACGATGTTACAATTCAGTTAAAGTGGGTTACTCAAACTCAATTTGCTGGATATTATGTTGCGCAAGATAAAGGTTTTTATGAAGCTGAAGGATTAAACGTAACAATTAATCCAGGTGGCCCTGATATTGGCCCAATGAGTGTACTTGCTGGAGGTGGAGCTGATGTTGCTGTTGATTGGATGCCATCTGCNTTAGCTGCTAGAGAAAAAGGTTTTGCAAATGTTAACATTGCTCAACCATTTAAAAGCTCAGGCATGATGCTTGTTTGCCGAAAAGATCGAGGGGTAAATTCTGTTGCAGACCTTAAAGGTAAAAATCTTTATGTATGGTATTATGGTAATGAGTGGCCATTTCTTAGCTGGATGAATAAATTAGGTTTAAAGCCTGATCAAGATATTTCAGTATTTAAACAAGGTTGGGATATTCTGCCTTTAACTCAAGGTGATGCAAATTGCGTTTCAGCAATGGCATATAATGAATATTGGCAGGTTTTGGCTGAAGGATTAAAGCCTGAAGAGCTGACAGTATTTAGATATGAAGATGAGGGTGTGGCAACATTGGAAGATGGTCTTTATGTAAAAGAAGAAAATCTATCTGATCCGGCTTTCGTTGACAAAATGGTTCGTTTTGTTCGTGCGTCCATGAAAGGATGGAAGTATGCTGAGAATAATCAGGCTGAAGCAGCCCAAATCGTTGTTGATAATGATGATTCAGGTGCACAGACCGTTGAGCATAACACCATTCAGATGGGTGAAATTGCGAAACTTACCGCAGGAAGCAATGGTGCGCTTTCAGAAGACGATTTCAACAGAACTGTTGATAGTTTGATGACTGGTGGTTCTGATCCAGTGATCACTAAGAAACCTTCTGGTGCTTGGTCGCACGCGATTACAGATAAAGCATTAAATTAAACAATTAATAAATGAGCCCAAGTAAATTTGGGCTCATTTATACTGACACACGTTCATTTTATGACGCATCAAAATCAAGGATTACTTCCTTAGATTTTGGAACTGCTTGACAGGCAAGAACAAATCCTGAGTTTATCTCCCAGTCTTCCAGTGAGTAATTAGCATTCATTGTTACTTCGCCTTTAGTGATTTTGCATCTACAGGTGCAGCACATACCGCCTTTGCAAGAAAATGGCACATCTATTCCATTTGATTGCGCAGCATCAACAATATTTGAGTTCTCATTTTCAAAAATAAACTTCTTTCTTAGGCCATCTAAGATGATTTCGATATTCGCCTTAAATTTAAAGACACTTTCAGATTTAATTTTTGGTTTTGAGATTGGTTGACTGCCATGGTAAAATTTTTCAGAATGGATCTTTCCTTTTTCAAATCCTTCTTGCAATAAAACATTACGTATATTGTTGATCATAGAATTTGGACCACAAATAAAAGCACCATCTACATCAAGATCAATTACTTTTCTTGATAACAACAGCTTAATCTTATTTTCATCAATCCGTCCGTTTAAAACGTCTACGTCTTGAAACTCCTTACTTAAAATATGAATGACATTTAATTTCTCAAGGAATGTGTCTTTTAAGTTTTCTAATTCCTTTTGAAACATAATGTTGTCAGTGGTTTTATTGCCATAGATTAAAGTAAAGCTAGATAACGGATTATATTTAAGATTACTGGAGATGATTGACATTATAGGTGTTATTCCAGATCCTGCAGCAACCATTAAGAATTTCTTTTCATCTTTTTGAATAAAGCGACCATTAGGAGACATAACGTCAAGAGACATGCCAGGCTTTAGTTCATTAAATATATAGTTTGAAAATAACCCTCCTTCGACACGTTTAACGCCAATAGCGATTGGCTCGTTACTCGAGCTGCAAATAGAATAGGATCTGCGCTCTTCGCGATTATCAAATTGCTTTCTTAGAGTTATGTATTGTCCAGGCTGGAATTTAAATTTGGAAATAATCTTATCTGGAATAGTAAACTCTACTCTTCTGGAAGAATGAGTTAATTCTTCCACATTTTTGATTGTTAATGTATCAAAGCCATTCATTTTTATCTAAATACACTTGAAGTAATCAAAGGGCTCTAAGCAATTTTTGCACCGATATTGTGCTTTACAAGCTGTTGAGCCAAATTCTGAAAGTTTCTCAGTATTGTTTGAAGAGCATCTAGGGCACTCAACATTTACCTTACCAAATAGACCCATTTTAGATGATGCATTAACTGGAGGNGTAATGCCAAATTTTCTTAGTTTTTCTCGCCCAACATCACTGATCCAATCTGTCGTCCATGGTGGCGACAATATTCGTTTTATGTGTGGTCTAAAACCAGCTTTTAAGAGTTCTGTTTCAATTGCCATTTCAATAGCCAAAACTGCAGGGCATCCTGAGTATGTTGGGGAAACATATACTGTGACTTCATCTTCTATTAGTTCTACATCTCTTACTATTCCTAATTCCCCAACAGTCACACAGGGAATTTCTGGATCTAAGACGTTAGANGCTGTAGCCCATGCTAAATCTTNATCGTCATTNATAATACNCGCTTGATTTCNCTCACTCACAGTATGTGTTACCATTGGGCACCTGGATGAAGCCGATGAACAGATTGCATTGANGCTAAAAGGTGACCTAGTTCTTCGCCATGCAGACCTACCCTACCCCCTNGTAATTCATNATTATNANTTGGATACGTGATAAANGCTTGTTTAAATATGGTNTTTATTTTTTTCTGCCAATTGGCCTTAAAGGAAGTCCTGTCTGGTAATATATTCTTACTAATATAAGTTTCAGAATTTTCAGTATTTATGAAAAGCTCATTTGTATAAAGGTGCAATGCGTTGACCGCTTGCACCATTTTTTTATTGCTGACTGATGTGCCATCACCTAATCGTACTGTCCATTCGCCAGAGTGGCGCACGTG
Source organism: Paracoccaceae bacterium (assembly GCA_002712045.1). Taxonomy (GTDB): domain Bacteria; phylum Pseudomonadota; class Alphaproteobacteria; order Rhodobacterales; family Rhodobacteraceae. The sequence goes on from PARX01000014.1 coordinate 19,431, forward strand.
GTAAGCCATTTCTTTTTTTGCTTTCCCAGCTATACCGACCAACATTTCATCATCTGAATTTAGGGCAGCGGCCCAATACAATTCCATAAATACAGCAAAATATAATTGTTTTAAAATGGTATGAGCAAAATTAAAATTTGGTCTTTCAACAAGTAGACAATTAACATATTCACGTTCGTTTCTAAGGAACGCAAAATCGTCTTCAGATTTATTTTTATTTTCAACCTGGCAAGCATAGGTATATAAAGATCGCGCTGTTCCAATTAGGTCTAAACCCATATTTGGTAATGCTAAGTCTTCTTCCAATAGTGGAGCATGACCACACCATTCAGATAATCTATGCCCTAAAATTAAGTGATCGTCCGCTAATTCTAATAACGCTTTGGTTAGGATTTGAGACATTACATATGTCCTATATCATCTGGAATGTCATAAAAGGTTGGGTGTCTGTAAATTTTATTTTCAGAAGGTTCAAAGTTTTCTTCGTCTTTACTTGGATCGGAAGCAGTAATTAACGTGGAGGGGACTACCCAAATTGAAGTACCTTCACCCCTTCTTGTATAAACATCTCGTGCAGCATTTATAGCCATTGTTTTATCACTTGCGTGAAGGCTTCCTACATGTTTGTGGCTCAAGCCATTCCTTGGCCTGATAAACACTTCCCATAGAGGCATTGTCTTTGTCATGTTGTTTCCAAATTAAATTAGTATTTAGTTTATTCAGCTGCAAATTTTTCTGAGTGATGTTTTTCTGAATAAGCGAGCGCCGCATTACGTACCCACTCGCCTTCATCCCAAGCTTGTTTACGAGCGGCTACTCTATCCCGTGCCATTGGACCATTACCTTTTACTACGTTCCAAAATTCATTCCAATCAATGGGTCCATGTTCATAGCTTTTTTTGGTTTCATTCCATTTCAGATCTTTATCTGGAATTTCCAAATCAATAAATTCTGCTTGTGGAACAGTAGCATTAATAAATTTCAATCTTAGTTCATCATTTGTGAACCTTTTGATTTTCCAACGCATTGATTGATCTGAATGCGTACTATCTTCATCATGTGGTCCAAACATCATAACACTAGGCCACCACCATCGGTTTAATGCATCTTGTGCCATTTGTTTTTGCTCAACTGTGCCTCGCGCTAAGGTCATCATCAGTTCATAACCTTGTCGCTGATGAAAACTTTCTTCTTTGCAAACGCGTATCATAGCTCTGGCATATGGACCGTAAGAGCACCTACATAAAGGAATTTGGTTCATTATCGCTGCACCATCAACTAACCAACCAATAGCGCCGATATCTGCCCATGATAATGTTGGATAATTAAAAATAGACGAAAACTTTGCTTGTCCATTAACCAATTGTTCAGTTAACTCCTCACGTGATACTCCAAGGGTTTCCGCTGCAGAATAAAGATACAAACCATGTCCCCCTTCATCTTGTACCTTAGCTAAAAGTGCTGCTTTTCGCCTTAATGATGGCGCTCTAGTGATCCAATTTCCTTCAGGTAGCATACCGACAATTTCTGAATGGGCATGTTGAGAAATTTGTCGGATTAGCATTTTTCGATATGCTCTAGGCATTTGATCGTTTGGTTCTATTTTCTCTTCCGCATCGATTCTTGCCTGAAAAGCATCAAGAAATTCCTGAGTTTCTTCATTTTCATTATCTGACTCTATAAGGCCTTGAGAATACATAGTGACATTCCGTTGTTTTTTTATATACTATATGTTACAAAAAATTTAATTTCAATCATTTTTGTAACATATTTGAGAAAAATTATGGATATTATAACAAAAGTAGATCTCCAAGAGCTATTGAAAAATGTTTTCGCGCCCTGGATTCAGGAATTGAGACTTGAAGTNAGAGAAATGAATAATGAAAACTTTGAATTTTATTTACCTGAAAATGATAATTTGGTTAGAGGAGGTGGCGAAGGGCCTCCAGTTGTTTGCGGTCANGCGATCGCATCTGCTGCCGATACTTGTTCCGTATTAGCCTTAACGGGTTTTAATAAGAAATTTCGAAATTGTACTACTGTGGATATGACNTCTCATTTTATGCGTCCATTGATGAATGATGGAATTGAGATAAAGGTTAAAGTTTTATCAAGNGGAAGAAAAATGGCTGTGGTTCAATCAAGTTTTAAAAATAGCTCAGGAAAATTAGCCGCAACAGCCACCTGTACATTTGCTTTCTTAGACATTTGAGTTGATCAACTCTATTTGTTTCAGAAACGTTTTGGTGTCTCAAAAGCTGAAAAATTTATTAAAGACTTTTCAATAGACATGTTTAGCCAGTTTTCAGCCAGAGGCGTAAGGTCTTCATATATTGTTTTAATTGTTAATCTGACATTGTAACCTTTCCATTTCTTTGGTGTAAGTTCTTTTGGAACTTCAGGAAATTTTAAAACAATTTTTCGCCAATTATGAATTAGTAGTGTTCTAGTTATCATTGCTTGAAGAGCATTTAAATTCTTAAATTCTATTTGCAAGAAAAGCTCGATTAATTGATTAATTTCATCAACATAACCATTAGGGAGNAATTGATAACAGACCTCATCTGATAATCTATTTATTGTGCCATCGAAAACTAGCGAGTTTTTGGGCGGTTTTTCTGTTATCGGTAAGATNGAAACACCTGGGTGGAGTAAAAAGCCTGAATTGTCATTTTCAGATCTTGGATTTATCACTACGCGCCATTTTGTTTCAACATTTGGNTTTGGAGCAGAGTAAATCAATTCAGAAGCAGGTCCAAATTCTTTCAAACCCTTGTCACTAAGGCGATAGATCGTACTTTTGCCAATTTTATATCTTTCTAACCAATTATCATTTGTGAGNCGTGATAAAGCGGTTCTTAGTGTGCCGGCTTCAATATTCATAGCTTGCATTAGGGCTTTAATTCGTGATGCTTCTACTTCACCACCCTTCGCTAAGATGCTGTCACCAAAAAAAGTAATAATTAATGACCATACTCTTAATCTTCCTTGGTTATGCAAATGTGTTAGTAGTGGTTCAATTTCAATGTTCATATTTTACCATTGTTAATAATCCATATTCAGCAACTTGCTCTTCGTTTTGATTAAAGATAACGACATCCCATTTTACTTCACCATATGTATCAGTTCGTTTTGTTTTTCGTCCAACAGTCAATCGGACTTTTATTTTATCATTTGGGGCTACAGGCTTTTGAAAACTTAAGTGTTCAATTCCAGTATTTGCTAGTACAGGTCCCTCATCTGCCAAAACAAACAAACCAGCAGCGAAGCTCAACAATAAATATCCATGCGCAACCCTACCAGGAAAAAAAGGATTTGCCTTAGCCGCCTCTTCATTCATATGTGCATAGAATGTATCTCCAGTAAAATTAGCAAAATGCTCTATATCGTCTAAGGATATAGTTCGGTAATTTGTCCATAATGTCTCACCAATTGAAAGCTCATTAAAAGATCGNGAGAACGGATGTGGCTTTTTAATATAAGTCTTCGCACCGGGTACCCATTGGTTCCTTATTTTAGTTAAAATCTCAGGGCTTCCTTGTATTGAGGTTCTTTGCATATAGTGCTTAACACCTCTAATGCCTCCCTGTTCTTCACCACCACCCGCTCTGCCAGGCCCTCCATGAGTTAGGTGTGGAAGCGGTGATCCATGTCCAGTAGCTTCATCACAACTGTCTCTATTATTTATATATATCCTTCCATTCCAGGCCGCTACATCTGTAACAATTTCAGTTGCAAACTGAGAATCGGCAGTAAAAATTGATGATACTAGGCTACCCCCTCCTAATTTAACGAGCTTACTGGCCTCCTTTTGACCCTCGTAAGTCATTATTGTTGCAACTGGACCAAATGCTTCGATATCATGTACTATTCCACCTTCTAGGGCGGTTTCGCAGTGATATAAATGAGGACTAAAAAATGCACCATCATTGGGAACTTCACGCCTAAAAATCAATTCATTCTCTGCTGACATTTTTTCTGTAATATCTAAGATTTCTCTTTTCTGACTTTCGGAGACAAGAGAACCCATTTCTGTTTCTGTATCATGAGGGTCGCCAATTTCTATATTCGATAGATTTTCTTTTAAGGCTTCACTAACATCTCGAAAGGAATGAGATGGTACAATTAGTCGTCGCATAGCGGTACACTTTTGACCAGCTTTGGTGGTAATTTCTGACAATGCTTCTTTAATAAATAAGTCAAATTCTGGAGAGCCTAATTTGGCATCAAGTCCTAGTATCGAGGCATTTAAGCTATCTTGCTCAGAAATGAATTTAACTGAATTTTCTATTAGATTTGTATAAGATTTTAATAACTCGGCTGTTTTCTTTGATCCAGTAAATGAAACCACATCCTGCACACTCAATTGGTTTAGTAAACTTCCTGTTCCGCCAGCAATAAATTGAACTGACCCTTTTGGTAGTAAATTACTTTCGATCATTATCCTAAAACATGCTTCAGCGAGATAAGCTGTATCACTGGCAGGTTTTATTATGGCTGGCATTCCAGCAAGAAAGCTTTGACTTAGCTTCTCTAGCATTCCCCATACTGGGAAGTTAAAAGCATTGATGTGAACAGCAACCCCTTGTTTGGGTACGTGAATATGTTGACCAAGAAACGAACCTTTCCTAGATAATTGTTCAACTGCTCCATCTACATAAACTTTTCCATCTGGCATCTCTTTACGACCTTTAGACGCATAGACCCTTACGGTACCTATGCCTCCGTCTATATCGATCCATCCATCTTTGCGTGTTGCGCCTGTCAGGGGGTTTAATTCATAAAGCTCTTCTTTTCTGTCAGATAAATAATTAGCTAATGCCTTTAGTATCTTAGCTCGTTCGTGAAATCCCATTTGGCGAAGATTCTCACCACCAACTGTTTTTGCATGATGAATCATTTTTTCTGTGTCTAATGAGGAGCCGATGATGCCAATTGGTGAGCCACTGGCACTGGCATACAATGTTTTTGTATCCCCTTGAGGGCTGTGCCATTCTTCTAAAGCATAACTTTCAATATTCATTATCTTTCCAATCTTGCATGTAAATGAGTTAAACCTCTGAAACGTATTCTTCTGCTCCAACGTGGCTTAGAAATCAAATTGTAGTTAGGAAAATTTCTTAAAAACATTCCAATTGCAATACGTGCCTCCATTTTTGCTAAAGAAAAACCAACACAATGATGAGCTCCTCCGGCAAATGCTAAATGTCTATTTGGGGTTCTATCAATTATTAATTCTTCGGGGTCTTTAAATTGCAATGGATCCCTATTTGCCGCGCCGATACACAGGTGTAAATTTGTATTTTTTGGGATCTTTTTTCCTGATAGGGAAACTTCAAATGCTGTTTCTCTATTTCCAAATTGGTTGGGAGATAAAAATCGCAAAAACTCATCAATTGCTGAGTTTAAAATTGCTGGATTTTTAATCAGAGTTTTTCTTACCATCGGATAAGTGCATAAAGCCCAAAGTGCATTTCCGATCAGATTAGTTGTGGTTTCGTGCCCAGCATTGAGTATAAAAATACAATTTTGTAATAGTTCGGTTTCGCTAAGATTGCTTTCTTCAGCGATTATCATTCTAGTAAGCACATCTGTATCAGGATCACCTGGGTTCTTTCTTCTTTCATCCGTGATTTTTTTTAAGAACTCTTTGAACTCTAAAACAGCATTATTTCCCTTTTCGAGCTCCTGCTTTGTGGGTGTTGGCTCTAAGGCGCCAAGGATGGATAAAGACCAATCTCTTAATGGGCTTCTTAATGAGTGTGGAATATTAAATAGATTGCCGATTACCTCGACTGGAATCTTCATAGCAAACTCTTCGATTAAATTTGCTTCTTCATCCATCTCACAAAGTAACTTTTCAACTAATATCTCTAGACCTGGTTCCATTAATGCCACTGCTTTTGGGTTCATTGCTCCCGTCATGATTTTACGCACACGTGAATGAAGAGGAGGATCATTAAAAACCAATGATGTCGTATGATGTTCAAAAAGTGGTGTATTGCCAAATTTTTCACCAAAACTTATTTTCTTATCAGACTTAAAATTTTGGGTGTCTCTGTAAATAGAATTTAAATCTTCCCAGGAGCTAATCAAAACAGAATTGTCTGGTAAAAATTTTACAGGATCAGTTTGTCTTAAACTTGAGTAATATTTAAAAGGATCTTCATAAAACCCGTTTGGTAAATTGTTTAAATCGAAATGGCTGGTATCCAGCATACTCATTAAATTACCCGTGTTACGAATTTTTTTAAATATTGACTACTTTGTAACATTTGTAAATACTTTTGGAAAAGGTGGATACGTGATGAATGCTCATGAGCGCGCAAAAAAATGTGCTGAATTAATGTTAAAAAATGACTGTGCAACTAAGCATGTAGGAATAACTTTAGATGAAGTTGGACCTGGGTATGCAAAAATGTCGATGAAAGTGGAGCCCTATCATTTAAATGGTCACAACATTTGCCATGGTGGTTACATTTTTACCTTAGCGGACAGTGCATTCGCATTTGCGTGTAATAGCTATAATCAATTAACTGTTGCACAATTTAATACCATAAATTTTTTAGAAACAGCAGAGGTTGGAGAGCTTTTAGTTGCTTCAGCAAAAGAGATTAATAAAAGGCAGCGAACCGGTATTTATGATGTCCGAGTTATTGGTTCGAGGGATCGTGTGATCGCTGAAATGCGAGGATGTTCCCGAACAATGGGTGGAAAACATTTTAATGAGGAAGTTGAATGAAGGATTTGACACCAAGTCGGGATAGTTTAGACCCAATAGAGATTGCTAGCCGGGACGAGATTTCAGATTTACAATTGAAAAGGATGCGTTGGACTCTAGACCATGCCTATAAGAATGTTGGTTTTTATAAGAGTAAATTTGATGCTATTGGCATTCATCCATCTGATCTAAAGTCATTATCTGATATTGCTAAATTTCCATTTACGGAAAAGAAGGATTTACGTGATAATTATCCTTTTGATCTGTTTGCAGTTCCACAAAATCAAATATCTCGAATACATGCCTCTTCAGGAACAACCGGAAAACCAACAGTTGTTGGTTATACAAAAGGCGATATCGATCGATGGGCTGAATTAGTTGCACGGTCAATGCGTGCAAGTGGCACCAAGCCTGGAGATACTGTGCATGTCGCTTATGGATACGGGTTATTCACTGGGGGACTTGGGGCTCATTATGGTGCGGAAAAATTAGGCTGCACTATTGTACCAATTTCAGGAGGAATGACTCAACGGCAAGTTACATTAATTGAAGATTTTAAAGCAACAACAATTATGGTGACCCCCTCATATATGCTTTCGATATTAGATGAATATAAGACTCAAGGAAGAGATCCCCGTGAGAGTTGCCTTGAAGTTGGTATATTTGGAGCTGAGCCTTGGACAAATGCTATGCGAAAAGAAGTTGAAAATTCTTTTGATATGCATGCTGTTGATATCTATGGGTTATCTGAGGTGATGGGGCCTGGTGTGGCAAACGAATGTGTAGAAACTAAAGATGGTTTACATATTTGGGAGGATCATTTTTATCCAGAGATTATTGATTTAAAATCAAATAAACCAAAAATTGATGGAGAAATTGGAGAATTGGTTTTTACCACCCTTACAAAAGAGGGCATGCCAATAATAAGATATCGAACCAGAGATTTAACAAGATTATTACCTGGCACTGCTCGCTCAATGAGGAGAATGGAAAAAGTGACTGGGCGCTCGGATGACATGATCATCTTGAGAGGAGTAAATATATTTCCAACTCAGATTGAAGAGCAATTATTAACTGTCGAAACGTTATCTCCACACTTTCAAATCGAGATAATTAAAGATCAAAGAATGGATAAAATGCTTGTGCATACAGAATGTGTGGTAGGAAAAGAAACTGAAGAAGAGCGGTCTATGTCAAGTCGGAGGCTTAAGGAAAAAATCAAAGGAAGCGTTGGAGTTACAGTCGATGTAATTGTTCACAAAACTGATGGTGTGCCTAGATCACAAGGAAAAGCGGTAAGGGTCATCGATCGGCGCGAAAACTAGATAATACCATGCTCTTTGAATAATGACTTCAGATTTTTTTCAGCCCTAGCGCCTAAGTGGCTGATAATTTCGGCAGCAGCAATGCAGCCCATTTGACCACATATTTTTATATCGCAACCTTCCACTAACCCCCAGAGAAACCCAGCAGCAAACATATCGCCAGCACCAGTAGCGTCTACTATTTTTGTTGGGACTGCGGGAACATGTATTTTCTCATTGTTCTGCATTATGTAGGCGCCTTTTTCAGCAGCTGTGCATGCTAGAATATCAACTTCTTTTGTTCCAAGTTCTAATGCTGCGTTAAGGTCTTCTGTCTGATATAAAGCTTTCAATTCAAATTCGTTGCAAAATAAAAGATCAGTATTTGATTTTATTAAAGTTTTAAAAGCTTCTCTATGACGTTCCACACAAAAAGGGTCAGATAATGTTAGGGATACTCTACCATTGTGTGTCTTTGATATATTGATAGCTTTGTTGAAAGCTTCATGGCTTTTGGGTCCATCAAATCGATAACCTTCCAAGTATATCCATTCCGAATTCATAATTTGAGTTTCGTCAATATCTGATGGTTCTAGATATTCAGTGACGCCTAGATATGTATTCATAGTTCTCTCACCATCTGGTGTTACTATAATTGTACAGCGACCAGTTTGGTCATTAGCTATTTTATCTGCTAACAGTGTATTATAAATGACACCTTGTTCTCTTAAATCTTTAACAAAGATATTACCCAGATCGTCATCTTTTACTTTGCCGATATAAGTTGTTGATGCTCCCAATTTTGCTATCCCTGCTATGGTATTAGCCGCTGATCCACCACTTACTTTTTTTGAAACCTTTATTATATCNTGTAAGTGTTTGGCTCTTTTAATATCGATTAATTGCATTACCCCTTTATTTATCCTGTTTTGATCCAGAAACTCTTCGTTTTCATAACATAAAATATCCACCATTGCGTTGCCGATACCTGTGACTTGATATTTTTTTTTCATGTTTTATCCTTCAGGCATAACCTACCAAAAATCTAATATTAGGATTTATAGCAAGTTTCGGGTTTCTTATCTGTTGGCATCTGTGTTTACGTGTACCAAAGGGAGGAATCATGGTTCAAACGTATCACTATCCAATAATTAATCGTGCGATTTCATATATAACTTCCTCAATCAATGAGCAACCAAAACTTGAAGAGATCGCGAATTATGTGGGGATGTCGCCATATCATTTTCAAAGGTTATTTAGTGAGTGGGTGGGCATATCTCCTAAGGCCTATCAACAATATTTGACACTTGGATTTTCAAAAGAATTATTGAGAAAAAGACATAGTGTCCTAGATGCATCTCTAATGTCAGGACTATCTGGAGGGAGTAGGTTACATGATCTATTTATAAAATGGGAGGCAATGACCCCAGGTGAATACGTAAAAAGAGGCGAAGGGCTTATTATTAGTTGGTCTTGGTTTAATAGCCCTTTTGGAAAATTATTAGCGTTAGCAACTGATAGAGGCTTATGTGGTTTAGGCTTTAGTGGGGCTAATGATGAAGAAGAGGTTTTGCAAGATTATAAAAATAGGTGGCCAAATGCAGTTTATATTGAAGATAAATCAAAGCTAGAAGGTTCAATCAATTCTTTGATCTCTAATGAAGGCTCTATAAACATTTACTTACTGGGTGCGCCATTTCAAATTAAAGTGTGGGAAGCTTTGCTAAACATCCCGTTGGGCTATGTAACAACTTATTCTGATGTAGCAAATGCAATAAATAATAAGAATGCTGTTAGAGCAGTCGGTACAGCTATCGGCAACAATCCAATAGGCTGGTTGATACCATGCCACAGGGTGCTACGAAAAAATGGTGATTTAGGTGGGTATCATTGGGGTCTTGATCGAAAGATAGCCCTCATCGCTCGAGAGAGTGCACAATTTGAAAGTATAAACTGTAAAGTATTAGGTTAGTTGTTAGTGTAATTTTTCTTCCACTTCCTTGACTGCACTATCTATCAATTCAGAGCGTTGCTTGGAATCTATATTTGAAGATATGACCTCTTCTACAGCTGATATTGCAATGGTGATTGCTTTGTTACGAACTTCTCGAATAGCCGCCGCTTGAGCTGAGCTAATTTGGTCATTCGCAGCTGCTATCCTTCGTTCAATTGATACGCTTATATCTTTTTTTGCTTGCTCGGCTGCCGCCGCCGCTTCATCTTTTGCATTTGATATTATACGTTCAGATTGTTCTGAGATTTCCTGTTGTTTTCGTTCATAGGAAGCTAATAATGACTGTGCCTCTTCTCTTAGTGATCGAGCTTCGTCTAGTTCGGATTGAATGCCTTTTGAACGATCGTCAAGCATTTTAGTTATAATTGAAGGTACTTTCAGATAAAGAAGAACTGCTACAAAAAGTACAAATGCCACAGTTACAACAAAATCGGTATTATTTAATGAGAAAAAAGGGCCACTTGCCGCAAAGCTTGGAGATGGAATTGTTAGTGCTATGGCCAATAAAAACTTTTTCATAATTTAACCTTTGATCCGATCTGAAACCGCCTTTTTTATGGTTTTCTTGTCATTTAAATTTGGCATTAATTTTTCTAATATAGTTTGAGATACATCGTTTGCTACTTCTTCCACCGCTTTTAAAGAGCCTTCGCGAATCTCCAAAATTGCTTTTTCAGATTCTTTTGTCTTTTCTGCTATCTCAATGTCAGCCTTTTTAGTAGCTTCCTCTAACTCATGTTTAATAACAGATTTGGCTTCTTCAATTATTGCCTGTGCTTCTGATCTTGCTTTTGACAGCGCTGAGTTATACGCAATTTCGGCATCAACGGCAGCTTGCTTAAGCTCTTCAGCTTTAGCAATGTCGCTACTAATAGTCATTTGCCTGTCTGAGAGAACTGAAGCTATCCGAGGTAATGCTATTCTGCTCAAAACAAAATAAATGATCACAAGCGTGATGACCAACCAAAAGATTTGATTAGAAAATGTCCCAATATCTAGTTGAGGCATACCTACTGCGTGCTCTGTTGTATTCGCTGTTGTTTCAGATGCCATAGCACCCTCCGTATATAAATTTAATGTTCAGGGTTTAATACTGAACTGCTAATGCACAATTACTACTTATGCATTAGCATTTTTTATTAGACGGCAAACATGAGTAGTAAAGCTACAAGGAATGAAAAGATCCCTAGTGCTTCAGAAAATGCGATACCAATAAACATGGTTGCAGTTTGTCCGGCCGCGGCGGAAGGATTGCGTAAGGCGCCTGACAAATAGTTTCCTACTACGTGACCAACACCGATTGCTGCACCACCCATACCAGTACAGGCAAGCCCTGCGCCAATATATGCTCCCATTTGAATAAGGTCTGGACCCATTGATACGTCTGCCATTTTTTTCTCCTTTATTTTTAGAATGGCTAAAATTTAATTCTATTTAGTGCTCCGGATGCAAAGCATCGTTGAGATAAACACAGGTTAATATTGTAAACACATAGGCTTGAATAACTGTAACAAGCATTTCTAATCCATAAACTGCCATAATTCCTACTATTGGAAAAACGGCTCCAAATCCCATTGCACCAGCAAACCCGGCAAAGACTTTAATCACAGCATGGCCTGCCATCATATTACCTGCTAACCTTATAGAGTGACTAATTGGCCTAACGAAATATGATATTATTTCAATAATTGCTAATATTGGTCTTAATGGTAACGGTGCTGATGCAATCCAAAACAAGCTTAAAAACTTTGTTCCATTTTTAATGAAACCAAGTAATGTTACAAAGATAAACACCGCAAGTGCCATAGTTGCAGTTACTGCGATATGACTTGTAGTTGTAAATGATTTTGGCAAAAGCCCAAGTAGGTTTGCCAAGACAATAAACATGAAAAGAGTCATTATATAAGGAAAATATCTGAGGCCTTCTTTCCCAGCGATGTCCTCTACCATTTTATGGACAAAACCATAGATAATTTCGGCAATAGATTGGCTACGGCTTGGAACAACTGCTCTGCCTCTTGTCCCGACAACTAAAAGTGCGATAACTGCTAACACAGTGATACCCATCCAAAGTGTAACATTTGTTACGCTGTACCATGCTAGCTCACCCCCAAACAGAGGCTTAATCACAAACTGATCCATTGGGTGAATGTTAAATGAA
>PARX01000015.1 GCA_002712045.1 Paracoccaceae bacterium
GGCGATGTCTGCCAATCGCCCTCCTTGTCGAAGGTTCTTTTTGCTGCCAATAAGTATCGCAGGTACGAGATTTGTCGTATGAGCAGTATGAGGTATATTTGTATCATGATTAATCATTGTTTCACAATTCCCATGATCTGAGGTTAGTAACATGCAACCACCTTTATCCTCTAAGGCTGGCACAACTTGATTCAAAGCCTTATCGATTGCCTCACATGCTTTTATTGCGGCCTGCAAATCACCAGTATGTCCAACCATATCTGGGTTTGCATAATTTACGACAATTAATTCGATGTTATTCTTAATTGCTTTAATAAGGCTCTCTGTAACTAGTTCAGATGACATTTCTGGAGCTAAATCATAGGTTAAAACTTTTGGGCTTGCTGGCATGATCCGAGATTCACCTTTTTCGGAGTTTTCTATCCCTCCATTAAGGAAAAATGTTACATGAGGGTATTTTTCTGTTTCGGCTAATCTTAATTGAGTGCAGCCTTGTTTCGATACCCATGATCCTAACGTATTTTTTATTGGTTCATTTGAAAATAAGTGAGACACGAATCTATTATGTTCATCAGAATATTTTGTCATGCTGATGATTTTTTCCCATTTGGGTCGATTTGAGACATTAAATTGTTTGAAGGATGGATTTCCAAGAGCTGACATTATCTGCCGTGCTCGATCAGATCTAAAATTTATACACATTAAACCATCTCCATTAGAGATTCCAGTATAAGAGGAAATGACAGTTGGGACTATAAACTCATCACTTTCATTCTTTTGATAACTATCTCTAATCGCACTTAAAGCGGTTTCTGATTTCTCTCCTTTTCCAGAAATAATTGCTTTATATGCGCATTCAATTCGATCCCATCGATTGTCCCTATCCATAGCAAAGTATCTGCCCATGAGAGTGGCTACTCTTGCATTATTGGGTAAATTTTTTATCAATCTATTTACATATTGTTCAGCGGATTTTGGTGCAACGTCTCTTCCATCTGTTAATACATGAATAAGAACGGGAATATCGTGGTTGCTCATTATAGTTACTGTCTCTAGCAGATGGTCTATTGATGAATGAACCCCTCCATCTGAAGCCAATCCTAAAATATGAGCGGATCCACTGCTCTTTTTTAATTTCGTTATAAACTCTAACAATACAGGGTTATTTTTGTAATCACCTGATGTAATTGATTGATCAATTTTTGGAAGATCCATGTAAACTATGCGCCCGGCACCAATATTAGTATGCCCAACCTCAGAATTACCCATTTGATTCTTCGGCAAGCCAACATCTAACCCATGAGTTACAAGTTCTGTATTGGCACAAGTAGACATCAAATTATCAAAAAATGGAGTTTTAGCTAAGGCGACAGCATTACCAGTTTTGTTTGAACTAATACCCCATCCATCCATAATGCACAAAACAGTAGGAGTCTTTTTTTTCATTAGATTGCCTTTGCTTACTAATTTTAGAGCCTGTGATAAGGACTATTTAACATTATTGTAGAAGCTCGGTACAGTTGTTCTGATAGCATAACCCGTGCCAACATATGTGGCCATACCATTGGACCAAAAGAAATTAACCTTCCACATGATTTTTTAAATTCTTTGTCTAATCCGTCAGCGCCCCCAATTACGAAACTAATTTCTTTTTCATTTTGATTTTTTAGTTCCTTTAATAAGGTTGCAAACTCTATCGAATCTAATTGATCGCCAAACTCGTCTAGTCCAAAAACTTTAGTTGCTTTTGCCACTGCCTTCTTAACCATTTGTGTTTCAGTTTTTAGATCATTTTTATTTTTATCTTCAACCTCGACTAAGTTGAGTTTTTTAAATCCTATTTGTTGTGCATTTTGGTTAAATCTTTTTTGATAAGTATTAAAGAGGTCTAGATGTGGACCGTCCCGCATTCGTCCAATTGCACATATTGTTATGTGCATCTAATTAACTTCTTTCTGATTGAGGCGAGTTCCACATTTGCTCTAATTGGTAAAACTCTCTTATTTCAGGNTTAAAAATGTGAACCACAATATCACCCGTNTCAATGAGCACCCAATCACCATGCTCTTTGCCTTCGATNCGAGAAATAATATTGTATTTTGATTTTANTTNGTCAGATATATTTTGAGATAACGATATNACCTGNCGAGATGATCTNCCNGAAGCGATAACCATATAATCTGCCATTTCAGATTTACCGTCTAATTCGATAGTTGTAACGTTTTCGGCTTTTTCATCATCAAGAATTTTCAATAAGTATTTTAAAAATTTCTTATCAGGTTTTTTTAAACGCGTTTTTTTGGTGATTTTATTTCTCGCAGGTGCATTTTCTGCGGGTGCCAGCTCAGACAGAACCGTNTCCTCCTCTTAAAACAATATTCAACTAAAAAAGTTGATANNNCCTANTATAATTATTATTCTNAATTACTCAAGATTAAGAATAGTTTTTGATATTTATGGTTTAGCTTGGCAGTTTGTTATTTTCATTATATCAGTTGTCCCGATCAAATAATATGGGTTAGAGGAAAAATTGAAAAAACTTGATCAAGATTGGAAAGCGACTGCGAGAACTCTTTCAGAGGCTTTACCTTATTTACAGCGCTATGATGGTGCAATTGTAGTAATTAAATTAGGTGGCCATGCTATGAGCAGTGAAGANGCTTTAAACAGTTTCGCGCGTGATATNGTTCTGATGAAGCAAGTTGGTATGAANCCNGTTATNGTTCATGGGGGTGGGCCCATGATAAATGAGATGTTGGTTAAGTTAGATATCAAGTCAGATTTTGTTAATGGCAAAAGAGTTAGCGATAAGGCTGTGGTTGAAGTGGTCGAAATGGTTTTATCAGGAAAAATCAATAAGAGCATTGTTCAGGCTGTAAATAACCAGGGTGGTAAAGCTGTTGGATTATCTGGAAAGGATGCNAACCTTATGGTTTGTGAATTTGATAATCCTGAACTTGGGTTTGTTGGAAAGCCGGTTGAAATGCACCCCGAGGTTTTAAAAACTTTTTTTGCATCTGATAATATCCCCGTCGTTGCGCCTTTAGGAACTGGGAGAAAAGGNGAAACTTTCAATGTGAATGCAGATACCGCGGCTGGAGCAATTGCTGCAGCATTGAAAGCAGATAGGTTGCTCTTATTAACAGATGTTTCTGGAGTTAAAGATTCNGAAGGAGACGTAGTAACTGAGCTTACTGCAAAACAGGTAAAAAAATTAACTAAAGAAAATATTATTGCAGGCGGCATGATTCCAAAGACAGAAACAGCACTTTCAGCAATTAAAGGTGGGGTACGAGCCGTTGTGATATTAGATGGCAGGGTTCAAAATGCGGTGATACTAGAGCTTTTTACTGACCATGGGGCTGGAACCTTAATTAGGGAAGCCTAGATTTATCATTTAATTCATAAGGTTAACATTTTTTCCTTGTCAGAAAAACACTAAGCACCACTTTAATTTTATGATTTACGAAATAGTACTCCGATTAGGAATATTTCTATTAATATTTCTTTTATTACTTGGCTTAGAATATGCATTTCCTCGAAGAAAGCGTGTTCAAAAACGTGTTGGGCGTTGGATAGCCAATGGGTCGCTGAGTCTTATTAACACNTTAGGATTACGCCTTGTTAATTTAATGATTCCGTTCGCAGCTTCTGTAGCTGCTTACGATGCTTCTGTTAATGGTGTGGGGTTATTTAACTATTTTTCAATCCATTTGTGGATTGAGATCTTTGTATCAATAATAATGTTAGATTTTGTGATCTGGTGTCAACATTGGGTTACCCATAAANTACCTTTTTTGTGGAGCTTTCACCGTGTTCATCATGCGGACAGAGATATGGATGTTACAACTGCCATAAGATTTCANCCNTTTGAAATATTTTTATCAATGCTTATAAAAATCGGGGCTGTCTATGTGTTGGGTCCCGCTGTGTTNGCAGTGATATTGTTTGAAATTATTTTGAATGCAACCGCGATCTTTAATCATGCAAATTTGGCTATTCCAAAGCCAGTTGACAAAGTTCTGAGGTGGGTTGTCGTCACTCCTGATATGCACAGAATTCATCATTCCNGTGAGCGAAAGGAACATGATACTAATTTCGGATTTGCATTGTCAGTCTGGGATAGAATATTCAAAACCTACAAAAATGATCCGATTGGAGGGCAATCGGAGATGCAAGTTGGTCTTGATTGGCAAGATGATAATCCAGCTAATTTNACTTGGGCACTTCTTCTTCCTTTTTCTAAAAAGTAAGAAANCTTACCTANAAAATAAGTCTTGCATATTTTNTNAATCAGTGATCACAGTTTAANAATATACTATTNNGATAAAAAATNAAAACAATGTGGATTTGAGCAGANTTATATTTTAATCTTAAGGAGAAATATTATGACAATAAAATTTTTTAAATCCTCTTTTTGGGGAACTGCTTTGTTAGCATTAAGCATAATGCTTTTACCTAATTTATCAGTTGCAAAATCAAATATTGTTATCGGATTACAACAGGAGCCAACGAGCCTGGATCCTACATCTGATGCGACAGCATCTATCGATGGTATGTTATCTCATAATGTCTATGAGTCTTTGACTACGGTTTCAGAAGCTGGTGAAGTTCTCCCAGCATTGGCGGATAGTTGGACCATTTCTGAAGATAAGTTAACTTACAGATTTAATCTGGCTTCTGGAGTAGAATACCATGACGGGACTTCATTTGATTCTGGAGATGTGATTTTTGCTTTTAATAGAGCCATGTCTGAAGACAGTGTAAATCCAACAAAAAAGATTTTCAAAGGTATTGAGAGTGTAACAGCAATTGATGCTCACACTGTTGAGATTAAGTTAAAGAAGCAAAATGCTTTTTTCCTGTTTAATATGGCTAANGGAGATGCCTCTATTGTAGCTGAAGAAACAGCAGAAAATAACAATACAAACCCAATTGGAACTGGCCCATTTAAGTTTTCAAGTTGGAAGCGTGGTGATCGATTGATTTTAGTTAAAAATCAAAACCACCGTGAGGCAGCTNCTGTAAGTTTAGAAAAAGTNGAGTTTAGGTTTATCTCTGATGCTGCTGCNGCAAGCGCTGCNATGTTGTCAGAAGAGATTGATGCGTTCCCAGGCTTTCCAGCTCCAGAGATGTTACCGCAATTTCAAGCAGATCCAAGGTTTAGGGTCAATATTGGTAGTACAGAAGGTGAAGTAATTTTAGCGATGAATAATGCTAAAGCACCGTTCAATGACATTAGGGTCCGTCAAGCGGTTAGTCATGCAATAGATCGAAATGAAATTATTGATGGAGCTATGTATGGTAAAGCAGTACCAATTGGTAGTTTCTATCCGCCACATGGCTCAGCTTATGTTGATCTAACTGGGGTTTATCCACATAATACTGAAAAAGCAAAAAAAATGTTTGAAGAAGCTGGGGTATCTGGAACNGAAATGACCTTGAGATTACCNCCNTTTCCATATGCAATGAGATCTGGTGAAATTATTCANGCNCANTTAGCTGAAGCCGGTATAAATGCNAAAGTGGANCAAGTNGANTGGGGTTTTTGGATATCAGAAGTTTATAAAAAGAAAGCTTATGATATGACAATTATCGCGCACACCAGCCCGAATGATATGGGAAATTTTGCTCGTGGGCCAAAGTANTTTTATGGTTATGATGANCCGCAGTTTTCTGATTTATGGGGTCGCATTAAAACAGAGGCTGATCCAGCAAAAAGAAAGACAATGCTTCAAGAAGGACAAAGGTATTTGACTGATCAAGCGGTGCATGGATTCCTTTTCCANCTNCCTTTATTAGGTATATTCAAAAATGAAGTGAAGGGGTATTGGTCTTCAGCTCCAGTTTTATTTCACCCTNTAAAAGGNGTNAGTTTAAATTAAGATTTGGATATAAATTAATAGTAGGCGTTCACAANGGTTCGCCTGCTATAATTTTCAATTAGATTACCGCACTCGTGGATTAAAAACTCATGGCATATTTTTTATTACGGCGAACGATTGGTTTTGTACTGACTCTATTAACCGTATCTATAGTAGTTTTTGCTGTCATGAATATTTTACCCGGCGATCCAGCTTTGACAATTTTAGGTTTAGAAGCAAGCGATGATGCAATAAATGCACTACGGGTAAAACTTGGTCTTAATGAACCAGTATTTACCCGTTATATTAATTGGGTTCTTAATGCACTTAACGGTGATTTTGGTGAAAGTCATTCGTTTGGTGTGCCAGTGTCTGGATTGATTTTGGAGCGCATTTCGATGACTGTGTCTTTAGCAGTCTTTGGAATGCTGTTAACGATCATAATTGCGTTATCATTAGGAGTGGGAGCAGCGGCTAATCACCGAAAATTTGGTGATTGGGGCGTGATGTTCTTTAGTCAGTTAGGAATAGCGATTCCGGCGTTTTGGCTGTCTATCTTACTAGTAATATTATTTGCCGTTAAGCTTAGATGGTTACCCCCTGGTGGTTTTCCTGGTTGGGGTGATCCTTTATTAGCGATTAAATCACTGATTCTACCAACCATTGCCTTAGCTCTGGTTCAATCGGCAGTACTAGCCAGAGTGACGAGGTCATCTGCATTAGAAGTAATGAGATTAGATTATATTAGAACGGCTAAAGCGAGCGGATTTTCACGAAAACGTATTTTATGGCGACATGTCTTGCCCAATGCATTGGTTCCAATCGTAACAATAGTTGGAATGCAATTTGCAGCAGTTGTGACTGGAACAATAGTAATCGAAAATGTATTTTATTTACCAGGCCTTGGAAGGTTAATTTTTCAATCGATTGCAAACCGTGATTTGCCCACTGTGCAGGCATTGGTCATGATGTTTGCTGTAATTGTAGTAACTGCAAATTTCATAGTAGATCTTCTTTATTCAGTTATTGACCCTAGAATGAGGGAACGAAATTGATGAAAAAATTACCAACCAATTTGCTTATAGGGGGGNTATTGGTATTTGTAGTATTATTTACAGCTGCACTTTCTTTAATTTGGACGCCTCATGATCATGCTTTGATGAATATTAGTGAAAAGTTCCATCAGCCAAACAATATCTATTTGTTAGGGACTGATCAGCTTGGTCGAGATATATTATCACAGTTGATGGCGGCTTCAAGGAATTCTATGGCAGTAGCTTTGATTGCTGTGGTATTAGGTGGATCAATTGGAACCTTACTTGGGTTGTTAGCTTCAACTATAGGTGGTTGGATAGAAGAATTAGTTATGCGATTTGCTGATATTGGGTTTGCTTTTCCAGCACTCTTATTCGCAATAATGCTAGCGGCAGTATTTGGTCCTTCGTTAACTAACGCAATTTTGGCTATTGCATTTATTAACATCCCTATTTTTGCTAGAATTGCTCGTGCCTCTGCCAATCAAATTTGGAACCTAGATTTTGTAACCGCATCTAAAGCGGCAGGTATGGGTCGTGTAACAATAACTTTTAGTCACATATTACCTAATATTTTGGCGCCTATCATTGTACAAGCTACAATTGAGTTCGCAGTAGCAATTTTAGCGGAGGCCGCCTTGTCTTATTTAGGTTTGGGGGCTCAACCACCAGCGCCTTCGTGGGGAAGAATGTTATCTGAAGCGCAGACGTTGTTGTATTTGGCGCCACAGCTAGCAATATATCCAGGTCTTTGCATTGTTATTGCAGTTCTAGGCTTCGGGTTATTAGGAGATGGCTTACGAGATGTAACTGATCCACGATTATCACGGATGCGCCAATGATTACATTAAACAATTTTTCAGTATCCTTTCAAAACAACTTTGCGTTGAAAAATGCCTCAGTAGAAATCAAATCAGGTGAGAGGTTGGGCATAGTGGGAGAGAGTGGAAGTGGCAAAACTATGTTAGGTTTGAGTCTAATGGGGATGATCCCTGAAGGGGCTGTCGTATCTGGTTCTATAAAAGTTGAAGATCAAAATATGACAAATATTGTAGATAAAAAATGGCAAGAATTTAGAGCAAAAGAAATTGCAATGGTTTTCCAAGAACCAATGGCTGCGCTTAATCCCCTCAGAAGGGTGGGAGACACGGTAATAGAGCCACTTTTGGTTCATGAAGGTGTTAGTCGAGAAAAAGCTATGGCAAAAGCTATCAAACTTTTTGAGGAAGTGGGAATATCTGATCCTATTTCACGATTAAAGCAATATCCTCATGAGTTATCTGGTGGGCAAAGGCAAAGAGTTTTGATCGCGCTAGCATTGGCCTGTAATCCAAAAATCCTAATTGCTGATGAGCCAACCAGTGCTCTGGATGCAAATATAGTATTGAAAGTTATCGACCTTCTAGTGGATTTATCTGAAGCTAGAAATATGGGATTGGTATTTATAAGTCATGATTTGCAAGCAGTTTCTCGTGCAACGACGAANCTATTAGTAATGTATAATGGTGATATTGTTGAACGTGGTTCAACTAATGATGTTCTGGCGAATCCTGGACATTCTTATACTAAGGGCTTGTTATCAGCTCGTCCTAGTTTGTCTAAGCAATTAAAAAATAATTATAGTAATAGATTTAAATTACCAACTATTCAAAATCCTGTTTCAAAGCCTAGAAATGATAAGCCGATATTATCTGAAAAAGAAAAAAAGAACTCTTTGCTGCAAGTTAAATCTGTCATGAAACGATATAGTCTGCCCCGCAAAGCTATACTCAAATCTCCTCCAAAAATTATTGCTGTGAGTGATGCGTCGTTTTCNTTAATGAAAGGGGAGACGATCGGTATTGTAGGAGAGTCAGGTTCTGGAAAATCAACTCTGGCTAATTTGATAATGGGCTTTGAAAAACCAAATTTTGGATCAATATTTTTTGAAGGAAATGATATAAATTTATTGCCCTCTGAAAAACTAAGAAGACTTAGGCAACGCTTCCAAATGGTTTTTCAAGACCCCTATGGNTCCTTAGATCCGCGTCGGAATATTGGATGGTCAATAGCTGAACCCTTAAGAGCGATTGGGGATAGAGCTGACTTGGACGATAGAGTTAGTGAAGTATTATTACAGGTTGGGTTGGAAAGTGGCGATCGTTTTAAATTTCCTCATGAGTTTTCTGGAGGCCAAAGACAAAGAGTTGCGATTGCTAGGTCAATTATAAGTCGGCCCGCTCTTCTNGTAGCAGATGAAGCNGTATCGGCACTNGACGTCTCAGTGCAAGCACAAATATTAAACTTGTTGATGGATATTCAAGACGATCTTGGTCTGGGGATTCTATTCATAAGCCATGATTTGGCTGTGATAGCCAGTATATGTGACAAAATTATTGTGATGAATAACGGAGATATTATAGAATCTGGTACTTCAAGGGATGTTTTAGGTAACCCTCAAAGCAAATACACAAAGTCTTTATTGGTAGCAGCGGGAGCCTGATTTGATAAAATTTATTCATATCACTGATCTACATTTATCTCACCCAGATTTAGATGATCCAAATCTTCATTCCGATACTGAAGGAGCATTTAGGGAAATCATAAAAGCTATTTTATTAATGGAAGAAAAACCAAAGTTTGTGGTGTTGAGTGGTGATTTAACCAACACTGGTGAAAAAAAGAGTTATCAGTTATTGAAAGAGCTCTTAAAACCACTCTTGATNCCGGTAATATTAGCTNTCGGAAACCATGATAAAAGAGAAAGCTTCCATGAAATTTTTAATGGTGCAGAATCATCAGATCCATACTTTGATGATGATATTTATTCAGGATTACACGTTATAACTCTCGATTCTAGTATTCCAGGACGTATCGCTGGAGAAATCTGTGATGAGCAATTTAGCTATCTAAAGAAGNCTTTAAAAAAGCATGAGGTAACACCCAAGTTATTAGTTATACACCATCCCCCTAAAATCGATCCTGATGGATTGCCCTGGGGCAGTTTAAGTATGGAAAGTACTCTAAGATTAGATAATGTTTTACGAGNCCAAAATATAGTTGGAATTCTTACAGGTCATATCCACATAAATCGAGTTAGTCATTGGAATGGCATTCCAGTATGTGTTTCCAACGGGTTGCATTCGTCTGTTGATATTTTGGAAACAAAANATTTGAGAATACTAGAAGGCTCAAGTTTCTCAATATGTGTTTTGAGNGAATCTGGGCTAAGTGTATCGTATGTGCCAGTGAATCCCAAGCAAAAAGAATTAGGCATTATAGATCAAAAGAGATTAAGAAAATTTAGTTAAGAAGGCTTTGTTGGATGAGTAAAAAGAATAGCCGGCATATACCTTTAAGTGGGACTTATAACATAAGAGATCTTGGGGGTTATAAAACATATACTGGTGCAAGANTTCCGTGGCAGANATTTTTTAGAGGGGATAATCCTNATCTATTAAGTGTCAAAGGAATGAATTATTTATATAGCCAAGGATTGCGACTCGTAGTTGATCTTAGAACAAAAAATGAAATTAAAGAGGCGCCAAATCCTTTTNAAAATTTCCCAGGAGTGGAATACGTTAATTTACCTATATTTGATGATCTTGCGCCGGTTATAATGTTGCAAAAACAGGTTTCAGATGAAAATCCTTTACTTCACTTTTACCTCGAAGCTATTCACGGTCAAGGAAACGCTATCAAGGAGGTTTTAAGAAGAATTTCAACTATTCAGGACGGAGCAGTCTTGTTTAATTGCACTGCCGGAAAAGATCGAACAGGAATTATAGCAGCGTTACTTTTAGGATTAGTCGGTGTTTCAGAAGAAGAAATAGTTAACGATTATGCCTTAACGGCATCTTTAATTCCAGGGCTTGTTGATAAACTTTTGGCTGAATCAAAAGCGCGTGGAGCAAATACAGAGCGGCACTCAAGAATGCTTGAAAGTCCTAGTGAAGTAATGCAAGCTCTGCTTTCAGAGATTGAAAGCAAATTTGGATCAACCGAAGACTATCTTAAAGAAAATGGGATGGAGCAAGAGGAAATCCAGCGGTTAAAAAAGCTTTTAAGTAATAAAATCAGGTAATTTGTATTCTTCAGTATATTGACTCTGAAATAAAATAATGATGATGAATTATTAATGGCTTAGAGAAAATTTAACCAATTATTGATCTAATAAGGATGATATTATTGCCCCATTTATACGATGACCAAAATATATTTGCAAAGATACTGAGATCAGAAATACCTAATGAAACGGTACTCGAAACAGAATTTGCTCTTGCGTTTAATGATATAGCTCCACAAGCTCCTGTGCATGTACTTGTTATCCCAAAGGGTCCTTACGTTTGTTACGATCATCTATTAAGTGAGGGTTCTTCTGAAGAAATATTAGGTTTTAATAATGCTATTTTACAGGTTATTCAAAAGTTAGAGCTTTCTCCAATGGATGGTAATTCCGGTTATAGAATTATTTCAAATGCTGGAGTTTATGGAGTGCAGGATGTTCCNCATTTACATATGCATATACTGAGTGGCAGGTCTCTTGGAAGAATGATAGAAAAAGATTGAATATANAAAGTTGCATGAAAGATTAATTTCTTTAGATAACTAATTATAGATAATATAAAGAGAGAGAAAAATGGCGCAAGAAGCACCTGAAGTTCAAATTGTTAACAAGCGCCGTATCTACTGCGATGGGTCNGATGATGTTTTGGGGCATCCCAGGGTTTGGTTGCAAATTCCGAAGGATGTNAATTTTGTAGAGTGTCCTTATTGTGATAAACGTTTTGAATTTGAAGCGTAATACTAAGAATTCTGGTAATGGCTTTTAAACTTGTGGCATTGTTTGATTTTTTTGCCATAATAAATATCAGATTTATTAAAAATTTATGGGGAGCATGTTTTGACTAACGATTTTGGTAAGGGTCATCATCTCCATTTAATTGATGGATCAGGTTTTATATTCCGTGCTTATCACGCTTTACCCCCTTTAACGCGCAAGTCAGATGGTTTGCCGATAGGAGCTGTCAGCGGATTTTGTAATATGTTATACAAATTTGTTGAGGACCAAAAAGGTATTGATGCTCCCACCCATGTCGCTGTAATTTTCGATGCTAAAGGTAAAACTTTTCGCTCAGATATATATCCAGATTATAAAGCTAACAGGCCACCCGCACCTGAAGATCTGGTCCCACAGTTTCCGTTAACCAGAGATGCTACGAGAGCATTTAATCTATCATGTATTGAGCAAGCTGGTTTAGAAGCTGACGACATAATCGCAACTCTAGCGACGCAAGCTCGTGACAGAGGTGGGCGAGTTACCATTATCAGCTCAGATAAAGATTTAATGCAGCTTGTTGGGAATGGCGTTGATATGCTTGATGCCATGAAAAATAAAAGAATAGATAGTGATGGTGTGTTTGAGAAATTTGGCGTGAAGCCGGATCGTGTAATTGATGTACAATCTCTAGCGGGTGATTCAGTTGATAACGTACCTGGAGCGCCTGGGATAGGAGTAAAAACAGCTGCACTTCTTATCAATGAGTATGGTGATCTTGAAAGTCTGTTAGAGCGCGCCTCAGAAATAAAACAGCCTAAACGCAAAGACACTTTAATTAACTTTGCAGACCAAATACGTATTAGTCGTGATCTTGTTACCTTGAAAGTGGATGCTGATATTGAAGTTTCCTTGGAAGATTTAGAGGTAAAAGAGCCAGATTCAACAGAATTGTTAAAATTTTTGAATGAAATGGAATTCAGGACTTTAACAAATAGGATAGCCGCCAAATTAGGAGTGGATGCTCCAGTTAATGAACAAAAAACAGGTCAAGGCTCTGAGGGTTCATCAATAAATACGAATATAATGTCTTTTGATTCCGTTGATTATTCTTGTGTTCAGGAATTAGGAACATTGCAGAACTGGATATCAAAAATTAGCGAACGTGGTTGGGTAGCAGTGGACACAGAAACAACTGGTTTAGATGATATGGTAGCAGAATTAGTAGGTATCTGCCTGTGTGTTGAAGTGGGTGAGGCTTGCTATATTCCTCTAAATCATAAATCTGGGGATGATGATTTATTTGGTGGTAACAAACTCGCCCCAAATCAATTGCCTTTGCAAAAGGTATTAGAATTANTAAAGCCAATTTTTGAAGACCCTGCAATTATCAAGATAGGTCAGAATATCAAATATGATATGAAAATCTTGTCGAGATATAACNTCGATATTTTCCCAATTGATGANACAATGCTGCTTAGCTATGCTTTGAATGGAGGNGCGCACAATCANGGTATGGATTCTTTATCAAGTAGATATCTAGACCATTCACCGATCTCTATAAAATCACTCTTGGGTTCAGGAAAGTCAGCAATTACATTTGATCAATTGTCTATTGCAGAGGCGGTAGATTATGCCGCTGAAGATGCTGACATAACTTTAAGACTATGGAAATTGTTTAAACCGCTATTACATAAAAGTAGGGTCACTAAGGTTTATGAAATTCTAGAAAGACCTTTGGTTTCAGTATTGGCCGAAATGGAGCAAAACGGGATTAAAGTAGATAGAGATACACTTAGTAGGATGTCTAATTCTTTTGCGCAAAAAATGGCTGGCTTAGAAGATGAAATATTTAAAGCTGCTGGGAGAAGTTTTAATGTTGGTTCTCCAAAGCAATTAGGGGAAATTCTATTTGATGAGATGGAAATTCCAGGTGGAAAAAAGGGGAAAACTGGCGCATATGCTACTGGTGCGGATGTTCTAGAAGATTTGATTGTGGAAGGTTATGATTTTCCTTCTAAGGTTTTAGATTGGCGGCAGCTTTCAAAGTTAAAATCTACNTATACTGATGCTTTACAAGATCANATCAATGTGGATACAGGAAGAGTNCATACCTCTTACTCTATGGCGGGCACATCTACTGGACGCCTATCATCAACTGATCCAAATTTACAAAATATTCCTATTCGTACTGAAGATGGTCGAAGAATACGAGAGGCCTTTATCTGTGATGAGGNGTCTGTTTTATTATCCCTCGATTATAGTCAGATCGAATTGCGGATATTAGCTCAGATTGCAGATATTGATAGCCTTAAAGAAGCATTTTACCAAGGCCAAGATATTCACGCTTTAACAGCAAGTCAGATGTTTGATGTTCCTTTAGATAAAATGGATCCAATGATTAGACGTCAAGCAAAGGCGATAAATTTTGGAATTATTTATGGCATATCAGGGTACGGTCTAGCGAGAAACCTGAGAATTCCACGAAAGGAAGCTCAAGCCTTTATTGAAAAGTATTTTGAAAGGTTTCCTGGAATAAAAGATTATATGGAAAGTACTGTGAGTTTTGCAAAAGAGAATGGTTATGTGCAAACTTTGTTTGGTCGACGTATCCATACACCNGAAATAAATACCAGAGGCCCTCAGGCGGGATTTTCTAAAAGAGCAGCAATAAATGCGCCTATCCAAGGNACCGCAGCAGATATTATTCGTCGAGCAATGATAAAGATGCCCGGAATGATCAAACAATTACCAGCAAAAATGTTATTGCAAGTTCATGATGAGTTATTGTTTGAGGTNCGAAAAGAAGCGGTTGATGAGACTATCTCAATTGTAAAAGACGTAATGGAAACTGCGTCCTTGCCAGCATTGGAAATGAGTATTCCATTGACTGTCGATGCTGGTCAGGGACGCAATTGGGCTGAAGCTCACTAAGTTTAATTTTTATGTTTCTTAATTGATATCTAATTCAGATGATAAAATTATCGGAAAGAATTCGTTGGACGACCAAANACCAAACCATTGTTCTCCTTCAATTGAGTAATTTTCTGCAATATCCACGAGNCTATAAAAAGATTTTCTATCAATTAACGCATCAAGATTTGAGCGTATTCTGACATATGGCGAAGGTTCATCAGTATTTGGATCACGGGTAACTCGGATTTTATTTTTTGGGCCTGCGATTGCTTCCTCGTCCACATTTGTTTTAAACAATACTTNCTGGTTTTTTCCTGATCCATGAACTTCAAAATCTACCGCAACAAATGGTGCATCATCCACCTGGATGCCCACTTTTTCCACTGGGGTTACTAAAAAATAGTCGTCATCATCTTTTCTTAAGATAGTGCTAAATAGTTTTACTAATCGTTTGCGGCCGATAGGGGTGCCCAAATAATACCAAGTGCCATCTCTCGCAATTCTTATATCCAGATTTCCACAAAATGGAGGGTTCCACAAATGTACNGGTGCAGGACCTTTCTTGTTGAGAGCGGATGCTGATTTAGCCAGACTATCAGCNTCAGGTGTTAANTTGGATGTTTTTTCGGTCATGTAATTCTTTGTTTTTCTGTAATTATATCCTATTTTATTTAATATTACATAGCGTTGAAACTAAATTATTAAAAAAATTNAATGACGCCCTTTAAATCTATGAATGAATGATTATGTCTATCTTGTCGAGGCGCCCATTTGGGGCCCGATTTAACCTGGTTCGTCTTTTTAGAGAGCCCATAACACATTGCTTCTTAGGAGGATGCGAAATGAGACATATTGATTTTACACCATTATACCGTTCAACAGTTGGATTTGATCACTTCGTGGACATGTTTGATAACATATTCACAAATCAAGTATCACAAGAATCCTACCCACCCTTTAATATAGAAAAGATTGATGAGGAGAATTACCGTATTTCAATTGCTGCGGCTGGCTTTTCCCAGGATGATTTTTCAATTGAGGTTGAAAATCAGCAGTTAAAGGTAGGTGTGCAAACATCGAAGAATGAAAAAAGCGCCTATCTTCATAAAGGCATTGCGCAAAGGTCGTTTGAAAAACGTTTCAAACTGGCTGATCATGTTCATGTAACATCTGCGAGTTATGAGCATGGCATGTTAAATATTGATTTGGTAAAAGAAATCCCGGAGGCTTTAAAGCCAAAAAGGATAGAGATTACAAATTCCAAAACAATTAATGGAAAAATATCTTAACTTTTCTATAATGAGTTCCTTGCTTTGAGCGCAGGGAACTCAGTTGATTAAATAGAGGTGCAAAGATACTTCATTTCTAAATAATCTTCGATGCCGTGACGGCTACCTTCTCTACCAATCCCAGATTGCTTTACACCTCCAAAGGGTGCAACCTCAGTTGA
Source organism: Paracoccaceae bacterium (assembly GCA_002712045.1). GTDB lineage: Bacteria > Pseudomonadota > Alphaproteobacteria > Rhodobacterales > Rhodobacteraceae. The sequence continues at coordinate 16,021 of PARX01000015.1, forward strand.
TATTAAACCCGTATTAATACCTACCATTCCGTATTCTAGTGCTTCTGAAACCCGGTATACTCTGCTTAAGTCTCGTGCATAAAAATAGGAGGCTAATCCAAAGATTGTATCGTTTGCTTGCTCAATAACATCTTCTTCAGTTTCGAATTTAAATAGTGGTGCTACAGGACCAAAAGTCTCATCATTAGTTACCATCATATCACTTGTTACCCCGGTTATGACGGTGGGTTCAAAAAATAAACCACCCAACCTGTGACGTTTACCACCTGTTATAATATTTGCTCCTTTTGTTATCGCGTCGTTTATGTGTTCTTCAACTTTTTCTACAGCATCAGAATTAATAAGCGGACCTGATGAAACTCCTTCTTGAAACCCGTCACCTACGGTCATTTTATTTACGGCGGCGGCTAATTTTTTTGCGAACTCATCATACACTCCTGATTGAACATATATTCGATTTGCACAAACACATGTTTGGCCATTATTTCGGTATTTTGAGATTAGTGC
>PARX01000016.1 GCA_002712045.1 Paracoccaceae bacterium
TTTATTTTGATGGGACTTCTTGTTGAAAAGGGCGGTATGGCTAAGCAGTTATATCGTGCTGCATATGCATTTTTGGGTGATAAAAAGGGTGGACTAGCTATGTCTACAGTTGTCGCTTGTGGCATGTTTTCAGCGATATCGGGCTCATCTATTGCAACGGCAGCAACAATGTCAAAAGTTGCAATGCCTGAAATGCGACGTTATAAATACGCGGATTCACTCGCTACGGCATCGATCGCAGCAGGGGGTACCTTAGGAATACTTATTCCTCCTAGTGTAATACTTGTGATTTATGGTTTACTTACAGAACAATCCATTGGAAAATTGTTTATGGCAGGTTTCATACCGGGCTTTATAGGTATCGTTTTTTATACCTTGGCTGTTAAATTTGTTGTTGCAAGAGATGCAAGTTTAGGACCGGCTGGAGAACGCACTGATTGGAAGGAGCGTCTTCTTGCACTTAAAGATGTTTGGACGACCTTAGCACTCTTTATTTTTGTAATTGGGGGCATTTATATCGGATTATTTTCCGCAACTGAAGCAGCCGGGATGGGTGCAGCTGGTGCTTTGTTAATCACATTTCTAAAAGGAGCGCTCAGTCGCAAGATACTTATGGATGTTGGCAGAGAGGCTGCGCTGTTAACAGCAAAACTCTTTGCGTTGCTTTTTGGCGCGTCGATGTTTTCAAATTTTCTTAACAGAGCAGGTTTACCTGATGCTTTAATGGGAGTGATAAACTCATTTGAACTATCAGGTCTTGCAGTGATTTTTATTATTCTTCTTATCTATGTGCTTTTGGGATGTGTATTTGAGTCCATGTCAATGATATTGTTAACTGTTCCAATTTTTGCGCCTCTCGTTCATCAGCTTGGCTTCGATTTAATTTGGTTTGGCATTCTTGTGGTTGTTGTTACTGAAATTAGTCTAATTACACCGCCAATTGGATTAAATGTATTTGTTTTAAAAGGAGTCGTCAGAGATGTATCTGTTTCAACAATATTTAAGGGAGTTACTCCTTTCTGGTGTGCGGACATTATTCGCTTGATACTTTTAACTTCGATTCCAGCGTTATCTCTTTTCTTGCCTTCTCTGATGTGACGGTGTTTTATAACTTAGAACTCGTAACTTTAGTATGTTTCATTGAGGCATAATATGGGATTATTAAAACCACCACTGGCTTTACCCTTTAACATAACAAGGATGGGTTATGTTGTTTTAACAAGCAGTGATTTTGAAAAAACACGGTTTTTTTATGAAAGTGGATTAGGACTGGAAGTAACTTTTCAAGATCAAAATATGTTGTGTTTTCGCGCTATAGAGGAAACGTATCATCACTCGTTGNTATTNGAAAAGGTTGATGAAGGCGAAACAGGTAAATGCAGGCGCGTTGGNTATCGAATGCAAAGTGATCATGACGTNAAAGAAGCTTTTAATTTCTTTAAATCAAGAGGTAATCAAGTCNACTTTGTTGAAAGACCTTTTCAGGGATTAACAATTGANGTNATTGATTGCCTTGGTGTNTCGGTTGAATTTTGTGCCACCATGGANCAGTCNGAAAACCGAATGCAAAAATTTCATACNCATNCNGGAGGAAAATTNGCCTTCTTAGATCATATTCAAATNGCATGNCCAGANGTGCAAGANGTNTATCAATGGTATAATGATTTGGGTTTTAGATTNTCTGANTANACCGCAAATGATGGCACTGAGGAAATGTGGGGTGTTTGGCTAAAGCGCAAGAACAATACGCAGGACGTCGTTTTTAGTAATGGTGCCGGTCCTCGCTTGCATCATATTGCCTATCATACGCCAGAAGTAGCCAATGTTATACATGCTGCGGATGTTATGTCTTCTATGGGGTTGGCTGGGGCNATGGATAGGGCACCTGGAAGGCACGGCATTGGNAATGCNTTTTTTATNTATTTTCGGGATCCCGATGGGCANAGAGTAGAAATTTTTACGAGCCACTATAATTTTATCGACATTGACCAAGAGCCAAAACGTTGGGATTTGACAGATACAACTAGATCACAACTATGGGGCTTCCCTGCGCCAAAAAAATGGTTTTACGAAGCTTCGGAATTTGACGGTATTGAGGTGAAGAAGCCATTAAAAGATGCGCCACCCGTAACATTAGAGGATTTTTTGGAGAGTTGGTAAATTAAGTGAAACTGGGTACTATTTATTTGGATGGAAAAATTGTTCCAATAGTTCAAGGGATTGAAGGGAAAGCACATAGTTTATTGGACGTTTGTAAGAAATTTGAAATCGCGCAAATAAATTCAATTTTAGATCTGATAAACCTATCCAAGGACAACCCTAATTTATTAAATAATATCACAAACGCTTCTGAAGAGTTGGTAGGGTTTGATCCGATTGATTGGGCGCCCCCAATTGTAAATCCATCAAAGATTTTGGGAGTGGCATTTAATAATAAGGAGTTAATGAAGAAAGCGCATAAGGATCCAGGGGTGCCAAATTATTTCTTAAAGCCACCGTCAGCACTTCAAGCACATGAAAAGCCCATAATCGTTGATCCTGACTGGGGTGCCGTTATTCCTGAGCCTGAGATTTGTGCGGTTATAGGAAAGAGAGCTAAACATATTAGTGAAGAAGAGGCATTGAATTATGTCTTTGGTTATATGATTCATAACGATGTTACTTCGCACGGATTAAAATTTCAGAAAGACAGTATTGCTGTGACTTATGATAAAGACATGGCTCGACCAGAATTTTACACATGGCGGAATTTGAATGGACCAGATGATACAGATGCATTTTATGTTTATCACACAAGGTCAAAAGGAACGGATACATTTGGGCCAATGGGTCCTTGGTTAACAACATCTGACGAAGTGCCAGATCCAAATAATCTAAATGTGGTAGGATATCTCGATAATGAGATATTTACGGAGGATCATACTAGTAATTATAGGTTTTCAGTAGAAAAATGCATTTCTGAGGCAAGTAAATATTTTACTTTAGAAGCGGGTGATTTAATTTCTTTTGGAACAACTGGAAAAGGCGCAGGTAGATTTCCACGGGGCCATAAGAGCCTGTTATTAGGAGAAGAAACTGGTTCAATACACATTTCTATTGATAATTTAGGAACCTTGTCGAACCCTATAAAACACCAGAAAGGGGGTGCTTAATGGTCAAAGCGATTGATCCGAGCGATATTCCGCCCCACAAAAATCCAATTCCAGCGGCAGCAATCCATGGAGGTATTCTCATATCATCGGTGATTTCTGGAAAATCATTGGTAACGGATTCTTATTCACAAGATAAGACGGAGCAAATATCACTGGTTTTTAAGTATATAGCAAAAATAATATCTGAAGCTGGTGGCAGCGTTCAAAATATTATAAAGATGGATCTATATTTTAGAGATAAGAATGATAGATCATTAGTGAACCCTGAGTGGGAAAGGATGTTTCCTGATCCTAAAAAACGGCCTGCAAGGCATGCTCAGATAGGGGATTTACCNGAAAATTGTTGTCTTCAAGTAACCATAACGGCAGTGATAGATAGATAAAAAAATCTGAGAAAGATAATACTTGCGGAGGCATATAAAGTGAAATCGCTTGAACTTGAGAAGAGACAGGAAGCGCTTGAGTTTGTTGGTGCGTATTTTAATAATGGAAAGTTTGAGAGTGATTTAAAGAAATTAGTTTCTTTTAAAACNGAAAGTCAAAATCCTGAAAGTAAAAGTGAGTTGTTTAGTTATCTGAGTGAGGCAATTCTTCCTAGGTTGTCTCGTTTAGGATTAAAGTGTGAGATTTTTTCTAATCCAGATCCATCTGGGGGTCCAATTTTNGTTGGTGAAAGAAAAGAAGATAATAGTTATCCAACTATTTTTATTTATGGTCATGGAGATGTAGTCTTAGGTCAAGAAGAGCAGTGGCAAGAGGGTTTGGATCCATTCACTCTAAAGGCTAAGGGAGAAAAGTTGTTTGGTCGTGGTACGGCTGATAATAAATCCCAACATCTAATAAATATTATAGCATTAGAGGCGGTTTTAGCTATTCGAAAATCACTTGGGTTTAACGTCAAATTTGTGATGGAAACCTCTGAAGAAATTGGTTCTCCTGGATTGCGAGAGTTTTTCAAAGATAAGCGAGCTGATCTGGCTTCAGATGTTTTGATTGCTTCTGATGGTCCAAGGTTACAACCTGGTGTCCCAACTATTTTTATGGGTACGCGCGGTGCAATTAATTTTGATTTAGAGGTTAATTTGAGAGAGGGAGACCATCATTCTGGAAATTGGGGTGGTGTTTTAAAAGATCCAGCTATTGTTTTGGCTAATGCAATAGCAACTATTGTTAATAAAAGGGGTGAAATCCAAATACCTGAATGGAGGCCGACAAACTTAACAAAAGAACTTAAAGAGATTTTGAATAATTTGCCTCTGGAAAGCATTGGAGATGCGAATGTAGATCCAAATTGGGGTGAGAAAGATCTCACTTCGCTTGAGCGGCTTTATGGATGGAATTCGTTTTCTGTATTGTCCTTGACTAGTGGAAATCAGAAAAAAGCGGTTAATGCAATTTCTGGAAAAGCAAAAGCATCTTGTCAGCTACGATTTGTTGTAGGAACAAAGAGTAAAGAAATAATACCCGCACTTCGCAAACATCTTGATAATCATAATTTTAAAGAAGTTAAGATAAAATTGTACGATAATCAGTTGTTTGAAGCGACGCGTTTGAGTACTAAACACCCTTGGGTCGATATAGTTTCTTCATCAATAGTGAAAACGTCAAATAAGAAACCTCATATCGTTCCAAATTTAGCAGGATCACTTCCAAATGATAGCTTTACTGATATTTTGGGCCTTCCAACGATTTGGATCCCTCATTCTTATCGCGGTTGCTCCCAGCACGCACCTAATGAGCATGTCTTAAAGTCAGTTTGCTTTGATGCTCTAAGAATCATGGCTGGAGTTTATTTCGATATAGGTGAGCAGGGAAAGGAGCTAAAACGACATTAAGGATGATATCAGAATTACCAAGAAGAATCTGGTTGCGTTAAAAACAGGATCTCGTCTTCCGTGCTGACCCTACCTAAAATTTTATTTCTGTGTGGGTATCGTCCGAATTTTTTTATAGCTTTTGTATGATCATTCCAGCTTTTTTTTATCCGTTCATAGCGCTCATCACAACTTAAGAATTTATCACAGTTTTTATGTGCGACTTCGTGATCTCTTATGTCTTCACTATGAAGAAGTGGCATAAGGGAGAAAAAAATTTCATTCTTTGTAAATTCATCAAAATAATTACTGTCAATCGTATATTTAGATAAAGTTTGGGCTTTTGCGTCCTGAGAAAAAGCTTTTTTTGTATCTCTAAACATATTTCGTGAAAATTGATCCAGCAAAATAATTAAGGCTAGGCAGTTTTTAGAATGTTCTCGCCAGTGATCATATGCGCCTTCACAAGCTTTTTCGTAATCAGTTAAGAAAGAGCTTGTTATTTCCTCGTCAAATTTTAGATCCTTCTTAAACCAATCTTCTTCACTGCATTTAATAAACCAAAACCTATTAATTTCTTCAGCGCGTGTATGCATTTTTTTCCTTAGTTTATAACTATATTAATATTTTATGAATTTATNTTGGAATAACTGCTGTTGCTTCAATTTCAATAAGTGCTTCATCTTCTACCAAAGCGGTCACCACGACCATTGTCATGGCTGGAAAATGATTTCCTAAAACACTTCTATATATTGCTCCAACTTTTTTTTGATTTGCGAGATATTCTGCTTTGTCGGTAACATACCAAGTTAATCTAGTAAGATCCTCTATTTGTCCTCCTGCTTCTTTTACTATTGCGGCGATATTTTTTAAGGTTTGCTCCATTTGTCCTATAAAATCTTTTGCGATAAATTCTTGGTTTTCATTCCAACCAATCTGACCTGCAATATTGAGCGTCAATCCTTCTGATAGTATTGCATTTGCGTAACCTTTAGCAGGTTTCCATCCTTTGGGATGTATTTGTTTGTGAGACATCTGTATTTCCCGTATTTATAGGGCTCTTAGTAAAAATCTTTGTATTTTGCCCGTTTGCGTTTTTGGTAATGATTCAGTGAAAATAATTGATCTGGGGTATTTATATGGTGCAATGCTTATCTTCACGTGATTTTGAAGATCTTGAGTTAGTTGGTTATTACCTTTTGAATTAGCTTTTAAGACAACATGAGCCTGAACAATTGAACCACGTTTTTGATCAGGAGCTCCAATAACGGCACATTCCAACACATCGGGATGGGACAATAAAGCTGCTTCAACTTCAGGGCCTGCAATATTGTAACCTGAAGAGATGATCATATCGTCATTTCTAGCAGCAAAATAAAAATAACCATCTTCATCTTGAGAGAAGCTATCCCCAGTTATATTCCATCCATTTTTGACATATTGTTTTTGCCGATCATCAGATAAGTAACGACATCCGGTAGGACCTCTAACGGCTAGGCGACCAACTTGACCAATGGTTACTTCCTTCATATTCTCATCAACAATTTTTGCTTCGTAACCGGTAACGGGTTTGCCAGTACAACCGGCTTTATGATCATCAAATCTGTTTGAAATAAAAATATGAAGCATTTCAGTCGCTCCAATACCATCTAACATAGGCTTTTTGGTCTTCTTTAACCAAGCATCGTAAACAGGCGCGGGTAATGTTTCTCCAGCTGATACTGCTGCTCTTAAAGATGACAAATCTGCTCCTTCGTCCATGGCTGCAAGCATCATGTTATAAGCTGTGGGGGCAGTAAAACATACAGTTGCTTTAAATTTTTCTATTATTTCAATCATATTTGGTGGTGATGCATTTTCAAGTAAAGTGGCCGCTGCGCCAAAACGAAGTGGAAAAATTGCAAGACCACCCAGACCAAAGGTAAATGCTAGTGGAGGTGAGCCAACAAAAATGTCAGTTTCAATTACTTTTAATACTTCTTTTGCATAACCATCTGCAATAATTAGAAGGTCTCTATGAAAATGCATTGTTGCCTTAGGCGAACCCGTTGTTCCTGATGTGAAGCCCAATAGAGCCACGTCATCCCAGCTAGTTTTGTTCGTTTCAAAATGTATAGATTTTTCTAATGCCGCTTTATCTAATTCACTATTGTGGTTGGCGCTACCATCAAACGGTATCACAAATCTGAGACAGGAATGCTCTTTACTGCTGTCTTCAACCTCTTCAATCAGTCGGGCATCACATAAAATATGAGAAATCTCAGCTTTGTCTATTATCTCTGACAGCTCTTTTTTTCTAAGCAAAGGCATTGTGTTAACAACGACCGCACCAGCCTTTGTAGCGGCTAACCAGCAGGCAACCATAGCGGGGTTATTTGCTGACCTTATTAAAACGCGGTTACCAGGCTTTACATCATAATTCTCGACTAATGCCCACGCTAAGCGATTTGTCCAATCTGTTAACTCCTTATATGTGCGTCGACGACCATTTCCAATAAGTGCAATATTGTCTCCAAAACCCTTTTCAACCATGGCGTCAGTTAATTCAAACCCAACATTTAAGGTTTCTGGGTATTTAAAATCTTTTAAGTTATAAGTTGGCTGTAATTTCTCTTCAGGAAGATTTTCTCGTGCAAAATTATCAATGTGCGATGAGGGAGATAATTTCATACTCAATTACTCGACAGTGCATTTCTTGCGATAATAATTTTTTGAACATCTGTAGCGCCTTCGTAAATTCTTAATGCTCTTATTTCACGATAAAGGCTTTCCACAATATGGCCTTTACGCACCCCGTCACCTCCATGTATTTGAACCGCCTTATCAATCACAACTTGTGCGCGCTCTGTTGCGTAAAGTTTAGCCATAGCTGCTTCTTTTGTAATTCTCTCAGCACCACTATCTTTTACCCAAGCAGCCCGGTAAATGAGAAGAGCGCTAGCATCAATATCTACACACATATCTGCTAAGTGCCCCTGTATCATTTGTAGATCGCCAAGAGGCGCTCCAAAAAGCACCCTTGATTTTGATCTTGTTACACTTTCTTGAAATGCGCGACGCGCAAAGCCAAGCGCAGCAGCGCCAACTGTTGAGCGCATATTGTCTAATGATGCCATCGCAATTTTAAATCCATCGCCAGGTTGTCCAATCATAGCATCAGCGTCCAAGAATAGATTTTCAAAAGACAATGTTGCTAATGGGTGCGGTGATACCGCTTCAATGCGCTCTTTAATAAGGAGACCAGGAGTATTTGCAGGAACGATAAAAGCAGATAAACCCTTTGCGCCAGGACCTTCTCCAGTTCGAGCAAAAACTGTGTAAACATCGGCTATTCCACCATTAGATATCCATGTTTTTTCACCGTTGAGCACATAGCCATTACGTTCTCTTTTTGCCATTAATTCTAAATTCGCTACATCGGAGCCTGATCGAGGTTCTGAAAGAGCAAATGCAGATATTGCATGTCCTGATTGAATTTTTGGTAACCAAAANTTCTGTTGTTCCGAATTTCCATGTAAAGAGATCGGCATTGAACCTAAGCCCTGCATAGCAAAAGAAAAATCAGCGAGTCCGTCGTGTTTTGCCAAAGTTTCTCGAATTAGGCACAGAGACCTAACATCAACTTTTGGATTTTCTTCTGATATGCCTGAATAATTCAAAAATCCTGCTGAACCCAATTTTGAAACTAGTAATTTACATGTATTGTCTACATTATTGTGATCTAAATCTTTTAGATTATTCTCAGCCCAATCTTCTAATTTAAAATATAAGTCTTTGTGCGACTTACTGAGAAAAGGCCATTCCAAGAAGGATGTATCTGTCATTAATTACCCTCAAATATAGGAGTTTCTTTTTTGACGAATGCATTNTAAGCGCGTTCAAAATCACCTGTTTGCATGCAGATAGCTTGTGTTTGTGCCTCTGCTTCGATTGCTTGTTCAATTGACATGGACCACTCTTGCGCAAGCATTGTTTTGGTCATCATATGTCCAAAATTTGGTCCGCTCGCGAGTTTGTTAGCTAACTTATTTACGGTCACTTCCAATTCATCTGCTGATGATAATGCATTATAAAAGCCCCAACTTAAGCCTTCACTTGCACTCATTGATCTACCAGTAAAAAGTAATTCTGATGCTCTACCTTGCCCAATTATTCTTGGTAAAATTGCGCATGCGCCCATATCACAACCAGCTAAACCCACTTTTGTAAACAAAAATGCAGTTTTTGCATTTGGGGTTGCTACGCGTAAATCNGCTGACATTGCAATGATAGCCCCAGCCCCAACACAAATACCATCAATAGATGCTATGATTGGTTTACCGCAGTTAATCATTGCTTTGACTAAATCACCGGTCATTCTCGTAAAGTTTAACAACTCTTTCATGTCCATTTTAACCAGGGGTCCAATTATGTCATGAACATCTCCCCCAGAGCAGAAGTTACCACCATTTGATCCAAATATGACGACTTTTATATTGTCTTCATAAACTAATTCTCGAAAATAATCCCTTAATGCTGCATAACTTTCAAAAGTTAGTGGGTTTTTTCTCTTCGCACCATTTAAAGAAATATATGCGATTCCATTGCTTACTGAGTGTTTAAAGTGTTCAGATTTGAAATCAACTAAGGTCATTTTAAATCTCCTTTTTCCGTAATGGACGATAAAAGTGAAGTGATCATTTTAGCATCATCTGAACTTATATCGCTTAAAAGCTCGTTAATCCACATCTCGTGTTCAAGGGCATATTCTTGGAATTTTTTAGATCCTTTATCGGTTAGTGATGCAAGATATGCTCGCCTGTCTCCCTGAATGGCGATCCTTTCAACGTGACCTTCCTGTACTAATCGATCAATAATACCTGTTATATTTCCGTTAGAGACTTTTAACACCCCAGATAACTCGCTCATTTTTAAACCATTTGGAGATCTTTGCAATGCTGACATAACATCAAATCTTGGTAGAGTGGTACGATGATCGTTACGAAGACGTTCTCTCAAATACTTTTCAATAAAATTCGAGGTCTTTAAAATTTTTAACCAGGTGCGAACCCTAACCTTTGAATCTGTTTCTATTGTACTTATCATTTTATGCCGTTTCTTTTGCTCGATCAGCTAAGCGCCAAAGTTGGTCTCTGCCCGCTTCGTAAGGTAATGGCCATTGCATTTCTCTATCACCATTTGCAGCAGCGGTATGAAGAGTCCAGTAAGGATCAGACAAGTGTGGCCGCGCCAAACAAACTAGATCTGCCCTACCTGCCATAAGTATAGAGTTTACATGGTCAGCTTCATAGATATTTCCAACTGCCATTGTTTGAATTTTTGCTTCATTTCTTATCCGATCTGAGAAAGGGGTTTGAAACATTCGACCGTATACCGGATTTGCATCAATAGAAGTTTGTCCCGCAGATACATCAATTATATCAGCGCCCTGTTCTGAAAACATTTTTGCGATTGAGACAGCCTCATCAGGAGTTACCCCTTCGCTTTCCAACCAATCTGTCGCTGAAATCCGGACAGACATTGGTTTACTTTCTGGCCACGCTTCTCTCATCGCTTTAAACACCCGAAGAGGAAAGCGCATTCTGTTTCCTAAAGATCCTCCATATTGATCTCTCCTGATATTTGATTTTGGAGATATAAAGGAAGAAATCAGGTATCCGTGAGCAGCATGAAGTTCTATCATGTCAAAACCAGCACGGTTTGCCATTTTTGTTGCTGAGACAAAATCTTCAATAACTGATTTCATGTCACTTTCATCCAATTCTTTTGGAATTGGATTTTCAGGTGACCAGGGAATTGGTGATGCAGATAGAGTGGGCCAATTATTTTCTTTCAATGGAGCATCCATTTTTTCCCAACCAAGTTGAGTGGAACCTTTTCTTCCCGCATGACCGATCTGACAGCAAATTTTCGCTGAGGTTTCTTCGTGAATAAACTTCGTTAATTTTAGCCATTGGTTCTCATGTTCAGGTGCATAAAGTCCTGGGCATCCTGGAGTAATGCGACCTTCGGGTGAAACACAAGTCATTTCGGTGTAAACTAACGCGGCCCCACCTTTTGCCCTTTCAGCATAGTGAACAAAATGCCACTCTGTAGGGCAGCCNTCTTTTGCTTTNTANTGTGCCATTGGNGANACNACTATNCGATTTGATAATTNCATNTCTCTTAATTTGAACGGAGCAAACATAGGGGCTCTAACAGTCCNNGNTNTAATATTTCCAGCTTGTTCTTGAAACCATTTTTCTGCACTTTCCANCCANNANGGATCACGCTCTCTTAGGTTTTCATGACTAATTCTTTGAGATCTAGTCAGAAGGGAATAATTTAACTGAACTGGATCTAGATCTAAATACCTTTCTACATCTTCGAACCATTCTACGGAGTTTCTTGCTGCCGATTGCAATCTGAACACTTCAAGTTTTCTCTCATCCTCATATTTTTTGAATGCTTCAGTAGTATTATTTTCAGCATCTATGTGTTTTGCTAAAGAGATCGCGCTCTCTAAAGCTAATTTTGTCCCAGANCCAATNGAAAAGTGTGCGGTGGCGGAAGAGTCTCCNAGAAGTACTATATTTTTATGATACCAATTATCGCACAACACTCTTGGAAATCTTATCCAGGCTGAACCACGAATGTGATTGGCATTTGTCATCAATTTATTTCCACCTAAATTATTTTTAAAAATTTTCTCGCAAATTGCTATGCTTTCTTGTTGGGAAAGGTTTGCAAAACCAAATGCATCAAAAGTCTCTTGGGAACACTCAACAATAAAAGCTGATGTATCATCATCAAATGAATACGCGTGAGCCCAAACCCAACCTTTTTNAGTTTTTTCAAAAATGAAGGTAAAAGCGTCGTCNAATTTCTGATGAGTTCCTAACCAAACAAATTGACACGCTCGCATATCAATATCTGGTTTAAAGACATTATTAAATTCATTGCGGGTTTTTGAGTTTAACCCATCGGCTGCCACAACAATATCATATTTCTCCATGTAATTTGNGGCAGCTTCTGCCTCGGTTTCGAAATTTAAATTTATACCTAATTCGATTGCGCGTTTTTGTAATATAAGTAGAAGTTTGTGTCTCCCAATACCACAAAATCCGTGCCCAGTTGATAGCGTTTTTTTCCCCTGATGATGCAGCGCTATATCATCCCAGTAAGCAAAGTTTTTTCTAATGTCTTTCGCACTTACTGGATCATTATTTTCTAAATTATCTAGGGTTTCGTCCGATAGCACGACTCCCCAGCCAAAAGTATCAGTTGCTTTATTACGCTCAATTATCGTGATATTTGCTGAAGGATTTTTTAATTTTAAAGATATCCCGAAATACAATCCTGCTGGACCGCCGCCCATTACTGCTACTTTAGACATTTGATCTCCTATAAACAATCAACAATTGANAATAATCTAGTTTAAATTTNCTATATTACAAGCTTAAATATTTTAAGCTTAAAGTAATTTTTAAAATTTAGTTCTATAGCGGATTTTGTGGAATTCTTCGTCGATTCTTTGAGTAGATGCTCAGTTCTGAAAAGGATCGATATCCAACCGCCAAAACTACCACCGATCCCCCGATGATCGTATATAGTGTTGGCATTTCGCTAATAAAGAGCCAAACCCAAATTGGACTTAAGGCAAATTCCAAGAGCATAAAGAGGGTTAATTCGGCAGCAAAAAGAAATTTTGAAGCAAGAATAAAAGTCACATTGACACAAGTTGATAAAACGGCCCCATATAAAAAACATAGAAATAGGTCTAGAAAGGATANTTTTAAATTTCCAGGATAAAATATTAGAACTAGAGCCATTATAATAACCCCCGAAATCATTAGGGCAGGTAGCATTTCAATATTTCTTTTATAACGTACTAAAATTGCGTAGCACGCGAAAAAAATAGCACAAAGAATTGCCATAAAGTTGCCATAAAAAGAACCAGTATCAATGGAGTCTGTAATCATGACTATAATCCCCAATGAGGCGATAAGCATTGTATAAATTGTTTTTTTCTCAAGAGACTCTTTTAACAGCATCCAAGCTAATGCAGCTGTTAAAAAAGGTATTACACTTAAGGTAAAGGTAGTGGCAGCAACTGTCGTATTTGTTATGGCTTGTAAAAAGCTCATACCTGCCAACGCCAATAAAAAACCTGCAGCGATACCAAATATTCCAGTTTCTTGTATTTTCAAAAAAGAGGATCTTCGGTGTCGAATGAAATGAATCNTAAAAGTACCAATTATAAAAAATATTGAACGATAAAAGTTGATCTGAAAAGCGTCTGCTTCTTGGATAAATCTTATGACCAATGCACCAAAGCTAATACACACAGAGCCAAAAATCATCAGTATAATGGCACGANGTCTNCCTGATAAGTCTATAGGTGTATTCTCGACTTGCATATTAGCCTAAGATTTCTGGTTGAATACTAACAGAAAATTTATCAATCGTTTTATTGGCATTTACAAGTTCTATTTATTTCTAAACCTAATTTAGAAATTTTCGANCCAGGGTCTTAACTCTGTCTCCCAAGCCCAAGCACTCTTATGTTGATCGTAAAATTGTAAGTATGTTTCCGCTATTGCATCTGGTTCTAACATATTATCTTGACCATTTCCTACTCGTTCTGGCCTATTATTTGATCTGATACCACCATCAATAACAAAATGAGCAATATGAATATTTTTTGGATGAAGTTCTCTAGCTAACGCTTGAGCTAGTCCTCTTAAGGCAAATTTACCCATTGCAAATACTGACGAATTTGCAAAACCTTTAACACCAGCTGACGCGCCCGTAAAAAAAATACTACCACTTCCTCTTTTTAACATCCGCTGTGTTGCTTGTTGTGCAACGAGAAAAGCTCCAAAACTAGTTATCTCGAGGGCTTTTTTTGTATCGATTGGATCTAGCTCNTGTATGGGTCCTCTTACTCGAGCAGAAGGGTTGTATATTACNAGGTCAGGCGTTCCAATTTNGTGGTCTAGCTCCTTAAATAGATTTTTAACGCTACCAATTTCGCTTGCATCACATATTTTCAGCGTTGCTCCTGTTTCCTTGGANAGATTTCTCAGTTTCTCNATGTTTCTAGCTGCCAAAATGACTTTCATATTTCGTTTTGAGCAAAGTCGGGTTAACGAAGCGCTTAAGCCGGGACCAGCGCCAACAATTAATACAGATTCTGTCATAAATATTTTACCTTTCCCCAGAAAAACANACTGCCTTAATGGATTGTTATTATTTTAAATGAACATAAAATCAATTACAGTAAAGCCCANGCAAAAAACAAAAATTATCAAGCCTAGGATAATGAGAAGCAATTTGAGCTTTTCATTTTGAAAGATAGGTTCTACGTAAGGCCAGATATATTTTTTTATCATTTTATAATATTATTTTGATGGTCATTAAATGAACTATAAAGTAAAAATAATATAGAAAAAACTACAATATTTGGGCTTATGCTTTTGCTGAAACGTAATGCACTACCGCCTTTAATGTTGTGCCATTTGAAGTTGTCTTACGCTTCAATTCGCTTATTAGTTCATTATCTATTTTTNCACTAATTAAATTATCAAATGATGCTTCTTTTTTAATGCGTGCAGCTAAGCCAATTTTATTAAATAACTGAATTTGATTTTCTATCGTATCGTAATTAATCATCTTCGTCTTAACGGTTTTTATAGCAACACTTTTGAAGCCTGATGATTTCAAAATATGCTCAGTATGATCAGGATCGCTAAAGGAAAGGGGCCCAGGCGATTTTGAGGGCGTTGGTAAAGGTTTATTTAGATGTCTTAACACAATTTTCAGAGGCATCANGAAGAAGTCATTGTCTTCCAATTTTGACCAGCAAACAAAATTTAATTTTCCATTATTTTTCATGGAGCTTCGTATATTTTTGAATGCTGCCATAGGATCTNCAAAAAACATTACCCCAAATCTAGACACTACATTATCATAATTTAATGACTTAAAGTTATAAGATTGTGCATCAGCATTTAGGAAAGTGATATTTTCTTTAGCATAGTGATATTTTTTTGCTAACTCCAATAGCGGGTTGGAAATATCCACCCCATGTACTAAACCGCTATTGCCTACTTTATCNGANAGAAATGGTAATAGTGCACCTGACCCACAACCAATATCTAGCACATTGGATCCTTTTTGAATCTTAATTTCCTTGTAGAGATCATTCGTAATAATCTGTAACTGAGCATTCATTTTGCTATCATTATTTACCCAGGCCCGACCCATTGAGCTATTCCAATGAGCTCCTTGCTCTTGGTTTTCACCATAGTTATTATGTGCATTTTTCATTGGTAAGTTTTTAATAAAAAATTTTTAATTCAGGGACTTAAATCAAACATTGGTTTTGATTTGGTAGCTCGTTCACATTTAGGAACACCTGCTTGGATATAACCAATGATACATGACCATATTTGACGTCTATAGATTACAGTAAATTCGTAACTTTGTTCACCTTGAATAATTTTGCTACTTTGGCCAACAAGTTGTTCGGCGTGTTCATATGTTTTATAATTGATAAAATCACCAGCACCTGATCGCTCTCGCGAAAATTCTTCTCCCTGAGAAGACAATGTGCTCATTGATAAAAAAACAAAAGCTATTAGAATATTTTTCATATATGATCCTCTTTCTCAAAACTTAACGTTTAAGAATTAAATCTGCAAGTTTGTTATATTTTAACAAATGGAAGATTTTAATTNGGATTTTCNTATTCCCCTTGATGAGGCCTTAATGATAATAGTCCAAAATTTTCGGGAAACTTAGTTGTTGTGGCCCATAAGTGGTCACCGTAAAAGAATGGTTTGAATTTCCTTATTCCTTCTATCGGGAGTGACTTTATAACTGTGTTAGGGCGCGGTTCGAAAAAAAATGGAACTGAAAATCGAGATTCTCCTCGGCCTATTACTCTATGTTTTGTCGCTCTTATTTTGCCTCCAGTCCATAATTCTAAAAGCCCACCAAAATTAATTGAGAAACTATCTTCAATAATTGGAACATCAATCCACTTTGTTTTTTTATTCTGGGCTTGTAGTCCACTAACGCCACATTGAGCTAATATGGTCAATAAGCCGCTGTCTACATGTGGTCTTGCAGTCTGTTCATAAATCTGGCCTTTAAAACGTGTATAACGATCAGGAATATCTTCCTCTTTGTTGAGCTGCGCAGTATTTTTTGGATAATGAAGAAGCCTTAATGTTGAAATTCCATCTCTAAATGCATCTCGGAAAATATTTTGGCTAATATTTAGGCTTCGTGAAAGCGAGTCTAATATAAGATTACCTATTTTTTCCATTCCAAGATAATAGTTTCTGGTAACTTCTCGCCAATTAGTGGGTAAATCATGAGAATTTGGTATGGGTGTTGGTTCATAAAGTATNTCGTTCNCAGAATTNTTAGGTAATTTACGTACTATATCAGGTCCAATTTCAAACCCTTCTCTATTGCGGGCCTTACTGGATTTAAGGGGAAACCAGCCACGATAAATATGTGAATTGTTAGGTTGAAAATTTCTCTTCCAATAGGGCTTTTGTTTGTCTTCCGGTATACTGAATAATTTTAGTATAATGTCTCGTTCATTTTGGTTAACCCTTAAATCTTTTGGATATCCCTTTATTACCATAAACCCGATATCAAATGCAGCTTTTGCTATTTGTTGATCGATATATATTCTTTCCTTGTCATTATTGGTAAATAAGCCTCCAACATTGATGATTGGAATTTCTTGCATCTTCTTGATCTGTTCCTATTTGTATTTATTTTGTGCAGCTCAAAGATAATATTTGTGTTTGTACTAAGATAATATAATTTAAACTGATAATTAAAAGTTTAAAATTAAGTTGAGGTAAATGAATTGAAGAATCATAGTTCAAACGAAAATAAGTCGCCATTTGTAACTGATATCAAATGTGTCTTACCTGAATGGATAGATTATAATGGTCATATGAATGTTGCTTATTATACCTTGGTCTTTGATGAGGCTTTGGATGACTTTTTAGATGAGATTGGTATCGGAGAATCTTACGTAAAAATCAATCATAATGGACCATATGCTCTGCAAGCAAACTATCATTATTTGAGTGAACTATTAGAGGGTGAGAATTTTAGAGTTAAAATTTTTCTCGTTGATGTAAGTGATAAATGTTTTCATGCAGCCCTGGAGATCGTTAGCGAAAAAGATTATAAAGTGGCTGCTGTGTGTGAGCAGATTACTATGAATGTCGATTTGATCAAACGAAAAGCTAATCAATACCCTAATTGGGTCAGGGCAAAATTTGATAAGATGATTTCCAATCAAGAGGGAGTGCAGTTGCCAAAGCAGATTGGTAAATCACTTGGTTTGCGCCACTAGATCAGATCCTTAAGTAATAGTTTCTATTGTTTTTATGGCACCATCCAATGCATCGCCGTTTTCATCCTGGAGTGCAGCTTCTCTCAATCGCTCAATCCATTTTGCGGCGTCCTCTCGGCCCGAAACTAAATTTACAGCATTCATAACTTTATCAAATTTCGATAAACCTCGAGAGTGCGTATCTGAGTAGCCTTTTATTAATCTTCGACATTTTACAATTTCGACAGCTAAGTCATATTGATTTGAAGATAAGGATTTGAAAATTTCTATCCATTTCTCCCTATGAGAGAACTCAATTTGGTGTCGGTAGGTCTTAACTCGATACCCTCTCAATCCCGCGAGTAAAAATAATGAAAAAAATGGAGATAGATTAGTTGATTTTATACGGCGACCTTTGTTAAATAATCGATCTAAATTTTTCATCCTTTTGGAGCTTTTTTCGTACCAATTACCAAATCTTTTTGGGAAAAGTCCCACGATCTCTTCTGCTCTTGGATGAAAATACTCTGTAATTCTTAACTTTGACTTTTTATCAACATTCATCTCATTCAAAATACGATCTGTTCTGTTCGCTCGCGTTTTTAAGTCTGCAACTTTGATTATATCATCATATGCCATAGCATTAGCAATATGTTTGGCAGCCTCAATTGAAAGAATATACTTTTTATTTTCATCTAACGTTATTATCTCTTTTAGATAATTTAAGTATTGCTGACCATATTTTACATCCTGAAAATCAACCACTTTTTGTAAGCCTAATGATGCCATTTCTTGGACTTGAGAGGGCATCAAGTTGATTTCACTGACAAGTTTTTCCCATTCTTTCATCAAGCGCTTAGGGCCTTTGACCTGTTTCTTTTCGTCCTTCTGTTTATTGGTTGTATCTTGGTTCTGCAGATCAGGATTAATTGTTGCTTGGTACGCGTCATGAAAAGCTTTTAAACTGGCTTCAACACCTTTTCCTGAGGAACGTATAGATTCTTCAAATGCTTCTTTAGGAAATGGAAGGGCATTGGATGCCGCTAATGAACCAAAAAGGCTAGCAGACACGACCGTTTTAGCTTCTACAGCTATTTTATCCATATCCATTAGGATATGCTTTTTTGCAGCAATTTCTGCTGCTGCATAAACTTCTGATGATTTTGCTATACCATCTCCTGGTATTGTTTTTTCTGAAACTGCTAAAGAGCGATGTGTTGAGCCAATTAAGGTTGTGCGATCTGGAGTGACAAAGCCTCTCATGATGGCGCGCCCTACCTCCATCATTTCTGATGCTATCAATATATCAACGTCACCTGCGGCAGGTGCTAGTGAGAATACTGGGTTTCCGTCACTTTGCGGAGCCATTTCAATATAATAGATTGTTGCTCCAGTTCGTTGAGCAACTCCGGCCACAGAGGTTGCCTGGCAAGCATAACCCTGCGAGCGACATAGTTTATCGATCCAATTAGCAAGAACGCCACCTCCTTGTCCTCCAACAGCCATTATTGCGAGTTTGAGTATTTGATCTACTCTTGGATCAGTTTTTGACGCTTTTAGTTCTGTCTCAATAATATTCAAACTATGCTCCAATAAAATTAAGTCGCTTTTTCTGCCGTCTGTTTTGGAAGGTTCTAATCAAGGACTTTTGTATATTTGATAATAATATTTCAAAACCACTCGGATTGTGTATTACATCTGCCTGGTAGAATGATGGGCAAAGAATGGCTGCATCGGCAACTTCACCGCAATTACCACAACCAACGCAGGTATGGTCTATACTTGCAATTGGGTCATCTCGCAGTGGATCATCAAGTTTTTTTAGAGACAGAGAAGGACACCCAGATAATCTGATGCAGGCATGATCACCCGTGCAGATATCTTCATCCACCCCAAATCTTGGTATTTCAGTTCTAACTCCAGCTGTTATGTTATTGTTTCTAATTGGTTTTTCACGTCTTTGTCTATTTAGCATACATTCTGATGATGCAACGATAACTTTTGGGCCATCATATTCGGTAGTTAAGGCTTCATTTAAAACCTCTTTTACTTTTTTCACATCGTAAGTGTGATCAATTTGACGTATCCATTCAACTCCAACACCTTTCAAGGCATTTGAGATGGGATTCTGGGTTGATTTTGAATTGTTTTCAGCACGTGAGGACATTACATCTTGTCCACCAGTTGCTGCTGAGTAATAATTATCGACTATTAGTGCAACACTATCTGATTTATTAAAAACCATGTTGCCGATAGATGATGATAATCCATTGTGCCAAAAACCACCATCTCCCAGTATAGAGATTGCTCTCCTTTCTCCCCCTCCATCAAAAGCTGCATTTGAAGCTGGACCAAGGCCGTATCCCATAGTCGATCCCCCAATTTCAAATGGTGGCAAGCTAGCAAAAAGATGGCAACCTATATCTCCAGTTATCTGGTGTTTACCAAGATCTTTCTCAACGAGCTTCATGGCTGCAAAAATAGGTCTTTCTGGACAGCCTGTGCAAAAGCTGGGAGGCCTTATCGGTACGGTTTCGGTAAGGTTCGGTATTTGTGGTGGCGTTGTATTTGGAGAGCGTATTTGGCTCGGTAGAATATCTGGCAAAGTCATTTTGATAAAACTTGTTAAGCTTTCTAACATGATTTGTCCTGTATATTCCCCGGCCATTGGAAAAATATCTTTACCGTGTAATGCAACAGAGCTTTTGGAGCGGTATAGGAAGGAGGAAAGGTTTTGCTCAATAAATTCGGGCTGTCCTTCTTCGACAACTATAACCGCCTCTTTATTTTCACAAAATGAGAGGAACTCATCTTGAACTAATGGATAAGTTACATTTAGGTTATAAAGTGGTATTTTGCAGTTTCCATTAATATCAGCAAGGCCAAGTCTTTGAAGAGCTCTTATTACACCATTGTACATGCCTCCCTGAGTGATGATGCCAATTTTTGAAGTAGTCGGTCCAAATATCTCATTTAACTTATTTTCAACTATAAATTTTTCTGCAGCGGGCCAACGGTTCTTTACTTTATCGATCTCATGGGCATAAGACATGGGAGGCAAAACTACGCGTGCAAAATCTCTTTTTGGGTTTGCTAGCGCTTCTTTTACACTTAGTTTTGGTACTAAATTATCCTTTGTTTTGTAACTGCCAGTAACATGGCAACATCGTATTCTTACCATAAGCATTACAGGAGTATTAGATGCTTCAGATAATTCGAAACCGTTTTTTACAGAATCCACTATCGATGGTAGGTTTGGGCGGGGGTCCATGAGCCAAAATTGGGATTTCATTGCAAACCCATGAGTTCGTTCTTGCATTATAGAAGAGCCTTCACCGTAATCTTCGCCCACTATTATTAAAGCTCCACCATTAACACCTGATGATGCTAAGTTTGCCAGTGCATCAGAAGCAACATTTACGCCAACTGGTCCTTTGAACGTCACAGCACCTCTTATTGGATAGTGGACACTCGCTGCTAGCATTGCTGCTGCAGCAGCTTCAGAAGCATTAGCCTCAAATCTTACACCTAACTCATCTAACAATTCTTCGGCATCTGAAAGTACATCCATTAAATGTGAAATAGGTGCCCCTTGATATCCACCCACATATCCCACACCATTTTCTAAAAGTGCCTTTGTTATTGCTAATATTCCTTCACCAGTAAAAGTATCACCTTCTCCCAATCTGAGATGTTTAACTTCTGATTTAAAAGATCTTTCAGCCATTTTAACTCCTAAAACTCATGTTTACGAATATTCGTTAATATTTTTCTCAAAGTAACTATGAATTGTGATTTTTCATCTTTATCAATATTTTTGAACATTTCGTTATAATTGCTCAGCATATCTGGCCAAAGAGATTTAAATGCTTCTAAACCTGTTTTGGTTAAATAAATCCGGGTAGCTCTCGTATCGATTGAATCAATTTCTCGTTTGACTAGGCCGTCGGTGCTTAATTGGTCTAAAGCGCGACTTAGTGTTGATTGTTCGACAACAGCATAAACTGCCAATTCATTAATAAAGATGCCGTCTAGAGCTGACAGAACCGCCAAAGCTCTCATTTTCGGAGTTGTTAAATCCAAAGACGTCATTTTTTGCCTCAAAGATTCATTATACCTTCCCATTATTCTGTTCATCAAATATGGCGCAAAGTCATCTAAAAGTTGATCACCTAGTATAGCTTGTTGTTTTTCTTTATTTGTTAAAGCTTTATTCATACCCCTAATTTCTTAGCTAAATTAAATCCTGACCCGCCTCCAAGTCCAGGACCTGGATGGGTTGACGCACCGATATGATGCAAGTTTTTTATGGATGTATCGTTGTTTGTGGAATTATAAAATGGACGCCATATAAAGAATTGATCTATTGAACACGCACCTCCATAGGGATCGCCACCAACTAAGTTTATATTCAATTCTGAAAGTTCAAGTGGAGAATAGCAACGCCTTTTAAGTTTAATTTTATCAAAATTCTTGATGTGTATTTTTAATATTTCTTCTATTCTATCTGCGAATGCTTCTGTCACTTCATTAGTCCAATCGGGTTCACACTTTATGAGGCCAGCGGCATCGCCTTTAATTAAGGATGGCGCATCAGGAATTTGTATCCACAAAATACTTTTTCCTTCTGGACATCTCGTTGGATCTAAAGCTGCTGGCTGACCAACGCAAATGGTGGGGGTTTGGGGAAGCATTCCCCGTTCCGCTTCATTCGATGATTTTGACACAGAGTCTATCCCGTCAGACAAGTGGATTAAGGCGACTTTGTTCAGTTCTCCAGAGTGCCACTCTGGAGAACTATCCAAAGCGTAATGTATCTGAAAGTTTCCTCTACCATGACGAAATTTAATCTCTTGTTTTTCTGAGATTAAGTTGTTTCTCAGTAATCTTTTGTAGAGTTGTCCTGGTGCTACTGATGCAATTATACTATTTGCCTCAATTGTCTGTCCATCACTCGTTATGATGCCAGTCGCTTTTCTGTTCTTAACAATGATTTCATCTGCGTCTGTTGAGGACATGAATTTCCCGCCATTGGCTTCAATTAATTTTCGAAAAGCCGTTACAGCCTGCGCTGACCCACCTTTAACAATTGGAGCTCCTGCTGCTTCTAATGCAAAGGCGATTACTTTTCCCATTTGGCCAGAATATGTACTTTCTGGTGTCAATCCAGTGTGAAGAACCCAAGGCGCGAAAAGGGCTTGGGATAGGGAGTTTTCATATGAAGACTCAAGCCAAGTTCTGGCGGGTATTAGTGCGGAACCAAACCAGTTTGCTACATTTTTAAATCCTTTTTGCCATATTCGCTTGGCAAAAAGCCTCATTGTTGCCGAAGACCAAAGTGTTCCTCCTAGTAACGAGAATAAAAAATCAGCGTCAACTGATATTTCATTAACATCTTTAACAAATTGTTCCGCATCCCCTTGATTTAATTTTTTAAATTCAGCAAAATTTTTGGATTTATCAGTTGACAGGATTAAACTGGTTCCATTAGGGCGAATTACTGCTGTAGGCCTCTCTGTATTACAAAACTCTAATCCATATTTTTCCAGATCACGCGCCAACTCAGAATAAGCAGGTGATGTTATGAATAGAACAAATGTTGCAGCCATAACATCATGTTTAAAATCAGGAAGTGTTACCTCCTCAGTGGACATACAGCCACCAAAAGATCCTGACCTTTCTACGATCAGGACTTTCTTATTTGCACGAGATAACAATGCTCCAGCAACTAGACCGTTTATCCCTGAGCCGACTATTATATGGTCTAAATCGGCCATCGAAACTATTTTTGAACTAGCGCAAGAGCTCTGATTGGGCTGCCAGTACCTTTTTCAATTTTAAGTGGAGCTGCTATCAAAATAGCGCCTTTCGCAGGTAGTTTGTCTAAATTTGCTAAAGAAGCTAAGCCAAAGCAGTTATTTTTGTGAAGAAGGTTGTGCGCAGGAAAGGGCGGATCCATTCCTCCAGCTTGGCCAGCATCTGTTCCAATACACTGGCTCCCCCAACCAACAATGTCTTTAGATAAAAGGTATTCTAGGCAGTCAACAGTAGGGCCAGGAGAATGTGGGCCATTTTCGTCAGTATTTAAAAATAGATCTTGATCGTGTGCTCGGTTATCCCAATCGGTTCTCATGACCACCCATTCACCCTTATTTATGGAGCCATGTTCTTGCTCCCAAGATTTTACATGGTCAGCCGTCAATAGAAAATCAGGGTCTGATTTTGCTGATTTTGAGCAGTCAATCACATTAACGGGAGCTACTAACCTTTGAACAGCTAGCGTATCTGTGTAACCATCTTCAAAGTCTTTACCAGTGATCCAGTGGTGAGGGGCATCAAAGTGTGTGCCGGTATGTTCTCCTAGTACCATCCAGTTCCAGGCAAAAAATGGTCCATCTTCGTCGTATTCTGAAATTTTATGGATTTCGACTTTTGGCGTGTTTTTGGCGAAATCTGGTGGTAGTTGTAGGATTGGTGTGTTAGGCCCCAAAATACCGGTACAATCTACAACTTCTATTTGGCCAGACAGTAACATTGGACCAAGATTACTAAGCATGTCTGATGAGCTCATATTTGATTTCCTTTTTTGTTAACAATTAAACTTTGGCATTAAATTATTTATGATTCGGCTAGACAAATTTAAATGCATTTGCAAATATCTAGACAAATTTTAATGCATTTGCAAATACAATTGCGAGGGGAGATGTTTGTTTAAATGACTGTAACGGAACCAGATGCGATCATTATTGGCGCAGGCCATAATAGTTTGGCTTGCGCTGTTCATTTGATCTCAAAAGGTTGGAATGTATTGATATTAGAAAAAGCAAAAATTGCTGGTGGAGCGATTAAGAGTGGCGAGTTCACCGAACCTGGNTTTATNCATGATTGGGCGGCNATGAATCTTTCACTATTTGCGGGGTCACCATTTTTCAANCAATATGGNGATCAATTAGTAGAAAATGGTTTAANTTTTGTTCCCGTTGAAANCTGCTTTGCNAGTGTTTTTCCAAANGGNAAATGGTTGGGAATAAGTAATAATTTCGANNATAATTTTANTCNAATATCAANATTTTCAAAAAATGATGCTGATACTTGGAAAAAGTTAACAGAAANTTTTCCTGAAGAGTCTAGCCATATTTTTANATTGTTAGGAAATAGTCTTAGCTTCAGGAATATTTCATCACTTTTTTTNAANTTATATAGAAAGAAGGGTTTTAGNGGAGCTTTAGATTTTATAAGATTTTTGATGGCTTCTCCTCGAAATTGGTTAGATGAAAATTTTGAATCAGAGGAAGTAAGAGCAACGATGGCTGCATGGGGCATGCATTTAGACTTTGCTCCAGACACTGCAGGAGGAGCATTATTTCCATATCTCGAATCTATGGCAAATCAATCTTTTGGTATGGTATTGGGGCAAGGGGGAGCGGACACCATTATAAAGGCTATGGTCAAATATATTAATTCTAATGGTGGAATGATTGAATATAATTCTGAGGTTACAGAAATTATTCATGACGGTTTGCGAGCAGAATCTGTAAAGCTATCGGATGGAAGGTTAGTAAATGCAAAGCGATGTGTTATTGCAAATGTTGCGCCTTCATCACTTTTGAAATTAACAAATGGATTTAAGAAATTTGATTATTCTAATGGATTAAAAATGTTCAAACATGCCCCAGGAACAATGATGATTCATCTGTCAATGGATGATCTGCCTAATTGGTTGGCTAATGAGAAACTAAAAGAATTTTCTTATATCCACATTGCACCTTCTTTAGATCAGATGGCAAAAACATATCAGCAAGCAANAGAAGGTTTATTGCCAGATTTTCCTGTCATTGTTATAGGTCAGCCAACAACAGTTGATCCTAGCCGGGCACCTGCTGGAAAGCATATTCTTTGGATCCAGGTCAGAATGGTGCCAGGGATTATAAAGGGTGATGGAGCAAATAAGATTAAAGATACTGAATGGGAGAGCGTAAAAGAATTTTATGCTGATCGAGTTTTAGATATTATTGAGGATTTTGCGCCAAAAACAAAAGAAAAAGTTATTTCAAGAAGAATTNTTTCTCCCATTGAATTGCAAAATGACAATCCAAACCTTGTGTTNGGGGATCAAATATGCGGTAGTCATCACTTAACGCAACATTTCATTTACCGACCTTTGAGAGGCTATACTGATGGAAAAACNCCAATAAGNAACTTGCATCTTACTGGTGCNGCCGTCTGGCCNGGAGCGGGAGCAGGAGCGGGNNCAGGGTTTTTATTAGGTCGAAAATTAGCTGGTAATTAATTAAATTTTAAAAAAGGAGAAAAAATATGGTTAAAATAAATCGAAGGAATCTACTTAAGATTTCTGCAGCTTCGGCNGCGCTTGGAACTGCAGGTAAACCAATGTTTGCCAGTTCTATTGATGAGCTTGTGATAGCCTATAATGTTAACTTGCCAAGTTGGGATCCGACCGTGGGTTTATCATCAGTAAATCCAACAATTCAGGGTATCTACCAATCAGTATTTGATCTTTTCATTGCTCAAAATACTGATCTTAGTTTTGGCCCAGGCCTTATCACTGATTGGGGTTGGAATGATGATAAAAGTAAAATCCATATGACCGTTAGAGAGGGCGTTTCTTGGCATGATGGGTCGCCGTTTACAGCTGAGGATGTTGTGTGGTCATTGGAACGAGCTGGAAACCCTGAATCTGGTAATCCTATACAGTTTGTCTGGGGAACGATTGGAAATTATTCAATTGATGGCAATCACATTACAGGGGATGTGCTACGATATGATCCAACTATTTTTAAGTGGATGTCGTTCTTAACGGGTTACGTTATGCCAAAAGCGTATTATGAAAAAGTTGGTGCAGAAGGCTTTGAAGCAGCGCCAATCGGAACTGGTCCGTACATGGTTGATAAGTTTGAGCGAAATGCATTTGTAAGATTAAAAGCAAATGCTAATTATTGGGGNGGCAAGCCAGAATTTGAAAATGTTACGATCAAGTTTGTTACGGATGCGTCATCCAGAGTTGCTGAGATCGAATCTGGAAATTCTCACGTAACCTTGGAAATGTCTTACGAGGAATANGATCGGTTGCGCGGCAAGTCTGGTATTAATGGAACGGCAGCGCCTGTTTCCGATATTGGCATGATCTTCCTAAATGATATCGATGTAATGTTAGATCCTAATGTGCGCATGGCGGCGGCTCACGCTATCAATAAACCTTTGATTATTGAACGCTTAATGTCNGGNTANGGTGTTGCAATNGATACGTTGCAAACACCTGATTATTCGGCCTATGATCCATCAATTTCTGTAGCCTATAACCCAGAAAAATCAGTAGAACTTCTTGCTGCTTCTGGTTATTCGACTGATAATCCAGTGAAGTTTAAAATCCAAACTACAAAAGGATTTAANCCNAAAGATTATGANGTAATTCAAGCGATCGTAGGATTATGGCGTAAAGTTGGTATCGAAGCGGAAATAGAAGTTTATGAAATTGCAAAACATTATGAGCTTAGGGCAACAGACACTCTTGCTCCAGCCGCTTTTTATAACTGGGGCAACTCAGTTGGGGATCCAACAACTTCTACTGGCTTCGCGATGTTCGGACCTTCACCTCATTCGGTTTGGGATGGAGAAGACCTAATCAATATGATTGGCCCACTTTGGGGAGAGTCTGATGAGGCAAAAAGAATTGCGGGTTGGAAAGCTGTTGATCGATATATTGCGGAAAACGCATTGGTGATACCGCTGCTACAATACGTGCAGCCCATTCTTCATTCCTCAGGTGTAAATGTTGTTCCTCATGCTTCAGGTGCATTATTACCTCATTTGATGACTAGAGGTTGATAAAAACAGGACCATCGAAGCCTCGTTTTGATGGTCCTGAATTAAAAGGCGCTAAATGCCCATTTTAAAGAGATTATTTATTAGAATTTTATCTATAGCTGTAACGTTGATAGGCGTTTCAATTATAGTTTTTGTTGTAATAAGAGTGGTCCCTGGAAATCCTATCTCAATGATGCTCCCACCAGGAGCGAGTGATGATGATATTTTGAGGTTAAAAATTCTTTACGGTTTTGATAAATCTATAATAGAGCAGTTTTTTATCTGGATAAGCGGTGTTTTAAGTGGCGATTTTGGAACTTCTATTTCCCTAAGACAACCAGTTTTATCTTTGGTGCTTGGGCGATTGCCTGCTACTTTGGAATTATCTTTGCTAGCCTTATTAATTGCATGTATTCTGGGTGGCACATTATCGCTTTTAGGTACAAGACTTCGTGAGACGAAAATTGAAGGAATAATTGATGGGATCAATGGCATGGCTATGTCGATACNTGACTTTCTTTGGGGGCTTATTTTTATTTTACTTTTTGGTGTTATGTGGCCGATTTTTCATATTTCTGGCCGTATATCACCATTCCTAGACATCGATTATTCAACTCAATTCTATTTGGTGGAAAGTATTGTGAGATTTGATCTTAAAGTCTTTGCTGATTTATTAGCCCATATGCTNATGCCAGCTGTTGCACTTTCAATACCTTTAGCTGCAATTATTTCGCAATTATTGAAGCAGTCTCTAAAAGAAACTATGCATCTGGATTACGTCACATTAAGCCGCACTAAGGGTTATAGTGAAAATCACGTAATTTTAAGGGAAGCCTTACCAAATGCTGTGCTACCTACACTGACCTTAGTTGGTGTGCAATTCACATTCTTAATTGGTGGNACAGTAATTATTGAACGTTTATTTTCTTATGAAGGCTTGGGAAATATGGCTATTGATGCCGTAATAAATAGGGATTTGCCTTTAATCCAAGGGATTGTGATATTGTTTGCTCTTATTTTTACTCTTGTAAATTTATTGGTTGATCTAACCTACACGTTGCTAAACCCAAAGCTCCGAAATGGTTGATGCGTCTAGAAATATTAGTCGGAAAATTGGCCTTAGAATGTGGCTCTCTGGCGGATGGTTGCTCTTTTTGTTTCTGGCGACGTTATTTGCGCCAATAATCAGTCCGCATGATCCATTGGCGCAAGATTTATTTGCTTCAAGATTGCCACCCATTTGGATGGATGGCTATGAGTCAACATACTATTTGGGNTCAGATAGTTTAGGAAGAGATGTTTTNAGTAGAATTTTATATGGTGCCCNGATTGCTTTATTGGTAGCCTTGATTGCGAGCACTGCTACCTGCATTATTGGTGCAACCTTGGGAGTTTTAGCTGGTTATTTTGGTGGTTGGGTAGATTTAGTGATATCAAGGTTGGTTGATATATGGATGGCATTTCCTCCAGTTTTATTCGCTATATTGCTTATTGCTGTTTTAGGNACAGGCCTTACTTCTATNATTATTGCAATAATTGTTATTGANTGGACCAGGTTTTGTAGGGTGATACGAGCCGAAACAATGAGCCAANNTGCNATGGANTATGTTGCGTCTGCTCAGGCTGCTGGGCGAGCACGNTTTGGGATTATGGTTAAAGAAATTTTCCCAAATGTTTTGCCAACGATTGTTGTTTTGTTGACCTTGGAGATGGGTATTGCCGTAATTGTTGAGGCCATTTTAAGCTTTGTTAATTTATCAATATCGACAGATTTTCCAACATGGGGAGGAATGATATCCGAAGGTAGAACTTCAGTNCATCAAGCCTGGTGGGTNATCGTTTTTCCTTTAATTACGCTTTTNNTGACTGTTCTTTCATTTAGCCAACTTGGTGAAGGGCTAAAAGATCGCTTTGATCCGGTTTTGAGATGACTNCTTTTTTATCAATACGTAANCTTTCTATNTCTCTTCANAATGGGGAAAGAATACTNNGATCAGTAAATATGGANTTNGCNAGGGGTGATGTCCGNGGATTAGTGGGNGAAAGTGGTGCTGGCAAAAGTATGATTGGNAAAGCNATCTTNGGTATATTACCNANAGCTTTGAAAATTGANGAAGGAGAAATTCTATTTCAAGGNAAAAATTTGCTGAATTTGAACCCTCGCGAACTGCGAAAAGAAATTGGTGCAAATGCAGCTTTAATTCCCCAAGATCCACTGACAGCCTTAAACCCGTCTCATCGAATAGGGCGCCAGATTACGAATAGATTGGTTGACATCTTGGGATGGTCTAAAAGCGATGCTGTTAAAAGGACTTATGATTTACTGGATGAGGTGAGGATTCCAGATCCAAAACGCGTGATAAATAGTTTTCCACACGAGCTATCAGGAGGTATGCGGCAAAGAATATTGATTGCGTCAGCATTTGCAGCGGAACCTAAATTAATTATTGCTGATGAACCTACAACAGCACTTGATGTGACGGTACAAAAGCAAATAGTTAGCTTAATTGGTGAGATGCAATCTCGACATGGGGCAACTCTACTATTTGTGACCCATGATCTGGGAGTTGTTTCAAAAGTCTGCCAAAGTTTATCTGTCTTATTTTTGGGTAAAGTTATAGAAGATACGAGTGTTTCATTGTTTTTTGATAACCCGTCTCATCCGTATTCTAAGGCCTTGTTAGCGGCAACACCAAAATATACGGATCCTAACTCTGATCTTATTCCAGTTTCAGAAAAAATTTTAAATTCTGTAAAAGAAGAAGTGTTACGGCTGGATCGGGAATGGTCTAATGGTAGATAATATTTTTGAAGTTCAAAAGTTATCTGTTGACGTTTTTGATATGGCGAGAAAACCAATCATCGGTGCTGCACCGAAGTTAGAGATATTGAAAGACATAACTTTCAATATTCAGCACCGTGATGTGATTGGAATTGTAGGTGGCTCCGGTTCCGGCAAATCTACACTTGGAAGAGCAATGTTGCGCTTGATTGAACCAAGTGGTGGTAAGGTTATTTTTGAAGGTAAGGATATAACCAATCTAAATGAATATGAACTTCGCCCTTTACGGAGAAGGTTTCAAATGATTTTTCAGGATCCTATGTCTTCATTAAATCCGAGACATCGAGTGGGTGCGATAATTGGTGGGCCTTTGAAGTTACATGGGTTTGAGAGGGTTGATTTTCTAATTGAAGAAGCTCTAGATCAAGTTGGTTTGCCCAAAAGCTTCAAGTTCAGATATCCTCATGAGCTTTCTGGAGGCCAACGTCAAAGAATTGGTATTGCGCGGGCTATCGCTCTTAAACCAAACTTTATCCTTGCTGATGAAATAGTATCTGGTCTGGATGTTTCTAGCCAAGCAAAAATATTGAGCTTGTTACAAGAGTTGGTCATCGACCTAGGCTTGACTTTAGCTTTTATAAGTCATGATTTATCTGTGGTACGTCGCTTAAGTAATAAAATAATCGTTCTAAAGGATGGAAATTTAATCGAAAGCTCATTAACTGATAAGTTGTTTGAAGCTCCACAGCATTCTTATACAAAAGAATTGCTCTCTGCGATTCCTTTACCAGATCCTATGCAAGTTTGGGAGTAGACAAAGCGATATCTTCTGGAGTTATTAATATTTATGTGCTTGTAAAAGATTGAGGCCATTAAAATTTTGATGTGCCGTTTGTTGAGTGAATAATTAGCGGAATTAGTAAAATGTTAAAGAACAGAGATTCAATAGAAGACGGTTATGCTTTGTATCATTCGGTGGGCCATCGTCCCAATGGCAGCCAAGAAATGGCAGCTGCCGTATCTGATTTTTCTTTGATGTGGACTGCGCCTATTCCAGATGTATGGCCGAAGGCTCTATCAATGTTGGAGGAGTTTAGGCAGAGTTTTTCCATGTTGCTGGGCCCCAGTGCGTCCAGTGAAGAAATCGGCCTGGTAGATAGTGTGACTTCTGGATTCTTGAGAATAATTGATGGCTTAGGTTCTGATTATTTAGAAGGAAAGTCTATTCTGATTGCGGATGATGCTTTTCCTTCGCTACATTTCTTACTTCAAGGAATGCAGAAGCTCCTAAAGTTTAACATAAGAAGGGTGGCTATTCGGCAAGGACAATATCATGTCGAAAATAGTGATTACCTTAAAGAATTAAAAAATGAAGATGTAGCATTGGCTCTGGTAACCTGGGTTAGCTCAACAACTTCTGCTATGATGGATTTGGAAGCTATTGCGATTGAAGCACCGGAAAGTTGTATTTTAGTATGTGATGCAACACAATGTATTGGGGTTCGGAAATTAAACTTACCTGATCGATTTGATGCTCTTATTTCAACTTCGCTAAAGTGGTTATGTGGTACGGCGGGTGCNGGGGTAATATGGGTGCGCAAAAGCCGAATAGAGTTATTTGAACCAAAGTTTAGAGGTTGGTTTAGCCAAGAAAATCCAATGAATTGGGATATTGATAATTTTCATTTGGCAACTAATTCTAAGAGATTCGAAAATGGGACTCCTAATCCGATGCCTTACGTAGCTGGATTACCTGGTCTTAATTGGGTCGTTCAAGGTGGCAATATTCTTCAAGAAGAACATAANTCTCGTATGACTGATGAGTTAATAGACTTATTGGTTATAGATCGAATTAATCTTGTGACGCCTATTGCCTCTAACGCTCGAGGTGGATCGGTTATGGTTAATGTGGGCACTACTGAAAATGCAAAAAGAGTTATTGATGACTGTGCGAGGGAGTCTGTTCTGATAGATAATAGAGGCAGCATATTGCGCTTTTCCCCTGGAATATTAACGAAGGATTTTGCTGTTGAGTGTTTTGTGTCTTGTATTTTGCGAAACACCTGAAAGAATAACTTTTCTTAATTGAGTATTTCAAATATCGAAAAAGACTTTAAGGATTAACTTAACGGATAAGGAGTTTGACTTGCACAATCTAAAAAATAAAGCGATTTTGGGTACATTAATTCACTGTCCCAAAAGGGGAGCGATTGAATTTTCAGAGAATGCTTTACTGATAATAGATGGTGAGGGTAAAATTGTTGATCATGTAAAGAATGATGCTCTTAATCATGAACAGACTAAAAATAAATTTAAAGATGCAAGTGCACTCTATGAGCTTTTAGATCATCAGTATTTATTGCCAGGTTTTACCGATTTACANATTCATGCACCGCAATGGCCACAACTAGGAAAAGCTTTGGACGTACCTTTGGAAGTTTGGCTTCAAAAGTATACCTTTCCGCTAGAAGCAAAATATGAAGATGAGGATTTTGCTAGAACCATATACTCTGAATTGGTAACGTCACTCCTTAAGGCAGGGACTACTACAGCGGTTTATTATGGTACGATCCACCAAAGAGCCAATCAAATTTTGGCTGACGTTTGTATTAANAAGGGGCAAAGAGCAATAATAGGTAAAGTGGTAATGGATAACACGGATCAATGTCCAGATTATTATCGTGATGAATCAACACAGGCGGCAATCGATGGGACTTCAGAATTTCTTNATTATGTGAAGAACCATNGGCAAAATATTGAAAATAAAGTGAATGTTGCGGTGACGCCTCGGTTTATACCAAGTTGTACTGATGAGGCTTTAAACGCTCTCGGCGATCTTGCTTCTAAGCATTCGAGTTATGTCCAAACGCATTGCTCTGAGAGTGATTGGGAGCATAATTATGTAATTGAGCGTTGTGGGAAATCTGACACGGAAGCTTTAATGGAATATGGATTATTAACTAAATCCACTATTTTAGCTCATGGGAACTTTATNTCAGAAAATGATATGGATTTGATCAAGGGNCAGGGTGCTGGTATTGCTCATTGCCCGTTGTCCAATTATTTTTTTTCTGATGCCGTATTTCCTTTAAGACGTGCTCTTGAAAAAGGGCTAAGAGTTGGTTTGGGTACTGATATATCTGGTGGGCCAAGCGCATCAGTTTTAGATAGCTGTAGAAGTGCCATAACTGCTGCTCGGGCATTAGAAAATGGTACGGATCCGAATTTAGAACGTGATGACCGTGGAGTGCCAAAGAGTAGAGTGGATTTTAGCGATGCATTTTACCTGGCAACAAAAGGTGGTGCCGAGGTTTTGGATTTATCAACCGGAAGTTTTGAAAAGGGAAGTTTTTTTGATGCTATATTAATTGATACCAAAGTGGATAATGCAATTATACCAGTCTACGAAGATATTGATAGTGAGCTAGATTTAGTTCAGAAAATAATAATGTTAGCAACAACGGCAAACATTACGAAAACTTGGATAAGTGGATCAAGTGTATGAGCACTANAGTTGAATTTGAGTTGAAAAATGTATCGCTCGTATAAGTTTTCTCATGCAATTACGCGTTTACCAAGTGAGAGCGTTGTAAATGGCTTAAGGTTTGACGATATTGGAAGCCCTAATTTTGAGAAAATGCTTTTGGATCATAAAGATTATAGCTTGGCTCTAAGAGAAGCTGGGGCAGAGATAATTGAATTACCTCCATTGCAAAGTTTTCCCGATAGTACTTTTGTTGAAGATACAGTTCTTTGTCTGTCAAATCTAGCAATTCTGATGCGTCCTGGAGCGCCGTCTCGTGCAGGCGAAGTATCGGAAATTGAGTCGACCATAAAAGAATTATTTGACAATGTTTTAAGAATTGAAAAACCTGGCTTGATCGAAGCAGGGGATATATTAACAACTGAAACAGAAGTTTTAGTTGGACGGTCTTCCAGAACCAATGAGGAGGGGGTTAGGCAATTGGAACAACTTTTATCTGATTGGGGTTATTCTGTCAGGGAAGTGTTCACACCTGATGATATTTTGCATTTTAAGACGGATTGCTCATTGTTGGATNCTGAGACAATACTTTGCACAAAGAGANTAGAAGCANCGGGGTGTTTTTCACAATATAATGTGATTAATACGTGTGATGGTGAAGAGGCTGCGGCCAATGCAATTAGGTACAACGATTTTGTTATTTTTCCTGCTGGATTTCCAAAGACATTGGAAAAGCTTCAAAAAGCAGGTTATTTAGTGAGAGAAGTAAGTAACACAGAATGTGCAAAGTTAGATGGTGGTATGTCATGTTTGTCGTTGAGATTTTAACTTGTTATATTTCTTTAAACATTAGTATTTATAGAGCCATGTAATGATACGNTGCCAACGAAGTTTATTTTCTATTCCTAGTGATGTTGNCTATTTAAATACGGCTTATATGTCTCCTTTGATGAATTCTGTTGTTAATGCTATAAATTATGGTGCGAAGCTTAAGGCTTCTCCTTGGGATTTGACAATTAATGATTTTTTTGAAAATTCTGAAACAGCACGTACGTTATTTGCTAATTTGGTGAATGTTAATTCGAAAAATATAGCTTTAGTACCGTCTGCTTCATATGGATTAGAAACAGCAGCGAAAAATCTAAAGGTAGGCAGNGGCAGGTCTGTCGTTATGTTNGAAAACCAATTTCCGTCGCATGTTTATCCTTGGCTGCGGTTAGTTAATGAGACAGGTGGAAAACTAATAAAAGTTAAAGAGAAAAAGGACAGAAATTTAACAGAATTAGTTCTAGAATTTATTAATGAACAATGCGCTATCGTTGCNGTGCCAAATGTTTTGTGGACCAATGGGCTGATGCTTGATCTTCCTTCAATTAGCCTGCGTTGCAAGGAAGTAGGGGCAGCATTAGTTTTAGATTTGACGCAGTCTGTGGGTGCGGTGAATACAGATTTGGAAAAAATTGATCCAGATTTTGCAGTCGTTGCAGCATATAAGTGGATGATGTCGCCTTATTCCACTGGCTATCTATATGTTAGTGAAAAGCATTGGAATGGAGAGCCGTTGGAAGGAAATTGGATTTCTAGACGCGATGGAAAGAATTTTTCTAACTTAGTTAATTACACTGATCATTATGAGGATGGAGCAGTTAGGTTTGATATGGGGGAGAGAGCAAACTTTGCCTTGCTTCCTGGTTCTATCGAAGCCTTAAAGCAGCTCCACAAGTGGGGTATTAAAAATATAGAGAAAACCTTACAGAAAAATAATTCGATGCTTTCTGATCAACTTCGAAGTTTGGGGTTTGTAATTCCATCAGATGCTGATAGGGGACCTCATTTTATTGGTGCAAAACAGCCAAAAAATTCACCAAAGGATCTTATGAAAATATTAGCTTCTAATAAAATTTACCTATCGGAGCGGGGGGGGGTGTTAAGGATCACACCAAATGTATGGAATAATCACGAAGATTATCAAAAATTCTTAACAACTGTATCAGCCGTTCTTTAGATGAAATTACATTGAAAAGTAAAAAATAGTTAAATGCCCATTAGAACTTATCTCTAATCGTTGCTAGTAGGTGGGAAATTTTTTCATTAGTGATCTTATAATAAATCATCTTTCCTTCTCGCCGACAATTAACGATTCCACTAAAGCGTAGTCGAGCCAGTTGTTGACTTATTGCTGCCTGTTTATAGGGCAAAGCTCTTTCCAACATTGAAACAGTTTTTTCACTTTGTATGAGGTTATATAAGATTTTTAATCGACCTTCATGCCCGATAGCTTTGAATATATCAGTGGTTCGTCTGATTATATCGCTTTCAGTTAAATTCTCGCTGGTTTCACTTTTTTCTATGTTTAATATTATTTGGTTCATATTTATATCCTTTAATGTAATTTTGAATTTACGTTTTCAAAAATATAGTCGTTTTTTGTGGAACGCTTTATCAAGTTTTTAAGGTCTAAACTAAATTGCTCGGTTAGCTTAGTAAAAGAAATTATTAGATTTGGTTTTAAGAATAAGGAGGACATAGTTATTACATCATCAATTTGATCTAATGATGATGTGCGAATGATTTCCGCCAGCAGTGCTTCATCAGATCCAATGCACCGACAATTTACTCTTCGGAATTCAAATCTTCTTCGACCATGTTCTTGTAAAATTTCATTAATTTCTTTTAAGCAAGTGATGAACTCTTTACCCCTAGTGCTACCGAGAGAAATCAATAAATATGAAATCAAGTCGAAGCGATCATGTTCATGACTATTAAATGCTCTGAAAATTGAAATTGATCTTTCTTCAATGTCCTCGAGCTCAACAAGTAAGCCGACAGGAGTAGCTCCAAATCGTGCGTGATCATTATTATTCTCCTTAGATTTGGTCATTTTGTTAGAATCAATTTGCCAGCTCTAGTAATTCGCAAAATATATATTTTTTCTTGCAAGGAAATATGGGCAACGTCACCAGCTTTCGTTAGATCTTTAGCTGCATACATAGGGGTAGAAGAATTTTTGCTTTCTTTACTAGGAAGAGAAAGTAACGGTTTTGTTTGAGTCTTCATCAATTTATCGCTTTTGAGATTGTCTATCTAAGAGCCAATCAATTATCGCTCCGTTCGATTGATCAAGTTGGTATCCCTTTTCAAATAATTCAGTTTTATAATGCGCAATGTATTTTTCAGATTGAACATTGTCAGTGAAATCATTTTTAGTTTGTTTATTTTTCTTTTTCTGAAGGCAATTAATAATGGTTCCAGCAATAAAATGGTTTCTCTTTTGCATTTTTTGTCTTACTCCACAAAATCAATTGTTTGTCGGTCTAAGTTTTCTTTGTTAGCTGTATTTGAATTTCGTTCAATTAAGTTATCAGGCCTAATCATTAGGTTTAATATGTGTGAAAATTTCTGCGCTAAATTGTAAATTCCCTCTAAAGCCTGAGGTTTTACTAGGTGATTTGCAAAGATCATCGCGTCCGTTTTTTGGTTTTTTGCTGATAGGCTTATGAGTTTAGCAAAGCACATCTCGTGAGCACCTACGCAATCACAGATAACATCATGATATAGAAATGGTCGCCTCGATTTTTCTTTTAAAATAATGCTAATTTGGTCTAAG
This sequence comes from Paracoccaceae bacterium, assembly GCA_002712045.1. Lineage (GTDB taxonomy): Bacteria > Pseudomonadota > Alphaproteobacteria > Rhodobacterales > Rhodobacteraceae. The sequence continues at coordinate 37,014 of PARX01000016.1, forward strand.
CATTGGATCCCACTTTGACCTTCTTCTTTCCCAAGTTGCCAAATGAGTTCCCCAATTGCTGCTGGCTGTGTTTTTGTTGAGCCCCAATACCGTAAAAAGGAAACAGCTGATTTTTCACAAATTGTTAATTCATTTATAAAACTGACTGCTACTGCTCCGCGAGGTGGAGGCATTATTGGATTTTCGTGACAATTAAACATGATGATTTATTAAATTTAGTTTGACTATTTTTTATACCTGACAAAAATACTCAGATAAGTCAATACAATTGTGATTTAAATAATCAGGTACTTAATTTTTCTTAAAATAGGAATCTACAAGGAGGTTTGCGTTGGCTCTAGCTTCTATGATAAATTTAGATCAGCTGTTGGTCGATCAACTTAAAACATTTATTAGCTTCTCAATATCCGTCTGATTATTATAATGAGATATTGATATTCGTATTCTATTATTACGAATCCCGCAGATAATGGCGTTACTCTTTAGTTTTTCGAATTGTTTACGAATGTTATGTGAGGAAGATTCTATACTTACAATATGAGAAGATGTATCTATATCATCATCAGGGCGATACAGGTTCCATTGAGTTCCTTTCAATTGAGTTGATAAGAGGTTTTTTAGTTTATTTGCATGCAGACTTATATTAATCATGTTCAGATTTAAT
>PARX01000017.1 GCA_002712045.1 Paracoccaceae bacterium
TCCAAGTAAGGCCGCCATTAAGATATCTCTAATAAAGCCAAGAATTCTGCTAGCTAGTGTCCAAATACTCACTGAAAAAAAATTAGAACTTAACCGAGTTATTTTCATGCTGAAGCTCTTTTGGTTCCAAATTCAATTGCTTTAAGTAATTTTTTTTCTAATGATTGTTGTTTTGACTGGGAATATAATTTCAATCCAAACATATCTTTTACATAGAACACATCTACTGCTTGCAAGCCATAAGTCGCAATAACTGCGGATGCTATGTAAATATTAGCTCCTGAAATAGTACGCGTTAGATCAAAAAGCAATCCGGGTCTGTCTCGCGTGTCAACTTCAATAATCGTGTAAATTTCTGAACCATCATTATCAAATAAGATTTCGGTTGGAACCTGAAAATCACGCTCTCGCTTCTTAATTTTGTCACGAATTTTAAATGCTTCTGTAGAAAGAACATTTCCGGAAAGACTATTTTTAATCGTTGTGTTTAACTTTGAGAATTGTTCTTCTTTGTAAGGGCTCTTATTTTTATCCTGAAGCCAAAATATGGCAGTGGCAAAGCCATCCGAACTAGTATAGGTGCGCGCATCAACAACATTTGCACCTGCTAAAGCAACTGCACCAGCCAATCTAGAAAAGATTCCTGGATGGTCTGGCATCACAAAACAGACCCTCGTTGCATCTTTCTCTGGGTCTAAATCAAGTACTATTTTCATTTCGACATTGGATATATGCCGAAGTAATTTTGCCATTACAAAGTGAGTGCTCGAATCTAAACCTTGCCAGTACGATTTATAATGTCTGCCAAGTTCTTTTTCTATTTCTTTTGGATCCCATCCGTTTAGCTTTTCTTTAAGAGTTTTCTTTGACTGCTCTTCTGTAATGACATTACCAGTATCTTTCATCCCTGAGCTTAATGCATTGTATGTCAAAAAATAAAGATTTCTTATTAATTGCGCTTTCCAATTATTCCATACACCTGGACCAACTCCTCGGATATCACAAACCGTTAAAACAGTTAATAATTTTAATTTTGTTCTGCTTTCCACGAGTCTTGCAAAATCTCGAACTGTTCTAGGATCACTCAAATCTCTCTTTTGAGCAAAATCAGACATTAATAAGTGGTTCCTAACTAACCATTCAATGAGGTCACTTTCTGTTTTTTTTAATTTAAGTCTAGCACAAACTTTAGAAGCAAGTTTACTGCCGAGACTGGAATGATCCTCTGTCCGACCTTTTCCAATGTCATGTAATAATAACGATAAATATAGTACCCGCCTGTTTAGACCTTTTTTTAAGATAGCTGATGCTAAAGGAAGATCTTCTATTAACTGATTTTGTTCAAGTAAGGCTAGGTTTTCAATACATTGGATAGTATGCTCATCAACGGTATAATGATGATAAACGTTAAATTGCATCATTGCTACAATAGGTTCAAATTCGGGGATGAATGAAGATAATACTCCTAGTTCATTCATACGCCTTAATGCCCGTACAGGATTTCCTCTCTCCAACAACAGATTTAAAAATATTGTTTGAGCATTGGCATTCTGTCTTAAGGAATCATCAATAAATCTTATGTTAGATGCAATGAGACGCATTGCGTTAGGATGAATTAAATAACCTGTTCGTAAAGCTTCATCAAATATGATAAATATATTGATTGGGTGGCTTGAGAAAGTGTCGCCTTTNATAACNTTGATTCGATTGTGTTGTAGTTTAAACAGCGGATTTAGTTTCGTTGTGAGNCGTTTTCCAGCAGAGCGTAGTATTTGTCTAACATTTGGNTGTTTTTTTACATGGCGAGCTTCNAAATCAGTNAAAAAAATGCGNGTTAATTCTCCAACANACGTNGCATGNTTNAAATAATCCTGCATGAAATGCTCAACTGCNAAACGGCCATCCAAATCCTGATANGAGAGTCGTTTTGCTATTTCAAATTGTGAATCAAAATTNAANTGCTCTGANGCTTTATTATTTANAAAGTGCAGATGACATCTTACTTGCCAAANAAAGTTGCTCGCATTNACAAATTTGGTATATTCNTGATCNTTAAAAACNCCTTTTTGAATTAACTCTACNGGTTTTTCGACATGATGAATATATTTTGCNATCCAAAATAANGACTGNAGNTCTCGCAANCCCCCTTTACCCTCTTTTATGTTTGGTTCTAATAAATATCTATTTTCTCCATGCTTTTTATGACGGGTAGCTCGTTCTTTTAATTTAGCGGTAATAAATTCAGTTGTGCTTGTCTGAAACAATTCATTCCAAAGACGATTAGTTAATTCATCTCCTAAGTTTTTATCCCCACAAATTGGTCTTGTTTCCAGCAAAGATGTTCTTATTGTGAAATCTTTCCCTCCCAGAAGAATGCATTCATCTATAGATCTTGTGGCATGTCCAATTTGGAGTTTTAGATCCCATAAAATATAAAGCATACTTTCGATGACATTTTCAGTCCAGGGTGTGGTTTTATACGGCGTGAGAAATAATATATCTATATCTGAAAAGGGGGCCATTTCTTCTCTTCCATAACCGCCAACAGCTATAATCGATAAGCGTTCGGCTTCAGTTGGTGCCGGAGTTGGATGTAAGTTTGAAGTTGCTAATTTGAACGTTGTGCTGATAATCAAATCAGTTTCTTTAATGATACTGTTTGATAAGCTGGAAAAAGAAATATTCTTATTTTCAAATTCAGATTGTAACTTCTTAAAATTGGTTTGTATTTTTTCGCGCAGGAATTTTACAAATTTTTGTCTTTTTTGTTTGGGGCTATCTGAAGGATCTAAGGTTGAACAAATTTTATCATATAATTGCCCCTTATCTTGATTTTTTGCCGCAATCGTTTTGGTAGATAACCTATTTTTGTTGACTGTTTTCAAATTATTGATAACTCTCTGATTTGTTGGTTATAACAAGTTAAAATCCTGGAATTCTTCTATTTGTCAAATTTTTTTGTAAAGACGTTCTCGTTGAGCATTTTTAAAATTTTGATTTGTATACCTTATAATATAATAGATAATGAAAAAGTAAGCTGTTATTGGGCGTAAGTAAATATTCTTGGAAGGATCGCAATTTGTATTACCAAGTTAAGTCCCTAGATCCCGGGCTATATATTGTGTCTATACCAATCGGACGAGCAAGGGACATAACTTTAAATGCTTTGGATGTGTTGTCCTCGGCTGATGTCATTTTGGCTGAAGATACCAGGGTGATTAAGAAATTATTGAATATTTATGAGATCTCAGTGAGTAAGGTGAGGATACTCGCATATCATGATCATAATGCGAAAAAACAAGTTCCGAAAATAATGAATTTGTTGAAAGAAGGGCATTCGATAGCCTTAGTTTCTGATGCGGGGACGCCTTTGATTTCTGATCCCGGCTATCTACTTGTTAACGAAGCCACTAATATTGATGTTTTGGTTACAGCCTCTCCNGGCCCTTCTGCCTTGCTTACGGCTCTTACTGTATCTGGATTGCCAACTGATAGATTTACATTTTGTGGATTCTTGCCAAGCCAAAAGCTTTCTAGATTAAAATATTTTAACAAATGTGATTTATATTCCACCACTTTAATCTTTTTTGAANCCCCAAGCCGGATCTTGTCCACATTAGAAGATTTGATCCCAATACTTGGTGAGAAAAGAAAAATTGTAGTATGTCGTGAGTTAACAAAAAAATTTGAAACAATTTATCGTGGGACAGCTTCGCAAGTCAAAGAATCGTTACAAAGCGATATTTTAAAAGGGGAATTGGTCTTATTAATTTCACCGAGAATTGAGGAGTTAGTTGGTATGAATGAAATTGATATGTCTTTAAAAAAATTAATGAAAAGCCACAGCCTCAAGGAGTCAGTAAAGATTGTTTCAGAAAACTTAGGTGTAAATAAAAATATAGTTTATAAATCTGCATTGAAGATTAATGAACAGTGAAGAGCTTATTTTTATTTTGAACGGAACATTAGAAAGTAATAATTAAAGTATTGTAAGAATATGAGATCTCATCATATTTAAAAAAACCTAAAATAACAGAGGACCTGAATTAATGTCATTAAAAGTTGCTTTTCAAATGGACCCGATTCAATCAGTAGATATTAATGCAGACAGCACTTTTCGCTTGGCNGAGGAGGCTCAAAAACGAGGACATACGTTATTTTACTATAACCCTGAAAACCTGAGATTAGANAATGGCAATGTTTTAGCTCTTGGACATGATTTAACAGTAAGACGAGAGATGGGTGATCATTTTNGTTTAGGAAAAAAATATTTGATGAATTTGCGTGATTNTGATGTNGTTTGGCTGCGTCAAGATCCACCATTTGACATGGGNTATATTACCTATACTCANATNTTNGANAGATTGAGTGGAGATGTTTTGGTNGTAAATGACCCGTTCTGGGTTCGCAACTATCCTGAAAAATTGCTTGTATTGGAGTTTCCTGAGTTAACTCCTCCCACATTAATCGCTAGAGATCTTTCAGCTTTAAAAGAATTTAAAGAGAAATATAAAGATATTATAATCAAACCTCTTTATGGCAATGGTGGGGCAGGAGTCTTCCGGCTAGGTGTGGAAGATAAAAATATTAGTTCTTTGCATGAGCTTTTTTCTGGTATTAATAGAGAGCCATTAATNGCACAGCAATTTTTACCTGATGTTTCTAANGGGGATAAAAGGGTAATTTTGGTTGATGGAAAGCCCGTCGGAGCAATTAATAGAGTCCCAGCCCAAGGAGAAACGCGCTCCAACATGCACGTAGGTGGNCGTCCCGAAAAAGTGAAGCTTTCTNAAAGAGATATAGAGATTTGTGACCAGATTGGGCCTTTGTTAAGGGAAAAAGGTCAAATTTTTGTGGGAATAGATGTTATTGGTAATTGGTTAACAGAAATTAATGTGACGTCACCCACNGGTATTCAGGAGCTCGAACGATTTAATAAGGAAAATATTGCTGAGATTNTTTGGAAAGTTATTGAAGGTAAGGNCGTTATGTAATTGCTGCCTTATTTATAGCACNGTNTTGATTTCAAGAACTTGCCACTTCTTTTTACAAATCCGAATTCTAGTTACCGAAAAATTATCTATTTTGTATGACATTGTTTTCAAAGGTGTAATTTTTAAAGCCCGCTGAATTTGAGTCAATATAACTCCAAAATGGGCTACCACAACAATGTCGGAGTTTTTATTACTTTCACTTATTTTATCAACACATTCATTAATTCTTTCAGCTGCCGCATTCCAGCTTTCACCATTTGGAGGCGAAACATCACCTGGCGTCGACCAGTAAGCATAAGAAAGTTCAGGATCNAGTTTNGAGATNTCTTCCCAATGTTTTCCATCCCAGTCTCCGAAATTAAATTCCCTAAGATTAAATTCATGAGGAATACGATTGCGATTATGTTGNATTACATTTGCTGTCTCAATTGTCCGTGATAAGTCTGATGAAACTAAGTCAGCACTTTTAGGAAGGTATTCATTTAGTTTTTTAATTGTTTCANGATCNGANAGATCTGCCTTAATATCNCTCCACCCAACCATGGATTTTGCATGCGTTGGTCCATGGCGTATCCACCACCAATCCGTCATAAAGGTTGCTTTAAAAATAATGGTAAGCCTGCAATTACTTGGATCACCGAGTCGCTTATGGAGGCCAACTCTTGATTCAAAAGTCCTTGGAGCTCTCTAAATTGCCGAGCCATCGAGTTTTCTGGCACAATTCCNGATCCTACTTCGTTAGTTACTACTATTATGGAGCCTTTTGAAAGCATTATAGAATCAATTAACTGTGAGATTTCACTTTGAATATCTGCTTTGTCGAGCATCTGATTAGTTAGCCACATAGTTGCGCAATCAAANAACATTATTTGATTGTCCTTTAAATAAGTGATCTTTTCTTTTGCCTCTAGGGGTTCTGATATTGTAGTCCAATCATCTCCACGCCTAATTTTGTGTTTATTTACCTTTAATTGCATCTCTTCATCGTAAATATTTGCTGATGCCAAATAAATTTTATAAAGCTTTGAGTTAGATGCTAAGCCTTCAGCATATGCAGATTTTCCACTGGCTGCACCACCGATTATCAGAGTTTTCATGGGCTTAACTGTCATAAAATTTGATCCAATATTATCTTGGTCACGTATACCTTTTATAACAAGTTAAATTCTTTTGAGAAAGTGCGGAATTATGATAGCTAATTTTGATGAGAAAAGTGCATTGGCCAGTCAAGCAATGAAAGCTGAAATGCTCGAACCAGATGTAGAGTATAACCTGGCAGTGGCATGGCGCGATAACCGAGATGAAAAAGCATTAGATCGGCTGATCAGGGCTTACATGAGATTGGCGATATCTACGGCAAGTAAGTTCAGAAGGTATGGGACCCCTCAAAATGATTTGGTCCAAGAGGCGGCAGTGGGATTGATGAAGGCAGCAGAAAAGTTTGACCCAGATAGGGGGGTTCGTTTTTCAACTTATGCAGTTTGGTGGATTAAAGCTTCGATCCAGGACTATGTGATGCGCAATTGGTCTTTGGTACGTACAGGATCCACTTCAGACCAAAAATCTCTCTTTTTTAATCTAAGGAGAGTCCAGGCGCAGGTTCAGCAGGAATCAGAAGAATTGGGCTTAAATCTTGGTCAGGATGAAATCAACAAGAAAATAGCCGTGGAACTTGGTGTGCCACTACAAACCGTTGAGCTGATGCAAGGCCGTTTATCCGGCTCTGATTTTTCACTGAATGTTCCGCAGGCTGCTGAAGAAGATGGTAGAGAATGGATAGATCTTTTGGAAGATGAGACTCCTGGAGGAGAAGCTGCCTATGAGGCAGCAGATGAGCAACAAAAATTAAAGAAATGGGTCAGTGGGGCCATGGATAAGCTGAATGAGAGAGAACAGTTTATTATTTCCGAACGAAGGTTGTCAGATGGAGGAAGAACATTGGAGAGCTTAGGAGAAGAACTGGGCCTTTCTAAAGAAAGAGTTAGACAACTTGAAGCTGCTGCATTTGCAAAGATGCGTAAAAGTTTGAACTCTAACGATGCTCTCAAACTTATGATTAGCTAATTTCACAAAAGCGCCACTTGCCATAAATGATCACTTTTCCTAAGAATGTCGTATAATACTTCTTTGGAGACTNACCTTTATGCTTGGAAAGAGAATTCTGTTAATTATAGGTGGAGGCATTGCTGCTTATCGGTCTTTGGAGCTTATCAGACGGTTAAGAGAGCGAGGTTGCTTTGTCAGTACCTGCCTAACCAAGAGTGGGAGAGAATTTGTAACACCNCTTTCTGTTAGCGCTTTATCAGAGCAAAAGGTCCATCTCGACCTATTTGATTTAACACAAGAATCGGAAATGGGTCATATAGAGCTATCAAGGTCGGTCGACTTAATAATCGTTGCTCCTGGAACAGCAGATATAATGTCAAAAATGGCTAACGGGGCTGCTAATGATTTGGCTTCGACTCTTTTGTTGGCCACAGATAAGCAGATACTGGTTGCGCCAGCGATGAATGTGCGAATGTGGAATCATCCATCAACAAGAAGAAATCATGATACACTTGTTGCAGATGGGGTTAAGTTTATCGGTCCAAATGAAGGAAAGATGGCCTGTGGGGATTATGGGCCGGGTCGAATGTCAGAGCCTGACGAAATAGCTGACAAAGCAGAAAGTATTTTAAGACAAGGCCCGTTGAACAGCATTCGTGCGATTATAACATCAGGCCCAACCTATGAGGCGATTGATCCGGTGCGATTTATTGGCAATCGGTCTTCGGGCGCGCAAGGAAGTGCGATTGCAAGTGCGTTAGCGAGACTTGGCGCTGATGTTACTTTCATAACTGGTCCTAGCACCGTTAATTATCCCGATGGAGTCAAAGTAGTAAAAGTTGAGACCGCTGATGAGATGTTTTNGGCGGTTAATGAGGCATTGCCAGCTGAAGTGGCTATTTTTGTAGCTGCAGTCTCAGACTGGAAAATTGAAAATGTTCAGAGGCAGAAAATTAAAAAATCGAGTGGTCAANAAGCNCCCAGTTTAGTTTTGGCAGAAAACNAAGATATTTTGAGCTATGTCAGTAANTTGAAGCAAGATAGACCAAAATTAGTAATAGGTTTTGCTGCGGAAAGTGAAAATATCTTAGAGAACGCTAGTACTAAGAGAGGTAAAAAAGGATGCGATTGGATTGTTGCTAATGATGTNTCTTTGGGCAGTGGGGTTATGGGGGGNAAGTCTAACAAANTTAGTCTGATTTCCGAAACGAATACTGAAAACTGGCCAGATATGTCTAAAGAAAATGTTGCGGAACGATTAGTTGAAAAAATTTNGAAGCATTTAAATTAATATGGACGTTTTAATAAAGTTAATTTGGCAAGAAGAGGCAGATCAAAATATGCCCTTACCTTCTTATCAGACTATAGGTTCGTCTGGAGCAGATGTGCGAGCGAATTTGGGCGCATCTGGGGCTACTTTAGATATTTTGCCTGGTGAAAGAAAATTAATTCCAACTGGATTTTGTTTAGAGATACCGGAAAATTATGAGATTCAAATCAGACCACGATCAGGGTTGGCGTTGAAATATGGTATTACGGTACTTAATANTCCTGGAACCATTGACAGTGATTATCGTGGTGGAGTTGGTGTAATTTTGATTAACACTGGGGAAGACAATTATCGAGTGTCTCACGGTGACCGAATTGCGCAAATTATTGTTTCTCCNGTTGTNAAGGCAACTTTTGCTTCAGTAAANGACTTAAANAAGTCCAATCGTGGCGGTTTTGGTTCAACAGGTAATAAATAATGTTACTTATGTTATTAATAGCAACTATTNTTGTGGGAGTTCTCGCATTCTTAGGTGTAAGAAAAAAAATAATATTAAATATATTTTTAACTNCTTATCTCTTTATTTTCTTAGCAATTTTCTTTTTACCAGAAAACAATCNAGTNAGATTAACTCTTGGAGTTTCTTTAAGTGAGTGGATAAGCCTTAGTTTTGTTTTTTTGGTNATTCTGGGNTACATTGTTGTTTTAAAAAAAATAAAAACAAATAACATCGCAAAATATTCTAGTAATTCTTCTANGAATGATATGACTGACGTTGAGATAGAGAGATATGCTCGACATCTTGTACTTAAAGATATTGGTGGGCAAGGACAGCAAAGGCTTAGGAACGCAAAGGTATTAGTAGTTGGCGCAGGCGGGCTCGGTAATCCAGTTTCTATGTATTTGGCTGGTGCTGGTATAGGAACTATAGGCATAATCGATAATGACATTGTTTCATTGTCTAATCTACAACGTCAAATTTTGTATCGAGAACATGATGTTGGAAAATCAAAAGTCTTTTCAACTCAAAAAAATATTTTGGAAATTAATCCACATATTGAGATCAAACCTTACAATCGATTACTGGACTCAAGTAATGCACAAAAACTAATTAGTGAATACGATATTATCATCGATGGCTCAGATAATCTAAAAACAAGACATCTAGTAAATTTTGCATGTGTTAAAGAGAGAAAACCATTAATTTCAGGAGCAATCTCTCAATGGGAGGGTCAAATTAGTTTATTTGATCCAAGCAAAAATTACCCTTGCTATTCTTGTATCTTTCCGGAGTCTGACAAAGATAATTTGACAAGGAGTTGTGCGGATGTTGGCGTTTTGTCAAGTTTACCTGGAGTGATAGGCTCATTAATGGCTGTTGAAGCGATTAAAGAAATAACTGGAGTGGGAGATTCTTTGCGAGGTCAGTTATTTCTTTATGACGCAATGAGCTGCAAAACTAGAAAAATCGAGGCAGAAAGAAATAAGAATTGTAAAGTATGCTCAATAAATAAAAATTAATTCACCTTGTAAACTTTTTATATTTTACTCGTTTTGGTTCCAAAGCATCTGGCCCTAATCGCCTTTTCTTGTCCTCTTCATAATCTGCAAAGTTACCTTCAAACCATTCAACTTTTGCGTCNCCCTCAAATGCCANAATGTGAGTACATAATCGATCAAGAAAAAANCGGTCATGAGAAATTATAACAGCACAACCTGCAAATTCTTCCAATGCATTTTCAAGAGCNCTCAAAGTTTCTACATCTAAGTCATTTGTTGGCTCATCAAGTAGAAGTACATTTCCTCCAGATTTTAATAATTTGGCCATATGTACGCGATTGCGCTCTCCACCTGATAATAAACCAACTGTTTTTTGTTGATCTCCACCCTTAAAATTAAATGATGAACAATAGGCTCTGCCATTAATTTCAGCATCCCCCAGTAAGATGATATCTTGGCTATTTGAGATTTCTTCCCATACTGTTTTTGTATCGTCGAGACTGTCTCGGGATTGATCGACAAAAGAGAGTTTTACAGTATCCCCATAATTTACTACTCCAGTGTCCGGGTTTTCTTGGCCCGTGAGGATTTTGAACAAGGTAGATTTACCAGCGCCATTTGGCCCAATCACGCCTATAATACCTCCTGGAGGTAGCGAAAATGATAAATCTTCAATTAATAAATTATCACCATAGGCTTTACTCAAGCCTTGAGCTTCAATGACTTTTCCACCCAATCTAGGGCCATTTGGAATGATAATTTGTGCTTTTCCAATTTTTTCACGCTCAGATTTATTTGCCATTTCTTCATAGGCGTTTATACGAGCTTTTTGTTTTGCTTGCCTTGCCTTTGTCCCAGCCCTTATCCATTCAAGCTCACGGCTTAATACTTTTTGTTTTGCTTTATCTTCCTTTGCTTCATGCACTAATCTTTTTGCTTTTTGCTCCAACCAGCTGGAATAATTACCTTCATAAGGGATTCCCTGACCACGATCTAATTCTAGAATCCATCCGGTTATATTATCGAGAAAATATCTATCGTGTGTAACGATTAAGATAGTTCCTTTATAATCAATTAAGTGCTGCTGAAGCCAAGCTATTGTTTCAGCATCAAGATGGTTTGTTGGCTCGTCAAGTAACAACATTTCGGGCGCTTCTAGAAGTAATTTGCATAGAGCAACACGTCTTCTTTCACCACCAGATAAATTGGTGACGGAACTTTCATCCGCTGGGCATCTTAAAGCTTCCATAGCTATATCGATTGTCGCGTCGAGGTTCCAAAGGTCAGCTGCATCGATTTTGTCTTGAAGTTCTCCCATTTCAGAAGCTGTTTCATCTGAATAGTTCATTGCTAATTCATTATATCGATCTAAGACTGCTTTTTTTTCAGATACACCTAACATTACATTGTCACGAACATTAAGACTTTCGTCTAAACTTGGCTCTTGGGGCAAGTAGCCAACACTTGCACCTTCTGCAGCCCATGCTTCCCCTGAGAATTCTTTGTCCATCCCAGCCATAATTTTCATTAGAGTAGATTTCCCGGCGCCATTGACGCCGACAACACCTATTTTAACTCCGGGTAAGAATGATAGTCTAATATTCTCAAAACATTTTTTCCCACCTGGGTAGGTTTTAGATACTCCATCCATATGGTAAACATATTGATAACTAGCCAAAGGATTTCCTCCAATTTATTTTTCTATTTATTCTAACGGTTCTTGCGATCTGTGAAAAGGTTGTCTTTAATAATAATTACAAATTTTATAAAACTTTTAGTATAGGGTGATGCAATAGCTTCTTCTAAATCAAACGTTCCAAATCTAGTTGGTCTAATTGGTGGATCATTCGATCCACCACATGAAGGTCATATGAATATTGCGAATTGGGCTTTGAAATTACTTCCACTAGAGAACGTTTGGTGGATAGTATCCAAGCGAAACCCTTTGAAAAAAAACATACCAAATGATTTCGCAAAACGCTTAGAGCAAACAAAAAGATTGGTATCAGGTTCANATATGTTGGTAAAAGATATAGAAAATAAATTCGACATCAATTACACGATTGATTTGCTTTCGTGTCTGAAAAAAGAACACACAGATACTAACTTTGTATGGCTCATGGGGGCTGATAGTATGTTTACGTTTCATGAGTGGAAGGATTGGCAAATAATTTTTCAGATGGTTCCTATCGTTATCTTTGCACGACCAGGTTACAATGGATTTTGGAGTTCAATTGCCGCGTCTAAGTACAAAGGAAATTTTGTACGAGCTGAGAAATTTGATCTTTTGAATAAATTTAAAACACCGATTTGGACATTTTTTGATATCCCAGAAAAAGATATTTCTTCAACTGAGATCAGAAATAAAAATAAGCTCTGAGTACTTCAATGCAATTTATATTTTTTGTTAATATTTTACGTATTTTATTTCCTACCTTTATAATTTTTTGTATTTTTTTTAATCAACATTCTTTTGCCACAGGTTTGCAAAAATCAATTCTTCCAGTGCCTCGTCCAATATTTTTTGAATCTTTCAAACCTAAATTATTTGAAACAATTTTAAATGAAAAAAAATTAGAAGCTGATATCGGATTTATTCTTTATGATATTGAAGATTCAAAAATTCTAGAAGCAATTAATCCATCAAAACAATATCCGTTAGCAAGTATAACAAAACTTGTAACCGCTCTCTATGCAATGGAAATTCTTGGATCTGGACATGTGTTTACTACAACTATTGAGGCCATTGGTGAAGAGAGTGGCGGCATACTCGACGGTAATTTGATATTGCGAGGTGGTAGCGACCCTACTTTGAGTAATGATGATCTTGTGATATTAGTTGATAATTTATGGGATAATGGTTTGCGTAAAGTGGGCGGAAAATTTATTGTAGACTCTTCTGACGCCATTTATCATGGAGAAATTGACTCAGATCAACCTGAATATTTAAGCTACAATCCGAGTATTTCTGGTTTGAATTTGAATTTTAACAGGGTATTATTTGAATGGGAAACAGTGAATGGATTATATTCCTTTAAGTTCCAGGCAAGATCAGCGATAAATAATTTTGATGTTTCAACGACGGATGTAAATTTTTCAAAAAGTAAGCATAAATTTAAAGATAATAATTATAATGGTAAGAATGATACGTGGTTTTTTGATCATTCATTTTTGGAAAAAGCCAAAAAACGTTGGCTGCCCGTTAGGAATCCAGACAACTATGCCGCTGAATTATTTTGGATAATAGCAGATAAAAAAGGAATAGAATTACCAAAACCAGAAATCAGACATTATCCTACTAAGGGAAAGGTTTTAGCCAAAGCAGAAAGTGAGCCTTTATTTAACAATATTCAATTAATGTTAAAATACTCCAATAATCTTTTGTCAGAAATTGTTGGATTATCTGCCACTAAGAAGTTTTCAGGTGATAAAAAAGAGATTAAAGCTTCTGCTAACATAATGGGATCTTGGTTAGAAAATAAAATTGGTAACTACCAAGGTAATTTCAGTGACCATTCAGGTTTGGGAGTTGGATCCATGATGTCATCTCATGAATTAATTCGATTCCTTAAAAATCCAGAATGGCATGCCTCAACTATCAATTTAATGCAAAACTTCAAGATCAAGAAAACACAGTCTTCTACACTAAAGAGTTATACTAACTTCATAAAGGCAAAAACTGGCACATTGAATTATGTTAGTAATACGGCTGGTTATATTGAAACTAAATCGGGTCGAAAATTATTATTTGTAATTTTAGGTTCAAATTTAGAGCAAAGAAATAGATTAAACAAAAGAGATCGAGATAATCCCCCCGAAGCTAAGATTTGGAATAAAAAAATACGCTTACTGCAATTAGATTTAATAGAAAGTTGGGCATTAAGATATAATTAGCTTATCCTTTTAAATGACGCGCGCGCGCGCCTCTTTCAATCGCGGCTGCCGCTAATCTATCGATGTTAAGTTCATATCTGATTTCTTCTAAGAAACGTAATTCGATTTCCTCCAATCTTCCATCTGATGCGGCAACGTCGCAAGCTAAAGCATAGGCTGTTTCATGAAGATGATTTGGCAGTACTGAGCGTATCAATCCAAACAGAGCATCGATTCCATCTTCCTCTTCAAATAATTCGAAAACTGTTTGTGAAGCTCGTTTTAATCTATCTAAATCATAGTTTCTAAATATGGGTAAATAGGTTACTATTCTTTCAATCTTCATCAACTCTATGGTTTTGATTGAAGCGTCAGAAACTGAAACTGCGATCATAAGGGTAACTAAAGCATCTTGTTCGGTCATTGGTGCAGAAATATCGTTCATTTTAAGTCCCTATCTTCGTGATTATCAATTTATTGACGTTGTCTTCTTAGCGCAATAGGAAGCTTACTAAATAATTGTTTTGGTAGAACGGAAATAAGATGGCAAATGTGCAAGATATGGCTTGGGAATCTAAAGCGTGGCCTTTTGAGGAGGCTAGAAAACTAGTAAAGCGTTTTGAAAAAAATAAACCAGAAAGTGGTTATGCGATCTTTGAAACTGGTTATGGTCCTAGTGGATTGCCACACATAGGAACATTTGGGGAAGTTGCTCGCACTACAATGGTTCGAACTGCTTTTGAGCAGATCTCAGATATACCAACTCGCCTGATTTGTTTTTCAGATGATCTAGATGGGATGAGAAAAATCCCAGATAATGTGCCTAACCCTGAAGCACTAAAGGAACATCTTCAAAAACCACTCACAAGTGTTCCAGACCCCTTCGATACTTATGAGAGTTTTGGAGAACATAATAATGCAATGTTGCGAAGATTTTTGGATACTTTTGGGTTTGAATATGAGTTTTATTCTGCAACCCAGTTTTATAGCTCTGGAAAGTTTGATGAAGTTTTATTGAGAGCCGCAAAAAATTACCAAGCGATTATGGATGTTATGTTAGCTTCTCTTCGTGAAGAGAGAAGGGAGACTTATAGTTGCTTCTTGCCGATCTCCCCCAAGACAGGGAAGGTACTATATGTTCCTATGTTAGATGTAGATGGAGAAAAAGGATTAATAACTTTTATCGATGAAGAGGGTGAGAAGATTACTCAAACAGTGACAGGTGGAAATGTAAAATTACAATGGAAGCCAGATTTTGGAGCTAGGTGGGCGGCACTTGGTGTAGACTTTGAGATGTATGGGAAAGATCATTCTACAAATACTCCAATTTATGACAAAATATGTAGAATCTTGGGTGCTCGTGCACCGGAGCATTTTACATATGAATTGTTCCTGGATGATAAAGGGGAAAAAATTTCAAAATCAAAAGGTAATGGTATTTCAATTGATGAATGGCTTACTTATGCCAGCGCGGATAGCCTTTCGTATTTTATGTATTTGAAACCAAAAACAGCCAAAAGGATGCATTTTGACGTAATACCAAAAGCTGTAGATGAATATCACCAGCAACTCCGGGCTTTTCATGATCAAGATTTGACGCAGCGGTTAAATAACCCTGTATATCATATTCATAATGCGAACGTTCCTACAAGTGACATGGTTATTTCCTTTTCAATGTTGCTAAATTTAGCTTCTGTCGCATCTTCTGATAATAAAGAGGGATTGTGGGGGTTTATAAAGCGTTACGCACCTGATTCTTCTCCAGAAAATAATCCTCAACTTGATGAGGCTGCTGGATTTGCGGTGAAGTATTTTAAAGATTTTGTTGCCCCAAAACGTCAGTTCAGACTTCCAAATGAAAAGGAACGTGTTGCATTAGAAGATCTTATTTTAAGGCTCAGTAATTGGAGTGAACCAACTGAAGCAGAGGTATTGCAGACTTTAGTTTTTTCTGTGGGAAAGGATCATCAATTTGATCCCTTGCGCGACTGGTTTAAAGCTATTTATGAAGTAGTATTTGGCGCTTCTCAAGGCCCAAGGTTTGGAGGTTTTATCGCATTATATGGAGTAAAACCAACTATCGATTTGATTAAAAAATCGTTGGCTAATAATTAGTAATACTTAAAAATTCAAAAATATGTTTTGATTAAAACTTTTTCAGCACTACTTCTGTAAAAAATGGAGTTTGTGATGAAATTGGTTCTTTTAAGTGTTATTTTATTTTTCAATGTGAGTACTGTTTTCGCAGATCTTAGCGATAAAGAAAAAATACAAGAAACGATTTCTCAGCAAATTAGTTCCTTTCAAACTGATGATTTTGAAAAAGCGTTTACTTACGCTTCCCCATCAATCAAAAACATGTTTGGCAATTATCAAAATTTTGGGATGATGGTTCGCCGTGGGTTTCCTATGGTCTGGCGAACCAAATCTGTACTATTTCTTGATTTATTGACAGTCAATGACATCTTGGTTCAGAGGGTTATGGTAACTGACCTTGATGACGAAATTCATACATTAAATTATATGATGTTGGAAACTTCTAATGGATGGAAGATACGAGGCGTAACAATAGATAGTCTTCCATCCACTTAAGAATCAGATCAAAATAGTACATTTTGTAGATATTGGTGCTAATTTATCTTATTTTACTTGACCACACTTAAGATATTCATCATCCTCATGTTTCTATATAACAATATTTAATTTTTTATTATTTGAGGAGACTAATATGTATAAGTCTATTTTTGCCTTGATTTTTTCGATCTTTCTCGCAGGACCAATTTTTGCGGCGGATCTTGGAGGTCGGGTAATTTCTATTGGATCTGATACTACATACCCACCCCACGAGTTTATTGAAGACGGCGTTGTGAAAGGTTTTGATGTAGATGTTGTAGCTGCTATCTGTGAAAGAATAAATTGTGTGCCTAATTGGGTGACAACAGCTTGGGATGGAATTTTTCCAGCCTTAGCAAATGGTGAATTTGATATGGTTGTGTCAGGGGTTACAATTACAGAAGAGCGGGATAAAATTGTTGATTTCTCAGACCCTTATATAATTGTACAGCAAGGTATTTTGATGCGAGTGTCCGATAAAGGGGCAACGATCGACGACTTTAAAAGTGGTGCTATGAAACTTGCTTCACAAAATGGTACTACTAATGCCGCTTTAGGTGAAGAGTTGGTTGGGCGAGATAACCTGGCTTTGTTTGACTCTTTTAATAATGCAGTAATTGCTGTTCAGAATGGAGACGTTGATGGTGTAATCATCGATAGCACTTCTGCGGCTGCATATGAGCAAGAATTTGCGGGTGAATTAGCTGTAGGAATAACCGGACTTTCTTCTGATCCTTTGGGATTGGTCTTTCAAGAGGGTGATTCAATGCAAGATGATTTCAACGAAGGTCTTGCGGCAATTATAGCTGATGGAACTCTTCAGAAGTTGACTATTAAATGGTGGCCTAAGTAAGGTAAAAAATAATTCATGTCGGGCCATTCCTGGCTCGACATGATATGTTGAAATTTGTGAAAATTTTTAAAAGGATATTATGCAATCAATATTAGATCGGCTTCGTAGTATCCGCGCAAGTAATCTCATTTTTCTTGCGGTAGCCCCAATCCTTATTTATCTGATTTTCTCTTCAAGAAATTATGCGCCAGCTTTATATTCAGTGCTCGGTATCGAGGAAAATGCTGGAAGTTTGTTTTTATCATTCTTGTTGTTGGTTTCTGCTGGTATGTTTGGCCTAATTGGGAGCATCTCTCTTTCCAGTTCTACAAGACCAGATTTGCTTCAAGGGTTTGTAGAAAGATATCGTAAGAGGGCCATAATATTTTTTATAGCCCAGCTTGTTTTACTGGTGGTTTTAGCTTTTTTTGAGATAACGGATAATTATTTTGTTTCAGTGGCAATAAACTCAGCTGATCCAAGGACTGTTGACTGGATTATAATGTCAGATAAATCTTTTATTTTAGAGCCTAATTTTCAAAGTGCGCTGTTAGAAAACTCTAGGACATATTTAAAATTACTAGTTGTATTTAATCTTTTTTCTTTAGCATTTGTATTCTTAAAAAATAGTCTTCACAAATCTCTTTTCATGAAAAGCATTATATTTCTGTTAGTACTGATTAATTTTTCAGGAATGTTTTATGTTTTAATGATTGCGCATGCGGGATTTGCAGTCGGTATAATGATCACTTTGAGAGCAGCTTTTTTTGCTTATATTGGTGCGTCGATTTTAGGGTTGGTTTGGGCTTTATTAGTGAACTTAAAACCTTCTAGAAGGTCTTCATATACATTTTCAATACTAGGAATTTCCTTAATTCTTTTGGGTATATTTTATACAACTAGACCCCATGAAGAAATCGTATTAGCTGGTACACTTGAAGGAAAGATCGGAATAGTTGCTGGTACTCCACAATCAGTAACCGATATAATTCGATACGGTGAGTTTCAGAATTTAGAAGGCGCTAAATCATTTAAGATTCGATCAATGGCTACCACTGAGCAAGCGTTGACAAGTTTAGAAAAGGGACGAGTATCAGCGATCGTAATAGAAGCAGATAAGGTAGGAAATCTTCCCATATTATGGAGCACTGACTATCTATCTAAATTCAATAAAACAATGGCAACCATAGGTTTTGTGTTAGGTGGGCTATCTATACTTCTGATGGCCATTGGGCTTCTGACAAATGCACATCCATTAGCAGTATTTTCAGATTTTTTTGTCGACACGATACGAGGTATTCCAATGCTTGTTATTATTTTATACGTTGGTTTGCCTTTAGCTGGAGCAATTAAGAGTGCCTCGGCGGGCTTAATTGATATGCAGATGATGACTCGTGGGATAATTGCTATTGCTATTGGTTATTCGGCTTACATGGCAGAAATTTTTAGAGCTGGGATTGAGGCCATTCCAAAAGGTCAAATAGAAGCGGCACGTACTTTGGGCTTAAGAGAATGGCATGTTGCTAGATTTGTGATCGTTCCTCAAGCAATCGCTATTGTTTTACCTGCTCTAGGTAATGAGTTCATTGCGATGTTAAAAGATACCTCTTTAGTTTCCATATTATCAGTTAGAGATTTGACTCAGCGAATGCGCGAGTTTCAAGCTCAAAGCTTTCTTGTTTTTGAACCCTTCAATTCAGCTGCATTAGTTTATCTTCTTCTTACTTTAATTGCTGCTTCTGGCATAAAATCCCTTGATAAGATTATTAATAAAGGTCGCTCTGATTGAATCTAAAGCCAGATAACAATGATCCAATTTACGTAAAAACTTGGTATGATGATAATAAGATAGAAAGTGTTCCAAGTACATCAGTGCTGAAAAGTCAAAGCTGTGAGGTACTGATTGTTGGTGGTGGCTTAGCGGGCTTATGTTTATTACAGAACTTACTTGAAAAAGGTATTGATGCTCTTTTAGTAGAAGCAAATGAAATTGGTCAAAGCGCTTCGGGTAGGAATGGTGGTTTTTGTACACCGGGTTGGGCTCTTTCAGATCAAAAAATTTCTGACCTAGTTGGGACAGATGCTGCAGAGAAATTAAATCAATTTTCTATTGAGGGTTACCAATGGATGGAAAGGCGTTTTGTTTCAGAAGATTATGAATCTGTAGGTGCAAAAAAAGGAGTTCTTTCTGTATCTTTATCTGGCAACCCAACTAATATGGAGCAGGAAGACTCAAGGTTACTTCTTAAGGATGAGCTCCAAAAACATTTAAAAACAGAGAAGTATAAGTTCGGCTATTTAAATAATGAAGGATATCAATTCAATCCGTTGAATTTCTTGGAGTGTCTAAAATCTGAAATATTAAAAACTAATAAAAGAATATTCACGAGATCTAAGGTGCTCTCCGTCGAAACGCTCAAGGATTATTCAATTATTAAAGTGAATAATAATAGTATATCAATAAAAGCAAAAAAACTGGTCTTTGCAACAGGTGGGTATGGAGGTCATGAAACTGGGAAAATATCGAAAACTATTTTACCAATTCAAACTTATATCGCAGTAACGTCACCGTTGGCATCATGTCAAAGAGAGATTATTAATTGTGATTGGGCCATTTACGATACTCGAAGAGCGGGGAATTATTATCGGATTCTGTCAGATAACAGATTATTATGGGGCCATAGTATTACTGCAATCGGCACCAGAAGTATAAATAAAATAAAACAAAACGCTTTAAAGGATATTGTATCAGTTTTTCCGAGTTTGTTATGGAACGCTTCGAAAGATGTAGAGCTTAAAATTGATTATGCCTGGTCTGGAAGCATGGCCTATGCCTCACANATGATGCCATATATTGGGCAAATNAAACCAAATGTTTATTCTTTAGTGGGTTTTGGTGGACATGGTATGAATACTGCGCCAATAGCAGCAAATATTTTAAGTGATTGGCTGACGGGTTCTTCAGAAAAATTGAAAGTTTTTGAAAGAATACCTTTTGCCTGGAATGGGGGAGTGTTTGGACCAATCGCAGCGGAGTTAAAATATCTTTATTTGAAATTAATTGATAAAATTTCTTGAGTACAAAGACGGATATAACAAAATTGAGATTAGTCAAAAATGTTCAAGTTTAAATCTAGCTTCTGCCCTATCCACCTGGCTCCTTCTGTATGATCTCTTTTATGATTTTCACCTATATCTTCATGTAATAAAATACTTAAGCTTTTACAGTTTTTATGTAGATACTGCTCCACACATTCTTTGATGTTACCTTCGTACATTACTTGGTACATTGGAAATGGGTGTGGACCAACAGGTATATTTTTTATGCGACCAAGCCCACAACCACTATCGTGAAGGTTAAGACGCAAGCTGAGNGCTATTTCTCGTTCTTCTTCACTCTTCCAGTAGATATGGGCGTGATAGTTCAATTAATCTTTACCCTTATAATTTAAGGAATATGAGATTTTAAGGACAAACATCTAATTACAGAAATTTTTGTTCTTAGTCATCTGCTATCAGTCTCTTTCCAAAAACATATACATCATCTTGCTTCTTGTAATCAATACTCTCATAAAAGTTACTCACTTCAACATTATCTGACCTAACCAAGAGGTTTACTTTAGGACAACCTAATTGTTTGAGTTTATTCTCAACCTCTTCTACCAACATTTTCCCAAAACCTTTGCCACGAAAGTCAGGACTTACTGCCAGGTAATTCATAATGCCGCGATGACCGTCATATCCGCCCATGACGGTTCCTATTATCTTATTTTCATATTCAAGAATAATAAATAGGTCTTCACCAACCCCATTTTTTCTATCGAAATCTTTGTTTGGGTCATTCCAAGGGCGCGTTAAATTACAAGTCTTCCATAGATCAATAATTTGTTCTCTATCTTTTTCATTATATTGGCGAATGACTGTCATGGTTTTATCTAGGNCGGTAATTGGAGATTACTCTACGGTTACTGATTTGGCGAGGTTACGAGGTTGATCAACATCTGTACCTTTGTAAACAGCAACATGGTAAGCTAACAGTTGAGCTGGAATGGCGTAGATTATTGGAGAGAATATACTGTCATACGAAGGCATCGTAATTGTTTGTAGCGCCTCTTTATCCGTAGACTTTTTGCCCTTTTCGTCGGTGATTAAGATTACTTTCCCATTTCTGGCAAGAACTTCCTGTATATTAGATAGTGATTTTTCAAAAAGATCATCAAATGGAGCAAATGTTATAATAGCTAAATTTTCATCTACCAACGCTATTGGNCCATGCTTTAACTCACCACTAGCGTAACCTTCTGAGTGAATGTAGGATATTTCTTTTAATTTTAATGCGCCCTCTAAGGCAATTGGGAACAGAGTACCCCGTCCCATAAAAAGAACATCCGAGTAATTTGNTATCTTTTTAGCTATTTTTTTGATTTCACTTTCTTTTAGTAAAGCTTTCTTAATTAAATCAGGCAGTTTAAATAGTTCTGCGACTAGTTTTCGTCTCTTACTCTCTGTTAGAGATTGTCTTTCAATGCCTGCTGATATGCTGAGAGCTGCTAATGTAAAAAGCTGACTTGTGAAAGCTTTAGTTGACGCAACTCCGACTTCGTGACCTGCCATAATTGGCAATGCAAAGTTACTTTCTCTTGCTATCGTGCTTGACATGACATTTACGATTGAAAGGGTTTGGTTGGTTTTTTCTTTGCAGTATCTAAGAGCGGCAAGCGTATCTGCTGTTTCTCCAGATTGGCTCACAAATATAGCAAGTGTTTTTTCATTCATTGGTGGGTTTCGATATCTAAACTCAGAGGCAATATCTGTTTCGACAGGAATATTAGTTATTTCTTCCAACCAATATTTGGCAACCTCACATGCGTAGTAGGCGGTACCACAACCAACCATAATAATACGATCCGTGTTTTGAAAATCTAAATCCTTAATTTTTAAGTCAATCAATCTATCATTAACAAAATGTGTTACTAGCCCTTTAATAACTGTTGGTTGTTCAGCAATTTCCTTTGCCATAAAATGGTTGTAACCTTCTTTGCTAATCATGTTTTTTTCGATATTAATATGTTCTACAGGTCGAGAAATTTTTGTGTTTTCTGAATTGAAAATTTGAATACTTTTTCTGGTTATAAAGGCGTAATCACCTTCGTTTAGGTATGTAATTTTATTTGTTAAATCAGACAGCGCGATAGCATCTGAGCCAACAAACATCTCATCATAGCCATGCCCTATCACCAAAGGCGAGCCTTTTCTTGCGGCAATCAATAAATCGTCTTCACCCTGAAATAAGAGGCAAAGTGCAAATGCTCCCTTTAATCTAGAAATTGTCTTTGTAGATGATTCTCTTACTGTATATCCATTTTCTAAATAATATGAACATAGTGCAGCTATTGTTTCAGTATCAGTTTCTGACTTAAATTGATGACCTAATTCACTCAGTTCTGTTTTTAGATCTAAATAATTTTCAATGATTCCATTATGAACGACGGAAACTTTACCCACCGAAATAGGATGGGCATTATTTGTTGATGGAGCGCCGTGTGTTGCCCAACGAGTATGACCTATACCTGTTTTACCAATTAAGGGTTCGTAGACCAGAAGGTCAGTTAGATTAATTAATTTTCCTACTTCTTTCTTCGATGTCACGCGACCATCATTGATTATTGCTACACCAGCGCTGTCGTAACCTCTATATTCTAATTTTTTTAGAGCATTGGTTAATAATGGAGCGGCTTGATTTTGGCTAAGTATTCCAACAATTCCACACATCTTATCTGTTCGCCTTTTCAGTGGTTGTCTTAATTTTTTTTAGCTTCCTCATTATTTCTTTTGCTCTTCCAAGAAGGTTTTTTTGATCAGAACGCGCTATGCTTAATGAGTTTTTTGGTACATCTTTGGTGATTACAGACCCCGCTGCAATGATAGAATTTTGTTCGATTTTTATCGGTGCAACCAAAGATGAATTAGAGCCAATAAATGCTCCATCTTCTATAATAGTTAGATGTTTGTTGAATCCATCATAATTACATGTGATTGTACCAGCTCCAATGTTTACTTTTTGACCCGTTATTGTATCGCCCACATAACTCAAATGATTTATCTTGCTAAATTCACCAACTTTAGCATTTTTAGTTTCTACAAAATTACCAATGCGTGCAGAATTTCCAATTTCAGTACCAGGCCNAATGTGCGCGAAAGGGCCAATTTCTGCACAACTTCCAATGTGGCACGACTCGAGGTGACAGAAAGGTTTGATTATTGCGCCAGTCTCAATGGNTACGCCGGGCTCAAAAACNACATTTTGTCCAACGAAGGTGTCTCGACCTATAACTGTATCCATTGAGAATATTATTGTTTCAGGTGATGCTAAGGTTACGCCAATGTCTAAGAATTTCTCACGTGTGCGTTTTTGAAACAAGTTTTCTGCGTAAGCCAGTTCATGTCTGGTATTAATACCCAATGTCTCTGTTTCTGAGCAAAGAAGTAAAGAGCATTTTTGGTTTTGAGAATTTGCTATGGCTACTATATCAGTTAGATAATATTCTTTACTGGTATTATTATTATTAAGTAATTTTACCAACTGCATTAGATTTTTACTGTTAGTTAGAATTACACCACTATTACACGACTTTATCTGTAATTCTGCATCACTTGCATCTTTTGCCTCAACTATTTTCTCAATTTTATCGCCCTTTGTTACTATCCTACCGTACGCACCAGGTTGGCTTGATTCAAACCCCAGAACAACAAGATCTGAGCCTTCTTTCTTAACGGTAAGCATTTTCTTAATCGTGGTTGGGGTGATAAAGGGAACATCCCCATATAAAATAATTACATCATCATCAGAATTTTTCAGAGCAGGCATTGCTTTTTGTACTGCGTGACCAGTCCCAAGCTGCTTGTCTTGTTTTTCTATTATCACATCATCATTAAAATCAAACGCTGCTTTTGATACCTTATCACTGTCTTTACCAACGACTATTACTGTTTTAGAAACTCCAAGCTCTTGAGCAGTATTCATAACATGATGAATTAGAGGAAATCCTGCCAACTTATGTAGAACTTTTGGAAGATCTGAATTCATTCTGGTGCCATTACCGGCGCATAAAATTATTGCTGCTAAGGACATGGAGTTAATTACTTTCCTATAAATTCGCCCTTTCTTATCCAACTCGTGTTCATAGTAAAAGGAAAATTGTATAAAGTAAGGTTTCATACTATTTCAAAATGCTAAGAAATATGCTCAATGTATTTTATGAAAAATATCGTTTTTGATCTTGATGGTACATTGGCTGATACAAGTGGAGATTTAATAGCTGCAGCTAACTTCTGTTTTGAAAACATGGGTTATGGGGCTCTTTTAAGCCAAGAGGCTGACAAATTAACCGCATTCCACGGTGGTCGAGCTATGTTACGAAAAGGTTTAGAAAAAGGAAAAATTATTTTCGATGATAAGTTAATTGACTCTCAATATTATGTATTGTTGGACCATTATTCAGAAAATATTGATAATGAAACTTATCTTTATGATGGAGTTCTTAATGCCTTAGAGCGTTTAAGATATGAAGGTTATAATTTGGGAGTTTGTACAAATAAGCCTGAAGCTCTGGCAGAAACTTTGCTCAGAAAATTAAATATAAGAGATTATTTTAAAGCTATGTTGGGCGCGGATACATTGAATGTGCGAAAGCCACACCCAAGACATTTGCTTGAAACCATAAAACAAATTGATGGAGATCCAGAAACATCTGTTTTGGTTGGTGATACAGAAACTGACAGAAGGGCTGCACAAAATGCAAATGTAATGAGTGTTATAGTAACATTTGGGCCAGAGGGTGTTGGAATAAAAAGATTGAAAGCGGATGGATATCTAGATCACTATGATGATTTGGAAAATGTTTTGGCTCATTTGTCTGGGAATAATTAAATTATTTAATTTTCTTTAAAGTTATAATCTGAAAAGCTAAGATTGAAGTCAGATTTTGAACAATTGAGATTAATCTGTATTTATGATCAATATTCTAGATTATGAATTGATAGGGAGTTTGAGTGGAAAAGAAATTTTTAGGTAATTTTACACAACAAGAGCCATTGCCAGAATCTTCGATTGAGGCAGCAATTAAAGTTATGCGGCATGGTCGATTGCACAGATATAATGTTGAAAATGGGGAAATTTCTGAGACGGCATTGTTTGAAAAGGAATTTGCGAAAAAGCTCGATGTAAGATTTTGCTTGGCTTGTGCGTCTGGTGGTTATGCAATGACAACGGCATTAAGGGCTCTTGGAATTAAACCTGGGGATAAAATTTTAACTAATGGTTTTACCCTAGCTCCTGTACCAGGCGCTATTGCAGCCGCTGGTGGTGAGGTCGTATTTGTCGAAATCACCGACAAGCTTCTGATTGATTTTGATGATCTTCAGCAGAAAATAATTTCCTCTAAATCCAAAGTTTTACTCTTAAGTCATATGCGTGGTCATATCTGTAATATGGATGAGTTGATGGCAATTTGTAACAAATTTGGAGTTCAGGTTATTGAAGATTGCGCTCACACAATGGGAGCGAAGTGGCGCGAGAAGTCGTCAGGTAAATTTGGGATAATTGGATGCTATTCCACTCAAACTTATAAGCACTTAAATTCTGGTGAGGGCGGAATTTTAGTAACAAATAACGAAGAGATTATGGCCCGAGCAATTATGCTTTCAGGAAGTTACATGTTATTTGAGCGGCATATCTCTAGGCCTGATATTAATTTTTTTGACAATATAAAACTGGACATCCCTAATTGTTCCGGGCGAATGGATAACTTGCGTGCCGCTATTCTGAGGCCTCAACTCAAAAATTTAGATAGTAACTGTCTTGCATGGAATAAACGTTATGCTGTTTTGGAGTCAGGTCTTAAAGGTACTAAAGGAGTAAAATTGGTACATAGAGATGCAAGGGAAAAGTTTATCGCTTCTTCGTTTCAATTTTTATTGCCCGATTTAAGTTCCAAAGACATTATCAAAATTGTATCTAGATGTGCAATTAGAGGAGTTGAGTTAAAATGGTTTGGTGCAGAAGAGCCGACTGGCTTCACTTCAAGATATACCAGTTGGCAGTATGCTCCAAGACAAACGTTAGATAAAACTGAGAGAATATTAGATGGTTTGCTTGATCTGCGATTGCCGCTAACCTTTTCTTTGGATGACTGTGCAGTCATCAGTGAGATAATAAAGACAGAAATTGAAAAAGTTATTTAAGTCGATTTTGCAACTGTAAAATAAGTATTATTTAGAAAACACATTCTTTGAAAGCTTGACAAATCTCGATTTTCATTTAAAAATGAATGAACGTTCATTAATTAATATGATAAGAGAGATTGAACGACTAATGATGAGTAAGGGTAAAAGAACAGCCAACGGTCTATTGAAGGCTGCAAGGGATTTATTCGTAATCAATGGNTATGGTGCTGTTTCAATGCGAGAGATCGCTCTAAAACTGGGCATTAATGCCGGGGCGATTTATAATCATTTCCCTTCAAAACAGGAAATTTTATTTAGATTATTGGAAGATCATATGCTTGATTTGTTAAGCCAGTGGAAAATTACAGTAGCACGGTGCAATGGCGATACAGATCAATTGATTTTAAAAAAATTTGTTAATTTTCATATTGCTTTTCATGTTGATAAATCAAAAGAGGTTTTTTTATCCTACATGGAGCTGAGGAGTTTAAATTCAAAGAACTTTAAGAGGATATCTAAACTACGATATGATTATGAAAACTTGCTCAAAAATATATTGTTAGTGGGGAGAAAAAATAAGAAGCTTGATTTTAAAGATGCGGAGATTACTACTAAAGCGATTTTAGGAATGCTTTCTTCTTTATCTCATTGGTATCAATCCAAGGGGCGTCTTAAGACAGATGAAATACAAAAAATTTATTGGGATTTAATTTTAAGTTCCGTTCAAAAAGATAGGACCGTTTATGTTTAATAATTCTATGAATTTTGCGCTTGGTGACGAAATTGAAGCACTTCGAGTTTTGACGCATCGGTGGGCGCAAGAAAATGTAAAAACTATTGCGGCAGAGATCGATGTATCAAATGACTTTCCAAGCCATTTATGGGGTGAGATGGGAGATTTGGGCTTACTAGGAATCACAGTAGCGGAACAGTTTGGTGGCGTTAACTTAGGATATTTAGCGCATACTGTTGCGGTTGAAGAGATAGCGAGAGCTTCTGCATCGGTAAGCTTATCTTATGGTGCGCATTCAAATTTATGCGTTAATCAAATCCAATTAAATGGATCCGAAGAGCAGAAGAAGAAATTTTTACCAGATTTGGTTTCTGGCGTAAAAATTGGTGCTTTAGCTATGTCAGAAGCCGGAGCTGGATCTGATGTTGTTTCAATGTCCTTGAGTGCTGAAAAACGAAATGGATATTATAGATTAAATGGAAATAAGTATTGGATAACAAATGGACCTGACGCTGAAATACTCGTTGTTTATGCAAAGACGGATCCTACCGCTGGGTCCAAGGGTGTTACCGCCTTTTTAATTGAAAAGTCTATGAAAGGTTTTTCTACATCTAATCATTTTGATAAATTGGGTATGAGAGGATCCAATACAGCAGAATTAATATTCGAAGATGTTGAAGTGCCTTTTGAAAATGTATTGGGTGAAGAGGGGGCAGGTATCAACGTGCTGATGTCTGGTTTAGATTATGAGCGTGTAGTTTTGTCGGGCATCGGAGTTGGAATAATGCATTCCGTATTAGATCATCTGATGCCATATATGCACGAAAGAAAGCAATTTGGAAAACCTATTGGTGAATTTCAATTAATGCAGGGAAAATTAGCTGATATTTACGCGTCCATGAATTCAGCGCGAGCATATGTTTACGCTACTGCTTCCGCCTGTGACAGGGGTGAAGTAACCAGACAAGATGCGGCAGCTTGTGTATTATATGCCAGTGAGCAAGCGATGAATGTTGCTGTTCAAGGAGTTCAAGCAATGGGTGGAGCAGGCTATTTAAATGATAGTCCTCTCTCAAGAATAATGCGTGATGCAAAATTAATGGAAATTGGCGCAGGGACTTCCGAGATACGAAGGATGTTGGTAGGTCGAGAATTGATGCGGATTACCAAATGACCAGATTTAAAAGTAATAAGATTTAGGTACTTTGAAAATATTAGGAGCTAAAAGTGGAAATTATTTCAAAATTTGAAAAAAATTCAACCAAAGCTGAGGAATATAGAATTGCTCATGAATTGATTTTGGAGAAAGTAAAAAAAGCTGCTCGTTTTGCTGGTGATGGTGGTGGAAAAGTAGCACAAAAGAGACATATCGACCGCGGAAAGATGCTACCACGGGAACGGGTAGCAAATTTACTAGACCCTGGATCCTTTTTTCTCGAAATTGGTGCAACCGCTGCTAACAATATGTATGATGATGAAGTTCCGTGTGCTGGGATTATAACTGGGATTGGAAAAGTAAATAATAGAGATGTCATGGTGGTTTGTAATGACGCTACGGTTAAAGGTGGCACCTATTATCCATTGACAGTAAAAAAACATTTGAGAGCGCAAGAGATTGCTGAAAACTGTTCATTACCCTGTATTTATTTGGTAGATAGTGGTGGAGCAAATTTGCCAAATCAGGACTCTGTTTTTCCTGATCGTGATCATTTTGGGCGAATATTTTTTAACCAAGCACAAATGAGCGCAAAAGGTATATTCCAAATAGCCGTAGTTATGGGGTCATGTACTGCGGGTGGTGCATATGTTCCAGCCATGTCAGATATTTCAATCATTGTGAAAAACCAAGGCACAATTTTTCTTGCTGGGCCACCCCTTGTCAAGGCGGCAACAGGAGAAAATGTTACCTCAGAAGAGTTGGGGGGAGCAGATGTTCATACTCGCTTATCAGGTGTGGCAGATTATTTAGCCGAGGATGACTCGCATGCGCTTGAGCTTGCTCGTGAATCAATACGCCATTTGCCAAAAATCAATAGTTCAAAGCAAGATAAAATAACTTCCAGCTTACCAAAGTTAGATGCAGATGAATTATTCGGTGTTGTGCCTTCAGATTTAAGAACACCATATGATGTTAGAGAAGTAATAGCTCGAATTGTTGATAAAAGTTTATTTGATGAGTTTAAAAGTCGGTTTGGTGAGACTTTGGTAACAGGTTTTGCTCATATTGATGGTATCTCTTGCGGTATTATTGCTAACAATGGCGTTTTATTTTCTGAGGCGGCACAAAAAGGTGCTCATTTTGTTCAACTTTGTTCTCAAAGAAAAGTACCAATAATTTTTTTACAAAATATAACTGGCTTTATGGTTGGGAAAAAATATGAAAATGAAGGCATTGCTCGACATGGTGCTAAAATGGTTACTGCTGTCGCAACAACCAATGTCCCAAAAATAACTATGATTATTGGAGGTTCTTATGGAGCTGGAAATTATGGGATGGCTGGCCGAGCATATAATCCTAGGTTTGTTTGGAGTTGGCCTATTTCCCGAACGGCAGTCATGGGTGGCGAGCAGGCTGCAGATGTCCTTGCTACAATAAAGAGAGATCGCCTTGAGCGTGAAGGAAAGAGTTGGTCAAAATCTGATGAAGAAAAATTTAAGAGACCAACAATAGAACTGTTTAATGAACAATCCAACGCTTTATATGCAAGCGCGAGACTTTGGGACGATGGTATCATTGATCCGCGAAAGAGCCGAGAAGTGTTGGCTTTATCTCTCAAGGCTTCATTAAATACACCTATCGAAGATACAAAATTTGGTAATTTTAGAATGTAATGAAAAGTAAAAAAATGCATAGAGATGAAATAAGATGTTTTCAAAAATTTTAGTTGCAAATAGAGGCGAGATCGCTTGTCGTATTATTGATACGATAAACAAAATGGGTATTAAATCTGTTGCAGTATTTTCTGATGCTGACTCAAACGCTCGTCATGTGAAGTTAGCAAGTGAAGCTATAAATATAGGACCTGCGAAGGTTGATGAAAGTTACTTGCGTGGAGATAAAATCATAAAGTGGGCTCTGAAAGTTGGAGCTGACGCTATTCATCCCGGCTATGGGTTTCTATCGGAAAATGCTGAATTTGCAAAGGATGTTGTTTCAGCTGGTTTAAAGTTCATTGGACCATCTCCTGCTTCTATAGAGCTGATGGGTGTAAAGGATACTTCCAAACGCTTAATGGCTGAAGCTAATATTCCAGTTCTTCCAGGATATGACGGGATCAAGCAAAATGATAAGTTTTTAGCTTCCGAGGCGGAAAAAATCGGGTTCCCAGTTATGATCAAAGCGGTAGCAGGTGGTGGTGGCAAGGGAATGAGATTGGTGAAATTAAAACATCAATTTTTGGACTCATTAAAATCAGCACGTTCAGAGGCCTTGAATGCATTTGGTGATGATAGAATTATAATTGAGAAATTTGTAGTAAAACCGAGACATATTGAGGTTCAAATTTTTGGAGATGAATTTGGCAATATTGTGCACATGTATGAAAGAGATTGTTCACTTCAACGAAGATATCAAAAAATTATTGAGGAAGCGCCAGCACCTAAGATTTCAAAAAAAATACTTGGTAAAATGTATCAAGCTGCGATTGGAGTAGCCCGAGCGGTTAATTATGTTGGTGCTGGAACAGTTGAATTTATTTGTGAGTGTGGGAAAGATAATTCAGTAAAAGATTTTTGGTTTATGGAGATGAACACTAGATTACAAGTCGAGCATCCAATAACAGAAATGATTACTGGTCTTGATTTAGTTGAATGGCAAATAAAGATTGCAGCGGGACAAAAGCTGCCTTGTGAACAAGGTGATATAAAAGTACGAGGCCATTCTATTGAAGCAAGATTATACGCAGAAGATCCCAAAAACCAATTCTTACCTACTACAGGAGTAATCAACCATTTGTCCTTCCCGTCTAATGCTAGAGTAGATACTGGTGTTTCTGTTAAAGATGAAATTAAAGAGTTTTATGATCCATTAATCGCAAAGATTATTGTTCACAGCTTGAATCGTGATTTAGCAATTAAGGAGATCAATGAGGCACTACTAAAGTTGGAGATAAGTAGTTTAATCACAAATGTAAATTTCTTGATATCGTTAATTAATCACAAAGCATTTTTTAACATAAACTTTGATACCCAATTAATTGAGCGAGAATTGCAGATTTTTTCGCAAGATATTGAAGATTATGATGAAGTTAAGGTCCTAGCCGCAATAGCATCTTTAGATTTAAGTGCTCCGCAAANGTCTNAAATTGGGTTNACTTTGTGGCAACCCCTTAAAAGGGANGTAAGATTAGATGTTGGAATATTTAAAGTTACNATAACTGATTTTAATAATTTCTTAGTTGAATATGATAATAANGAATACTTGGTAAAAAGAGATGGNTGGAGAATAAATAATAAGATCACTAATGCTAGGTTAGTTAAGTTAGAAAAACANGTAAGTATTTTTTATATGGGCTCTTGGAATTTCAGTTTAATAGATAATTTAAATCCNAGAATAGATGAAAAAGGTGCTGGGGATAAGATAATTGCTCCAATGCCAGGTATCATAAAAGCGATTAATGTCAGTAAAGGTGATAAAATTAAAGAAGGAGACGCTTTAATAATCCAAGAGGCTATGAAAATGGAGCATACTTTGTGTTCTGAGATTGAAGGGACAGTAAAAAGTGTAAATGTTAGAGTTGGTGATCAGGTTGAAGCAGGCACTCTCTTTATCAATATTGATGGAATGAATAAAAAAAATAGTTAGAAAGAAATTTACTTTTGATATGTCAGATCTTGTCGAAATAGTNGAAGTTGGCCCTCGAGATGGACTTCAAAATGAATCTAAGAAGATATCGANCNAAAATAAAGTANAGTTGATTGATCGATTATCAAATTGTGGTTTCAGGAGAATTGAAGTTGCTAGCTTTGTATCACCCAAGTGGGTCCCTCAGATGGCGGATAGCGCGTCAGTTCTNCAGAGAATAAAGCGAAATCCAAATATTTCATACATNGCATTAACACCCAATATGAGAGGATTAGAGGAAGCTATTTTATCTGATGTTGGTGAAATTGCTATTTTCGGTTCTGCTTCTGAAGGTTTCTCTAAGGCCAATATTAACTGTACTATCGATGAGAGCATAAAAAGATTCCATCCTTTGGTAGAATTGGCTAAGCAGAATTCTTTGCCTGTTAGAGGATATGTTTCATGTATTACTGAATGTCCCTATGACGGCCTTATTCACCCAGAAAAAGTAAGAGATATCACCTTAAGACTATTTGATTTAGGTTGCTATGAGGTTTCNCTGGGTGATACTTTGGGTCGGTCATCTCCNCANCAGATTTCTAATCTCTTTGAGAAAATTTTGAAGGATATTCCTTGTAGTGAATTGGCTGGCCATTTTCATGACACTAAAGACATGGCANTAGAAAATATTAAAGTTGCTTTGGATTTTGGAGTCCGAACCTTTGATTCTAGTGTGGGGGGNTTAGGAGGTTGTCCATATGCTCCCGGTGCTTCTGGAAATGTTGCAACNGAGAGGGTTTTGGATACCTTNATTGATTTAAAATACGAAGTAGAGCTNGATAGAGATATGGTGTGTCAAACGGCACAATTTGCAAAAAGCTTAGTTGAAAGGCCCTAACTTACAAACTATCGAACACCAATATCTGCTAAAGCTAGCGCTAATTCATGCGGTATATTATTTTCTTTAGAGTCAANTTTGTGAAGATCTGGTGGAGTATCTTTCTGATCTAAATAGCGCCACCCCTGAAAGGGACGTTTTCTTACNGAGGTTGTCAAAAACACTTCAGNATCCAGTAAAATTGCACANCGTCGAACATTGTCTTTACCCAATGACTCTTCTANCCCAATTATTTTTTGACGAGCTTGTATAAACCCTTTTATTACCCAATAAAGTGAGCCACCATTTAGTAATTCTTTACTACGTTTAGGCCACATCCGAGTTACATGTTTTTTCACTTGGAAGACATTTTTGTCATCATTATTCAAAATGGTTTGTCTTGAGATGATATCATCAACTGTATCAGCCCCAACACACAGCTTTACTAAATTTACAAGGCTTTTATCTGTATTTTTTANCATATGTTGATGGTAGTAATCTTAATCGAAAAATCAAATATTATTTGGTATTATTTTTCCTAATCTTATTGACCGAAAAAGTATTACTGGTTATGTTGGGGTCCTTTCTTATTTGGAAATTGGACTAGTGGTATGACTGCTTTCTCATCATCGATTGCCGAACAGATTTGGGACATGAAATATCGTTTCAAAGAAGCAAATGGTGTAAACATTGATCTTGGTGTCCAAGATAGTTGGCGTAGAGTCGCAAATTCCTTAGCAAAAAATGAAAAAAATAAGAAATTTTGGGAAGATGAATTTTATTCTATACTTGAAGATTTTAAATTTTTACCAGCCGGAAGAATTTTGGCTGGGGCAGGCACCGATAGATCAGTAACGTTATTCAATTGCTTTGTAATGGGCACTATTCCAGATGATATGGGAGGCATTTTTGAAATGCTTAAAGAGGCTGCGTTAACTATGCAGCAAGGCGGTGGGATTGGATATGATTTTTCAACTATAAGACCCAAAGGTGCTGACGTAAAAGGAGTTGCTGCAGATGCATCTGGGCCATTATCATTTATGGATGTGTGGGATTCTATGTGTAGAACGATCATGTCCGCTGGCTCTCGTCGAGGTGCTATGATGGCAACAATGCGTTGTGACCATCCTGATATTGAAGAATTTATTGATGCAAAGAAAGATGCTGCTCGGTTAAGGATGTTTAATTTATCGGTTCTAGTTACGGACGGTTTCATGGAAGCGGTTAAAGGTGATAAGAACTGGGAATTAATTTTTAATGGAAAAATTTATAAAACTGTTCGAGCTCTCGATTTGTGGGACAAAATAATGCAGGGAACATTTGAATATGCAGAACCCGGGGTTATTTTTATTGATAGAATAAATCAGATGAATAATCTTGCATATTGTGAGCAAATATCGGCTACAAATCCTTGTGGAGAACAGCCCTTGCCGCCATATGGTGCATGTTTGCTTGGGTCAATTAATCTAGCAAGGTTAGTTAAAAAACCATTCGAGGCTGATGCCGAAATTGACATTGCTGGCTTATCTAGGATTGTAAAAATAGCAGTTCGGATGATGGATAATGTAGTTGATGTAAGTCGCTTTCCATTGAAGGCCCAAGAAGAAGAAGCTCAACAAAAACGTAGAATTGGTTTAGGTGTAACTGGGTTGGCCGATGCTCTATTAATGATGGGTCTGCGTTATGGATCAAACGATGCCGCAAAAAAGACAGAAGAGTTGCTACATCAAATTGCAAGAATTTCATATTTGTCTTCTTCAGAATTAGCAAAAGAAAAAGGCTCATTTCCTCTTTTTGATGCGGACCAATATTTAGCGAGTAAGACTCTCACCAAAATGGATCAAGATGTCAGAGACCTAATTTCAAAAAATGGGATTAGAAATGCTTTATTAACGTCCATTGCTCCAACCGGTACAATCAGCCTTTACGCTGGGAATGTTAGCTCAGGTATCGAGCCTGTCTTTGCATATTCCTACAATCGAAAGGTTCTTCAAAAAGATGGCAGCCATACAGATGAAGATGTAGTGGACTATGCTGTTCAAATTTGGCGCGAAAAATTTGGGAGTAAGCCTTTTCCTGATTATTTTGTGAATGCTCAGACTCTTGATCCAATTGACCACGTTCGGATGCAATCAGCAGCGCAAAAGTGGATTGATAGCTCGATATCAAAGACAATAAATTGTCCTGTGGATATTGATTTTAATACCTTCAAAGAAGTGTACATGGAAGCCTGGAGAGGGGGCTGTAAAGGTTGTACAACATATCGTCCAAATGAAGTTACCGGATCGGTGTTGTCGGTTTCAGAAGATTCAAATAAGGTGTCAGAGTTGGATAAAAAGGCTGATGTGGTATATATAGGAGAGCCGTTAGCCCGACCAGAAAGTTTGGAGGGTAGTACTTATAAAATTAAGTGGCCAGACACGGAGCACGCTATTTATATTACAATAAATGACATAGTACTAAATGAGCGTCGAAGACCGTTTGAAGTTTTTATAAACTCAAAGAATATGGAGCATTTCGCGTGGACGGTTGGTTTGACAAGAATGATTTCAGCGGTATTTCGCCGTGGTGGTGACGTAAGTTTTGTTGTTGAAGAAATGAAGGCTGTTTTTGATCCCAGGGGTGGTGCCTGGATACGAGGCAAATATGTGCCAAGTATCTTAGCGGCAATCGGAGGAGTAATTGAACAACATATGATTTCAATTGGTTTTCTTGAGGCAGAAGGAATGGGATTAAAAGGTGATCCTCAATCAGTCGTTACTGAGATCTCTAAAATGAGCTCCAAGATATCATGCTCGAGTTGTGGCTCTTTCGATGTTCGAAAAATTGAAGGTTGTGATACCTGCGCAAGCTGTGGTTATTCAAAATGTGGGTAGACTATTCAACCACAGCATGACTTACCCAAAACCTTGAGGCGCCAATAATTATATGGAAGCGGTGTCACATAACCCGCTAACAGCATGAATGGAATAACCCACCAATTCAACTTAGCCCCTCCGGTTAAAAATACATCAACCGAATTCATTGCAACTTCCATTGATATCATTGATATTAATGACATTCCTATTGCAGTATTCAGTGCTTTGACAAAGCTTAGTTCTCGCATCAGTATAACTGTTTCGAGTAATATAGAGGTAATTAATCCATTTATTATGGCTAAAATCATTATTGAAAGTACAGGCCAGCCAATACCAGTAAACTGAAAAAATGCTATAGTTCCAAAATCTCCAATTGAACACCCGATTAGACACCATAAAGTATTATATCTGGCTTTTGCCCATAAAACAGAATCTTTCCAATCGATATTGAAATTTTTTACTAAACTACTCATAGCCTTACTCTCTTGAAATTATTGNTAACNTTTATATAATCTCTCCATTAAGTGGAGGGTCAAGAAAAAAATGAATATTGGTGAGGCAGCAAACCAAGCGGGTTTGCCTGTCAAAACAGTTCGGTATTATTCTGATATAGGATTGGTTTCACCAAGCTATCGCAGTGCTTCTGGGTATCGAAATTATGATTCTACATCTGTGAAAAAATTAATATTCGTGAAAAGAGCTAGAAGTTTTGATTTTTCAATTGAAGATTGTCGGGAATTATTGGATTTGTATCAAGACAAAAATCGTACAAGTTCAAACGTAAGAAGAATTGCGAAAGAGCATCTTATACGAATTCAAAAGAAAGAATCTGAGTTGAAAAACTTACGCCTGGAGCTTAACCATTTGGTGAAGGCTTGCGCTGGAGATGACAGGCCAGATTGCCCAATAATTGATTACTTTTCTTAGAAATTTTGATTAANCATTTGGCAATAACATCTGTTGACATCATTTAAGGAGTCTTTATAAGCCAGTATTCTTGATGTTAACAAGATATTTGGTGTTGGTGGCTCTTGCAAAAGAATGCCTGTCGCCCTTCTGGGAAAGGACAACGCCCTTTAGAAACAAGCCACGTTTAAGTGGATAACCAACTGAAGGAGAACAGCCGTGACAAAACGCACCGCTGCCAAGCATAAGATTGATCGCCGAATGGGCGAAAATATTTGGGGAAGGCCCAAATCACCAGTAAATAGAAGAGAGTATGGTCCTGGTCAGCACGGTCAGAGACGCAAAGCTAAGCTGTCTGATTTTGGCTTGCAGCTAAGAGCTAAACANAAGCTTAAGGGNCACTANGGNGATTTAACGGAAAAGCAATTTAGAAGGATTTTCTCGGATGCTGAGCGNGTAAAAGGAGACACTGGTGAAAATTTAATAGGGTTATTAGAGCGAAGATTAGATGCTGTTGTATATCGTGCTAAGTTTGTTGCTACCGTTTTTGCGGCTAGACAGTTTGTTAACCATGGGCACGTTATGGTTAATGGTAAAAAAGTAAATATTCCCTCTTATCGGGTAAAAGAAGGAGATATTGTTGAGGTCAGAGAGCGTTCAAAACAAATGGCGTCAATTTTAGAAGCCATTTCTCTAGCAGAGAGAGATGTGCCAGATTATATCGAAACTGATTATTCAAAAATGACGGCAAAGTTTATGAGGACGCCTGGTTTAGGAGATGTCCCTTTCTCTGTTGTGATGGAGCCAAATTTNGTTATCGAATATTACGCTCAAAATTAATTGATTAACGCCTGTGATTTTTTAAGCCATCTATTTTTTTAGATGGCTTTTTTTATGGCTCAAAAAGTTGTCTCTCGTAATTATTGAAAAAGTTGATTACCGATANTCGTAACAAGATTGGAAAGAACCTGACATGAAGACTGAGGAAATTTCAGATTTACCAGTTTGGCGTCAGCCAATTTTTCTATTAATTCTAATGTCAATAGCAATGCCAATATCATTTTCAACNTGGTCAGCATTGCTNAATAATTTTGTGATTGAAATTGCTAAATTTGATGGAGTTAAAATTGGTTGGCTGCATGGGATTAGAGAAATTCCAGGNTTTTTAGCTGTAGGTGTGATTGTTCTAATTTTATTTCTAAAGGAAATAAATCTAGCTCTTTTATCTCTTTTGGCCCTTGGATGCGCAACAGCAGTTACTGCGTATTTCCCTTCATACTCTGGGTTGTTGATAACAACTTTCATTGCCTCTGTAGGTTTTCATTATTATGAGACTGCAAAACAATCTTTGGAGCTTCAATGGATTGAAAAAGAAAATGCTCCTAAAGTAATGGGTTGGATTTTAGCAGCTGGTTCTGGNGCTTCATTATTTGTTTACGTATTTATCGTGCTTGGGTGGCGATATTGGGGTTTGAGTTATGAATTTTCTTACGGAATAGCTGGTGGAATGACTATTTTACTCGCTATTTTNTGCTGGTTTATATTCCCTTCATTCCAAAGCTCCAATAAACAGAAAAGAAAATTAATATTTAGAAAACGCTATTGGCTTTATTACGCGTTAAATTTTGTTGCAGGCGCTCGAAGGCAAATTTTCTTGGTCTTTGCAGCCTTTATGATGGTTGAAAAATTTGGATTTGAAGTTCATGAGTTAACTTCTTTATTTATAATAAATTACTTAGTAAATATTTTTGTTGCCCCGCTCATGGGGATCTTTGTAAATTATTATGGTGAAAGAATTGCNCTNAGTTTCGAATATTTTGGACTGACTTTAATTTTTCTGGCCTATGGTGGAATTTATTTTTTTGGTTGGGGCGCAGGCATTGCGATGATCCTTTACGTTTTAGATCANTTATTTTTTGGTTTGGCGTTTGCNCAAAAAACTTATTTTCAAAAAATAGCAGATCCATCAGAGATTGCTTCAACAGCTGCTGTGGTCTTTACCATAAATCACATNCCTGCNGTATTNTTACCAGTTGCACTGGGCTATATGTGGATTGTATCTCCAGGATTNGTTTTCATAATTGCAACATGTTTGGCGCTTTGTTCGCTATTGCTTGCTTTGATTATTCCAAAAAATCCTTGNATGGGAAATGAGACTATATTTTCAAAAATGATGAACAATGTCTGATTATAATGCGAGATTTTTGCAAGGATCTATAATGTCCCATGTGATCAGAATGACTNTTACAGGTATGCTTGGTTTGACTTTCATGTTTGTAGTAGATTTGGCAAATTTATTTTGGATCTCAAGACTTGGTGATGAAAGATTAGTTGCTGCTCTTGGTTTTGCGTGGAATGTGCAATTTTTTACTATTGCAGTTGGAATCGGGATTATGGTTGCAGCAACAGCTCTAGTAAGTAAAGCCCTTGGAGAGGGGAAAAAAGTAGAAGCAAAAAAATTTGCAATGGGTTGCATGTCTTTGGGTGTTGGTATTCAATTTATTCTAGCAATCTTCATTATAACTTTCAGATCAGAAATTGTGAAATTTACAGGAGCATCAGGTCAAACTGCCCAACTAGCTGAACGTTTTCTTTTGATTTCAATTCCAACTTTACCATTAATGGCATTAGGAATGGTTGGCTCAGCTATTCTTCGGTCTGAAGGTGACGCATATAGATCAATGTTTGTTACAATGTCAGCTGGTTTAGTAGCATTGATAGCAGACCCTATTCTTATTATTTGGCTTGAACTTGGACTAGATGGAGCTGCAATAAATACAGGTCTGTCAAGAGTGGCTTCTACTTCTTTTGCTCTTTATTCGGTCATAAAAGTTCATAATTTATTAGCAAAATTGACTTTATCAGTAATTCGATCGACCTTATTTCCATTTCTCATCATTGCATTACCCGCAATTTTAACCCAATTATCTGGCCCATTTGCTAGTTTTGTAATAACTAAAGTAATAGCTGAGTTTGGAGACAGCGCAGTTGCTGGATTGTCCGTAGTTAATCGTCTGACAGTTGTTGCATTCGGAGGAATATTTTCTTTGTCTGGTGCTATTGGAGGGATATTTGGGCAGAATTATGGAGCCAAGATGTTTTTTAGAGTTCGCTCGACGTATTGGAATAGTATCATTTTTTGTGTCGCTTATACATTAATTGCTTGGCTGATTTTGATTTTATCAACAGAATGGATCATTAAGCTATTTTTATTAGGGGAAATAGGAGCAGAGGTTGTTAGATCCTTTAATTATTTTGCCGCAGGAGGATTTGTGTTTACCGGAATGATTTTTGTGGCAAGCTCAGCTTTTAACAATATGGGTAAGCCTGTTTATTCGACCATGATGACTTGGTTAAGAGATGGTTTAGTCATGCTCCCAGCTGTTCTTGTGGGAGCAAGTATGTTTGGTGCGATAGGTGTGGTTTATGGAAATGCATTTGCCGCCTTGATTATTGGCTTACCCAGTTGCTTNATAGGTTGGCTTTTTATTAAAAAATTAAATCCGGATGAAACTTGAAAATTATGATTAATGTTCTATCGNCCCTTTAAAGTGATAGGAGATTTTTTATGTTTTTTTTAAAAAAAAATAGTATGCCTTCCAAAGAGATAGCTTTGCCAGGAAGAAGTGAACCCATTGAGACGGCAGAAAAACATTTTGTTTCAGGACGACTGTTGAAAGGACCGTATCCAAATCAAATGTTAATTGCGGTCTTTGGTCTTGGATGTTTTTGGGGAGCAGAGCGAAAATTTTGGTCTCTAGATGGAGTTTGGATTTCCTCAGTTGGGTATTGTGCAGGTTTAACGTTAAACCCGAATTATGAAGAGGTTTGTACAGGTCAAACAGGCCATAATGAAGTGGTTCAGGTGGTTTTTGATCCAGGAAAGATTTCATATCTTGANCTGTTAAAAACCTTTTTTGAAAGTCATAATCCNACACAGGGAATGCGTCAGGGAAATGACGTTGGCACACAATATNGGTCNGGTNTATATTTTACTTCTCNGGAACAAGAAGCTGATGCAAACTTAATAAAAGAAAGTTATNATAAAGTACTTAGTGCTGAAGGCCTCTCAGAGNTTACTACTGAAATACTTCCTTTAAAAGAGTACTATTTTGCTGAAGATTATCACCAGCAATACCTAGCCAAAAATCCTAATGGATATTGTGGTTTAGGCGGCACGGGCCTCAAGTGTGAGTTAAATTTGTGATGCTGTTTTCATTGTTTAAAGTCAATTGAGCATTGATAGACAATGATTACCTTTTCAGCATTTACAATTTGCCAGACTAAAGAATCGGCGGAATTATTAGCAAATGAAATTGAAAAAATTGAACCAGTACCGTTTGGGGTAGGTGTGTTTGAAATTGAAGATGGATCAAATTCTTATGAGGTTGGAAGTTATTTTTATGATCAACCGAATGATATTGCCCTATCTTTACTCAGCTCTGTCTTTGGAAATAGAGAATTTGTTGTGTCTGAAATTCCTGAAACGGACTGGGTTGCACATGTAAAGCGCGAATTGCCACCCGTTAATGCTGGGAGGTTTTGTGTGCTTGGCAGCCATGATGCTGATGTTGTTTCTGATAGTAAGATTAATTTGATAATTGATGCGGCTATGGCTTTTGGAACCGGCCATCACGCAACGACAAAAGGTTGTTTGTGTGCTTTAGAAAAAATAATTGTTGATGGTATCGAGCCAAAATCAATAATAGATATTGGAACCGGGACAGCCGTTTTAGCAATGGCAGCGGCAAAAGTCTGGGATCAAGAGATTATAGCGACAGATATTGATAAAGTTGCAATTGAGACTGCAAAAGCTAATGTTGAGTTCAACCAATTGCAGGGAAAGGTGAAATGCATACAAGCCAAAGGTTTTGATAACCACTTTGTTCAACAGCGTGCAAAATATGATTTAATTATGGCTAATATCCTTAAGGGTCCATTGATTTCTTTAGCGTCTGAAATGACAACTTTATCTAAGAAAAATAGTACTTATGCGATATTGTCGGGTATCTTGAGCTCACAAGTAGGTATATTGGTTGCAGAATATGTTCAAAGAGGTTGGATTTGCGAAGATAAAATAACTATTGGAGATTGGACTACCATTACGTTATTTTTAAAGTTATGAAATAACATGATTACAGATTATGGAACAAAAATGAGATGTATCGGGTTTGATCCAGGATTGCGGAAGACCGGCTGGGGGATAATAGATATTTTTGCATCCAAGATTTCTCATGTAGCAAATGGCGTTTGCGCTTCAAGTGGTAAAGATTTGCCGAGTAGATTAGTATCACTGTACGAGCAATTGGAAAAAATCCTTGCTCAGTATCATCCAGATTCTGCGGCGGTTGAGCAAACATTTGTTAATAAAGATGCTGCTGGTACATTAAAATTAGGTCAAGCTAGGGCAGTGTCTTTACTTGTCCCAGCAAGAGCGGGGTTAACGGTGGCTGAATATGCTCCCAATACTGTAAAGAAAATTGTTGTTGGTGTGGGACATGCCTCAAAAGAACAAGTTGAGCATATGGTAAAGTTGCAGCTACCGGGTGTAAAAATTATTGGATCTGATGCATCTGATGCTTTAGGCGTCGCTATTTGCCATGCTCACCATATAAGATTTGAGGGTAAGTTAGAAAAAGCTATTGAAAAGGCTATTGGTTGAAAATGATAGGAAGTTTAAAGGGGCGAATTGAATATCGAGGAAATGATCACATCTGCGTAGATGTCGCTGGTGTAGGCTATATCGTTTATTGTTCTGAAAAAACTCTTTCAAGCTTGCCAGTTGATGGCGAGTTTATCACCTTATTTACAGACTTGGTAGTAAGAGAAGATTTATTGCAATTGTTTGGATTTTTAACTTTTGCTGAAAAGGAATGGCACCGATTATTATGCTCTGTACAAGGTGTGGGAGCCAAAGGTGCTTTGGCTATTCAGGGGATTCTAAGTGTTGAATCCTTATCTCGAGCAATACTTCTTTCAGATTGGGCTACAATAAAAACAGCTCCCGGTGTGGGTCCTAAGATCGCTCAACGAATTGTTAATGAATTGAAGGAAAAAGCTCCAAAAGTAATGGCTATGGGTTCTATAAAGTCTAAGAAGGAAAATCAAAATATTGATGTAATAGATACCATGGATAACGTTATGCTGAATGAACAGTTGCTTGATGGCACAATAAACAAGAAAGAAAACTTCCAAGAATTACAATCTGATGCATTATCGGCCTTGGTAAATTTGGGATACTCTCAGGGTGATGCGGCAAGTGCAATAGCTCAAATAGTACTTGAAGAAGATGATTATCATGTACAGGATCTGATCCGAAATGCTCTAAAAATATTAGCTCCGAAGGGATGATAATGGAAGAAGGCACACCAACTGATCCAGAATATCAAACCAATGACGGTGATAAGGCCCTTAGGCCAAAAAAGCTTGTAGATTTCACAGGGCAATCAATTGTAAAAGAAAATTTAGCAATTTTTATAGAAAGTGCGAGAAAAAGAAATGAAACAATGGATCATACTTTGTTTCATGGACCGCCAGGGTTGGGAAAAACAACATTGGCGCAAATTATTTCCTCTGAACTTGGAGTGAACTTTAGAATGACTTCAGGTCCAGTTTTGGCAAAAGCTGGTGATTTAGCGGCAATTTTAACCAATTTAGAAGAAAAAGATGTTTTGTTTATCGATGAGATACATCGGATGAATTCTGCAGTTGAGGAAGTCTTGTATCCAGCATTGGAAGATTTTGAATTGGATTTAGTTATTGGAGAGGGGCCTGCTGCTCGAACCGTTAGAATTGAACTTCAACCATTTACCTTAGTTGGAGCAACTACAAGATTGGGTTTATTGACTACGCCTTTGCGTGATAGATTTGGAATTCCGATACGTCTTGAGTTTTATAGTCCAGAAGAATTGTTAAAAATCGTTATTAGGGCTTCGAAGTTTATGCAGATACAGTTGGATTCTTCTGGTGGCCGTGAGATTGCAAAAAGATCGAGAGGAACGCCTCGTATAGCAAATCGATTGCTAAGAAGAGTGGCTGATTTTGCTGTTGTTGAAGGAAATGGCGTAATTACTAAAGAGATAGCAGATAGTTCGTTGACAAGGATCGGTGTTGATATTGCGGGGCTTGATTTGGCAGATAGAAAATATCTCAAAGTCGTAGCAGAGAAT
This sequence comes from Paracoccaceae bacterium, assembly GCA_002712045.1. Taxonomy (GTDB): domain Bacteria; phylum Pseudomonadota; class Alphaproteobacteria; order Rhodobacterales; family Rhodobacteraceae. Next base: position 43,680 of record PARX01000017.1, read on the forward strand.
TATGGCGGTGGTCCAGTTGGAGTTGAGACTATCAGTGCTGCTATGTCTGAAGCTCGTGATTCCTTAGAAGAGGTTATCGAGCCCTACCTTTTGCAACAAGGTTTTATCCAGAGAACGCCAAGAGGTAGAATGCTTACAAAGAAATCTTGGGAGCATCTCGGATTAGAGAATCCAAATTTATCTGAGCAACCTGATCTACTAGATTCTTATTAGAGGTGCGGTAAGGAGATTGATTTTGTCTATAAAAGATCATTTTTATTTAAAAATNTTTTATGAGGATACAGATCTGGCAGGTATCGTTTACTATGCAAATTACTTAAAATTNATAGAGCGTGCTAGATCTGAAATGTTAAGTAACTTAAATATAAGTCAAAAAGAACTTTTCGAGGACGGTAAGTTTTTTGTGGTCACCGATTTAAAAGCTAAATATTTATTACCAGCCTTTTTTTGCGATAATTTAGAAGTAGTCACCGAGCTTCAGAAGGTTAAAGGTGCTTCATTATTATTGAGCCAGAAAGTTTTTAGATCCACAGAGTTATTATTTAAGGCATCCATAAATCTTGCATTGCTAAAGAAAAATGGAAAAGTAACCCGGTTACCAGCGAATATCCGCCAATTGTTGGAAACTTAAATTAAATTATGAAATTACGTTAGTGGTGAATTGGCAAATCAAACCAAAAATGCTTAAATAAGAGTTGTAAATTCATCAAGTAAGAGATCAACATCACATTTTATATTTCATAGAAGATATTAGATTAGGCAATTGAATGGAAACGGAAGTTTTAGTTACAGCGCAAACAATTGATTTTTCGCTACTAGCTCTTTTTTGGCGAGCTACAATAGTAGTAAAAATTGTAATGATAATTTTAATTCTAGCGAGCTTTTGGAGTTGGTCGATTATTTTCCAGAAGTTTATTAATTTTAGGATTGCCCGATCAAATACGAATCGATTTGAAGCAGCTTTTTGGTCGGGTGACCCACTAGATGAACTTTATGAAAAGATTAAAGACAAACCCAGGGGGAGTGCTGAAAGAATATTTGTATCGGGGATGATGGAATGGGGTCGGTCGCAGCGATCAGATGGACAAATGATACCAGGTGCGCCATCAAGAATGGAGCGTAGTATGGATGTTGCGATAGTAAGAGAGCACGAAAAATTAAATAGAGGGTTGACGTTTCTTGCTACCGTAGGCTCTATAGCTCCCTTTGTTGGTCTTTTTGGAACAGTTTGGGGTATCAAAAATGCTTTTGAGGAAATTGCGATAAGCCAGAGCACAAATTTAGCAGTAGTTGCACCTGGAATTGCTGAAGCTTTGGTTGCAACCGCACTTGGCCTTTTAGCAGCGATACCNGCAGTCGTTTTTTACAACAAACTTTCTTCTGATTCTGAGCAAATAATTTCACGATATGATGCTTTTGCTGGTGAGTTTTCCACTATTTTGTCTCGTCAGTTAGAGGATTGATGGTCAGTTTAAAGAGAAATCGGAAGAATTTAGGAAAACGTAATCGTTACTCTAATGGACTAATGGCAGAAATTAATGTGACTCCTTTTGTCGATGTAATGCTTGTTCTTTTAATTATTTTTATGGTGGCGGCACCACTTTTAACGGTTGGGGTACCAGTCGAATTACCAAAAACCGCAGCAACGCCTTTACCGAATGAACAGGAAGAGCCTTTAACAATCACATTAACAGAGGATGGTAGTTTATGGCTTCAAAAGTCAGAAATTCAATTTGATGAACTTGAGACTAAACTAAGGAGTATCCTGGTAGAAAGAAATAATAACAAAATCTTTTTAAGAGCTGATGGAGCTAATTCTTATGAAATTGTAATGCGATTAATGGGAGCTCTTAATAATTCTGGATTTAACAATATAGGTTTGGTTACTGATACGGGTGGTCCAACCTTTAATGGAGGCTTTTAGAGAAACAAACATGCAAACAGGAGCCATCATATCTGGCTGGGGTCATTTAATAGTGATAGGTTTGGCTGCTTTAAGTGGACCAATTTTTGAGGATTCAAAGGATAACGAGTTATCTGTATCGGAGGTATCAATAGTATCTTTATCAGAATTTGACGTTCTTCAGAAGAAATTTGAAAAAGACTTTGATAATCCAGAAACATTTATAAACGAGAATAATGATGAGCTGCTAGAAGATCAGTATCAACAAGACAATGTAAATGAAGAAAATACCGAAATCCTAGAAAATGATATTGAAGTTGATCAAGATATTGTTGCAACGTCTACACCTTCAATAGACTCCCCAGAACTGCCTGAAGTTGTTAATTCTACTCCCTCTGGTTTTGATACAAGTGTGTCAGTCTTAGGAGAAGATGTAGCTTTGAATTTGGATGTTCCAGAAGGAATAAAACTTGAATCCCCCGATCAAAATTTTGATATTACTGTTGATACCAAGCCTTACCCTAAGTTGCTGGAGGATGCTGAGGATGCAGAAGCAATTTCACAAGTTAATTCTCAGGAGATAACTAAGATTGAAAAGAAGTTAACTGAAGATAATTCTGTTCCAGAACAGACTATCACACTACCAATCATTGATGCATTGATTGCTGAACTATCTTCTGCTCCGATGCGTTCTGTTAGGCCAAAAGGCCGTTCATTGGATGACTCGATATTACAGATTGAACCTGCTGAACAAGTGGCACAGAATGAAATAATTGCTTCAATCAGTAATGAGCCCATACAAAGCGCCCGAAATGCTCCAGCTGGCCCTCCGTTAACTCAGCGAGAAAAAGACAATCTGAGAGTTACTGTAGGCCGTTGTTGGAATAAAACCTCCTTGTCTAGGGAAGCTTTGGAAGTTACTGTTACTATTTCATTTAATATGTCAGAAGCTGGTTATCCAGAGAGCAATAGTATAAAAATGGTAGATTTTTTCGGAGGTACCGCCAATGCTTCGAAGATTGCGTACGATACGGCGCGGAGAGCTGTTTTGGTTTGTGGACGACGTGGTTTTGATTTGCCTGAAGAAAAATATGCCCAGTGGAAAACGATTGAGATGGTGTTTGATCCAATTAAATTGAGAATAAAATGATTAGATACTTAAAATTATTTTTTATCATAACTTTTGTTTTTCCTTGTTTATCTTTAGCCCAAGATAAGCCTCTACGAATTACGATAACTGATGGCGTTGTTGAGCCTTTGCCATTGGCAATACCAAAGTTTCTCTCTGAAATTATTGCAGTTAAGGAAGTTGCGAAAAATATATCCTCTTTAGTTTCTGAAGATCTAACTAAAACTGGTTTATTTAGAATAATACCTGATGACGCACATATTTCGAAAATAACTAATTTCAAAGCTCTTTTGCCATACTCAGATTGGAAGGCGATTAATGTTCAAGGTCTAATCTCGGGAGCTGTAACAATAACTAAGTTAAAAAACCATGATTGTGAGGACCATCGAGGTTGCCTTGTGGTAAAGTATAAACTATTTGATATTTTCTCTGAAAATATAATTTCTGCAAAAGCAGTATTTGCAGAGCCGGGAGATTGGCGAGGTATAGCCCATAAGATTGCAGATGACATTTATTTTCATTTAACTGGTGAGATTGGTTATTTTAACTCGAAAATAGCATTTATATCAGAATCAGGTCTGAAGAATGAGCGTCTAAAAAGATTGGCTATAATGGATTATGATGGCGCTAATGTTGAGTTTTTAACTGATCAGAATGATATCGTGCTTACACCAAAATTTTCACCTGATGGTTCTTACCTTATTTATACTTCTTTTAAATTGGGTATGCCTCAAGTTCATATAATGAATTTAAGAACAAAGAAAGCAGATGTTTTAGATGAGCGCATTCAAATGAGTTTTTCTCCTGAATTTTCACCTGACGGTAGCAGCATTGTTATGTCTGTTGTTAATGACGCTAATACTGATCTTTATATAGTGGATATAAATTCTGGTATCAGGCGTCGGCTGACTTCTGGTCCTGCTATTGAGACTAGCCCAAGTTTTTCTCCAGATGGCTCAAAAATCGTTTATGAAAGTGATCGCTCCGGCACGCAACAACTTTATGTTCTACCATTAGGTGTTGGTGAAGGGCGCCGTATTTCGTTTGGAGGTGGTAGTTATGGAACTCCGGTTTGGTCACCTAATGGGGATTTGATAGCGTTCACAAAAAAAAGTGGCCGGAGGTTTCATATTGGTGTGATGAGAACTGATGGAAGTGAAGAGCGGCTATTAACATCTTCGTTCCTGGATGAAGCGCCGACCTGGTCACCAAATGGGCGAGTCATTATGTTTTTTAGAGATAAAGCTGGTAGTCGAGGGACTTCGTCAGTTTTTTCAATCGATATATCTGGACGTAATCTTAGAAAAATTGTAACGCCAAATTCTGGATCTGATCCTTCATGGTCGCCTTTACTGAATTAAGTTGTGAAATTTAAAAAAAATGCGGTATCAATGCTTATGAGATTAAAATATTTATTACTGTTGATTATTGTTATTGGAGTTACAGCTTGTGATCAGGATGATCTATTGAATGGTAACTTCTCAAGCAGTAATAATGTTGATTCAAGGATTCTCAAAGAGACAGAAGACTATTTTATTGAAAACATTGGTGATGTTGTATTTTTTGAGGTAGATAATTCTGGCTTGACGGCTCTTGCAAAATTAACCTTAGACAAACAGGCTGATTGGTTATCTCTCAACATTGGCTATCAAGTATTAATTGAAGGGCATGCAGATGAACAAGGGACGCGAGATTACAATTTAGCACTTGGTGCAAGGCGTGCGCAGATTGTAAAAGAATATTTGATTAGTAGGGGTGTTGATCCTAGTAATATTTCAATAGTAACATACGGGAAAGAGCGACCAATTGAAAATTGTTCAGCGGAAGTTTGTTGGTCGCAAAATCGTAGAGCGGTTACGATCGTTAATGCACTTTCGAAGGGTTAAAAGATGTTTCGTATTATTATAATAACTTTCTTATGCTTATTGCCAATCATGTCTCAAGCAGAAACTCTTAATCAGACTTTAAACGATATTGGTCAAAGGCTGAAAAGTTTAGTTGTTGATATTCAACGCCTTAGCTCGGAAGCTGATCGATTAAGTGCTGAGGCGAAAAAGGCAAGAGAAGAAAAAAGCGAAGCGCTTACAAAAAGCTCGTTGGACAGGATCCAAGCTATTGAAACTGAATTACAGACGATGACTGCAAAAGTAGAAAGTTTTGAATTTCAACTAAATAAACTGACGACTGACTCGATAAAGCGATTCGATGATATCGAGTTTAGGCTTTGCGAACTCGAAGAGGCTTGTGACATTAGTCAGATGGGTTCGTCCACACTCTTTGAAGGGGAGTTAAAAATCGTTATTCCAAAAGTAGACCTGAAAAAGGAGGAGATTAATGAGTTAGCGGTTGCAGAAGAAAGTGATTATGAGGAAGCTAAGGAGGCTTTCGATAAAGAAGAATTTGATATTGCCTTGGAAAAATTTAGAAGTTTTATGGAGGCTTATCCTGAAGGTGATCTGACAAATCAATCACATTATTATATTGGTAGTGCTTTATACTCTTTGGAAAANTGGCAGGACGCNATCAATGCNTACTCTATGTTTATAAATTTAAATTCGGAGTCCTTGCTTTTAGGAGAATCATATTTACAAATGGGTAAAGCCTTTGNAGCNTTNGAGCAGTGGACCGATGCTGCTCGAAGTTATTTGAGTGCATTTCAATATGACCGTGAAGCTGCAGTAGCTCCTAAAGCATTATTTCATCTAGGAATTAGTTTAAGCAAGATTGGACAAAGGCAAGAGGCTTGCCAAACTATAAACGAAGTTATTATTAGGTATCCAGATGCTCCTATCGTATCCACTGCGATGAAAGAGATGCAAATAATGGAATGTCAGTGAGTAAAAAGCTTCGAAATAGTTTACAAATTAAAATAACGGAAATCGCAGGAGAAGGAAAAAATTTTGGTGTAGCTGTTTCTGGTGGAGGCGATAGCATCGCTCTACTTCATTTGCTTTTGCCTTGGGCAAAAGAAAATGAAAAGAAACTATTTGCGGTAACAGTTAACCATAATTTGCGCCCCGAATCTTCTCAAGAAGCTATTTTGGTTCAGGAATTATGTGCTAAATACCGTATTAATCATTCAATTTTAGACGTCAACGAAAAGGTTTCAGGTAACCTACAATCATGGGCTCGCAAAAATAGGTATCGATTAATTTCTGAGTGGGCTACTGGGAATGGAATTGACAGTATCTTTCTGGGTCACACATCTGATGATCAGGCAGAAACATTTTTATTGCGGCTGGCTCGCGGTTCTGGTGTTGACGGCCTTTCAGCAATGACTTCGAAATCTTATAGAAACCGTGTTTATTGGCTAAGACCTCTTTTGAAAACAAGTCGGAAAGACCTTAGAAACTTTCTCGATAAGGAGGATATATTTTATGTTAATGATCCATCAAATGAGGATCTACGATTTGATAGAATAAAGGTTCGAAAGGTTTTAGAATCTTCACAAGAATATGGTCTTGAAACAGAGCGCCTGGTAGAAACTTCACATAGAATGGCTCAGGCGCGTGATGTCTTGAATTATGTAGCATTTCAATTTGCAAAGAAGCATGTTTTCCTAACTAAAATTGGAACAGTGGCTGTCGACTTGCAGGATNTAGAATTATTATTTCCAGATACTCGANATCGTATTTTGTCTTATGTGGTGAAATGGGTTTCAGGCAATCCATATGGNGCTCGTGCTAAAACTNTAGAAAATANTNTGNTATCGGCAATGGAAGGNAAACCGAGAACCTGTTGTGGTTGTGTGTTGTCAAAGTTTGATGANAAATTACANATTTCTCGAGAGTTTAATGCTGTAAAGAAAAGCGATACTCTAGATAATCTTTGGGATGGGCGTTGGTCGTGCTCCAATAATTTTAGTATCAAAGCTTGTGGTGAAAAGGGTTTAGAGCAAATAATTGACTGGAAAAAATTTAAGTTACCGCGTCATGCTTTATTAGCCATGCCAACTATATGGCGAGACGAAAAATTGTTTGACCATTTGTTGAATGAGGGGCATTGTTCAAAAATCAGATCGATAAAAAATGATAAAGACTTTTACAAAGGAATTTTATCTTATTGAATTTTCTCTATTCATCACTATTTAAAGCTTTAACAAATAAATTTTAACAGGTTCAATTATTGGAGACTTCCCTTGGGTAACATAAAAAATTTCGCGTTTTGGGCAGTGTTGTTTCTTCTGGTATTCGCCCTTTTTAATTTAATGAATTCTGGNTCGCCGCTTGGAGGAAATACTACNGAGATCACTTATTCAGAATTTATTAGACAAGCAGAGTCAGGAAACGTGCAATATGTAACCGTTGATGGAGAAAAGTTGATTGTNTCTGGGATGGATGGGAAGTCTTATTACACGATCAATCCTCGTGATGATCAAATGACTGACCGATTGTTAAAGTCTGGCGTTGAAGTTAGAGCAGAACCTCAAGAATCAGGNGGGNTGTCAATGTTCTTAATGAATATTTTACCATTTCTCCTTCTCATTGGTGTCTGGATTTTTTTCATGAACCGAATGCAAGGTGGCGGACGAGGGGGTGCAATGGGTTTCGGAAAATCCAAGGCAAAACTGNTGACNGAGGCTTCTGGACGAGTGACCTTTGATGATGTAGCGGGTATTGATGAGGCGAAGGAAGAGTTAGAAGAAATAGTAGAGTTTTTNAGAAANCCGCAAAAATTTTCAAAATTAGGTGGGAAAATTCCAACCGGGGCTTTACTGGTGGGACCACCAGGTACGGGTAAGACGCTTTTGGCAAAGGCTATTGCTGGTGAAGCTGGGGTTCCTTTTTTTACAATCTCTGGATCGGATTTCGTTGAGATGTTTGTAGGGGTAGGTGCCAGCAGAGTTCGCGATATGTTTGAACAGGCTAAGAAAAATTCTCCTTGCATAGTATTTATTGATGAAATTGATGCGGTTGGACGCCATCGTGGAGCAGGGTACGGCGGTGGAAACGATGAAAGAGAGCAGACCNTAAATCAACTCTTAGTAGAGATGGATGGTTTTGAAGAAAATGATGGNGTGATAATTGTAGCAGCCACAAATAGAAGAGATGTTCTTGACCCAGCATTGTTGAGACCAGGTCGGTTTGATCGGGAAGTGCAAGTACCTGTGCCTGACATAAAGGGTCGTGAGAAAATTCTTAAAGTTCATGGTAAGAAAATAAAAATAGGCCCGAATGTTGATCTGCGAATTATAGCTAGAGGAACCCCGGGGATGTCTGGCGCCGACCTTGCTAATCTGGTCAATGAAGCGGCACTTATGGCGGCTAGAGTTGGTAAAAGAATGGTTGGAATGGAAGACTTTGAAAAGGCTAAAGATAAAGTAATGATGGGAGCTGAGCGCCGCTCGATGGTTATGACGCCGGCGCAGAAAGAAATGACTGCATATCATGAGGCTGGACANGCATTGGTAGGGATAAGTCTACCAGAGTGTGATCCGGTTTACAAAGCTACAATTATTCCNAGAGGTGGCGCGTTGGGCATGGTAATGTCTTTGCCAGANATGGATCAATTAAACTGGCANAAGAACCAATGCGAACAGAAGCTTGCAATGACTATGGCTGGAAAAGCAGCAGAGATAATTAAATATGGCGAAGACAGAATCTCCAATGGCCCATCAGGTGATATTCAAATGGCAAGTCAGTTGGCGCGGGCGATGGTAATGCGTTGGGGAATGTCAGATAAAATTGGNAATATTGATTATGCGGAGGCTCANGAAGGATATTCAGGAGGCACTCCAGGATTTTCAGTTTCTGCAAAAACTAAGGAAATTGTTGAAACAGAAGTAAAGAAATTGATTGATAATGGCTATAAGGTCGCCAACAAAATATTATTGGATAAGAAAGACGAATTTGAAAGGTTAGCACAAGGTNTGCTTGAATATGAAACATTGACTGGAGATGAAATAAAGAGAGTAATGAAGGGTGACCCACCTCATGATGACAATGATCCTGATGGGTTATCATCNTCAGAGGCATCAATAACGTCAGTGCCAAAAAGTAAGAAAAATGTGAGTAGTAAAGGNATCATGAAGCCAAAAACTACTTAACGAAAATATATNAGTATCACATTAAAANNTTCCCTTTTTGNGTTTTTTGTAATGTAGNACCTTTTNAAAGTTAATNACCCNGNGGTCTATAATTTGATATATATTGTCTACTTTTTTAAATTGTTTTTTCAAGAATCTAATTTATACGAGCTTATGTAAGAGATATTAACTAAGCTGGGAAAATTATGAGTTACAAATCTGATATTGAAATAGCAAGAGAAGCACAGAAACTGCCTATTCAGGAAATTGGTGCTAAGCTTGGAATAGATTCCAATGATCTACTTCCTTACGGACATGATAAGGCAAAAATAAATCAAGATTTCATACAGTCTTTAACGAATAAGTCTGATGGAAAGTTGATACTTGTCACAGCTATTAATCCAACACCGGCAGGAGAGGGAAAAACAACCACAACTGTTGGTCTAGGTGATGGCTTGAATTCAATCGGTAAGAGAGCTGTGATTTGTATTCGTGAGGCATCTTTGGGCCCATGCTTTGGTATGAAAGGAGGTGCAGCAGGTGGGGGTTACGCGCAAGTAGTACCGATGGAAGAAATGAATCTACATTTCACTGGAGATTTTCATGCGATAACTTCAGCACACAATCTCTTGTCTGCAATGATTGATAATCATATTTATTGGGGTAATTCCCAAGAAATTGATACTCGTCGGGTCGTGTGGCGGCGAGTTGTAGATATGAACGATCGAGCACTAAGACAGATAACAGCCTCTCTTGGGGGTATATCAAATGGTTTTCCAAGAGAAGCAGGATTTGATATCACAGTTGCATCTGAAGTGATGGCTTGTTTGTGTTTGGCTAATGATTTGAATGATCTTGANGTGCGTTTGGGGAATATTATCGTTGCNTATCGTAGAGATAAAACGCCAGTTTTTTGTAAAGATATAAANGCTGATGGAGCGATGACTGTACTTTTGAAGGACGCGATGCAACCTAATTTGGTGCAAACTTTGGAAAACAATCCAGCATTTGTGCATGGTGGTCCGTTTGCAAATATTGCTCATGGATGTAATTCAGTAGTAGCAACAAAAACTGCGTTAAAGTTAGCGGATTATGTGGTTACAGAGGCGGGATTTGGGGCTGACCTGGGAGCAGAAAAATTCCTTAATATTAAATGTAGAAAAGCGGGTATTTCTCCTTCAGCCGTTGTATTGGTTGCTACAGTTCGTGCAATGAAGATGAACGGTGGAGTAGCTAAAGATGATTTAGGTAAGGAGAATTTAGAAGCAGTCACAAAAGGCTGCCCAAACCTTGGTCGGCATATAGAAAATGTGAAGTCATTTGGAATACCAGTAATTGTAGCGATCAATCATTTTGTCACTGATACGGAAGATGAAGTCCAAGCTGTAAAGGATTACGTGTTATCTATGGGATCAGAAGCAATTGTATCTAAACATTGGGAATTTGGTTCTAAAGGTTCAAAAGATCTTGCTGAGAGGGTTGTTGAGATTGTAGATAGTGGTTCTGCTAATTTTGCACCAATTTATCCGGATGATATGTCTTTGATGGAAAAAATAGAGACAATTTCAAAACGAATTTATCGAGCTGATGAAGTGTTGGCTGACAAAAAAATTCGTGATCAATTGAGAGCCTGGGAAGATCAGGGCTACAGGGATTTACCCGTTTGCATGGCAAAAACTCAATATAGCTTCTCAACTGACCCTAGTTTACGCGGAGCACCAACTGGACACTCTGTTCCAGTTCGAGAAGTTCGATTGTCAGCTGGTGCAGGTTTNATTGTAGCTATCTGTGGAGAGATAATGACTATGCCTGGATTGCCCAGAAAACCTGCAGCCGAGACTATTGGCTTGAATGAATTAGGAAATATTGAGGGTTTGTTTTAAAAAGCATTAAAATTACAATGCTTCTAAGCAATNTTTGACAAGGATATCCAAATGGTCGGAAAAGTAATAAGTGGTAAAGAATTCTCAGAGTTAGTACGTTCTAAAGTTTTGAAGCATGTTGACCAATTAAGAAATGAATATGGCATCATTCCGGGTTTGGCTGTAGTCTTAGTTGGAGAAGACCCGGCTTCCAAAGTTTATGTTAAAAATAAGGGTGAGCAGACCAAAGCAGCTGGTATGAAATCCNTTGAGCATAAGTTAGAAGAAAGCACATCGGAGCAAGAGTTATTAGAATTAATCGAAAGATTGAATGAGGATGCTTCAATTCATGGTATTCTTTGTCAGTTACCTTTGCCATCTCATATAAATGAAGATCGTGTAATTAATTCTATTGCGCCTGATAAAGACGTTGATGGTTTTCACATTTCAAATGTTGGCTTATTAGGTACTGGTCAAAAATCGATGGTTCCATGTACGCCTTTAGGGTGCATAATGATGTTGAAAGATCATTATGGAGATTTGACAGGACTCAATGCTGTGGTTGTTGGTAGGTCAAATATTGTTGGTAAACCGATGGCTAATTTATTATTGAGGGAAAGTTGTACCGTAACAATTGCCCACAGTAGAACCAAGGATATTCAAGAAATTTGTAAAAGAGCTGATATACTTGTGGCAGCTGTTGGCCGTCCAGAAATGATTAANGAGAATTGGATTTCGAGTGGTGCTACNGTTATAGATGTGGGCATCAACAGAATTCCGCATCCTGATAAAGCCGGTAAATCAAAATTAGTGGGTGATGTAAATTATGAGAGTGCGGTCAAAGTTGCAGGTGCTATAACGCCAGTTCCAGGAGGTGTCGGTCCAATGACGATAGCATGTCTTTTGGCAAATACTGTAACTGCATGTTGTAGGGCCAATAAATTACCAGAACCTGATGGGCTAGGTATATAAGTTAACTTCTTAAAGGAGATCCACAGTTGAGTTAAACTAACGTTGCTTCGGTTAGTGAATGCACTTCTTCCATTGACACATTATCAGCTAATTCAATAACTTTTAAACCTCCCGGTACAACATCCAAAACAGCAAGATTGGTAATTATTCTATGAACTACGGCTTTACCTGTTAACGGNAATGTGCAGCTTTTTAACAATTTACTTTCTCCTCGCTTATTGGCGTGATCCATAACTACGACTACTCGCCCAACACCAGCAACCAAATCCATCGCGCCGCCCATACCCTTAACCAATTTTCCAGGTATCATCCAATTTGCAAGATCCCCATTTTCAGCGACCTCCATGGCACCTAAAATGGCCATATTAATCTTTCCCCCTCTTATCATTGCAAAACTAGTGTCCGAGCCAAAGTAAGAAGTTCTTCTTAATTCAGTAATTGTTTGCTTTCCCGCATTAATTAAATCTGGGTCTATTTGATCTTCTGTTGGAAAAGGTCCCATTCCCAACATTCCATTTTCAGATTGCAATGTTACATCTATGCCGTCAGGAATGTAATTTGATACTAGAGTGGGGATTCCGATACCTAGGTTAACATACCAGCCATCTTGTAATTCCTGTGCTGCTCTGGCTGCCATTTGATCACGGTTCCACGCCATATTTTTCTCCAATCTTTTCAATTCTATGATTAATGTATTCTTTTTCCTTAAGTTCGTGAACCTTACTCAAGCCGTTCTAACCGTCCTTTGTTCTATTCTCTTTTCATGAGTGCCTTGGACAATTCTATGCACATAAATTCCTGGTGTATGGATCAAATCAGGATTTAATTCGCCACTTGGTACGATCTCTTCTACTTCCGCTACACAAATTTTTCCACACGTAGCAGCGGCAGGATTGAAGTTNCGACTAGTTTTTCGATATATAAGGTTTCCTGTTTCATCTGATTTCCAAGCTTTTATTATTGCTAGGTCAGTTTTCAGCCCNGTCTCTAGAATGTAGGTTTCGCCATCGAATTCNTTGTGTTCTTTACCTTCTGCAATGACAGTACCAACTCCTGTTTTTGTGTAAAAACCGGGTATTCCAGCACCNCCAGCCCGCATTCTTTCAGCTAATGTTCCCTGAGGGTTGAATTCTAACTCTAATTCACCACCCAGATATTGGCTCATAAATGTATCATTTTCACCCACGTAGGAGGAAATCATTTTTTTTACCTGTTTTGTTTGTAAAAGGATTCCTAGTCCAAAATCATCGACACCTGCATTGTTTGATGCAACAGTCAGATTTTTTATGCCTGCATCCTTAATAGCTTTGATCAATATTTCAGGTATCCCACATAAACCGAATCCACCGGCTGCNATGGTCATTCCATCAAATAGTACATCCTTAAGAGCTTCTTCAGGAGTATCATAAATTTTACGCATGAGTTTCTTTCTTTCTTATTTGTTTGAATAAAATATAATTCTTACTTCAAAAATAATTCTTCCCAGTCATTCAGCACTTCATTTATCATATTTTCGAAGCGACTACCTGGTTGCCGCAAATTGAATAACTCNTCGTAGGGATCTTTAGCAATTATTTGACTTCCGGATAATTCTTCTAAAACCGCATGGCCACAAAATGGAACATATACCTCTGAATAGCCCCCTTCNTGAACTAGTGCTAGCTTNCCATNACACTGTTCATCTGCTAGTTTCTGTGCTTTCCTNGTNAATAATCTNAATGTTTCTGCAGAGCATAACATGCTGGATANTGGATCAATCATNGCAGCATCAAAACCACAAGCAACAATAATAATGTCAGGAGAGTAATTGCTTACAATTGGATCGATTACCCGATCAAATAAATTAAGATAAGCTTGATGTCCAGATCCAGCTGGCAATGGTAGATTTACGTTATAGCCTAAGCCTTCTTGTTTTCCTTGATGTGTCTCCATACCTGTATCAACAGGATAGTTACGTTCCTGATGAATTGAAATGGTTAAAACATCATTTCGATTGTAAAAAATCGCCTCTGTACCATTACCGTGGTGAACATCCCAATCAATGACGCAGAACTTTTTNCCTAATTTATTTTTGATGGAATGTTCAATCGCCACTGCGATATTGGCCAGCAAGCANAAACCATTTGGATAATCGGGTAAACAATGATGTCCAGGCGGTCTAGATAGAGAGTACGAATTCTTATATTTCCCCTTTAAGACATCCGAAATCGCTGAAATAGCGAGGCCGCTTGAAAGAGCTGCAATATCAAAGCCACCTCGAGCAAATGGTGTTCTTAACCCAAGTAAACCTCCATCTATATCCGATAGCGCTTTAAATTCCTCTAGATATTTTTTTGGATGAACAGCTAGTAGATCTTTCATAGATGCCGGATTNCTGGATTGCATATCAAGATCCTTTGTAATGCCGGTCACGTCCATCAAATTTTTTAAACGTCTTTTCGTTTCAGGATTTTCAGCCAAACCACCTGCTGCAAGCGGCTGAACAAGCCCACCAACTGGCTGAGTAAAAGCATAGTTTCCACCTCCATGCCAAAAACATCTTTCATCCCAGTAAAACCCTGTCTGTGACATGTATGTGCTACTTCCAATCCATTAGAATGAAATAATTTTGATTAAATCTTAATTAAGTAAAATATATGATATAAATAAAAGCAACCAAATAGTGATGAATATGAAAATATCTGGGTTATTTTACATTCATTTTATATTGATTGATTATTAAACTATTGGTAGTTGCTGGATCTAAGATGAAAAGGTTTGCCAAATAATCGTAATCAAATGTGAGCTTATTTTCGATTATTCTTTTAGGGAGAAAAAGTAATGTCCACCGCAAAAACGCTCTATGACAAAATATGGGATGCACATATTGCACACCAAGATAAAGATGGAACATGCTTATTGTATATTGATAGGCATCTGGTTCATGAGGTTACAAGTCCCCAGGCTTTTGAAGGACTAAGAATNACGGGAAGGTCTGTTCGCGCTCCTCACAAAACAATTGCGGTCCCTGATCACAATGTTCCAACTACTTTAGATCGTGTTAAAGGAATTGATAATTTGGAGAGCCGTATACAAGTAGAAGCCTTGGATAAAAATGCAAAAGATTTTGGTGTGCATTACTATCCTGTGTCAGATGTAAGGCAGGGAATCGTACATATTGTTGGTCCTGAGCAAGGGTGGACTTTACCAGGAATGACCGTCGTTTGTGGCGATAGCCATACTGCAACTCATGGAGCATTTGGAGCACTTGCTCATGGCATCGGAACATCTGAGGTCGAACATGTTTTAGCTACCCAAACATTAATACAAAAAAAATCACTAAATATGAAAGTTGAAATAACGGGTGCTCTTAAGCCTGGCGTTACCGCAAAAGATATAACACTTTCNGTAATTGGAAAGACGGGTACCGCCGGTGGAACTGGTTATGTTATTGAATATTGTGGTGATGCAATCAAAGAGCTTTCGATGGAAGGTCGAATGACAATTTGTAATATGGCTATCGAGGGAGGGGCTCGAGCAGGTCTTATAGCACCTGATGAAAAGACATTTGAATATTGTGATGGTAGACCACATGCGCCAAAGGGTGAAGATTGGAAGCAGGCTTTAAAGTATTGGAAAACTTTATTCTCGGATGAAGATGCACATTTTGACAAGGTGGTTACTATTAAAGGAGAAGATATTGCTCCCGTTGTTACTTGGGGNACTTCTCCAGAAGACGTTTTGCCTATTAATTCAAAGGTTCCAGCACCGAATGATTTTGAAGGTGGTAAAATTGAGGCAGTTAAAAGGTCACTTAAATATATGGGGCTAAATCCCGGAATGTCCCTAGAAGATGTGACTATAGATACAGTTTTTATTGGATCTTGTACAAATGGAAGAATTGAAGATTTGCGAGCGGCAGCTGATATTCTTAAAGGCAAAAAAATTAAAGAAGGCCTCCGTGGGATGGTTGTGCCTGGCTCTGGGTTAGTGAGAGCCCAGGCTGAAGAGGAAGGTTTGGCGGATATATTTAAGGAGGCAGGCTTCGAGTGGAGATTAGCTGGTTGTTCAATGTGCTTGGCGATGAATCCTGATCAACTTAAGCCGGGTGAAAGATGCGCAGCAACGTCAAATAGAAATTTTGAAGGTCGTCAAGGAAGAGGAGGTAGGACACATTTGATGAGTCCTCAAATGGCTGCTGCAGCTGCTGTAACTGGAAAATTAACAGATGTTAGAGATTTGTTATAACGTAANACTTAAAAGCGATAGGTTATCAAAAAAAATGGACTGGAAAAAATATGGAAAAGTTTAATAAGTTAACTGGAATAGCAGCTCCGATGCCTTTGGTTAATATAGATACGGATATGATTATTCCAAAACAATTTTTAAAAACTATAAAACGCTCAGGTTTGGGAGCTAATCTTTTTGATGAGATGCGGTTTGATCAAGANGGAAACGAGATTGCAGATTTTGTTTTAAACAAAAANGCTTNTAGAAATGCTGAAATAATTGTAGCTGGGGAAAATTTTGGTTGTGGCTCGAGNCGAGAACATGCGCCATGGGCTTTGCTTGATTTNGGAATAAAGTGTGTAATTTCTACAAGTTATGCAGACATTTTTTATAATAATTGTTTTAAGAATGGTATCTTGCCAATAGTTTTGAAGCCAGAAGAGGTTGAATTGCTAATGGAAGATTCTAAGAATGGTGAAAACGCAAGAATTTCAATTGATTTGGAAAGGCAAATTGTTCAATCAAGTGAAGGTGTTGAGTTTTCGTTTGAAATTGATGAATTCAAAAAACACTGTTTGCTAAATGGTTTGGATGATATTGGTTTAACTATGGAAAAGGCTTCTAGTATTGATGAATTTGAAGAGAAATATCAGAGGCAAATGCCTTGGGTGTAGGCTATTTTGAAGTATTTATTTTTTTGTCATAAAAAAGTTAAATATTTATAAATAGTAAGAAAAAAAATTTAACATAATTATTGATTGTTAATTATAGTCAAAGATAAGGATCGTGAAAATGTCTCAATATTCCATATTAATTCTGCCTGGAGATGGCATTGGAGCNGAAGTTATGGATGAGGTTCGTAAAATAATTGATTGGTTTGATAGTAAGCGAGGTCTTGATTTTGATGTGATTGAAGATTTGGTTGGTGGAGCGGCATATGATGCTTATGGTACCCCATTAGCAGATTCAACTATGGACAAAGCGCAAGAAGTTGATGCGGTTTTGTTAGGGGCTGTAGGAGGTCCGGCTTATGATGATTTGGACTTTAGTTTAAAACCTGAGCGTGGCTTGCTTAGAATTAGAAAAGAAATGGATCTATTTGCTAACTTACGACCAGCACAATGTTTTGATGCTTTGGCAGATTTTTCAAGTTTGAAAAAGGATATTGTGTCTGGTTTAGATATTATGATNGTCCGTGAATTGACCTCTGGTACGTACTTTGGGGAACCAAGAGGAATAACTACTGAGAATAATGAACGTGTCGGTGTGAATACGATGCGGTATACAGAGTCTGAAATAGAAAGGGTTGCACGGGCAGCGTTTGAGCTAGCAAAACGACGTAATAATAAATTATGTTCGATGGAAAAAGCGAATGTTTTAGAGGTTGGTGTNCTATGGCGAGATATTGTTGAAGAAGTACATAAGTCTCATTATCCAGAAATTGAACTAAGTCATATGTATGCAGATAATGGAGCCATGCAATTGGTTCGGCAACCAAAACAATTTGACGTTATTTTAACTGATAATCTNTTCGGTGATTTATTATCAGATTGCGCTGCGATGTTAACAGGATCTTTAGGTATGCTTCCTTCAGCTTCGTTGGGAGCAAAGATGGAAAATGGTAGACCTAAGGCAATGTATGAGCCAGTGCATGGATCCGCTCCTGATATAATGGGTCAGGGTAAAGCCAATCCATCAGCATGTATATTGAGCTTTGCTATGGCTCTAAGATATTCATTTGATCAGGGAGATGAAGCTACCCGTTTAGAAAATGCAATTCAATCTGTGTTAGCGAGTGGAATACGAACACCAGATTTAATGCAAATAGTAGGGGATGTTCCCGTGAGNACAACTGAAATGGGTGATGCTGTTATTAATGCTTTAAATAACAGCCTTTAGATTGACCAAAAATAGNATCGCTAGCCCCCTTTTATTCGTTGCAAAAGGTAAATCTCATTTTCACTATTTACTGGTTCAGTCAAACTATAAGCCATGACTTTACCATCAATAACTATGGATACTCCGGCGTCGATGGTNTCTTTAAGGGATGGAAATTTTTCAACTAAAGATATTAAAATATCTCCAGTTGTATTCGCATAGATTTCTACCTCAGTTGAACCATTAGCGAGGTGTTTTAAGCCAGACCATAGGTTTACTTTTACTTTATGTTTTATTTTTAACCGCCTCGAGTATTCTGACTGGGGACATTGGCAATTCCTTTAATCTAACACCGGCAGCGTTTGACACCGCGTTGGCAATGGCTGCCAAAGGTGGGCAAATTGATGTTTCACCTACACCCCTCACTCCATATGGATGTCCGGGATTTGGCACCTCAATAATTACAGTATCAATCATCGGTAGATCTGACGCAACGGGAATCCGGTAATCTAAAAAACCACTATTTTGTAGTCGACCATCGTCACCGTAAATATATTCTTCATTTAAAGCCCATCCGATACCTTGAGCAGCTCCACCTTGGTATTGGCCNTCTACATAAGAAGGATGGATTGCTTTTCCTGCATCTTGAACAACTGTGTATCTTACGACATGGGCTCGACCTGTCTCTTGATCAACTTCNGCGTCTACAATATGGGTTGCAAAGCTAACACCTGCACCTTCTGGTGTGGCTTCAAAATGTCCAACGATAGGTCCACCTGTTCTTCCCATACTCTTTGTTAATTTTGCCAAAGGAATTGGTTCAAAGTCACCCGCATTTGGGCCTGATGGTTTTGCAAATCCATCTTCCCAAATTACTGCTTCTTCATCTATATTCCATTTTTTTGCGGCTCGTGCACATAATTTTTTTACAGCATCCCTTGCAGCTTTTATAGTTGCTAAGCCGCTTGCATAAGTAACTCGACTGCCATGGCTCACCTCGTTATATCCCAATGTAGCGGTGTCTGCGATCGTGGTTCTCACCTTATCATATGGAATTCCTAACTCTTCTGCTGCCATTTGACACATCGAAGCGCGGCTCCCTCCAATGTCGGGAGTTCCAACAGAAAGAGCGGCCGTTCCATCTTCAGATAAAGCTAGAGTAACAGCTGTTTCCCCACCATGATTAAACCAGAAACCAGAAGAAACCCCTCGACCTTGCCCTTTCNTAAGAGGGGCGGAATAATGAGGGTGTTGCTTTGCCGCTTCCAAACATTCAACCAAGCCAATTCGATCCCATTTCGGACCNAAACTTGCTTTGGTTCCTTCTTTTGATGCATTTTTTAGTCTCACGTCTATCGGGTCTAACTTAAGTCTATTGCACAACTCGTCGATGATAGATTCTACTGCAAATGCAGCCATGGGTGAACCTGGTGCTCTGTAAGCGGCTTGTTTGGGTCGATTAGAAAGTACATCGTAACCGATTTGTTTGACATTTTCTAAATTATATGGGGCAAATGCGCACATTGCTGTAAATTCCATTGGCGCTCCNGGGAATGCGCCACCTTGCAATCTAAACACTCCAGATCCTGCAGTGATTGTCCCATCTTTTTTCATACCAATTTTTATGTCCATTGAGGTTGAGGAAGTTGGTCCAGTAGCTCGAAAAACTTCAGAACGACTCATAACTAATTTCACAGGTCTATTTGTTTTTCTTGATAAAGCTAAAGCAACAGGTTCTATAAATATTGCTGTTTTACCACCAAAACCTCCACCTATTTCNGAGGCTGTTACACGAAGTGCACTTGTTTCTATATCTAATAAGGCGGCACAAGTTTTTTGAACGTGAAAATGTCCTTGAGTACAACACCAAAGTTCTCCTTTTCCGTCTCCACCCAATTGGGCAAGGCAGGCATGAGGTTCTATATATCCCTGNTGAGTAGCTTCTGTTTTGAAAGTATCTTCAATAACTAAATCAGCCGCCGCAAAGCCAGCATTTAAATCTCCGTGCCCACTTTCATGATAGCGAACAATATTAGGATGCAAGCCTTCTGGCACGGACTTATCAGATGCACCGGCCCTTATAACTGGAGCATTTTTTTCCATTGCCTTATCAACATCAGTGACATGTGGTAACTTTTCATATTCTACTTCCATTAATTTTATAGCATCTCGTGCAATGAGGCTTGATGTCGCCGCAACTGCAGCAATAGCGTGGCCATCGTAAAGAGCGACATCTCCAGCCATAACGTTTTCTAACACATTCCAGTTTTCCCCTGTTACTTTTTTGGAAAAATCCTCTCGTGTAACTATAGCTTTTACGCCTGGTAATTTCTCAGCTTTTTCAGTGCTAATTTTTATTATTTTGGCATGAGCGTGAGGAGACCTGAGTATTGATGCGTGGAGCATTCCTGTTGCGTATGCGTCTGCACCAAATTTCGCTCGGCCAGTTACTTTGTCCAGTCCATCTGGTCTATCTGGTCTAGTTCCAACTATTTTAAATTCTCTATTTTTTTGATTATCGAGTGCCATCAAGAAGCCTCCCTAAGATCACGAGCAGTGTCCATTACTGCTTTAATTATTTTATCATACCCAGTGCACCTGCATAAATTACCAGCCAACCAATATCTTACTTCTGTTTCTGTTGGGTCAGGATTTTTCTCAAGAAGGGCTTTAGTGGCTACTAATATACCTGGTGTACATATTCCACATTGTAGTGCCGCATGTTCAATAAATTTTTGTTGCAATGGATGCAGATTTTCTCCTTCAGCCATTCCTTCGACCGTCCCAATTGATTTTCCCTCTGCTTCTACACCGAGCACTAGACAGGAGCAGACCAGTCGATCGTCTAAGGTCACGGAACACGCGCCNCAGTCACCTGTACCACATCCCTCTTTTGCACCTGTCAAATTTAATCTATCTCGCAAGGCATCTAATAAGGTTTCACGGGGATCACATAAAAACTCTAAATCATCACCGTTTACTGAAGTATTTACATGTATTTTATTCATTTATTTTCCCTCGCGCGGTCATAGGCAATTTTTGCTGTTCGTTTAGCAAGAACNCCTGCAACATGTGTTCTGAATTNTATTGTGCCTCTTTTATCATTTATTGGATTGCAAGCTTTTGATGCTTCCTCAGCCAAATGGTCAAGTGCCTTATTTTCCAATTTTGAACCAATTATTTTTTCTGCTGCATTTTCTAGCAATAGAGCAGTTGGGGCTACAGCACCAAGAGAAACTCTTGCTTTAATTATGACCTCATTTTTAATTTCTATATTTACTGCACAGCCAACAACTGCAATATCCATTTCTGTTCTTGGTATAAAACGTAGATAAGCATCTCCTTGGTTGTTCGTTCTTTTGGGAAGATGTATCGCAGATACAACCTCTCCCTTTTTAAGTGAAGTCTTTCCGGGGCCAATTGGGACATCTTCTACATTGATTTTTCTAACACCCTTTGGTCCAGTAATGCTCACCTGTGCCCCAGCTGCTATTAAGGATGGGACACTATCTGCTGCCGGAGACCCATTACATAAATTACCAGCTAAAGTTGCTCTGCCTTGAACCTGAGTTGAACCTATCAGATCCATTGCTTCAATTATTCCAGGCCACTCCTGAGCAAGTTTTTTATGTTCGCTCATTTCAGCGCCGGAGACCGCCACGCCAATTTGCCACTCGTCATCATTTTCTATTATGTCTTTTA
Organism: Paracoccaceae bacterium; assembly: GCA_002712045.1. Lineage (GTDB taxonomy): Bacteria > Pseudomonadota > Alphaproteobacteria > Rhodobacterales > Rhodobacteraceae. The sequence continues at coordinate 65,360 of PARX01000017.1, forward strand.
CACCATTTATGTACTTCATATCTATAAGCACATCTGGAGTTATGATATCGCTTCTCAACTGCACAAGTACATCTGTACCTCCAGCGAGAAATCTAATTATACCAGCATTTTTGTTAGCTAATTCAGTAGCTTCTTCAAAACTACCTGGTTTATGATATTCCATTGTTACTCCTACCAACGTTATCGGTTTTTCTAATTAATATTGAGCCTAAGATTGATGATAAGTTCAAGTAAAAAATGACTTTTTTCCCAAACAAAAATTATTTTTCTTGAGGTTTGATAGTTCCGAGGGTTAGAGCTATATAACAACTATAGACAAAAATGTGAGAAATTATTTGAGAATTGATAACTTACAATATGCGAACTGGTCGCCGAAGGTTTTCAGGCAATTGCGAGCTGGAGAGATTGATGCAGTTCACGTAACTATTGCTTACCATGAAAATTTCCGTGAAACCGTTTTAAATTTTGAGAAATGGAACAGGTGGTTTGAGTTGTATCCAGATTTAATTATGCCTGGATATCATGCCAAAGATATTGACGTCGCAAGAAAGTTAAATAAGACAGCAATTTTTTTTGGATTTCAAAATCCTAGTCCCATCGAAGACGATATTGGCTTAGTAGAGATTGTGCACCGGCTAGGTGCACGCTTTATGCAACTTACTTACAACAATCAAAGTCTGCTTGCGAGTGGTTGTTATGAAAGAGAAGACTCTGGCATTACGCGCATGGGAAAGCAGGTTATCAAAGAGATGAATCGGGTCGGGCTGGTTATTGATATGAGTCACTCGGGTGATCGAAGTACCATTGATGCCGCTGATTTGTCGGAAAGACCTATAGCAATTACACATGCAAATCCTTACTCTTGGCACCCAGCACTGAGAAATAAACATGATCGAGTAATCGAAGCTGTTACATCAAATGGCGGGATGATTGGTTTTTCACTTTATCCTCACCATTTGAAAGGTAAATCTAACTGTACTTTGGAAAGTTTCTGTCAAATGATTGCTGACTCGGCAAATAAATTTGGAGTAGATAAAATTGGCATTGGTTCTGATTTATGTCAGGACCAGCCTGACAGTGTTGTGGAGTGGATGCGCGTTGGAAGGTGGTCAAAAGAAGTTGATTACGGAGAAGGATCGGCAGATTTACCAGGCTTTCCTCAGCAACCTTCCTGGTTTCAGGATAGTAGAGATTTTGTAAATATTGAGAATGGGCTGTCGGCAGTAGGAATGCATTCAGAGGAAATTGATAAAATAATGGGAATGAATTGGTATAATTTTTACTCCATGAACTTNACTCCTAGCGCGGATTCTGTAAATGCTTGATGTTGATAAAAAAAGCATAACTGAGCTGCGAGACCCCTCTGAGGTTATGAAATTATCTAGAATGGGAAGTTTCCATCAATCTCGTTTGTCATTTATGCGGATTTTAATGCGACAGATCAGGGATGAGAATTGGAAATTTAAGAGAGAAGAGTTTAATGTAAATAATAAAGGTGTAGGACACGCAATTTATAGTGCGACGGGACCTAAGAATACCTATTCTTTGATAGCTTTTGCACATGACTTGCCAGACGAAAAGAGATCAGATCGTGTAATTGCAGATGCCTGGGATGCTACTTTTACCNTATATGATGGAAGACCATCGGAAGAAGATATAGAGCGATTGAAAAAGAATGTACCNCTTCAGGAAGTTGGAAGAATTTCAGAAAATGAATTATGCTTAAGTCGTGCTAACAAATCTGTTCGATTGTGGGATCATGTAATTTCGTCACTTTCCGCTGGATGTCAACCTGATGTTGAGCAAATAGACTCAGTTGGGTATCTTATGCGCACTACAGCAGTTTATGGATCTGGAAAGTTTGGTGCTGTTGATCGAGAATTTGTTTCAGACCGCACAGAATTTAAAGCCCCGTTTCAATATGAACTTTTATCTGTTTTTATGATTCGGTGGTTTGTTTTAGATTTAGTAAATCAGATGGCTAACGTTCAAAATCCAGATAAGGCCGTACAGCTTGATCCTAAACTTGGTTATCGATTGGGAATTGGAAACTCTACTGGCCTAGGAATGGCTCCATTCTTATTGAATCATCCTGTCCTATTGAATAATTGGATTTTAGCAANAGAAACGGCTCTTTCTNGAGTGCGTTCNGTTNAAAAGTCNTCAANNGAAGAAAATANATTNTTTTTNGANTTATATGAAAAATCTATTANTTTGTTTGGNNTATGGCGTTCAGATCATCCGTTGCAAATANAAAAATTANAAGAAATTTCAANNGATTTAACTCNTNTAAGTAANTATNTAAAAAAATTTNATTTTGAATCAACATATCCTTGGGACAGGCTTTTTAATTGGTCTAAGGAAAATCTAAGTATGGAAGGGCAAGAGTTTATAATCTCATTAATCATGGAGCCTTATGGGAACCTGGTTGATGAACTCGCTTTCACAATGTCTGACAATAATCAGTCATATGTAAAGATTGATGGCTTGAAATCTATCGGAGATATTCGCAAACAGCTAAATAAAGTTTATGGATGGATTTTTGATATTGATTGGGAATGTATGGATTCAAATGCTAGAGCTTGGTATGTATCTCAGGAGAAGTTGGAACCACGACTGGGCGAAAGATTTTCTGAGCCANNCGGAANTTATGAACANCCCNTNTCGCCTGCTAGAGATGNTTANAGACTTTCAAAAGATTTAGCTAATTTTGGTGATGATGAGCTTATCGCAAATTTTTTAATGTTAAAGCCAGANCATCGACACNTCGGTNCGTCGNCTTCAGATTNTTTCAAATCATCCTTATTCNGAAATTCNTGANAACACAATTGGCTCCNAATTACTTCCNATNGATATGCTTCGATGCAAACTATCNTTNTTTGGAGCGATTCATTTTGATCCAAGATCAGATCGTTGGGTTCGNATTTGNATGTTCAAAGGTGCCCCNTATCCCAATCAAATTTCAAATTNGATNTCTGATTATTGGAGTTANCTTGAAGNATTTTAAANTAAAAAAATGAAAGTTTCATTTAATGAATTAAAGTCNATGTCTAAGGGAGCNGCTCGNGGTGCTGGGTTTGATTGGGGATATGCTGAAGANATCTCTTTTGCNGTAGTATGGTTAGCAAAGAATGGGTATAATTCGGCAACAANCTTGCTAACTTTTTTAGATAACAAAACGATTTATCCCCCCACCAATACTAATGGAAATATTTGGTCTAATGACAAAGGGGATTTAGACCCCATCAAGACGGGTGTGGCACTATTAGATTTGAATATTTCAAAAACTATTGTACTTCAGGGTATATTTTTACCACTCTTGTTAGCTCCTTTTATCTCCCAGTTAGAAAACACTATGGCACTGGAAGGAAATAATTTTAAATTGGTCACCAAGAATGGCTTCTCTGATAATAAAGTTAAATATTTACCTTTAAGAGCAAATGTTCTGAAAATATCGTCAACACAAGAAACACAGGGTTTCAACAAGATAGAGGAAAACCCTTTAGCAAAAAGATGTAAGGTTGATAATGACGTCTGGAACAGGCTGGAAGAATTTACTTATCGTACTTATGCACCGGTAACTGATGAAAGTAGAATGTTGGGAGCTGGATCTGGTTTATCNGATAACGATTAGTTTAGCTCTAATAATTGGCGCGCTTGAGTATGAGTAGCCACGGGTCTCGAATATTTGTCACATAACGATGTCGCCAATTCCACAAGTTGTGCATTTGAATTGGCTAATTCGTCCCTGTTAAGGCGGATATTATCTTCTAAACCTGTTCGGGTGTGTCCTCCTGCAGCAATAGACCATTCGTTTACCAAAAGCTGTCCAGCGCCAATGCCTGCTCCGCACCATTCAGTATTCGGTGCAAGTCGTTTTACTGTTTCGACGTAATAATTAAATACATTTTGATCNACTGGCATCGCATTTTTAACNCCCATGACAAATTGAATGTATAATTTTCCGTTCAGTATACCCTCTTTTGACATTTTAATTGCCTGGTGAATATGGCTTAAATCAAATGCCTCAATCTCTGGCGTGATGTTATAGCTCTTCATCTCGTCCGCCAGCCAATGTATCAATTTAGGGCTGTTTTCATAGACNCGCGTTGGAAAATTATTGGAGCCAACCGTTAGGGATGCCATATCAGGTTTNAGAGGTAGCATCCCACCTCGTTCTTTTCCTGAGCCAGATCTACCTCCAGTCGAAAATTGAATAATCATACCTGGGCAGGCTTTGTTGATACCTTGCTTGAGCTCTTTGAATTTGTTTGGATCTGATGATGGAGTTCCGTCATTATTTCTTACATGTAAATGCGCNATTGAAGCACCNGCATCAAAAGCTGCTAAAGTACTTTCAATCTGCTCTTCCACTGTTATTGGTACAGCGGGATTATCTTCTTTTGTTGGTACTGATCCAGTAATTGCAACGCAAATAATACATGGTTTACTCATTAAACTGACTTAATGCCTGCCTCTAACGCAGAAATTATTGTGTTTACGTGATCCTCAGTAACGATCAGTGGCGGTGACATCATTATATTATGGCCACCAACTCGAACAAAGGCACCGTGCTCATAAGCAGTTTTTTGTATTTTCGCCATTGAATCGTTGTCTAACGGAGTTTTACTTGCTTTGTCAGAAACAAATTCAAGAGCAGTCATAAGGCCGTGACCACCTCTTACATCGCCAATAATATCGTATTTTTCTTTTAATTTAACTACAGCGTCGAATATCTGTGTACCACGTATTTTGGCATTTTCATTAACTTTTAATCGCTTTGTTTCTTTCAAACAAGCAACTGCTGCTGCCGCTCCAACAGGATGGGCAGAGTATGTATAACCATGTCCAATAGAAGCAGCACCAGTTTCATCACTCTCAAAGACATCTGTTACTTTTTCGCCAATCATAGTTGCACCAAAGGGATAATAAGCTGACGTAATTGCTTTTGCACAAGTCATCATATCAGGCTTAACGTTCCAATGGCGTGCTCCTGACCAATCTCCAGTCCGTCCAAAACCAGTTATTACCTCGTCGGAAATAAGTAGGATTCCATATTTATCACAAAGAGCTCTAATGCCAGGCATGAATGATTCGTGGGGTACTATAACGCCCCCGGCGCCTAAAATTGGTTCCATTATGAATGCGGCAATTGTAGATGGATCTTGAAATATAATCTCATCTTCAGTTGCTTGGAGACACAATTGAGCCAATTTTTCTGGGTTTGTTTCATTAAATGGATTTCTAAAAGTATATGGTGAAGGCATGTGATGGCAGCCAGCTAGCAATGGTTCGTATGCAGTTCGAAATCTTTGGTTTCCATTGACTGAAGCGCCGCCAAAGTGTGTTCCATGATAACCTTTTTTAAGGCTAAAAAATTTTGTCCGTCCAAAATCACCTCGTACTTTGTGGTATTGACGCGCAAGTCGCAGAGCGCTTTCGACGCTATCTGATCCACCTGAAGTAAAAAAAGCGCGCGCCATACCTTCTGGCTCAAACCATTGGTTCAGCTCATAAGATAATTCAATTGCCGCATCATTTGATGTGCCCGCAAAAGAGGAATAATAAGGCAACTTATCTAATTGTTTGGTGATGGCATTTTTTATTGGGTCACAAGAATAACCTACATTTACACACCATAAGCCACCTACCGCGTCTATTGCCTTGTGGCCATCAATGTCCTCGATTGATACGTCACTGGCACCAACAATGATTTTTGGTGTATTTCTTTTAAGTTCTCCTGGATGCCCCATTGGGTGCCAAATATGGCGAGCATTATTTTCTTTTAAAAAATTACTATCTTTCATTTTGCACCTCATTATTTCTCAGCAAGTTTGATCAAAAATGTTCATAAACGTCAACGTTTCATTGAAGAGGTCTTTGTTTTTTTACAGCCTTGCCGATTTTCCCTTCCCTAAAAACAACATATAAACCAGTGCCAAAAATCAACATTATTCCAAGCCAGGCGGGCAAATCAGGCCAATGCCCCCAAATTAAAATACCCCAAACAATTGCAAGTGGCATATTAATATATTCGAAAGGAGCTATTTTATTTGCTTCTGCGACTCGATAAGCTTGACTGATTAAATATCCCCCTAAAGCAGAAGTTATTCCGATTGTGCACATAATACTTAAATCAAAAGAGGTGGGTACGATCCAT
>PARX01000018.1 GCA_002712045.1 Paracoccaceae bacterium
TTTATGCACTGACAGCCCTGACCCTTTGGCGCAGTCAGCACCATCTGTTTGAATATGATGGCGGCGCACAAAGCATTGCTACCATTCCAATCGATACCTATTCAAGCAGCGCGGCTGAAACGGTGGTTGGGATTTTTGGGTTGTGGGGGCTGTCTCAGCTGATAATAGGCCTGATCTACATGCTTGCAGCGATCCGTTACCGGGCGCTGATCCCTTTTCTCTACTTGCTTTTCACGTTTGAATACGGGATGCGGCTTTGGGTCGGCGCGAACAAGACAATCGAAACCGAAGGCACTGCGCCTGGCAGTATGATCAATCTCCCGTTCATGATTGTGGGTGTAGTTCTGTTCGCGCTCAGTATTTGGCGCGGTAAAGAGAAGTCCTGAGCCAATATCATTCGGGCCGGCCAAAAGTCCCAATTGGCAGAATGGGCTCAAAGCTGCCGTTCGCGNCGTAGAGCAGAAAGNTCCGCTCTGGACCGATAAGTATTATTTCGGTTCTTAATTTCGAAACAGCAGTAGTTTGGAAATAAGAAATAGGAAAAAATGAGTTTAGGCCCNTTTAGTCGACGAAACATACATCCACATTATTTGATCGAAAGCATTATTGCGGTTCCGATCCATCATAAGTCTCGCCTAATGAATATGGCGCATGCAGACGTAGCCTTGCTCTATCTGAAGATATTATTGCCAAAACAACTATAGTAACTATGAAAGGCATTGCCGATAACAGTTGAGATGGCACAGCTACCCCAAAAGACTGAACCACCAATTCTCCTAGCGACACCATTCCAAATAAATAAGCCCCTAAGAATATTCGACCAGTTTTCCACGTTCCAAATACAACTAATGCAACCGCAATCCATCCACGGCCAGCTATCATACCATCAGCCCAAAGNGGGGTATATATTGTNGANGCATANGCTCCGGCAAAACCCGCCATCAAGCCCCCAAANGCTACGGCNCCATATCTAATCTTGAGNACTGAATAACTCAGTGCTTCGGCCGCTTTAGGGTTTTCTCCACACGCCCGTATNGCCAANCCAAGCCGAGTTTTAGTTAANCAAAAACTAATCAAAATAGCTATAACGATCGTAAGGTAGACCACAATATTTTGCTGGAATAAAACAGGTCCAACTAACGGAATTTCGCTTAAAAATGGAATATGAATGGGATCTGGCGCNGTTACAGTNAGGCTTTCATGCTTCTTTCCAATCAGCGCAGAAAGNCCCAAGCCCAAAATGCCGACAGCCAACCCAGTNGCTACTTGATTTGCCAAAAATGTAATGGAGACCAACGCAAAAACCATAGANATGCCTATGCCAGCGGCACCAGCNACAATAAATCCTATAAGATGACTNCCAGTTTGATAGGTAACCACAAACCCTACCGCGGCGGAGACTGCCATCATACCCTCTATGCTCAAATTTAACATGCCTGACTTCTCGGCAACTAATTCACCTAACGCAGCAAGTAGAAAAACTGTAGCGGCACTCATTGTGCCCGCGAGAAAAAACTCAAGTGGCGTCATGTTAAATTACTTTCAATTTTTTCTATACGAGCTTTACGAGGCTTAAACCGATAATTCACCAAGGTATAACTTGATAAATAAGTTACTAACAGCAACCCCTGNAAAATGTGCACTGAGCTTATCGGTAGGTCAGCAGTGACCAGGGCATAGTCTCCACCGATGTGAATGACAGACAAAAAGAATGCAGCAAATACGATACCTATCGGATGTAAAGCCCCCAAATAAGCTACGATGATAGCTGAATAGCCATAGCCTGAGGTGACTGACCGTTGCAGCTGTCCAATTGGCCCAGCAACCTCACTCATACCAGCAATCCCAGCAGCCATCCCAGCGATTAATAAACTTTTCCAAACTGCACCATTCGCGCTATAACCTGCATACGTTGCTGCACGAGGCGCTAGTCCACCTACGGTAAGCTGAAAGCCACCGAAACGTTTCTCCATATAAATCCAAACNAAAATTGTGAAAATTATTGGAATAATTAAAGAGTAATTTAAACGAAACCCAAAAATAATGGGTGGAAATAATGCAGCATCCTGAAACATAACAGTTTGTGGAAAATTAAAACCCATGGGATCCTTCCATGGACCCAAAAGTAAATAATAAAGGATTTGCAAAGCTATCGAAGAGAGCATCAAAGTAACCAAAATCTCATTTGCATTGTAACGTGTCTTCAAAAACGCAGCAATTCCAGCCCAAACCAATCCTCCCAGTGCACCCAACAAGATCATAGCAGGGAGAAGAAATACCGACTCACTATCTGTAAAATACACAGGAATTGATGAGGCCAGTATCGCGCCCATAATCATTTGACCTTCTGCTCCTATGTTCCAAACTTTTGCTCTAAAACCNATCGCCAAAGCCTGGGCAATAAAGAGCAATGGCCCAAATTTTAGGAAAACTTCTGACAGAGCATAAGTAGATTCAAAGGGTTCAATAAAAAAAGAATAAAAGGTCGTTTGTAAAGATTTTCCCTGGATTAAAAGCATTATGCTGCTNAGAAGTATCGTTATAGTGATAGCAATAAAGGGCGTAGCAAATATTAGAGATTTTGAGGGTGTATCTCTGCGTTCAAACTGCAATAGCATTATTANCACCTTCTCGTTCTTCTCCGATCATATACTCTCCGATTTCATCGGGGCTAACTTCGCTCGTTTTCATGGAGGTTGATATACGTCCACTCCTTAGAACATACATCCGATCTGTTATTTCAAATAACTCTTCTAATTCTTCCGAAATAATTAAAATACCGACTCCACTATCACGTAAACTAATTAACTTTTGTCTAATTTCATTTGCAGATCCAACATCTACGCCCCAAGTGGGTTGGGACAAAAATAATAGTTTTGGCTCCAAAAGCAATTCACGTCCCACTAAAAATTTTTGCAGATTTCCACCAGATAATGAATTAGCTGTAGCACCAGTGCCAGATGCCTTTACGGAAAAATCGCCAATGCATTTGTCTGTAAATTCGGTAACAACATCATCTTGGATAAATCCATTTTTGAGCATACCTTTTTTAAAAGCTGTAAGAAGCGAATTCTGTGACAATGTCATCGATGGCACAGCTCCACGTCCCAGTCGCTCCTCAGGTACAAAAGAAAACCCCAGATCTCTTCGTTCTATCACTCCCTTTCGAGTGACTGACTGATCAAACATCTCAATGGTTGAGGGTTCTAAGTCACCTTTTATATCCTCTCCAGAAATGATACGTCCAAGTTCCTGTTGGCCATTTCCAGACACACCAGCAATACCTACAATTTCGCCCCCAAATACTGATAAACTTAAATCCTTTAGATCCGCTCCAAATGGATCTGGATTTTTAACATTCAAATTAGTTATATTTAGGATTGCATTTTTGGACTTGTTATCGCTTTCCCGCCGTTCGATCTTTGGAATGCTTCGGCCAATCATAAGTGTTGCTAGTTCTTGCGCACTCGTTTTATTGGGGTCAACTTTACCTGTTACCTTACCATCTCTTAAAATAGTAGCGACATCACATAACTCACGAATTTCTTCCAATTTGTGCGAAATGTAGAGTATCGCAACCCCATCATTCTGGAGTTTTCTTAATGCATCAAAAAGAGCCTGGACGTGCTGTGGAGGCAAAACAGAAGTTGGCTCATCCAAAATTAACAGTTTTAAATCCTGCATTAAACAACGAATGATTTCTACACGCTGACGCTGTCCGACAGACAATGAATTAACCATAGCAGTTGGATCTATTTCCAACTGATAGTCTGCTCCAATCATACGAATACGATCGATTAAATCTTTTTTAGGGCCTTGTATTGTTAAGGCAATATTTTCAACTACAGATAGTGTTTCAAAGAGTGAAAAGTGTTGGAAAACCATTCCGATACCCAGGTCTCGAGCGACGGCAGTATTCCAATAATCAATCTTTTTATCTTTCCATAAAATTTGTCCAGCATCAGGTTGTATCACCCCGTAAGCAAGTTTCATCAGAGTTGATTTACCGGCACCATTCTCACCCAAAACTGCATGAATTGAACCTGGAAAAACTTCCAAATCAATGGAGTCGTTGGCCAATAATGAACCATAAATCTTAGTTAGCTTACTCAAAGTAAGCAGGGGTTGCTGGACGCCATTCATTTCTTAATTGAACCTTGATGTATAAGCTTCTTGCCCCAATGAAAACTCACTGGGGCAAGAAAATAATTCTATTTTGGTAACGGAGTATTAACACCCTGAACGTGCCAGTTCATTCCAAGGATTCCACCATCATCTAGGCGCTCACCGGCTGCCACCATTTGCTCGCCATCTTGATTATGAATTGGACCATCATAAACATGTCTTGCACCTGATGAAATCTCAGCTTCGACAGTTTTAATTCTTGCAACCATTTCAGAACTAATGTCCGAGCTCCACTCCTCTGTTACAACCACACCAGCGTCAACACCGAGCCATTCATTACGACCCTCAAAATTACCGTTTAAGTGCGCCTCAACTGAAGCGGAAAAGAAAGGTCCCCAATCAGTTTTAACCACTCCAAGATATTTTGTGGGAGCATATTCACTCATTGAACTATTNAAGTTGAATACATATACACCCGCTTCTTCACCAACTGTGACCACTGAAGGCGTGTCTTGCGCGTTCGAAAACAAAACATCTGCACCATTAGCAATCAGCGCTTTTGCTGAAGCCTGAGCTTTTGCAGGATCGAACCAAGAATTGAGCCATATTACGTCAACAGTGATCTCCGGATCAACTGCTCTTGCACCAAGTGCAAAACCATTGATAGAGGAGATCAATTCTGGAATCGCGTACGCTCCAACAACACCAAGTTTCTTGGTTTTAGTTAGATCGGCAGCGGCCATACCCATAAGGTATAATCCCTCATAATACTTGGCCGTGAATGGTGAAAAGTTNTCAGCAACTTTGTATCCTGATGCGTGAATAAAAGACATATCTGGATTACGTTTGGCTAATTTCAAACCACTATTCATATAGCCGAATGATCCAAGCAGAATAAATTTGTTACCATCACCAACCATTTTGTTCATAATTCGGTCAGCATCTGGGCCCTCTTGAATATTTTCAACAATGTTTAATGTAACATGATCACCATATTTCTCTTTAACTCCGTTAAAACCTTCAACCAGAGCGTGAGACCACCCCACATCTGCAATTGGAGATGGTAATAATACTCCAATATCTAGCTGATCNGCGCTAACTGAAGCATTCATTGCTCCAAATGAAAACAAGGCAGCAAGCGCCGTTTTCTTAAATTTTGATAAGTAAGATTGCATTTATTTTTTTCTCCTATTTTTAAGTTAATATTTTTAAATAAAACGGTGTGCATGCAGACACACATCAGAACTATATTTCTATTCGTTCAATAATATTAATTAATAGTCTTATACTAAAATTAGTCCCCCACCCCTATTTTNGAAATCAAACTAATCGAATCATGATTCCACCAGTCGATATTCTAAAAAGAGTGAGGCATAGTTTCAGATAGGTGTCCAGAATTTTATGGTATTTATGGAACATTCTTAAAATTCATAAACACTAGTAAACAAACAAATTTATCTTCAGAAAATAAAATTGCAGTGATGATATTACATCAGGTAAAAAAAGTGGGTCGTTGATCAGAAATGTTGAGATTAGTCTCTAAAGCCATACCAAAATTTAGTATTTTATCTTCTTCAAAAAGAGCTCCCCAAATAGACAAACCACGCGGTACCATGAATTTTTTCTTGGTATCAATTTTTTTACTCTTAATTCGCGTTCTAGTGTGAAGACTTTCAAAACCCACCCTAAGATGAAGACAAGGATGCCCGGAAAAGTTACTTGCCACTAGCGTTGGGCCAACATCAAAGGGCCCNATAAGAATATCAATATCTTTAAATAAATCATCCATCGCCTTCATTACAAGATACCGAAGTCGGTCTAATTGGACGTGATCAACAGCTGATAAAAATCGTGCTTTCCGAAACGAATTTGGCCAAGCTTCATTAGCCTGCCAAGCTAAAGTATCATCTTCATTAGATAGAGTTAAATCCTCAAAGGATGCAGCCGCTTCTGCATTAAGGATGTTAATCAGTGAGGAATATGGAAGGTTGTCAAGTTCTACTGCTTGAAGATCAAAACCCAAATTAGAAACTATTCTTAGGATATCTTTGTCTAACTCTGTAGCATCTGGTCCAAAAGCATCTGGGATATAGCCGATCTTAAGATCATCAGAAGTTTTTTCACTGTCAAAATTAAATGGGGCATTAATGCTAAAATGATCATTTTCATCATACCCATTGATGATTGAGAGTATTATTCCGGTATCTTCAACACAGCGACAGATAGGTCCAACCTTATCCAAAGACCAACATAGCGCCATGCACCCGCTTCTACTTACGCGGCCAAATGTCGGCCTAAGACCAGTTGTTCCACATCGTTCACTTGGTGAAGTAATAGAACCTAAGGTTTCTGTTCCAATTGCAAAACTACATAAACCTGCTGATGTTGCCGAAGCTGATCCCGCACTAGAGCCGCTGCTACCCTCATTTAAATTCCAAGGATTTTTTGTGCGACCGCCATACCAAATATCATTAAATGCTAATGCTCCAACTGCAGTTTTTCCGAGCAACACGGCGCCAGCAGCGCGGAGACGTTTAACTATCTCAGCATCTTCCAAAGGTACTCTGTTTTGATAAGGCTCCGCTCCCCACGCAGTCTCAATATCTTTAGTATCAAATAAATCTTTCAATCCATATGGAATGCCATGTAAGGGCCCCAAGTAAATATTATCTTCCGTCAATAAATCCATAGCATCTGCTTCAGCTAATGCTAACTCACGTGTCACAATAGCGTAGCATTTTAGTTGATCTTGAAATTTATTTATTCGATCTAAATAAATTTCTGTAAGTTTTCGGCTTGTTATTTGTTTTGTTTTAATCCAATGTCCTTGCGCTGCAACAGAAGCAAAAGCAATATCTTCATCAGAGTTTGGGAATTTATATGTTTTTTCTGAAATTTTTAAACCCGTAAGGTTTGGCATTTCAAAACCTGGTAATCGAGGATCAAATTTAGAGGCCATAGGTACATTATTATCGAATGTACGTTTACGGCGTATTTTGGCTGAAATGATCTGATCCTCTAGATCATTAATCATCTGCTCTCTTTCCTGTTTTGAATACTCAATNCCCAAAACTTTCTCAGCACTTGCAATGTCAGAAACTGTAATTTTCCGTTCATTCATTGTTCAAAATACCTATATTAACAAATGATTTAATCAATATTACTAGTAAGCCGTCTCTTTAAACTTCCTTCATTATTTTTTCAAAAAAATGAAGGATCATGTCAACTCCTTCTGAATCNATTGTAAGTGGGGGTCTTATCTTAAGAACATTATCTTTAGGNCCTTCACTTCCAATTAAAATTCTATAATCCCGCATACGATTCTTAATNTAGGTGCAAAGATCTTTATCCTCATCTTGAATGGTATTATTTTTTACCAAATCGATGCCTAAAAAAAGACCCATTCCTCGTACGTCGCCAATTTGAGGAAAGTTATTTTTTATTCCCCTTAAGCCAGTTAATAACCTATCTCCCATTTGCTTGGCATTTTCTTGTAAGCCTTCATCATCTACAATTTCTAAAACTTCATTTCCAATCATACAGGACAATGTTGACCCACCAAAGGTCGAAAAAAACTCGGGGCCATCCGCAAAACTATCTGCAATTTCATTTGTTGTTACTACCACCCCAATAGGATGACCGTTTCCAATTGGCTTTCCTAAAACCACAATATCTGGCTCAACTTCTTGCTGTTCAAAGCCAAAATAATATTCACCCAATCGGCCAAGACCAGTTTGAACCTCATCAGCTATACATAGTCCTCCAGCGTTTCTAATATTCTTATAAACTTCCTGTAAGTAACCATGTGGGGGTATAATTTGACCAGCTACAGATGGAAAAGTTTCTGCTATAAATGCACCAACTTTCTTTTGTTTTTTCTCAAGGCGCTCTATTGCAGGATTTACTAAATTTCCGAATTTTCTACCACAGTCAACATCATTACGCTTAAATTTTCCTCTAAAATCATCTGGCAAATCAACCAACTCAACCCAATCAACCTGGCCTACTCCTCCTACAGCATTAAATTTATATGCCGAAATATCTATCGCACCGGTTGTGTTCCCATGATAGCCATGATCAAGGGTAACGATACCTTTTGATTTCGTATGGGCCCGCGCCAAACGGAGTGCTAATTCATTTGCCTCTGAGCCAGAATTTACAAAAAAACATACATCAAATTTTTTAGTAAATTTTGATAAAATCTTTTTAGCAAAAGCTGTTTGAATCGGATGAAGATAACGGGTATTTGTATTTACTCTATGCATCTGTTTAGCAGCGACTTCTTGAATGCGTGGATGCGAATGACCAACATGAGGAACATTATTGTATGCATCCAAATAAGGCCGACCCCATTCATCAAATAAATGATGCTTCCAGCCTCGCGTTACCAATATCGGATCATTATAAGAGATAGAGAGATTACTACTGAAAAAAGATTTTCGATCACTCAAAACCTCATCTTTTACGACAGGTTCATAATGAGTCAGTGAATCTGGTAAATTTAGCAATGCTGCTGGATTTGGACATAATGCATTCCAAAGATACATTTCATCTGGGCTTCCCACACCTGGCCAATCTTTTTCAATTCCATCTGTCATAAGTGCTAATTGAAAGTGTAGATGTGGAGCCCAACCGCCATTCTTTTGATTACTACCTAAATTGCAAAAAACCATTCCCGATTGGATTAAATCACCGACCTTTAATTGTTTAAGAAACTTAGGATCAAGATGCCCATAGAGGGTATAGAATAAATCACCTCTGGGAGTTTCATGTTCAAGAATAATTACTCCCCCATAATCTAAATGTTGCGTTCTATTTTCCGCAACGACGACTTTACCGTTAAGAGGAGCTCGAATTTCAAGGTCAGCCGGTCCAAAAATGTCGATACCAAGATGCACTGTTCTACGATCAGACGCTTTCCATGGTCCATTTCGGAAAGCGGGTTCAGTATAAATCAGTCTTGGCTCATTATAATATCCAATCCAAAAACCATCTTTTGCAATTATGTCTGAGCCAACCTCTAAAGCTTCTTCTAATGGCAACGAAAAAGGATTTCGCGGCCAAGAGGAGTTTTCAACTGATAAAGAACCCATTGGCACTGAGTTTAAATCAAAATCAAAAATCTGCGCAAAAGACCCTCGAGCCTCTTCTAAATAACTCAATATCCGATCTGCGCCATCAACTACTGGCAAGCCACAGGTACTTCGGAGTCGAGCAGCAATAAATTTAGAATTTTCGGATCGACGCTCTAAAAACTTCCATGCCGACGCTTGTGAAACTGTAATATATGGATCATCGGGGTTTTCTTTTGACATTAAAGTAGAATTAACAACACTCACGACCAATCGCATTCTCAACAAAGGCCAAATCAAATCTAATTCATCCGCCTTAAGCGGAGAATTATCATTATAACCATATATCAAAGAAGTTAGGGCTGCTTCAGGTCGGTCATGGTCTAGAACAATATAAGCTGCCGCGATAGCTAAATTGCAGACACGAGGGCAGCGGCACATATCTCCAAAATCTAAGAGGCCTGAAATGATTGGCTGATCCTTTAATCCCCCAGTTACTAGGATATTATGGTCATTAATATCTCCGTGTATTGCTTGAAAAGACTGATCTCTTAATTTGGGTAATATATTTTTGTACTCTTCCAAGATATCTTGAAGAATGACTTTTCGAGATAAATCTTCAATCAAATCAATATGCTTTTCCACCCAATAGGCTTCAATCAAGTTCCATTTTAAAGATCTATTTAGAAAGTTATGTTCAAAAGATTCTAATGCATCATCGCATTTAGCGATCATACGACCCAATTCTTTTACTAGATTTAAATTCTTTCTTTTGAACTCTACATATTTCTGCCCAGGCAGCTTTTTGATCAACCATAATAAACGATTATTTCCAAATTCATCCTTACAGCGAATAAACTCCTTTCCTGAAATGGTTTGAATAATATTGGGAAAGGGTAATTTTAGCTCTATTGATTTTAAGTGGTTTATCGCTTGAATTTGCATATCAACAAACTCTTGCAAACAATCCTCTCTCATTATTTTGAGTACATATTGTTTACCATCATTTGATTTTACCAAAATATTTAAATCATACTCACCATCCAATAAGCTTAGATTGGAGCTCACACCCCAATATTTTTTCAAAATATTCTGCCAGAATACAAAATTCATCATAAGTTCTTTTTACAATATATATGAAAGCTCACGTATTTAGTAGAAATCTTAAATTATCAAGTCCATTAATTTATTTAATGAGTTCCCTTTGAGAAATATAAATTTGATGATTTAAGGTGTTTTGATAGTTACGCATTCTCCGACCTATCTCTTATATTTTTCCTCAGATTGTTCTTTTGTGCATTTCGCGTTTTCTACGTCTCGTAATTTCTAAACCTTCATCAGTTCCATCATGAAATGTTCCAAATAATTTGTCCCAGTGTGTCTCAATCGAGCCATAGTTACATTCATAATACCTATGATGAAGTTGATGAAAAAAATCGCCCATCGCTATTTTATTTTTATCACGGACCATAATACTCTCGAAACCAGAATGATTAGTTATAGCACTGATGACCTGAGATAATTGAAAAAATAAAACATGTATTGGGTGTGATGCTATCACCAAATGAATTAGAACTGAGCTAAGCCAAAGGACATGCTCTATTGGATGCATCGAATTACCTGACCATGGTCCGATATTGGTATTACGGTGATGAACCACATGGGCTATTCTGTACAGCGGAGGCCAATGAAGCGCCCGATGAATCCAGTAAAAAGCGAAAGCCTGCCAGAATGGCAGCAGAAAAAATAAAGCTACAAACCAAACGCGATTATCAGAGAAATCAAACATAAAACCATAACCGTTAGCAAAACCCCACATTATAATAATTTCATACATAGACCAAACCGTAACGCCGCTCGCTAAACTCCAAAACATATTATCCCATACCTGATTTTTAAAACTGAATAGACTGTTATTTTTCTTAAGATCTTTAGCGTCAAATTTTAACAATTTTTGTTGTTTAGAAAAAGTATATAAATACAGATGAGCACCACCTGCTACTAAACACATAATCATAAAATTTCTAAAATATATTTCTGCCATCCATCCAATCTCGAGTGTTTTGCAACGCTCAAGTGCAGGGGCTGCAAAAACCCAAATAAAAATAGCAAGGCAGACAAGTAATCCTCGCTCAGTAATGGGAAACCATCTTTCTATAAGCCAACGAATGATATGTTTTGGATCAGGTGGCCAATTGAAATACGGCGCCGTTTTAATAGGTAAGTCAGGCGTATAATTCCATGTTGGATTATTGATTTTTGATCCTGGTTCTTTACCTTTTTCCATCAAAAAAACTCTCAATTTTAAGTAAATTATTTTATGAAGAGTGTTAAATTAAAAATAAATGAAATCAATAAATAAAAATAAAAATTATTAAACCTTAACCCTGCTTAAACTTTGACAATCGTAGATATTCATTGTTAATGACCATTAACCTATTAATGGTATTGCAAACAAATTGGGAAAAAAATGAGCAGTAAAAATAATAATTTAGACATACCAGAAAATGCTAAAATATCACAGGAAATTGTAAAATTACTTGATGAAAAAGATCCCTTAGCAACTCAAGCAGATAAATTTAAATTACCAAAAGATCTAATATACTTGGATGGCAATTCGTTAGGTGCTATGCCAAAATCTGTTCCGAGTTATGTAGAAGATGCCCTATTAGATGGATGGTCGACGCAACTCATTCGAAGTTGGAATAATAAAGGGTGGCATAATTTACCATTCACACTCGCGGATCGCCTAGCACCTATTATGGGTGCAAAAAAAGGCGAAGTCCTGTTGGTGGATTCTACTTCATTAAATTTATTTAAAACACTAGTAGCTGCACTTAAAATGCGGGCTGACCGAGTAAATATTATATCAGACAAAACTAATTTTCCCTCTGATATTCACATAATACAAGGTGTCTTAGATAATTTCTTCCCAGATAAAAAATTAAAACTATCAGGATCAAGTGATGAAGAAACTATATCTTTAATTGACAGTAAAACCGCTGTCGTAACACTAACACACGTCGATTATAAAACTGGCAAAATAAGAGATATGCAAAAAATTACAAAGGCAGCTCATGATAATGGGGCTTTAATAATTTGGGATTTATCTCACTCTGTTGGTGCCCTCCCAATAGACCTAAACCATTGCGAAGTAGACTTTGCTGTGGGCTGTTCATATAAATACTTGAATGGTGGGCACGGCGCTCCAGCATATCTTTTTGTTGCACAGCGGCATTTAGAAGAATCACAAAACACTCTTACAGGTTGGATGGGGCATGCTTCGCCCTTCGGATTTGACATAAATTACGAACCCTCAAAAACCATAGAAAAGTTTCGATGTGGAACACCAGCAATATTATCCTATCTCGCATTGGAAAAAAGTTTAGATATATTTGAAACAATTGACTTTGGACAGCTACGAAAGAAATCTCAGAACTTAACCCAATTATTCATGCAGTTAATTGAAGAAAATTGTAGCGATTATGGGATAAAAATTATCACTCCAAGAGATCCAGAGATAAGAGGTAGTCAGGTTTCAGTAACAAATGAAAATAGTTGGGAAATAATGCAAGCACTCATCGAACACAATGTCGTGGGAGATTTTAGGGCTCCAAATATTATGAGATTTGGTTTTACCCCATTATATACTTCATATGAAAATGTATGGAATGCCGTAAAGATTTTACAAAAAATACTAGACACAGGCATCTGGAAAGAAGAAAAATATGCCACAAGAAAGCTAGTAACATAATTGCACTAAACAGAGCTTACCCAATGGGTATATTAGAGGTCATATGAACGCCCCAGAAAAAATTTTAGAAGGGAAAAATCGACCATTCACGGGTAAAGAATATATTAAGTCCCTCCAAGATGACCGTGAAATCTACATTTATGGAAAACGAGTTAGTGATGTCACCCAACATCCTGCCTTCCGCAATTCCGTATATTCTATTTCAAGATTATATGACGCTCTTCACGATAAAAAAACTAAGAGCGTGCTCACGACAAAAACTGACACAGGTTCAAACGGATATACGCATAAATTTTTTAAATATGCTAGAAGTGGGGAAGATCTATTCAAACAACGTGACGCTATCGCTGAGTGGGCAAAAATGTCGTTTGGCTGGATGGGTAGAACGCCTGATTATAAAGCAAGTTTTACCAACACTCTTGGTGCCAATGCTGAATTTTACGGTAAATTCTCCCAAAATGCTCGCAACTGGTATAAAAGAACGCAAGAATCTGTTGCATTTGTTAATCACGCGCTCGTAAATCCTCCAATCGATCGGCACAAAATAGCTGATGATGTCAAAGATGTGTATATCTCGGTTGATAGGGAAACTGATGCCGGCATTTATGTTTCTGGTGCTAAAGTCGTAGCCACATCTTCTGCCCTAACACACTATAATTTTTTAGGGCAAAATATGGCTGCAGATATAAATGATAAATCGATGGCCGTTATGTTCATGGCAGATATGAGAACGCCAGGTATCAAATTAATCTGTCGGCCTTCGTATGAACTAAACGCTGCTGCCACAGGTTCCCCTTTTGACTATCCGTTAACAAGTCGTTTTGATGAAAATGACGCTATATTCATATTTGATAATGCATTTATTCCTTGGGAAAATGTTTTCGTTTACCAAGATATTGAGATGCTAAAAGCTTTTTATCCAAAATCAGGATTTGTGAATGGGTACACATTTCAAGGAGCCACACGGATGTCGGTAAAAATGGACTTCATGGTTGGTTTATTAAGCAAAGCTCTTAAGGCCACGGGGAATGAAAGTTTTAGAGGGGTTCAAGTATTGCTAGGTGAAGTAGTAGGATGGCGAAACCTTTTTTGGTCAATGACTAATGCAATGGCTGGAGCACCAGATAAATGGTCAGGAGACGCGGTATTGCCGAACTCTCAAGCTGCCTCGGCGTACCGTATTTTTTCAACTGAAGCTTACCCACAAATAAAGGCAATTATTGAAAAGATCGTAGCTTCAGGCCTTATCTATTTACCGTCAAGTAAGAAGGATTTTGAAAACCCTGAAATAGACAAATATTTAAGTCGTTACGTACGGGGATCAAATGGTATTGGCCATCGCGAAAGAATAAAACTTATGAAGCTTTTATGGGATGCTATTGGAACAGAATTTGGCGGTCGGCACGAGCTTTATGAGCGTAATTATGCAGGAAATCACGAACTTATTAGAATGTCGGCTTTATTCGCAGCCAATAATTCTGGTGACATGAGTAAGATGGAGTCTTTTGCTCAAGCATGTATGGACGAATACGATGAAACAGGTTGGAAAGATTCCGGATATTTTAATGGTGATGACATTTCAATTATTAAGGATGAAAACAAATGGTAACAACCTCCAAAACTTTAAGTGATAAAGCAAAACCAAGAGGGAAATATCCACACATAAAACGTGCTGGTAGCTTCCTCTTTGTTTCTGGTGCGTCTTCTCGTCGAAAAGATGGCAGTTTTCGTGGGGCAGAGCAGGATGAGATGGGGAATGTCAGCCTAGATATCAAAGAACAAACACGAGCGGTTATTGAAAATATCTCTGATATATTAAAATCAGAGGGCTCAAGTTTAGATGATGTTGTCGATTTAACAACTTTTCTTGTTAATATGAATGATTTCAAAGGGTACAATGAGGCATATGCTGAATACTTTACTGAAAATGGCCCGGCGCGTACCACAGTCGCGGCGCATCAGTTACCACACCCTTTAATTTTAATTGAAATAAAAGTAACAGCATTCGTACCAGCTTAACTTATATTTTACAGTTAGGAGTTTCATTTTATGTTAGCACCATTCAACCTACAAAATTGGGTAAAAGATAATAAAGATAAATTCACCCCACCAATTGGAAATCACCAACTGTATAAAGAGCAATGGGAAAATCTTTTGATAATGGTTATTGGAGGTGAAAACTATCGGCCTGATTATCATGATGATCCTGGAGAAGAATTATTTTATCAGGTTACTGGTGACTTAACCTTAAAAATAATTGACCCAATTTCAAAAAAGCGGAGTGAAGTTATTGTGAAGGAAGGTGAGTTATTTTTGTTACCATCTCACATACGTCATTCGCCCCAAAGAGCTGAGGGAACAGTTGGACTAGTCATTGAAAGATTTAGGCAACCAGGTGAAATTGATGCCTTAGAATGGTACGATGATGATGGAAATTTAGAGTTCCGTGGAGAGTTTGAAATTAAGAATATAGAGACTGATTTAAAAAAAGTACAATTAGGTTGGCAAAAATGGGTAAAAGATCCAGATAGGGTAATTCCTAAATTCTGGCGAGTTGGTGATCCCATTTAAAGGACGTCTTGTTTATGTCGAAAATAAATAAAAAGGTTAAATTACACCAAAAAACAAACTGGAAGTCTCTTAGTAATGAAGATCTAGAGAAAGAATATAATCCTAGCTCCCTTATTGGTGGAAATTATCAACCTTATATAGAACAATACATTGCCCAAAGCGAAATCGCAAAAAATCAATTAGATTTAACAGACTGCCAATATGGGCCTAAATCAAGTAATACCATAAACCTTTTCATACCCAAAAGTGCTTCTCAAGAAAAACCTTGTCCCCTAGTTATTTTTATTCATGGTGGCTATTGGCAAGAATTATCAAAAAATGAATCTCAATTTTCAGCTATCGATTTCATAAAAAATGATATTGCATTTGCGGCGGTTGATTACACACTTTGTCCTGAAGCAACCATTCAGGAAATAATTAATGAATGTCGGTTAGCAATTACTTGGTTACAACTTAATTCAAACCAATTTAACTATAATCCCAACAAAATTTTTATTTCAGGTAGTTCTGCTGGCGCCCATCTAACTGCAATGTGCGCTTTAAATAACAATGATATAATTAATGCAAATTTAGAAAAAATAGCAGGCCTTATTTTAGTATCCGGTGTTTATGATCTTGAACCTATTGTTAAAACAACAATAAACAAAGCTATTGGTATGGACAATAATTCTGCAATTGAAGCAAGCCCCTTATTCAAAGATTTAAAAAACATGCCAGATACCATCATTGCTTGGGGTGAAATTGAAACATCAGAATTTAAGGAGCAAAGTATTAACTTTGCAAAAGCTTTGTCCACCAATGGTACAAAGGTAGAGACTTTAGAAATACGCAATCGAAACCACTTTGATATTATTCTTGATTTAGGTAATTATAATGAAGACTTAGGCAGAAAAGTAATTAACATGATAAAAGGTGAAAATAGCTAAATGCCAAAATATAAACCTTATAAGACAGAAATTGTAGATCCTTCTGGTGTAGATACATCCATTTTGCCAAGACCAATGGAAATGGGGTCAGATGAAACAAGAGATGCGAAAGTTAAAGAAACCAGTGGAGAGCCTATCGTAGATTATGCTGGAGAGACCAATCCTTACATCGACTATCAGAGTATTGATATTCTTCTTTCATTACAGCATCCCCGTAGCGAAGGTTATGATGAATTGTGTTTTATTGTCATGGGGCAGGTCAAAGAAATGTTGTTCAAAGGTTTTCATTTCGAATTGAAAAATGCCCAAATGCAAATTCGGGAAGACAACCTTGAAAATGCAATGGAAATCTTAACACGCGCTATAGCTTATGCAAAATATATTGCTGATACTTGGAACGTTCTATCAACAATCTCTACTGAGGGATTCAGTGAATTTCGAAATAATTTAGGAACCGCATCTGGTCAATTATCATTTATGTATCGCCATGTAGAATTTGTTTTAGGAAATAAAAGTAAAAGGCTTGCCACAGCACACAAGAATGTTTCTCATGTATGGCCTGAAATAGAAAGGTCGTTAAACTCTCCCAGTTTATATGATGATGTTATTCAACTACTAAACAGAAGAGGTTATAATATTGATGAAGAAATGCTAGATCGTGACTGGTCAAAAACATACCAACATAACTCCTCAGTGGAAGAAGCCTGGCTAAAAATATATCAGAAAGCAGAGCCAACAAATGATTTGTACAATTTGGGTGAAAAGCTTACCTCATTAGATGAAAACTTTTCCATTTATAGATGGAGGCATTTTCTAACTGTACAGAAAATAATTGGTTATAAGCCAGGTACTGGTGGTTCTGCTGGAGTTGGCTGGCTTGAAAAGGTTACGAGCCATAGATTTTTTCCAGAACTTTGGTCTATCAGAACCAATCTATAATAACCGAGAAAGAAATTAATCTTTCTCGGTTATTAAATCTCTTAATTATCCTTTTGACCCATCAGGAATGACTACACCTCGTTCCTCATAGTAACGCTGCGCACCCGGATGAAGTGGCATTCCACCATCTTGCACGGCATATTCCATAGTTATATGCCTGAGCCAAGGAGTAGAGGCTTTTGCAGCTTCTACATTATCCCAAAAAGTTTTTGTTATTTGATAAACATCATCATCAGACATATCTGTTCTCGTAATAATACCTACTGCAGAACCTGCCGTATGGATTTCATGAGACATCTCTACATTATCTCCATAAACTCCCATTGGAATAACTCCACGTTCACGACCAGGTAAGCCATTAACCCATTTATTGATGGTATCGTTCGCATCATATTCTTCTTTTGACAAACCAATAAGACGCATCTTATTTGTCAGTGCTAATTGCTCAACTTGTGGAAATGGGGCAATACCACCGTTTACATAGACGTCAAACTGTCTGTCTTGGAAACCTTGGAAGGCTGAAGACCAGCTCGCCTTTACGTTCTCGACATCTCCAGCCTTTACATCCAGACCAGAAGACATTTTCAACCAAGCTTGCGCTGTATTCCACGCACCACCACCTGGAGGTCCAAAGAAAATCTTCTTTCCCTTCATATCTGCGAAGGTTTTAATCCCACTATCTGCGTAGGTTATGTAATGGTACTGACCATAGGGAAACCACATTACAAGATTAAGCTTTTCTGCTAATTCAGCGTGATTTTCCAATTTTTGGTACATAGCTTTTCCCTTTTTTAGGAAAAAATGTACTGTTGGCGCGCTCATGCAGAAATCTAATTTACCTTTTGCTAATTCAATACCATGTTTTGTGGCAGCTCCTGTGGCATCAACTGTTATATCAAAATCATTTTGATTTTGATTAACCAAACTGGCAAATGTCGTCATGGTAAGATACGCTGATGTTCCTGGCGCAATAGTCGCCATTTTTAATCGCTCAGCACCAAAAGCACTTGTGGCAATCAATGAAAGAGCAAGGGACCCAATCACCGATAATATTTTAAGATATTTCATTTTTCTCTCCTTTTGTTTTTATATTTATAATCAATCACTCACTAATTTTCTATTTCCGAATTTATGCCAACCAATAATTATTATAGCAATAATTACACTTGGAACAGAAATAAGGAAGTCTGGAAACAGCACCGTAATCCCAACAATCAAACGTAAAACACGCTCCCAGATCAGCATATGCCTTGTATCATAGCCACTTAATCCAGTGCCAATCAACCAGGACGAAATTACGAAAACAAAAACTGCCCATAATAGCCCATTGAGCTTAAAACCATCAATAATAATTAACACATCCTGATGATAAACAAAGATAAATGGTATAATAAAGCCAGCTATTGCTAATCGCACTGCCTCAAAGCCTGTTTCCATGGGCTTTGCACCTGCAATCGGCGCAGCAGCAAATGCTGCCAAAGCAACTGGGGGTGTAACAACAGATAACACACCAAAATAGACAACAAATAAATGTGCGGCTATTGTTGGAAGCCCTAATCGTTCGAGTGCAGGGCCCAGAACAATCGCAATAATTAAATAAGCAGCACCCGTAGGCACACCCATACCCATTACGATGCAACCTAACATAACCAAGATTAAACTGAGAAATAACTTTGAACCACCCACAACCAGAATTGCCTCGGCAAACTGCAATCCAACCCCAGTCATATTTACAACACCAATTACAAAACCTATCGAGGAAACTATAATCATTAAAGTGGCGGAGGTCTTTCCAGCTGTTATCATCATTTCCAGCCATTTTTTTGGATGCCGGAAGTTTGGAAAAAATAGCAAACAAAGAATAAAAGCCACAATCGTGGCTGCAAAACCAGCATTCTGCGGTGTCCTGCCATCCAATAAATAATAAATTAAGGTAGCCAAAGGAGCCCAGAAAGCCAAACTCTTCAACCAATCTGATCTTGTTATTACTTGCCTTTGTTCTTTAGGAACTGGCGCAATCCCCTTTTTCTTAGCTTCTATAAACACCACAATAAATAGGGAGACATAATACATCGCTGCTGGGATTAGAGCTGCAACCACGATTTTCAAATAGGGAATTCCTGTCACATCTGCCATTAAAAAAGCGACTACCCCCATTACTGGCGGCATAATTTGACCACCAGTAGAAGCTGCTGCCTCAACCGCTCCAGCAAACTTAGCTCTAAAGCCTGACTGTTTTATTATCGGTATTGTAAAGACCCCAGTGGAAACTACATTTGCTACAGGAGACCCCGACAACGTGCCAAACATTGCTGATCCGACAATTGCGGCATGCGCTGGTCCACCTGAGAAACGCCCAGTTGCTGCGAATGCAAATTTTAATAGTACTTCACCAGCTCCAGAAGTATGTAAAACAGCACCAAACAGAATGAAAATAAGGACAACTCTTCCAACCACTTCCACTGGTCGGCCAAAAACACCATCTGTAGAATACCATAGATTCTCCGCTACCCTGACCCAATCTTCACCCGCTCCAAAGACATTATTTGGTGCAATTACATAATATACCATTATTAAAAACACACAAAACATCGGTATTCCAAAATGCCGCAAAGTCAAATATCCAGCTATTGCGATACCAACCCACGCTATCACGTCATCCCAAAACGTTATTTCAATAAAAAATGCCTCTTGCTCCAACATTATAGAAGTCCATTTCCACATAATAATTGTGAAAAATATTGCTAGAACCACGTGCAAGATCGATAAAAAATAATTAGCACTTGGATTTTTGTCTTCAAAATTAAGAAATCCAACTATTAGTGCTAACCAAACTGTTAAACCTGAAACCCATACGTTATCAAAAACACCCCAACCGCCAACATAAAAAGCCAAAATAGTTAAAGCTATGGCAAAGATATCCGTAGTTTTCGAGAAAGCCCAATTCATCACATTTTGTCCAATATCTTTTCACTATGGTCAGTAACTTTTTTTAAAGTAAGTAAAAATGATTCACATTCCTGCTTTGTTAGGCAATCTACAGCAATATCATTTCTATTCTTAGAAAAATGTAAAATCTTATCGTTTAATTTCTTCCCAGTGCTCGTAACAATAAGATCAACTGCTCGAGCATCTTCTTTTGTCAGTTCCGTACGAATATATTCCCGTTTTACCAATAATTTAACAGATCTACTTAATTGTCCTTTATCCATGTATAAAATTGACTGGAGTTTTTTAAACGCCAATTTCTTATTGGATGCAACTAATCCCAAAATCCTCCAATCATTAAGACTTAGATCAAAAACCTCTTTAATTAATGCACCACCCAAACGCTGATTTAACGCTGACAATCTCGCGACTTTAAAACTAAGCAAATCTCTTATCGATTTAACTGGAGGGTGTATCTTCCTCAATTTTTCCTTAGAATTACTTTTCATATCTCTCCCATACTGAACCTTAGCAATCACGTTGACTAAGTCAACAAAAAGCTAATTATAAGGTTAACTCAATTTAAATAGCCTCAAACCCAAAAAAAATAACTCTCAGTTAACTTGACTCATTGCGCAGATAATTCAAAACTCAAGGCATTAACAAAATGTTGATGCTGAAGCCCATCTCAGAGCCTTCAATATCGCATTTACCAAAAGGGGAAACTATAATGAATTTTTTTGTAAAAAAGGTAGCCACTGCGACAGCTATCCTGCTTAGTTCTACGATAATTTCGCATGCTGCCCAAACAGATATAACAATTGGAATGCAACTTGAACCACCTAATCTTGATCCAACTGGTGGGGCAGCCGGTGCTATTGACCAGGTAGTGTATGCTAATATTTTTGAGGGCCTTACACGATATCAAGCTGATGGATCAATTGCGCCAGCTTTGGCAAAAAGCTGGGATATTTCAAATGATGGATTATCTTACACTTTTCATCTTCATGAAGGAGTTAAATTTCATGATGGCAGCTCGATGGATGCGGAAGATGTAAAATTTTCTTTGGACCGAGCTAGAGCTGAAGATAGCACTAATGCTCAAAAAGCTCTTTTTGCAGGAATTACATCAGTAGACGTTATCGATGCAACAACTGTTAAAATAACATTATCAAGTCCTAATGGTGGCTTTATAACAAATATGGCTTGGGGCGATGCTGTAATTGTTGCTCCAGAATCAATTGGAAATGCTGCTACAAATCCTGTCGGTACAGGACCTTTTGTTTTTTCAAACTGGGTTCAGGGTGACCGAATAGAAATATCTCGTAATGATAGCTATTGGGGTAATCCGGTCGCTCTTGATAGCGCTACTTTCAAATTTATTTCTGACCCTACAGCTGCTTTTGCAGCAATGATGGCGGGAGATTTAGACGCATTTCCTGGCTATCCTGCGCCGGAAACTTTACCTCAATTCGCAGCAGATCCAAGATTTACCGTGATAGGTGGAAATACTGAAGGCGAAACTATTTTATCAACAAATAATAAAGATGAGCATTTTAGCAAACTTAAAGTTAGGAAAGCTTTAGCTCATGCGATAAATAGGCAAGAAATTATTGATGGAGCAATGTTTGGTTATGGAAAGCCAATAGGCACTCATTTTGCGCCACACCATCCAGATTATATTGACCTAACAGGTAACTCTAATTACGATCCGGAGTTATCAAAAAAATTATTATCTGAAGCAGGATATCCTAACGGCTTTGAAACCACTCTTAAATTACCACCTCCATCATACGCTAGAAGGGGTGGCGAAATTATTGCTGCTCAACTAAGAGCGGTTGGGATCAAAGCTGAGATAAGTAATCTTGAGTGGGCAGATTGGCTTAAGCAGGTATTCAAAGGAAAAGATTATGGATTAACAATAGTTTCTCATACTGAGCCAATGGATATTGGTATTTACGCAAGACCCACATATTATTTCCAGTATGATAATCCTGATTTCCAACAGTTGATGACAGATCTTACAGCTGAAAGTGATCCATCTTCACGTTCTGAAATGCTTAAAAAGGCACAGAGAATTATATCTGAAGACTATGTGAATGGTTATCTTTTTCAGTTAGCAAGAACATCTGTTATAAATTCAAAAATTAAAGGTATGTGGGAAAACTCACCTACTCAAGCAACAGATCTAACTGGTGTAAGTTGGACAGATTAATCAACTAGAAAAAAAATTAATGACACGCCAAGCACTTTGTATTGGCGTGCCATTTTAATAAGCTAAAAACTCAAAAATAATTTTTTAATGGCATATAAAAATGCTCCAATTTGCTTTAACCCGATTTATTTCTCTATCGCTCAGTTTGATTGCCGCAAGTGTTGTTATTTTTGCTGTTATCGAAATAATTCCTGGTGATCCCGCATCATTTATGCTCGGCATTAATGCCCAACCAGATACAATAGCTGCCTTGAGAGAACAGCTCGGCTTGAACGGTTCATTACTGTCGAGATATGTAAACTGGGTTTCAGGCATGTTAGTCGGTGATTTCGGTATTTCTTATACATATAAAGTCCCCGTATCTGAGTTAATCTTAGCGCGAGTTTGGATTAGCTTACCACTCGCAGTCTACGCACTTGCAATCTCAACCTTAATAGCTTTTCCGGTTGGCCTAATTGCTGCAGCAAAAAGAGGTAAAACAATCGATATCACGATCATGGGCACAACTCAGCTTGGAATAGCCGTACCAAATTTTTGGTTTGCGATGATTTTAGTATTAGTTTTTGCAATAAATCTAAGATGGTTCTCGGCTGGAGGTTTTCCAGGATGGGAAGAGGGTTTTTTATTATCAATTAAATCATTAACTCTGCCTGCAATAGCTTTAGCGCTTCCACAAGCCAGCATTTTAGCTCGCATAATGAGATCCAGTATTTTGGATACGCTAGATCAAGATTATGTAAGAACAGCTAGAGCAAAAGGCCTAAGCCAACGTCAAGCGATATGGCGTCACGCTTTAAAAAATGCACTGATACCAGTTTTAACAATTATCGGAATGCAATTTTCCTTCTTGATGGCAGGAGCAATTATAATTGAAAATGTATTTTTTCTTCCTGGGCTGGGAAGATTAATTTTTCAAGGCATAACCCAACGCGATTTAATAGTTGTAGAAAGCGTTGTTATGCTATTAGTTTTTGCTGTAATTATCGTCACCTTTATTGTTGATCTAACCTATGCGGCGGTTGACCCACGATTGAGAAAAAGATGACTAATTTCCCCCGTACATTGATTTTTGGTGGAATATTATTTTCCATATTTCTTCTAGGTGCTCTGATATCATTTGTTTGGACACCTGCCGACGTAGAAATTTTGCAAATTACAGCAAGATTTAAATTGCCTTCCACTGCCCACTGGTTTGGAACAGATCATTTTGGAAGAGATATCTTTTCCATGATTATGGTGGGAGCACGCACCTCCATTGCGGTTGCTGTAGTAGCGGTTGGGATTGGAATTGCTCTTGGCGTTCCCCTAGGTTTATGGGCTGCTGCAAACCACGGCCATTGGCTTGATGACTTTATAATGCGCGGGAACGATTTGGTGTTTGCTTTTCCCTCGTTAATAATTGCAATCTTAATAACAGCTGTATTTGGCCCATCGGCCTTTAACGCAATCATTGCTATCGGGATTTTTAACATCCCTGTCTTTGCAAGGATCTCTCGAGGTGGAGCGCTATCAATTTGGACTTTGGATTACATATTGTCGGCAAGAGTGGCGGGAAAACGTGCATTCAGAATATCGGCAGAGCATATTTTACCAAACATAGCAAATCTTCTGATTGTTCAAGGCACGATTCAATTTAGTCTAGGTATTTTAGCTGAAGCCGCCTTAAGTTATGTTGGGTT
The DNA here is from genome assembly GCA_002712045.1 of Paracoccaceae bacterium. GTDB lineage: Bacteria > Pseudomonadota > Alphaproteobacteria > Rhodobacterales > Rhodobacteraceae. The sequence continues at coordinate 24,210 of PARX01000018.1, forward strand.
GGGTGTTCAGCCGCCTACCCCGAGTTGGGGAAGAATGTTAGCTGACAGTCAAACCATGATTTCAATTGCTCCTCACTTAGCATTATTTCCTGGTTTTGCAATTATTTTGACGGTGTTAGGCCTAAATTTAATGGGGGATGGATTACGAGATATTCTTGATCCAAGAATAAGGCGCACACAAAGATGAAGTTGCTTGAAGTAGAGGATTTAAGTGTCTCGATCCATGGTACGGAAATACTAGATAGTGTCTCGTTTAATGTAAATAAAAGTGAGATATATGGTATAGTTGGAGAAAGTGGATCTGGAAAATCTATGACAGCGCTAAGCTTGATGGGACTTCTTCCAAATGGCGCAAAATCAACTGGCTCAGCAAGCCTTTCAGATACTAATTTACTAACACTTTCTGAAGAAAAGATGTGTACCTATCGGGGAAATGCTATTGGTATGATTTTCCAGGAACCTATGACAGCACTTAATCCCGTGCAAACAATAGGAAAACAAGTTGCCGAAACTTTAATCATTCATGGCCAAGCGAAAAAAAAAGAGGCCTTGAAAGTTGCACGTGAGAAATTAAATCGCGTCGGATTGTTCGAAGAACAATTTCCCCTTGATAAATATCCTCACGAACTTTCCGGGGGGCAAAGGCAAAGAGTAGCAATCGCTATGGCAATCGCTATGAGACCCAATTTATTAATAGCAGACGAGCCAACAACTGCCTTAGATGTAACAACTCAATCTCAAATCCTCGATCTTTTAAAATCTCTGGTCGAACAAGAAAATATGGCGTTAATTCTGATAACTCATGATTTAGCTGTTATATCAGGGTTAGCTGATAACGTTGCGGTTATGCAAACAGGAAAAATTGTAGAAGAAGGTAAAACGAATACGATTTTCAAAGAAATGAAGCATCCTTACACAAAGAAATTATTTTCCGCTTCAAACCACGTGCCAGAACGTAATACGAAAGCGCAAGAAATCCCGTTGCTAGAATTAAAACACGTCATACGTAAATATAAATTACCTCGCGAAAATATATTCAAAGCCGCACAAACATTCACAGCCGTAAATGATGTTAGTTTTGTTTTAAAGAAAGGTGAAAATCTAGGGCTGGTTGGAGAAAGTGGTTGTGGAAAGTCTACTTTAACTAGAGCTATTCTAGGCCTTGATGAATTGCAGAGTGGAGAAATATTTTTAGAAGGTCATCAAGTAAACGCAGGTAAAAAACTAGATAGTAGTTTGAGACGAAAAATGCAGGTTGTCTTTCAAGACCCATTTGGATCCTTTAACCCAAGACATAAAGTTGGCAGACTAATATCAGAACCTTTTTATTTGATTGAAGACAAACCAACCGGTGATTTGCTAAAAAATACTATAAACCAAGCATTAATTGATGTCGGTCTTAATGCACAAGATGCTGAAAAATATATTCATGAATTTTCTGGTGGGCAACGTCAAAGGATAGCAATTGCAAGAGCTCTAATAATAAAACCTAGTTTAATAGTCTTAGATGAGGCAGTTTCCGCTCTAGATGTCTCCATCAGAGCACAAGTATTAGATTTATTAGCTGAGCTTTCAAACAAATTTGATCTTTCCTATTTATTCATAAGCCATGATTTATCAGTCGTTCGAAATATTACTGATCGAGTAATGGTAATGAAAGCTGGTTCTATTGTAGAAAGCGGTGACACTCAAAAGGTTTTTGCAAACCCCACCCATCCTTATACAAAAGAACTAATTGCGGCGACACCAAGATTACCAGAGAATTTAACTGCCTAAATTAGCTTAAATGAATTAATTTAAACTAATTTTTGATCAATAATTTCTTTGTTAGATCCACATCAATATTAGCACCACATAATAGTACGACCGATGTTTGATCTGAAATGTCTGCATAGACTTTTTCGTACCCTGCCAAAGCTAACGCTGCTGAACCTTCAACAATTTGATGTTCTTCAAATGCCATATCTCTGAAACATTTCTCTATCTCATTCTCTTCGCACCATAATAATTCATCTATTGTTTGCTTTGTTATGGAGAATGTAATGGTATCTTCATCTACTCCTCCTGCACAACCATCAGCTAGCGTTTCAAAATGCTTAGTTTCAATCATCCTTCCAGCTTTAATAGAGTCCGCCAGTGTACAAGAATTAATTGCCGAAATACCCCAAATTTTTGTCTCTGGACTATGATGTTTTATAACTGCCGAAATACCACTTATTAGCCCACCTCCACCTATAGAAATAAATAGATTATCAAGTGATCGTCCTTTCATTTGCTCTAAAATCTCAAGACCTATCGTGCCTTGGCCAGCGATGACTTCAGAATCATTATATGGTGAAATATAATAATAACCCTCTTCTTTAGACATTTTTTGAGCGTACAATTCAGCTTGTCCAGATTCCTCTCCTTGAATTAACACATCCACCCCGAAGCTCTTAATACGCTCTAGTTTTACCTTTGCGACCGTTTCTGGCAATACAACTGTTAATGACGCGCCTAATATTGATGCTGCTTTGGAACAGGCAATTCCATGATTCCCAGACGAAGCGGTAATGAATTTAANNGCATTTAAATCCTTCGNTTTGGCAAGTGCAGTTAATTTACTCAGTGCCCCACGAATTTTAAATGAACCTGTATTTTGAAAATTTTCCGCCTTAAAGAGTAATTTTGAACCTCGCTTCAAAGATGGAATCAACGGNGTCTCAAAAATTTCAGTACCTATTCTCTCTCTTGCTTCAGAAGAATTAAAAGCAATATCAGAAATAGANATTGAATCCTCAGTCATATTATTGTTTCCTTAATTTTTTCGTAACTGCTTTTGCAATCATGATATCTTGAATAGCCACACCAGAGAGATCAGCTATAGTGATTTGATTATCATTAGCACGCCCCATTGATGGATTCAAAATGATAGAACCCAATTCAATCAATTTATCCCTGTCACACTTATTTGCCCTTAATGCCTGAGATATTTCACCTCTTTCAACGGCCTGTTCAATACTATCAGCCNCAACAATGTCAGCCAATTTTAGCACATCTGGAGCAATTTCACATTTTTCACTTGTATCAGAACCCATCGCGGTGATGTGAGTGCCAGGACGAACCATCTCCAATTCAATTAATGGGTTTGTTGATGGTGTCGTTGTAACAATAATTTGGCTTGATTCACATAAAGTGGCTAAGTTCTTTTCAGTTTTAACATTATAACCCATAGATCTAATATCATTTGCCGCAGATAAAGTTTTATTTTCATCCCTTCCCCAGATTCTCAAATTTCTACAATCTGTTACTCGTTGAAGATAAAGAGCTTGCAAACGCGCTTGCACCCCTGTTCCTACTATTCCAATCATATCAATTNCTTTTGGGGCAAGATATTTTGCCGCTACCGCTCCAGCGGCTGCAGTTCTATGATTTGTTAACTCACCTTCCTCCAAAAGAACCGATGAGAGATGGCCTGTTTTTTGACTAAATACAAGCATACATCCACTAAATGGATTTAAACCCAATTTTGGATTTTCAAAAAATCCTGTTGCCAATTTAACGACAAAATCATCATCACTTTCAATTGCGCCATATTTAATATGAAGTTCACCATTAACTTTAGGAAATAACATTTCTCCAATTGGCGGGATATCTACTTTTCCTTGTGAAAGGGCTTTAAAACCCTCAGCGATAACCGCGACGACATCAATTCCTTCTAAAGCGTCAAGAATTTCATTAATTTTGAATACTTCAGTCACCATGTTTCCCCGCGATAATCAGCTGAATTTGATAATCAATAAATTCAAACTTTAAAACCAATTTTGGTTAAATTAATTTCAAATTAAATCTATAGATAAAACTAAGCTTTAANACCAGCTGCTTCCTTTAAGACTTTAACCACATCATCTGAATGCGTAATTATAACATAATGACCAGCTTCAATACTAATGTGCTGCATCCCATCTTCTATAGCCCTTTTCGCGACTTCACCAAAGAATGAAGGTTCCTGAGTACACTCAATATAAGTACCTGCAACTTCAGTGGTTGCTTCCGGTAATTTATCTGAATGNGTTCGAATCGTCATTGGCGTAGATCTATCCATATCGTAATCTGCCAATTCAGGAAAATATGTCATCTTGTCAACGGGCTCCACTTGCCAAGGCTTATCTTTTAGACGAAGTGTTTCAAAAATTTCTGGTTGCCAAGGCAACAAGTCCCAAGCACATTCTCCTGCTCTAGGAAGAAAAGCATCAACATAAACCAAGTGAGACAAACGATTTTTGATTCTGGCAGCCGCACCAGTAATAACCATGCCTCCATAGCTATGCCCCACTAAAACTACATCATTAAGATCCTCCCATTCAATGAGACGTGCGATATCTTCAATGTGAGTATGTAGACCAACGTTTTCATTAATTAAGTGATGTCGGTCGCTCATTCCAGTTAAAGACGGTGTCAAAACACGATGTCCTTCATTCTCAAGCTTCTCTCTAATGTCACGCCACTGCCAACCACCAGCCCAAGAACCATGCACTAAAACAAAATTTGCCATTTTAGACCCCCTTTCTAAATTTTTTTACTTTTATTAATCCCACAACTTATCACCGTTAAAGATCAAGAATTAATTTATCTGACGCACAACCAGAAACACAGGGGGTTACAAATTTCTCCCTATCAACTGGCTGCATAACCAGATCCCTGTGGATTGGAGCTCCCTCCAAATATTGAGTTTTACATTCAAGACATATGCCCCCTTCACATGACGCCGAAATGTCAACATTGGCTAACCTTAATGCACCTAACATTGTTTGACCTTTTGGCACCTTAACAACGTTTCCACTTTTCTTTAAAACTACTTCATACGCTGTTTCCTTAAGATTATGATCAACTCCAAATTTTTCAAAATGTAAGCGATTTTCCAAAAAAGCCCCAGATCTAATTGCCTCTGAAATCATTGATTCTGGACCACATACATATAGATGCTCATCACTTCCAACCTCTGAAAGCAAATCATTCATCGATAATCGAGTNCCATTTTGAGTTATATGCTTATGAATAGAACCCTTTGATTGATTACTATCAAGCAACTGTTCACAAACAAGCTTATCTTCTGAGTTAGCACAGATATGAAGTTCCCAAGTTATTTTACGTTTTATTAACCATGGGATCATTGATAAAAATGGGGTTATGCCAATTCCTCCAGCTACAAAAATATGTTTTTTTGCTTCTGCCAGAGGAAAATGATTACGCGGTAGGGAAACAGGCAAAATCATACCTACTTCCAATTGATGCATTTCTCCCGAACCGCCTCTTCCATATTCTTCTTTTTGGACCGCTATCAAATATTTGCCATTATTTTCAGGATTCCCACATAAAGAATACTGTCGTACTTTGCCTCCATAGAGAAATACATCTATGTGAGAGCCTGGGTTAAACTGTGGTAGTGGCCAATCATCTGGATCAGTTAATGTAAAAATTTTAATGTTATTCGATACTGTTTCTATCGCTCTTATTTGTGTCGTTACACTATGAATATTTTTTCGCATTACTTTAGACCGGTACTATTGAATCGCCGATGAAAATTTTTCCACCATTCAAAATTTTTGCATTTAATCCAGACCTATTCATCAATTGATTAAAAAGTTCCAGACCGGTAATCTGTTCTATATGGCGACATGGTGTTGATAGCCTCATACCTTCTAATAGCACTTCACCAACTCTAAATTTCTTTCCAACTAAATGGTTCAAAGGAACACCTTTTGTCGTAACATTTCTACGATGATCATTTGGCTTTAAGACAATCTTATGATCTCGCAAAAGTGCTTCAATTGTTTCCTCTTCAAATAATGTGATTTGTCGTCCTTCTTCTGGCCTATCGGAATGAAAAGCTTCGCCCGTAGTATGTCTGTCTCCTTCCACTCCAACTCCAGGGATCAAAGTTAATGCCTNAAAACTTTTCATCGGCAAAAATGAACGGGGGGTAAGGTGTAAACCCTTTACTAAACCAGACCAATTTATCATATTTTCTTCCATTATAGCACTTAAGTTTTCATTCAACATACACATTAAAATAGTTATTCAAAAGATATCTCATATAACAACCCTAGCTTCAATCTCATCTCTAAAATCCACACCTTCAATTTTAAAGATCTGCTCCCCATGATCAATTAAGTGCATGATATCATTGAATGCCTCCAAAAAGGTTAAATTCTGATCTACAATCAAGAAACCTCTTCCTTTTAATTTTTCTTCCCTAATTATCTGAGCCATTAATTCTATGTTGTCTGACTGCACACCTTCGGTTGGCTCATCTAGCAATATGAGCTTACTTGGTTCTGCTAGAACTCTTGAGAATGACAAGAGTTTTTTTTCTCCTCCAGAAAGAGTTCCTGCTTTTTGATCTAAGCGCTCTCTTAAACGAGGAAATTTCTCAAATAACGATTGATAATGCTTAAGATTTGATTCTTCATAATGTAGCGTTAAATTTTCTTCCAAAGTTAGATTGTCAAAAACAATGTTTTCTTGAGGTGCGTATGAAATACCTAAATCTAGCCTCTTATGACTTGCAATTTTTTCGAGATTAGAATTAAGAAAATTAACCTCACCCTGGTATGGCTTTAAATTTCCAAAGATTAATTTCAATAAAGTACTTTTACCCACGCCGTTTCTACCGGTAATGCTAATTGCTTGACCACTATGTATCTCTAAAGAGATATCTCTAACGACTAATAAATCGTCATAACCTCCTGATAAATTCTTTACGTCTAATATTGAATCTACCATTATTTAGAACCTCCAGCATATATGGCTCGCACTTCCTTATTGGCTCTTATTTCCTCTAAAGAACCTTCTGCAAGCATTTTGCCCTGGTGCATTACAAAAACATGTTCAGAAAGTAGTTCAACAACTTGCATATCATGCTCTACAATAATAAAAGTAGCCCCCGATGATAAAGCCAATTTGGAAATAGCTTGAATCATTTCTTCAGTTTCTCCTTTTGATAAACCAGCACACGGCTCATCAAGTAAGATAAGATCTGGCTCTGCTAAAACTGTCATCGTAAAATCAAGCATTTGTCTCTGCCCAACTGATAAATTTCCAGCTAATTCCTGATCTTCCCTTAAAAATAAAAATGANGACTGCAATTCTTCCAATAATTTCAGATCCCAACTATAAGGACTCATCGANAAGAACTCATTTAACCTCAAACGATTTACCCACAAAGCGATATCAATGTTTTGCCTGATGGATAAATTTGGAAAAATTGAAGGCACTTGTAATTTGCGACCGATGCCAATTTTTGGTGTTCTAAATGGGCGAACACCTTTCAAAGAATTCTCACTCCAAAAAATTTCTCCCTTATTGAATGATAGTTTTCCAGTTAGTGCATTCAATGCAGATGTTTTCCCAGCTCCATTTGGACCAATCAAACAGTGAATCCCCGAGGATTTGATTGAAAATGACAGTTCATTTAACACTGATACAGGACCAATATTTACTGAGACATTCTCAAAAATTAACGATGGTTTTAAAATACTTTGTTTGGCNGGAATGATTTTTGAACGAGGAGCTTGCTCTCTACTAAAAATATTTGGAAAGAACTGTTTGAAAAATGATAATGACATTCCAGACAACCCGCCTGGCATTTTAAGAACCACAAGAACAAATACCAAAGCCACGACCACTTCCCAATAAGCAAAACTATCCCGTAATCCAGATGCTAAGAAACCTATCGCGACTGCGCCTATTACGGGTCCAATAAATCCAAATCGGCCACCAACAGCCGTCCAAATGACTAATTCAGCTGAAAGAATGAAACCAACCACCTGAGGGGTTACTATCCCCTGGTGTGGAGCAAAAAATGCTCCTGCCAATCCAGCCACNGCCCCACTTATTGCAAAAGCTACTGCTTTNACCCAACTTGTATGGATTCCCAAAAATTGAACCCTTTCTTCGTTCTCACGAATNGCCTCAAGCATTTGACCAAAGGGGGTTCGAATTAAATAAACTAAAAAAATCGTTGATAACAACAANGCTCCAACTATAAAAAAATATAAATTCCCATAACTATCAATACCAGGAAGGCCGCTTATACCAGTTAATCCATTAAATCCCCCAGTTAACCAAACTTGCGAATTAGCCAACTGATATCCTAATAATGATAAGGCCAATGTAATTAATGAAAAATACGGGCCAGATCCAATTTGTCGATCAAAAACCAACAATCCAACAAGTGCTGCAATAGTAGCTGGAACAATAATCGATAGGAGTAGAACTAAAAGAACAATTCCCCAACCAATATCACCCTGCAACAACTTTCCTGAGATATAAGCTCCAATTCCAAAAAATAAAGCTTGCCCTAANGGTAAGAAACCTCCTTTTCCCCAACACAANGCAATACCTTGGCCAACCATACCATAAAGGAGATAAAGCCCTAATTGGTATGCCGAATAGCTATTTGTAAGAAAAGGAATTGCTATCAATATAGCAAACATTACAATATTAATGACGAGAGAAAATGCCATTTGGCCTCAACCATAAAAACAGAATAGAAATAAGNAAAACAGATAAATAACCGGCAGTTTTGTCAAATATTGTTGAAATCAATGCATCACTTCCACCAATTACTGCAGAACCAATCAAAAGGCCTTCTAAAGTCCCAAGACCTCCTACAATTAATATAAAAAATGATGANAGAAGATAATCTAAACCAATGTAAGGCTCCACTCTNACTAGTGGGGCAAGTAAGACACCCGCCAAACCTGCAAATGATACTCCAATAATAAAAGTAGCCGTAGAAAGACGAGCTGTATCGATACCAACTGCGGATGCAAGCTCTGGATTTTGCACCATTGCCTTAATTCTTAAGCCCGTCTTACTTTTTTGATACCACAAAAAAAGGACAGTAAATAAACATAATATTATTGCGACCAAGACCAAACGATAGGATGGGTATGTAATACCAAAAAGATCAACTGTCCCGGGCATAACCTGATTAACACTCTTATAATCTCGCGAAAAAATAACCTCGACACCTTTACGAATTAAAATTGCAACTCCCCACGTGGCCAAAAGGGTATCAAAAGGTCGCTTATATAAATGTCTGATAATTGACCACTCCATGAACCAGCCAACAATTACACAAACTAATATCGATATGGGAACCGCCCATATAAAATTGAGTCCTAGAGATTGTACAACATAGGCACTATATGCGCCCAGCATTACAAATTCACCATGCGCCATATTCATAACGCCAAGCAAACCAAAAACCATTGCAAGCCCTAGCACTATAAGTGCTAGGGTTGCTGATGAATAAATAAAGTTTAAGGCAAACGTTATTAATGCTTCCACGAATTACGCTTTACAAAAATTTCCAGGTTCTTGTTGTGAAAAAGTTTTAACAATTTTAAAATCTGTGCCTATTGCCTCAGACAAATAAATATCGAGCGTTAGATGTCTATTTTTCATGACTGCATCACCACGAGGGCTGGCAAAGGCTGTTCCTTCAGCAACTGCGTCCATTTCCTTTACAGACAAACCACCAGCACGCTCAGCGATTGCATCCAAAGCCGTTAAACCGTCATAACAAGACGTGCTAAGCCCGTTTAATAAAGCAGCATCACTTCCAAATTTATCAGAGTAACTCTTAGCGAAAGCTTTCCCATCATCTGTCTGAATGTTAGCAAAATAACTTGCCGCAGAAAAAACATTCTTTGAGTTTTCTGCACCAATACCCATTAATGTATTTTCATCAATGAGAGTACCTAAGCGCATTACATTATCTGCTAAACCAAAACTTGCGAATGCTCGATTAAAGGATACTGAAGCACCACCAACCAAGGTGATTAAAACCATATCCGCTCCAGTATCTTTGATTTTAGCTAAGCTAGAATCAAAATTATCTACAGTGAAAGGCATGTATTCTTCACCGACGACTTCACCACCGATATCAGCAATTGTATTTTTTGCTATAGCATTGGTATCTCGCGGCCAATTATAATCATTCCCTATAAGGTAAAATTTCTTACAATTTTTTTCATTTGCTAGCCACGTCATGGTGGGAACCACTGATTGAGCTGGCGTTTCACCCACGTAATAGACTCCACTAGCACATTCGCCACCTTCATAATTTGGACAGTAAACATATGGAACTTGTTCCTTAAACACGTTTATTAAGGCCCCTCGAACAGCACTATCATGCATTCCAATAAATGCCTCACAACCTTCTCCACGCCATAATCTCAAAGCCGTTTGGGCTGCCTCTGCCGGTGGCAGGCCAGCATCCCCAAAGATTATTTCCACTTGTCTACCAAGAATTCCCCCNGCAGCATTGATATCATCTGCAGCCATTTGAGAAACATTTTTTGAGGCTGGGCCAAATAATCCAGCTGGACCGCTTAGTGGAATCATCACACCTACCTTTAAGACCGACCCAGCAATAGCTCTACTGGCAACAGTTTGGAAGGCAGCAGTCGCAGCAGCTGCTGTTAAGGATGATTTAATAAAGTCACGTCTTCTCATTTTATCCTCCAGTTTTTGCTCATTAATTTAAGAATCCTTAAGATGTGAGCGTCATCTCAATAGATTTTGATAAACTCAATAATTCGTTGTCTCCGCCAGGGATTCCTTCAAATTCTATACCAATTGGTAAATCACTCTCGACATTACAAGGTAAGGAGATTCCTGGCGCTCCAATATTGGATCCAAGATCAGTATTACGAATGTAAGTTGGAAATGTTGGTACTTGGACCCCATTCAACTCTACAGTCTCGTCCTCTCCAATGTTTCTTGCCGTTAGCGGAGTTGTTGGAAATATTATGGCATTCAAATTATTAGCTTTAAAAGTTGTCTCATAAATTTCTAACATTTTTGGTCGGTGAATATTCATTGCCGCATCATACGCCTCTTTAGGCATAGCATCCTCGCCCATCTGGCTTCTAAAAACACCTGAAACATCAGGCGATCCAATCCCCTCAACCAATTCCTCAAATTTCAACCCTGATACATATCTAGCTAAATATTTTGGCAAGTCTCTCATAACCTCATACAAAGCCACTGGAAAACCAAATGCTTCATTATGACTCCATATATCTGACATAGAAATCTCTGTTAATTTAACGCCTGCAGATTCCAGTGTTTTCAACTGGGATTGCACCACTTTTTCTACGACTGGCTCTAAATTATCAAAAAACACCTCTTTGGGTATTCCAAGAGTTATTGTGTTTAAAGCTATCTTCTTTTCTTTGAATTGAGAGTTACTCATAACAGAATCAAACAAACAAACATCGCTTACACTTTTTGCTATTGTCCCAACAGTATCTCTTGTATGAGAAATTGGAACCACGCCTTCAGCAGAATATCTATTAGTTGATGGTCTAAATCCTACAACTCCACATAAAGCAGCTGGTATACGACAAGACCCCCCAGTATCAGTTCCAAGTCCGATTGGGAATATACCAGCAGCTACGGCCGCAGCAGTCCCTCCTGAAGATCCACCAGCAATTTTTTCCTGATTATGAGGATTTTTCACTGGACCAGTAACAACATTATTAGAGGTAATTCCAAATGCTAATTCATGCATGTTAGCTTTAGCACCTAATATAGCATCTTCATTTGTTAACAAATCAATTACGGGTGAATCCGAAGCAGTCACATTGTCCATTAAAGCTGTCGTGCAGGCTGTGGTTGGAAATAACTTTGAGTTAATGTTATCTTTCGCTACGAAAGGTACCCCACATAAAGCACCTCCTTTTCCCGATGCTCTCTTTTGATCTGCAACTTTTGCGGATTCAATAAAAAAATCTTCATTGAAAGATTTAATAGAGTTTAAGTATTCCAATTGCTTTACTTTTTCCGACAAATCAACTGCGTATTCCTTTGCAGATAATTTTCCAGTCTTCATCAAATCTAGTAGGTCGGTTACACTATGTGACTTAGAATTTGTGGTCATCTATTCCTCCAAATAATAGAATGATCTTAACTCATTTTTTCATTTAGCATATCATCATAAACGATGATTTTTTTCTGACAGGCATTGCGCCAGCTGAGTTCTCCTATTCAATCCTGATTTTCTGAATATTGCAGTTATATGGGTTCTTAGAGTTGGCTTAGAAATGCATAGTTTTTCGCAAATCTCATCATCCATTAACCCTAGTACTAATAAATCTGCTATTTCCGCCTGCCTAGAAGTAAACTGAAAGTCATCTTTTATCTGTGAAAAACGCAAGGTTGGGGCAAGCTCATCCACATTCTGTGCTCTGATGAGAGCATTAACAAAACTTGGCCCTATTGCATCAACAATTTTTGCATCCCGATCAGTGAAATCCTCTTTTTGCGACCCACGCCATATTCGCACGTCACCAATATTGGCACCTCGATCATATGCGAAGTAATTCAAACCAAAACATAATCCATCTTTTTTCAAGAAATCATTAAAAAATTCAGTCCTGACCAGCTTATCATGACTCATAACCTCGCTAACAGGTGTAGCACGCTTTCGTCTTTGCAATGTTGGAGTAATAGGATCATGAAATTGATAATAATCCTCATAAACTTTCAAATTTTCTCGATTCATATTTAATTGAACGCAAGAAACAAATTTATTTTGCTCCTCATCCCAAACATATGAAGCAAAATAATCCGCGTTAAGTAATTCTAACAGGGTCTTTCCTACCCTTTGTCTAACTTCAGTATGATCAAAATCACCACTAAGATCCCGCATTATCGAAAAAACTAAATTTGCTTCTTGATCTGTCAGATTCACAAACTTTTCCTTTACTACGGCCCCAAACATAACCTCGGCACTTAAATAAAAAGCAATTAATTACCAAGTAGAGGTTAAATATAAACTACAGGATAAAAAACTAGTCAAAAAATTAATAAAGAGTCAATCAATCTTGAATTAAATTTAAAATAAGCAGTTTCTAAAATTTTCAAATTCACCTAAGATTTGTGAAGAAGGATACCAATATTTAGTTCTGGATAACAGTTTAGGTAAACATGAAGCTAAAATGTCAGTTAGATTAAGCATCTCAAATTTTTATATGAAGATGACGGTTAAACCATTTCTTCGAAAAAATAATAATCCAGCTCGCGTCAGGAAATGGTTGGAAAATCAAGCTAAATTCTTTTTTAGAGCTCCTCNAAACTTTTGGAAAACCCCAACAACTTTTGAAGCAAAGGGTAAATCTGTCAAAGGACTATGGGCGGGTTGTGGGAAAGACAATGTTTTTGAAGGAGTTTTAATTTATATTCACGGTGGCGCGTTCATCTTTGGAAGCTCAACAACCCATATGAAATTAGCGGCACGGATCGCTAGTGAATTAAATTTTAAAGCAGCCTTACCAGATTATAGATTAGCCCCAGAACACAAGTACCCAGACGCACTTAATGATGTCATAACTACTTACAGATCTATTTTGGACAGTGGCTTACCATCCAACCAAGTAATTCTGGCAGGCGATAGTGCTGGAAGCACCCTAACTCTTCAATTGATCAATTATATTTTGAAAGAAAAATTGGATATTCCAGCCGCTGCAGTGTTGTTGAGCCCATTAGCAGATCTTACGTTTACAGCTAATTCAATATCAGAAAATGAAAAAACTGAGGTAATACTACCAATAGAGCAGATTGGTTTTGTGAAGGAGTCTTACTTAGGNTCCACTGATCCAAAAGCCATTTCACCAATTCATCTCAATTATAATGGATCATGTCCAATTTTAATTCATGTTAGTGAAAGTGAAATATTATTAGACGATAGCATTAATTTGTATAAAAAATTACTTAATGACCAGGTTAATGCAACCCTGGATATAGAAAGAAATACACCACATGTTTGGCATTTGCTATATGGTTACTTTCCTGAAGCTAAAGCGTCACTTTCCAAGATATCAAAATTTTTACAAGAAATATTAAAAACATCCAATATATAAACNCAAAAAAGACNTATCAACAACTATAATTGAAGTTTAACCTCAATTTGATAGTATGTGTCAAAGAAGGGCAAAAATGGTAAAAGATAAATCAAAAAGAACCTTGGTCTTAACTGGTGCTAGCAGAGGCATAGGTCACGCTACGGTCAAACGATTTTCTTCAGAAGGCTGGAGAGTGCTCACTTGTTCTAGAAAGCCATTTGATGATCGCTGTCCTTGGCCAGGTGGCGCAGCTGATCATATCCAAGTAGATCTATCAGACCCAAACAGCACCATAAATGTAATTTCAGAAATTAAAGAAAAATTAGATGGGCGACTAGATGCTCTAGTTAATAANGCTGGTATATCCCCAAAAGGAAATAACAATGCTCGTCTAAATAGTATTGATACAGATCTTAAGAGTTGGGGGCATGTATTTCATGTTAATTTTTTCGCATCAGTGGTTTTGGTAAATGGACTTCGTGATGAACTCGCAGCAGCCAAAGGTTCCATNGTAAATGTAACATCAATAGCTGGTTCACGTGTTCATCCTTTTGCAGGGGCACCCTACGCTACATCCAAGGCCGCTTTGTCAGCATTGACGCGCGAAATGGCCTATGACTTGGGGCCTTTGGGTGTTCGCGTTAATGCAATTGCTCCAGGTGAGGTAGAGACATCGATCCTGAGCCCTGGGACAAACGAGATTGTGGATGCGCTACCTCTCCAAAGGCTAGGTCAGCCCTCTGAAGTTGCTTCAGCAATTTATTTCCTGTGTTCAGGTCAAAGCAGCTATATATCTGGAACAGAAATTCAGGTTAATGGTGCCCAACACGTCTAAGTTTTCAAAAACAATAAGTAATCTTTTTGGATCGCAGAGATGGCCGCACTCATTAATTCGATTCCATATTCTCTTCTTGCCAAATTAGAATGCGATCCAACTCGTCCATCTGGGAAAGCCTCACGATGCTCGATAGGGCCACCGTGTTTATCACCAGAATGATCCTTAATATATTCTTTACTAAGCTTTCTAGGCTCAGCATCTGCCAGTGAAGAAATGATAGTTCTATTACTAACTTGCGTAATAGATATTTCAGCAGGGGTCGCGTGCATGCCTTCCCAATCACCAAAATACTCTTCCCGCAACTCACGAACGCCATCAAAATCCCACCAACTTTTAATTCTAAAGTCGATGTTTTCAATTAATGATGTAGCTTTATGGATAGGCTCTAAATTTGCACCATGACCGTTTAAAATATAGATATGTTTAAAACCATGTCTCTTTAATGAGGTTAATATTTCACCTAGAAGAATGGTGAACGTTTCTGGCGAAATGGAAATAGTACCAGGAAAGCTCATATTAAACTCAGCTGGCGCATAACATAGTGCAGGAGCAATTACCGCATTTATATTTTGGCCAACATTGCCCGCAATTTCTTCGACACAGAGGGTATCTGTTCCGATCAATCCAATTGGCCCATGCTGCTCCATTGAGCCTGTGGGAACAATAATACCATCTGTCTTAAGCAAATAATCTTCTATTTCAAGCCAAGATAACTTTGCCAATTCCATGACTTATCTCCCAAAAAAAACTTTAACGGCTCATAAAAATACAAATAAAAAAGCCCCTTTCGGGGCTTTTTAAAACTAATTTAAATCAGCCGATTATAAACCCCATTTTTCCGCTGTTGCTTCAAAAAATCCTCGGGCTTCTTTTATCTTAATCCAATGATTGACAAAGTTGATCCAAACTTGATCTGATTGAGGTAACAACATGGCAAGAGGTGTTGGTGCTCTTGGCGCTGATACCGGTACTTCTCTAAGATTTGGATATTGCTTTAGTAATTTTCCACCTTCAATGTTAGATGTAACAAAGACGTCTGCTCGGCCTGTTAAGACCTCTTGATATCCTCGAGCTGGTGCCTCAACTTTTGTAATTTTAGCATTTGGAAACCAAGACTCTACCTGATGCTCAAAAGAAGTTCCTAAAGTAGTAGCCACATGGACGGATGATTGATTGATTGAATCCCATCCATCAAATTGGCCAACTTTATCCTCTGTTGTATAAGGTTTTGTTACAACTGCAGTATACGGATCTGAATATCCAGCAGCCTTCATTCTTCCAGCCTTAATACTTGCCGAACCTGTGATATAATATTTTCCAGCTACAATTCCATTTACCAATGTTTTCCAATCGGTAGCAACAAATTCAATATCAACTTCCATATCCTTTGCTAGCTCTTTTAGTATATCGATGTCATAGCCAACATAATCATTGGTGGCAGTGTCGCGTTTACTAAAAGGAAAAAAATCGCCTGTTGTTCCAGCTTTTAAAACACCGGAGCTAAGAATTTCTTTCAACATTGATTCACCTGAAACAGGCGCACTAATCATTACGATTGCTAGTAATGATGCAATAAATGTTTTGATAAGTTTCATTAAAATTTTCCCCCAAACAAGTTAAATATAAGTTTCTTCACCAGAGACAGTTAACACTAAAAATTTAGAAAAGAAAGTTTTTTACTTATAAGTACAAGTAGTTGAATTAATATCATCTAGATATTGACACCGTCTACAGGTTAAGTGTCTAAACATGGGAGCTTAAAACTAGTTATTCTGGGAAAAAATGTCAAAAACTGAATTAGCCATAACTTTTCAAAACGTTAATAAATGGTTTGATGATTTTCAGGTTTTAAAAGATATTAATCTAGACATAAAAGTTGGTGAGAAAATTGTTATTTGCGGACCATCTGGATCTGGGAAATCTACATTAGTACGATGCATTAATAGTTTAGAAGTTCATCAAAGCGGAATTATTAAAGTAGAAGGTACAGAAATTAATTCCACTAGTTCAAAAACTAGTTATTCTCATCCAGAAGTGGGGATGGTTTTTCAACAGTTCAACCTATTCCCGCATTTAACCGTAAAAGAAAATTTGATCTTAGGACCCATGAAGGCAAGGGGCTTAAATAGAAAAGATGCTGAAAAACGCGCCATGGCATTATTAGAGAGAGTAAAAATTCCAGAGCAGGTTGATAAATATCCAAGTCAATTGTCAGGTGGTCAACAACAGCGAGTCGCAATTGCCCGCTCACTCTGCATGGAACCAAAGGTGATGTTATTTGATGAACCCACCTCTGCCTTAGACCCCGAAATGATTGCTGAGGTCTTAGATGTCATAATAGATTTGGCAGAAGAAGGGATGACAATGGTTGTAGTTACTCATGAAATGGGTTTTGCTAAAAAAGCAGCTGATCGAATGATATTTATGGACGAGGGAATGATAGTAGAGTCTGGTCCAGTAAATAGCTTTTTTGAAAAACCAAAAACAGAAAGGTGCAAACTTTTCTTAGACCAAATATTACAACATTAACATAGGTAGTGTAGTGCAAAAAAAGACCATCATAGCAATAGTTTTAATATTACTGTTATCCAACTGCGCATCCAACCCTGGCGCTTGGGGCTGGTATGTTATAGATCCCACAACGAAAGGTGGTTGGAATAACATTAAATTCTTAGTGAGCGGTTTTTCTGCTACTATCCAACTCTCTTTGATTGCGGCGGTTTTATCAATTATCATTGGATTAGTAGTGGCATTACCAGGAATGTCAGAAAATAGATGGGTCCGATTGCCAAGTAGAGTTTATGTGGAATTTGTAAGAGCAATTCCTCTACTACCAATGTTGTTTTGGGTTTTTTATGGTCTACCGGTAGTCTTAAAATCTATGGGATTGAATATTCCAATTGACCCATTTTGGGGCGCAATTTTAACTTTAGCTATTTCTGATAGTGCGTTTACAGCAGAAATATATAGAGGTGGAATCCAATCAATAGAAAAAGGGCAAACAGAAGCTGCGAAAACAGTTGGATTAAATTATGTCCAAACAATGAGATATGTAGTTTTACCTCAAGCTTTAAGACGTATCCTACCACCTCTAGCCAATCAATTTATCTATATAGTAAAAATGTCAGCGTTTGCCTCTGTTATTGGAATGCAAGAATTAACAAGGCGGGCAAATGAAATCGTTGTGAGTGAGTATAGACCTTTAGAAGTCTATACTCTGCTTATCTTTGAATATCTAATACTCGTTTTAATAATTAGTTCAGGAGTGAGATGGCTAGAACGAAAAATGGGAGCAGATCAACGTAATTAGATTCTAAAATGNCTCCTCATGTCGTTTAAGAAAGTTTCTTCTGTTCTGTACATAAACTTTAATTGGAGAAAAAAATGCATTGGCAAAACTTTTTGAACAATACCATGAAATCTTTTAGTAACCTTTCAAAAGAAATACCTGATACTTTTAAAGGTTTTGAAGTCATGGGGAAGGCCGCAAAAACCAGTGGTGCCCTAGATGAAAAGACAAAAGAATTTATAGCCCTCGGTATAGCAATCTCTACTAAATGTGAAAGTTGTATAGGATTTCACACAAAATCACTCGTACGATTAAAAGCAACGAGAGAAGAGTTCACAGAAGCACTAGCAATGTGTTCTTATATGGGTGGGGGGCCATCAATTACTTATAGTTCAAAAGCACTCGATGCGTTTGATGAGTTCAGTGATTAATTTCGGTTTCACAACGTAATAATAAGGATTTACTTATGTCTGCTTGGATTAAAATGATTTCTGATGACGAGGCTGATGAAGAATTAACTGAAGTTTTAAATTTAGCGCGCACTCCTCACGGGACAGTTGATAATGTTATGCGCGTGCATTCATTAAGACCTAATACCATGAGAGGTCATGTAATATTATATCGAGCGGCGCTGCATGACGACGCAAATACTATACCAATGTGGTTTCAAGAGACTATTAGTAGTTATGTTTCAATCTTAAATGATTGTAATTATTCGTATGCCAATCACTGGAAAAATGCAGCGCACTTAATTGGAGATCAAGCAAAAGCTACCCATATTGAAAAAGCTTTACTCTCTAGAAAGCCTGATTTGCATTTTTCTGGAGGTGAATTGGCGATGCTTAATTATGCTGAGAAATTAACAACCTCACCAGGTGAAATGACTGAATCTGATGTTTCAGACTTAAAATTCCACAAAATTGATGATGGTCAAATCTTGGAATTAAATCAAATTGTTGGATATTTTAACTATGTTAATAGGCTATTAAATGGTCTTGGTGTCACTACCTCTGGGGATACTGTAGGTTTTTACAAAGACTAAATTAAGTAAAAAAATTTATGTCTTCATCCTCTCCCACATTATTAGAATACATAAGGAATACAGACATAATTCCAATTGCTCATAGAGGAGCAAGCTTATTAGCAGGTGAAAATAGCACTGAAGCATTTCGAAAAGCAAGTGAGCTTGGATACAAATTATTAGAAACTGATATACATGGATCTAAAGATGGTACTGCATACATTTTTCATGATGATTCTCTAGAACGTCTTACCGGTGACAATCGAAATATATCTGATCTACGTGATAGTGACATCGATAGTATAAAAATTAAAAACTCCAATGCAATTCCACGTCTTTCAGAAGTATTTGAAGAATTTCCAGAAAATTATTTTAATTTAGATGCAAAAACCTGGCACGCTGCTCTTCCGATGGCTAAAGCAGTTAAACGAAATTGTTTCCAATCAAAAGTCTGTATCGGAAGTTTTAATAATTCGCGAATAAATTTAATACTTGAAGAATTAGGATCTGAAACCTGTCATAGTATGGGTACTAGCAACGTAATAAAATTTTACCTTGGCTCACATTCTGGTTTTAGGTTAAATTTTTCTGCACAATGTATTCAACTTCCAATTGCTCAATTTGGAATCTCCCTAATGACTAAAAATATCATAAAGTATGCTAAGAAATTAAATATAAAGATACACTTTTGGACTATCAATGATGCCCCCACAATTAAAAAATTACTGGACTTGAATGTTAATGGGATAATGACAGATGATTGCATATTATTGAAAGAGTTAATGCTTGAACGTGGCAAGTGGCCTCAAACCTGAATCTACTTAACCTTATAAAGACTGCTCACCTAACTTATACAATAATTTACAATATGCTTCCTGGCCACGTCTGAAGTTTTTCAAGCGAAAAAACTCATTTGGAGCATGTAGATTTTCATCTCCAACAGAAAAGCCAAACATTATTCCATACACACCTAGTTCCTTCAAAAAGATAGTCATGATAGGTATAGAGCCACCAACGCGAGTATTATATGGAACCATTTCATATACCTCCTGCAAAACATCTCGGGCGATTTGGTTGGCATTATGACTGCGAGGCATCACAAATGGATCTGCACTTCCAGCCAATCTTATTACTTCCGACTTCACGCCAACTGGTAGTTTTTCTTTTACATGTTCACGAATAAGTTCATAAATTTTTTCTGGGTTTTGATTATCTACCAAGCGACACGTTATTTTAACACTAGCTTCAGAAGGATGGACCGTTTTACTTCCCAATCCTTGATAACCTCCCCAAATACCATTCACATCTAATGTCGGCCTCGCCCAGAGTCTCTCTCGTGTCGAGTAACCTTCCTCTCCGTGTAATTCAGTTACATCAAGTTCTTTTATATATTCTGCCTCATTATAAGGAACACGTGCGATATCCGCCCGATCTTCTTCAGTTAATTCTAGAACATCATCATAAAACCCATTTATAGTAATTTTACCTTTTTCATCTTTCATAGAAGCTACTAGCTGACTTATTGCCATTAGGGGGTTTGCAATAGCACCACCATGCAAACCAGAATGTTGATCTGTAGTAGGTCCAGTTACTCTTATTTCAGCACCAACTAATCCTTTGAGAGACGTTACTAAATTCGCTTCATCCTCTGTCCATTGCAAACCGTCCGATGAAAAAATCATATCACATGAAAATTTGCGTCGATGCTTTGCTATAAAGTCCGGCAACTCAGGAGATCCAATCTCTTCCTGACCTTCAAACAAAAACTTAACATTTACCGGTAATTTACCAGTCGTTTCTTTAATGGCTTCAAAAGAGATTATTGGTATCAGCATGCCTCCCTTATCATCAGAAGCACCCCGACCAAAAACCTTTTCATCTCNTATCACCGGATCAAACGGAGGCGTATCCCACAAATCATAAGGATCAGCTGGCTGAACATCAAAATGACCATAAATTAAAATGGTTGGTTTTTCGCTACCAGCATGTAGCCAGTCTCCATAGACACAGGGATGTCCTCCTGTTTGCATTACCTCAACATTTTCACCACCTGCTTTAATAATTCGTTTAGCGACCCAATCAGCGGCATCCTTCACATCATCTATATAATCTGGAGAGGCTGAAACCGATGGAATCTTAACAAATTCAATTAACTCAGATAAAAATCTATCCTGTTCTTCATCAAGAAAATGTTTCCAATTTGTCATTACAACTCCTAAAACACACTAATATTACACGTCATTGCCAAAATTAAACGATTTTGTACTATTAGGTAAGTATTAATATATCCAAAATCTAATATAAATAAAATTTTGGATANATTATAGGAGGAACTCATGTCAGATTTTCCAGTTTTTGATCTTGAAAAATATTTTTCTGGAAACATCAAAGACAAAATAAGATATGCAAAACAAGTAGATGAAATATGCCAAAGCAGTGGCTTTTTAGCCATCAGAAACCATGGGATTAAAAAATCTATAATAAAAAATATTTGGTCTGCAACTGAAAGTTTTTTCTCACTCTCAAGTGAGGAGAAAAATCACTCAAAGGTTCTCTTTGACGGATACCCCTACGGTTATATTGGAACTGGAAAGGAGGCTTTGGCAGCGTCCAAGGGTNTATCAACGCCNCCAGATTTAAAGGAAAGTTTTAATGGGGGACCAATTAGAAAACCAATTCATATCACCGACCCAGATGCATTAGCATTTTGCTATGCTAAAACAATATGGCCTACCCAACCTAAAAACTTCAAATTAGCGTGGGAGGCTTATTATAAAGAAATGGAAATTTTGGCTTCGAAAATTATGAAAATATTTGCAGTAGCATTAAATTTAGATGAAACTTTCTTTGAATCCTATATTGATGAGCCTATTTCGGCTCTTCGAGCACTTAATTATCCAGCGCAAAATTTAACTCCTCAAACTGATCAATTAAGAGCTGGGGCACATAGTGATTACGGTAGCCTAACTATTTTACTACCACAGGAATATTCACAAGGTCTTGAAATTTTATCTCCCAATGGGAATTGGAAGGAAGTTCCTGCAATACCTGATACATTGATTATTAATATAGGGGATCTAATGGCAACATGGACAAATGATCGCTGGGTCTCAACATTACACCGTGTTATAAATAAAAATTCGGCCTCAAAACGTCAATCAATAGCTTACTTTCATCAACCAAATTGGGATGCTGAAATTAAATGCCTTCCAAACTGCATCAACGATAACGAAACACCTAAATACCCAAGCACTTTATCAGGTCCNTATTTAATGAAAAAATTTCAATCTACAAATCGATAGCTTCTTTGCTCAATCCAATGACTCTATTTCACCATCGGATTTTTTCCACGCAGAGAACCCGCCTTCTATATGAGCAACTGGCTTCAAACCCATCTCCATAGCAATTTTAGCACTTAGTGCAGAACGCCAAGCGCTGGCGCAATAAAACACATAAGTTTTATCCTGATTAAAGATTTCCTTATGGTATGGACTTTCAGGGTCGATCCAAAATTCTAACATTCCTCTTGGGCATGAAAAAGCGCCTGGTATTTTACCTTCTCTTTTGAGTTCCCTAATATCTCGCAAATCAACTATTACATGATCATCTTTTTTTAGGATTNTCTTTACCTCATCCACTGTCATAATATTAACAACTTTATTTGCTTCGCTAACTAATGACTTAACACTTTTAACTATATTTTGACCCATATGAACTCCCCCTAGAATTTTTAAGATTTTCTTAGACTTGTTTTGATATTGCGTTTTAATGCAGTATCCTAATATTGAATAGCAAGAGAATAAATAAATTTATTTAGGGTCGATTATGCAAAAAGAAAAAATAGACATTGAATCCTTGAAAAAACTTCAATGGAAAATCATGCAAAACGTTGCAGCAGGAGCTATAATACCGTTAATGAGAATCGGCGACGAATTAGGTATTTTTCAAAAATTAGCAGAATTTGGACCTTGTACAGCCCAAAAGCTAAGTGNAGTNACTAATATCGATGTGCGATATTGTACTGAATGGTTACACGCCATGTGTGCAGCAAATTACTGTTCTTATAATACAACCCTTACAAAATTTCATTTAAGCCCAGAGCAAAAAGCCGTCTTTGCAGAAGAAGATAGTCCCGCACTTATGATTGGGGCTTACGATGTCCTTTCAGGCAATGTTCACAATATCGAAAAAGTGAAACAAGCATTTCAAACTGGGGAAGGAGTGCCATACAGTGAGTCACACCCTTGTATTTTCCAAGGTACAGCCCGTTTCTTCAGACCATCATACTCTTCAAATTTGATTCAAAAATGGCTTCCTAAACTTACTGGAGCAACTGATATACTAGAAAATGGTGGCAGATTTGCAGATATTGGATGTGGCTTTGGTTTATCAACCTTAATGATAGCTGAGGCCTTCCCAAAAGCAAACATTACCGGATTTGACATCCATGAGCCATCAATTANTTCGGCTAAAAAGCATGCGNTGGACGCTGATTTAAATGATAGAATCTCTTATTACGTATCAGATGCGAAAAGCTACACAGGAGAATTTGATTTGCTAGCATTTTTTGATTGCTTACATGATATGGGGGACCCNATCGGNGCAGCAAAATATGCTCATGAGCACCTTTCAAATGATGGATATATAATTTTAATCGAACCCACTGCTGCAGATCACCCAGCTGACAACTTAAATACTATTGGACAAATGTATTATTCATTTTCAACCATGGGGTGTGTGCCAACATCAAAATCCCAAGAAGTAGGGCTAGCACTTGGTGCACAAGCAGGTCCAAAAAAATTACTTCATATATTGGAATCCGCTGGTTTTAAGAATGCAAAAGTAGTTTATAAAAATGCTACCAATATGGTAATTGAAGCTCAAAAATAAAGCTATATTCAGGACAGAAAAATGGCAAAGCAACCAAACTTCTTAATTTTCATTACGGATCAACATCGAGCGGATTGGTTAGGTTGTTATGGACATCCAGTGATTAAAACACCCAACATTGATAATATTGCATACGCAGGTACGCTTTTTAAAAACTTTCATGTTGCCTCACCGGTATGCATGCCTAATCGTGCTTCCCTATTGACTGGAAGACACCCTACTCAACATGGTTTGAGATATAATGGCTGCACTTTACCATTAAGAGCGAATACATTCGTTGATGTTCTTGCGTCCGCTGGTTACCGAACTGCATCAATTGGNAAAAGTCANATTCAACCNATGACTGACGAGGAGCCCTATTTNAAGAANCCTANTNAAGNTGGGCCAATAGAAGAAGCTTGGAAAAGNGAAANCGGAAATTATTCTCACGAAGAACCNGGCCGNTACCTNAAAGATGGACGTTATGANTTCCCCNTTCCNTATTACGGCTATCAGCACGTTGATATGGTAACNAGTCATGGTGATCANTGNGGAGGGCATTATAGACAATGGTTTAGNGAAAANGTTCCAAATTGGAAAGAATTGCAGAATCGANACAACGANTTANCNCANAATTATTCTTGCCCACAAGCATATCGAACCCCTATNCCCNCAGAATATTATCCAACTTCNTATATTAANAATCAAACNATAAATTACTTAAAAGATAATCTAACAAATGAAAAACCATTCTACTTATTTGTTTCTTTTCCNGACCCCCATCATCCATTTAATCCACCAGGAAAATATTGGGANATGTACTCNCCAGAAGAGTTTGAAGTTAACTTACCCTATTCAAAACATAAAAACCCAACTCCACCGATGCAGTGGATGCATCAAAATTGGAAAGGAAATGCTGGTCAATTCAGCCCTCAAACGGCCATGATGCTTGATGATGAAAAAATNAAGCAAGCAATGGCTTTAACAGGGGGTATGATTTCTATGGTTGATGACGCGATTGGAGAAATAATGAATGTATTAAACGGCAGTACTCAAGCCGATAATACCATTGTTTGTTTTAATTCAGATCATGGTGACTATTTGGGGGATTTTAATATGCTTTTAAAAGGGGCTCTACCCTTCAATGCCGTTACAAATGTTCCCTTTATTTGGGCTGATCCTCAGTGTGAAAATGTACAAATTTCAAATGACTTAGCTTCAACAATAGACATCTCTGCTACAATTTTGGATCGAGCCGGAATTTCTCCATACAATGGCATGAGTGGGAAATCGTTGTTACCATGCTTGATGGGCGAAAAATTACTGCGAGATCGCGTGTTAATTGAATATAATGATGGCGGAGCAAGGTTAGGGTTCAAAACACCAGCTCGTGTTCGCTCCATAGTAACAAAATCATACAAATATAATGTCTTCTTGAATGAAGATTGGGGGGAACTCTATGATTTAACAATTGATCCATCAGAAACTAATAATCTATGGGATAATCCCAAATACAGTACTATAAAAGCTGAGCTTTCGCTCTTGATGAACCAAGAGTTAATAGGGCTAATGGATGAAAGCCCAAGATCAAAAAGACCCGCTTAGAATTAAATGCTATTTTATTTTTGCTTTCATGGCAGCTTTGGTTTCATCACTGTACCAGCCATTATCTGGAACGCCATAATTTGCTTTCATCAAGCTTTCAATTTTATCAATAGAAGAACCTCGTATTTGTCTTTTAACTTTTGCATAGGTTTTAGGAGGAATCTCAGAATAATTTTTTGCAACAGCTAAAGCTCTACTAAAAGTCTCACCTTCATGAGCAATCTCATCAATAATTCCTGAATTTAAAGCGGTTTCAGATTTGATAGGATTGCCACTTTGCATTAACCTCCTTAAATCCCCTGCTCCTAACATTGATCGAGCTATTTCCAACAATGGTAAAGGAAAATCAACACCAACCTGTACTTCCGCTAATCCAAACATACTTTTTGGACCCGCAACTCTATAATCACTTGTTAGAATAAAGAAAAATCCACCAGCTATTGCCGCACCTTCTGACGCAACAATAACTGGTTTTGAAAACTGAAATAATTTCGAAAAAACCGTATTCAAACCACGTACCATGGCACCCTGTGCATCAAGATCAAAATCCTGAGCCTCCTTCAAGTTAATTCCAGCAGAAAAAACTTTAAAAGAACTATTTATAACTAAAGATTTTATTGAATTATCATCTTCTAAATTATCAAGTAATTTTGCCATAAAATTTAAGTTTTCTGAAGTAAGTGCGTTTACTGGCGCACAGTTCATAGTGAGGCTTATAACNCCCGCCCCATGATCTTCCCGTAAAATCCATTTATTGTCAGACATATAATTCCCCATCTCAAAATCACTCTTAACAACTGCGTTTATATCGAAGCACAATTTCCTTTATGNTGATTACGTTAACATTTATTGACATTTNAAGACAATACTAGCTAACTTAAAGTNAAATAATGTATAAAAGATACTTATTGAACTTACCCCANTGGAGGGAATTAAGATGAAATTATATTATGCGCGAAATAGTAGAGCTGTACGTGTCGCNTGGTTGCTAGAAGAACTAAANGTAGAGTATGAAATTAAAAAATTTGANCTAGGAAGCAAAGAAATGCGCTCGCCTGATTATTTAGAAATCCATCCAATGGGACGGGTTCCAACTCTTGAAGATGGCCCNGTTAAGATATTTGAGTCAGGCGCCATTATTCAGTATATATTAGANAAGCATAAAAATAATTCATTTGTGCCCAGTTTTGAGGATCAAGAGTTTTCAAACTATCTCCAATGGTTTCATTATGCTGAAGGCATGATTATGCCACCAATGAATATNATTGTGGTAGAGACTATCCTATTACCACCTGAGCGCAGAAACGAAGTAAACGTGAAAAGAGCAACAAAGTTACTAAACCAAATGTTGATTGCTGTAGACGCTCACATGAATAATAGAGACTACCTTGCCGGAACTTTCAGCGCAGCAGATTTAATGACAGGACATGCTGTGATTATGGCCGACAGACTTGGTGCTGATATTTCTGATAAACCCAACCTATTGACTTACATTGCGAGATTAACTGAAAGACCAGCTTTTCAGAAAGCATCAAACCTATAAAATAAGATCCCTTGAATTTATATATTCTTTTGCAAGTGCCTTTCCATATTGAACGCCCCACTGATCGAAACTATTTAAATCCCAAATAAAACCGCAAACAATTGTTATATGCTCATAAAGGGCAAATAATCTACCTATCGCATAAGGATTATTTTCGCTCCAGCTGATTATTGTTGAAGGTCTTCTACCTTCGCAATTTTTGTGAGAATTCGTTCTATCAGAAATACCCAATGCAAGAGCATTTGCCTGGCCTAATAAATTTGAAAGGTTTATTTTGTGATTTAATTCATAACCATATTCATTTTCGTCCTTGATAGAATTTCTTGCATAAAGAAAATCAATAGGACACACATCCACCCCTTGCATCAAGAACTGACCAAAACTGTGTTGCCAATTAGTTCCAACATCGCCCCAAATCAAGGGAGCCGCAGCCATTTTCAATGGATTGCCATTCCTATCAACAGTTTTTCCATTACTTTCCATTTCTAACTGTTGCGACCACGAAATAAATTTCTTAAGCGTTGTTTGATATGGCAAAAGTACATGAGAATTAAAGCCACGGAAATTTCGATTCCATATCCGCAAAAGAGCCAGCAAAACTGGAATGTTTTTACTTAACTCGGTTTCCTGTAAATGTTTATCCATAGCATGCCCACCCGCTAGGAATTCCTTAAATCTTGTAACACCTAAACCAAGCGCAAGGGGCAACCCAATTGCCGACCAAACTGAAAACCTTCCCCCTACTGTTTTAGGAAAATTAAAAACAAACTCTGNTGANATTCCCCATGCCACAGCTTTTTCTGGATAAGCTGTTACTGCGATCATAGATTTCTTGTAATCAACTTTTCCAGCCTTTAACCATTCTCGAACTAAGTCGGCATTCCGAAGAGGTTCAATTGTTTCAAAGGATTTAGAAGATACCACGATCAAAGTCGTTCGAGGATCACATTTAGAAAGAACATGNCTGAGAATTGAGGTGTCTAAATTCGATAAAAAATGTAAATAAGGGTCATCATCATAANTTTTTAAAATATCNCATNCAGCGGATACACCTAAATCTGAACCACCAACNCCTATATTTATAATTGATTTATAATTCTGGNTGGCNCTAATATTNTTGACAAAATNTTCCAAATNTCTCCATTCTTTAGAGNGAAACCTTTCTGGACTTCGTTGATTTTGATGCTCAACTGCTAAATTTTCTGAANAATTAATTNTATCNCCATTAAATANCATTTTTATTTTTTGCGAAACATCTGCATTGTTTGCTAATGCTATTAGATCACTTAATGTTTCTTCTGGTATAAATGATCTGGTTAAATCTACCTTGAGATCTTCAAATTGGTGAAAGAAAGCCAAGTTCTTATTTTTGCGAGCG
>PARX01000019.1 GCA_002712045.1 Paracoccaceae bacterium
CAGGAGTTGGCGCATTAACAGCTGGCATTATTGTTGGGTCCAGACCGTCAGCATCAATAGTTATGTAGTAACGTTTACCATCGGGGATTTTATCTAATACTTTCCCCATACCTATTTGATGCATCTCATAGGCACTAATCAAGTTGGCTCCATATTCTTTGGCAGCTTTCATCTCTTCCTCCCGCCCGCTTCCGACACCCCGCAACCCTATTTGATATATTTCCTCAATAAAGGGTAGTTCAGAAGCTCTCCTAATAGGGCTTGAATAACCTTCTTTTTCTCCATTAACACTATCACGCCAGTCCATATGGGCGTCAATTTGAATCAATATAATAGGCTCACCATCGGGTAGAGCTTTCATTATCGGAATTGGTATTCCATGATCTCCACCAATACTGACCAAAACTGCACCCGACTGAAAGATTTTTTTAGCTGCGACCTCAGCCCTACGATAATGCTCTCTAGGGTTCTGAAAATCAGCTGTTACATTACCACAATCAACAACACGAACCGCTCGGTTATCTAAAAGAGGCCCTCCTAAATCCCAATCAAAATGCTTAATTGTCCTTGGCTCTGACCATCCAGAATCCTGTGCGTTCTCTCTAAGCAGATCAGGAGAGGTACTTTGATCATTTGAAAGGTCATCGGGGGTGTAAGGTAAGCCATAAGGAACGCCAAGGATTGCTATATCAGCGTCTAAATTATTCAGATCTGTATGTACGGGAAAACCGAGGAACCCTCTTCCTCCTTTAGGTGTTTCTGTTAACTTCTCAATTTTATTTCTTTGCTTATCACGATAAGAAGATTCCATTCTATTTTCCTATAATTATTCAAATTACGATTACTCAAAATTTTTACTCAGTAAATACATAATGATGAGTTTTTAAAATTATTTTGCCAAACTTGAAACTTTAAAAACCACCTGAAAGTATTTACATCGATAAGCAAAAGTGTATTTTTTTATCATGACAAAACCTCAAAATGAGTTAATTGAAAATCTTAAGCAAAATATTATCAAAAACTTTGGAACTCCATGTCCAGTGATTGATCTTGATATTGTGCAGACTAACATTAACCATGCGCAGAAGCTTTGTGATGTGAAGGGCCTTGCTAATAGGCCTCACATTAAAACCCATAAATCACCTGTCTTGGCCAAAATGCAAATTGCGGCTGGTGCGAAGGGAATTACTTGTCAAAAATTAGGTGAAGCAGAAGTGATGGTTGATGCGGGCATTACAGATATTATCATTGCAACGAACCTTTTGGGGGCCGCTGCGTCTGGCCGCTTAACCTCATTGCAGAGACGCATTAGTTTAAAAGTATGTGCAGACAATCCATTTTCACTCGCGGCATACTCTGAAGCTGCGCAACAGGCCAATCGTGTTATGGATGTTCTGATTGAATGTGATACTGGCCGGCATCGTGCTGGTGTAGTCACACCAGTCGAAGTGATCACGCTAGCAAGAATCATAAAAAATGATCCTATGCTTAATTTTGTGGGGTTGTTGTTTTATCCACCCCTGAATGGTTGGTCGCAGACTCAAGAATTTTGGAAAAAAACTAAGGAAGGCCTCAAAAGCTTAGGAATGTCAGCCAAGATTGTGTCTACTGGTGGCACACCAAATTTTCAAAACATTGGTCAACTAGATGGTGCAACAGAACATCGTGCTGGTACCTGTATTTTTAATGACCTTATGATGATCAAGGCTGGTGTGGCAAAATTTGAGGATTGTGCTTTACAAGTGTTTACAAGTGTTGTCAGCCGGGGAGCAGTGGATCGAGGCATCCTTGATGCTGGTTCCAAAACTTTAACTTCTGATCAGTCTGGGTTGGAAGGGTTTGGCCGACTTCTTGAGTATCCGAATGCAATAATTGAAAAACTTGCTGAAGAGCATGGTTTTCTTGATCTTTCAAAGTGCCTCAATAAACCCAATATAGGCGATATTGTTAGAGTTATACCAAATCATGTTTGTGTTGCAGTCAATATGGTTGATCAGCTAGTGGCCGTGCGTGGCAATGAAATTGTCGATGTGATCCCGATAGCTGCGCGTGGTATGCTTGTTTAACCCTAGAATTTAAAAAAACTGGTAAAGTCACTGTGGAAATAAGATTTGGAAATATTTACTAAGAAACTTAGTTCTCCAAAATACTTTAATTAATTATTTATGATTTTGCTTCTTAGATTGTAAACAATATTACTTGTTCTATTTCAAATTGTTTTTCATTCTGTTCTTTGAAGTAGTTTAAACAGTACAAGAATAGTTTTTCAACTAATTTGGATTTTCGATAATACAGATGTATGCTTGCCACGTCGCTTATTTATGGCATAGAAATGTGCTTGTTGGGAGCTTCGAGACTGGTTAGAGTTTGCCTGACATCACCCGTGTCGGCCATGCTGGCACCACTGGGCTGCACAATCCGAGCTTCTTTCTGCATGAGACTTTGTCGATTGGTGCGTCCATCATGGTGCGTATAGCTAAACGTAGTCTAACGTCTTAAGGAGACATGATATGAACCCACTTGATTTGCCATTTGACATTGATGAAATGCTGGCTGGGCTTAAGCCCTGGATCCAATGTGAAAGCCCGACGTACGATGCTGCCGCAGTTAACCGCATGATGGATATTGCGGCTTATGATATGGCCATACTGGGTGCGCATGTCGAACGCATCCCGGGCCGCTTGGGGTTTGGTGGCTCGGTACGTGCTCGTTTCCCACACCCTGATATAGGTCGAGTGCCGGGTATCTTGATCGCGGGACACATGGATACCGTGCATCCCATTGGCACGCTAGAGTTGCTCCCGTTTAAACGTGAAGGGGATATTTGCTATGGTCCCGGCCTGATGGACATGAAGGGTGGCAATTACGTGAGTTTGGAAGCTATCCGTCAAATGATCTTCGCGGGGCTGCAAACGCCTTTACCAGTCACGGTACTCTTCACTCCGGATGAAGAGGTTGGCACGCCCTCAACGCGTGATCTGATCGAGGCAGAGGCTGCGCGAAACAAATACGTACTGGTACCGGAACCGGGCCATGAAGATGGCGGCGTAACTATTGGGCGCTACGCAATCGCACGCTTTAACCTTCGCGCTGTGGGTCAGCCCAGCCATGCAGGTGCCCGATTAAAAGACGGCAAGTCTGCCATTGCTGCCATGGCACGTAAAATTATTGAAATTGAAGACATGACTGGTCCTGATTGCACCTTTAGTGTTGGGGTTATTCATGCTGGACAATGGGTAAACTGTGTGTCGTCTTTTTGTGATGGTCAGGCGTTAAGCATGGCAAAGAAGCAAGAAGACCTGGATGACGGGGTGGCGCGAATGCTGGCTTTGCAAGGCGTGGCGAACGGTGTTGAATTTCAGGTTTCAAGGGGCCTTACCCGGCCTGTGTGGCATCCAGACGAGCCTGGCACGCTAGAAATCTTTAAAGTAGCAGAAGATATCGCGAAAGAATTGGGCTTCGAAATGAAGGGCCGGAGTCAAGGTGGAGGTTCAGATGGAAATTTCACGGGGGCAATGGGGATCCCGACGCTTGACTCACTAGGAGTGCGGGGACAGGGCCTTCACACACTCCATGAACATATTTACGTCGACAGCCTTTTAGAACGAGCACGGTTGATGACCGGATTACTGATGCGGCTGAGTTGATCTGAGCCGGACAATTTATAAGGACAGCCTTTTGGAAGTGGCGCAGATGTTGTCCGCCATTTAATTGCCTTAAGTAATTGTTTTAAAAAATGAAGAAAAGATAAATAGTATTTCGGGTTTAGAGTTCAAGAAAGCATTTTTTGGAGTTTGGTTGTCTGATAACCCTGTTCAGGAGAACCTTAAAAAAGCTATGTTAGGGGAGTAAACACACTAACATAGCTTCTGTCTGTTAGGACTTACTATCATTAAGATAATTTTCACAAACTTGTCGGTACTCAAGTTTCTGGGATGCGCCATTGCTTGTTGTGACAAGATTGCAATTACAACAACTTTCAGAGGTTTTTGGTAGAGGACAATTAAGAAAGTTCAGCAATGTAATACATGGGTTCGCTACTTTTAACACCTATATATTAATTCCATTCTTTCACATGCATGGCAAAGTAGAATTGAGGGGCTGAGTGATCAGCCCGCTCTTCAATTAATCAAGTTCGACTGCTAGCGGGCCAGTCATACCGCTTGTTGGAGACATGCCTGAGGCCGAAGTGGCTAAGGCTCTAATTTTATCGACGTTTGCTTCCAGCAATTCTTGGCTGCTCCAGAGCGTCATGGTTCTAAGCGTATTCTCCCCAGTAACTGTGCAACGCGTATTTACTGCACCATACTTCTGCATTTCAGCCCAATTTGCTCTAATGCCTTCAACTGCATTGTCGACGTTTCCGTCAAATTCCCAATCCGTAAAAGATACAAACATTTATTTCTCCACTTATATGTAATGTTATAACAAAGTTTACTCTTTTATTCATTGATTTGTCAAAGATTACGTCACGAAAGGTGAAATCTAAATGGTAGTTGGTGAAAGGAGATGCGCCTTCTTGTAAGCTGTGTCATTGGTTATTATAACGACTTAAAGACAACCACTTACATAGGGCTTTGGTGAATGATACGTATTACCTTTATCATTTATTTTTTTTTATCAATCTATAGTTTGAATCTAACTGCAGTAGCTTCTGAATATCAGGGAGATATTTATGATGCTCACGCTCACTTGCCAAAAGGGGTCAGTGCAACTCAACTAAAAAAAATATATCAAGAAGCGGGGATCAAAGGTGCTGGAATTTTTGTAAAGCCATTCGAGAAATTTACCCTCCAGAAGCTCAAGAAAGAATTTGGTGACAACTTTTTAATATTTGTTGATGTCCACAAACGAAAAAAAAATAGTTATAAAATTGAAAAGAAGCGCGTAGAACTTCTTAGAGGATTTTTTGAAATTGGACTAATTGCAGGCTTAGGAGAGATATACGTAGACCTTAGTCATGCACCTTTTGCACCAAGTGGTATAAAATCTGATATCACTGCACGTAACCAAGCTGAATACTTAAAAATTGCAAATAAATTAAGTATGCCAATTCACGTTCATCATGAGAGTGCAGATAAAGGTTTTGAGAATATAGTTAAGAAATACAGCAATATTAAATTNATTCTTTCACACTGTGGTTATCTTAATCCAGGTCAATTAGCTAAATTGATGAAAGGTAATAAAAATTTATTTGCTGATTTGTCCTTAATTACTAATCGGTATTTTGGTCCGTTCGAAAAACGCGGTGTTTTAATTACAACTTCACCGTCTCAGGCATGGATTGAGTTACTTACAAAGTACTCTGACAGGTTTATGGTAGGGTCAGATATTGGAGCAAATTTAGATCGAGCAAAAATGTTGCCGTTAGTTATGCAAGACTATCGAATATTGCTAGGAAATTTACCACCTGATGTCGCAAAAAAAATTGCTTCAGAAAATTATTTGAGAATTTTTCAATAACTTAGATAATGAAATTTGAATAGTTTTTTAAATTGGTCTAATAGCGTTAAATTCAATATAATTATCATCTGAATTGAAAGTTAGAAACTATGCATAAACTAGTCACTTTGTTTTACGTTATGAGCTTTTTCTTAATTTCAAAAGTAGCATTAGCGGACACAGTTCAAATTAATTTTACTGGGGATGACTCGTATAGTGTCGAGGTTGCTCATATTGATGTTGGGGATACCATAGAATGGTACCCAGAAGATGAAGGACACAATGTCGAATTTCTAGTAGGCCCAAATATGAACGCTCTTCCAGCAAAGTCGAAATTAAATGCTTTGCATTCTGTTGTTTTCAAAATTCCTGGAGTCTATTTATATCAATGCACCCCACATGGTAATAGTGGTATGATTGGCCTGGTCGTCGTGGGAAATAACTATCACAACTTAGAGGATATTAAAAATATTCAGCTGTCTCGTGCTACAACCTCAGTATTACAGAGATTGATTCGAGTTGCTTTATCTAAATGATCATTAGTCGCTCGTAAGCCGTATGAGCTTCCAATGATTATAAATAATTAACAGTCAATCATGATGAACCTAATGAATGAGGCTACAGAAGTTAAATCTTTGCAGCCTCACAAAAAAAATTTACCTTGTAGATTGCTTTTCTTCGTAAGCAGTTTTTTTCTCCAAATACTGCTCTTCCGTCAAGTTATGCCATCCTACACAGTTACCATTTGGGCTACGCCCACATTCACACTCAGCCATAATAAACTCCATTGATTAATTTGCTGACTGGGAGGTAGTGCTTGGATTTTTTTTGGCAAGTATCTACATCACTTGAATTCTTTCATTATTCTCAAAATAGTATTNCTTTTTATTTCAATTACTTAGATTAACGGACAAAAATTTATTACTCTTTAGAATGAGCAGCTATAGTAAGTGTTTTCATAATTTACTTACTCANGTCGCGCTAAGTAAAGGGATTAGNGACNCTAANAGTATATAGATAGTTATTACTAAATTTGGTTATAGCTCGATTGTCTAAGTCTACAGAATTTAGGTTATTGTTTTCTAGAAAACTGCAGGATATCTTATGCTTATGTTTGTTATCTTTTCGAATTTTAAACTTATGGTAAAAAACATATCGGATACGGATAAGAAATGAACAGAGATCCTAGATATGACATTTTGTTTGAACCAGTTCAAATTGGTCCAGTTACTGCTAAAAATCGCTTCTACCAAGTTCCTCATTGTAATGGTATGGGGCGCAGTTTTCCATCTTCGATGGCTGCGATGCGTCGGACTAAAGCAGAGGGGGGTTGGGCGGTAATATGTACTGAAGAAATAGAAATACATCCATCTGGTGATCATTCGCCTTGGGCTGGAGGACGTTTATGGGATGACCGAGATATACCGATCTTAGCTAAAATGTGTGAAGGTATTCACGAATTTAATAGTCTCGCTGGAGCGGAGCTAAATCATGCAGGTCAAATGACAGCTAATCGATATAGTCGTGATGTGCCTTTGGCACCCTCAAGCTTTCCTGTTGCCATGCACGATCCAGTTCAGGCGCGCATGATGGATCTTTCAGATATCCGAAAATTGCGTAAATGGCACCGAGATGCTGCGTTACGTGCGAGAACGGCCGGATTTGATATCGTTTATGTGTATGCTGGGCATCAATTATCTACAATTTCACACTTTTTATCACCTTACCGTAACCGGCGATCAGACGAGTATGGTGGTAGCCTTGAAAATCGAGCGAGGNTGTTACGTGAAGTACTTGCAGATACTAAAGATGCTGTTGGGGATACGTGTGGAGTAGCTTTGCGTTTTGCAGTGGATGAATTATTAGGCGATATTGGGTTTACTAGTGCTGGGGAGGGACGTGATTTAATTGAGATGTTGGCTGAAGAGCCAGATTTGTGGGATGTTAATCTTAGCGCTTGGGAAAATGATAGTGCCACCTCTCGCTTCAAGCAGTCTGGATTTCAAGATGATTACGTTTCTTTTGTGAAAGAGGTTACAACTAAACCGGTAGTGGGAGTTGGCAGATATACTTCGCCTGATTTGATGGTGAAATTAATAAAAAATGGCCAACTTGATATGATTGGTGCTGCTAGACCCTCGATAGCTGATCCTTTTTTGCCTAAAAAGATTGAAGAAGGTCGCATCGAAGATATCCGTGAGTGTATAGGGTGTAATATTTGCGTGTCAGGTGATCATCATTCTGTACCCATTCGATGCACGCAGAACCCAACTATGGGAGAAGAATGGCGGCGAGGCTGGCATCCCGAAAGGATTGGACCCAAGACCAGTGGTGGTAATGTTTTAATAGTAGGTGCTGGTCCTGCTGGGTTGGAGGCNGCGCGAGCGCTTGGTCAACGNGGCTATCGAGTGACGCTGGCTGACAAGGCTAACGAAGCAGGTGGTCGATTAGTTAATGAGCGGCGCTTGCCTGGTCTTACAGAATGGGGTCGTGTGGTAGACTACCGCACATATCAGATCAGCCAGATGGCCAATGTTGATCTATATCTGGAAAGCCTAATGACCCCTGAGACTTTGAACGACTTTGGTGCTGATCACATTGCTTTAGCAACAGGCGCTAAATGGAAAAAGGATGGAATTGGCCGTCACAATCCACTTGGCATCGACATCACTGTAGGGGCCAAGGTTTTTTCACCAGATGACATTATGGCTGGCATTGAACTCAAGGGTCCGGTGGTGGTTTTTGATGANGATCACTTCTACATGGGCGGTGCTATTTCGGAAAAGTTACGTCGTGATGGTTGTGAGGTGACACTTGTGACCCCAGCGGCAGAGGTTTCCTCTTGGACACATAACACGCTTGATCAACATGCGGTTCAAAAACAATTGATGGAATTGGGTGTACGTATTGTAACTACACATAATCTCANCGTGATCCGTTCCAACGCAGTTGATTTATCTTGCGTTTATACTGGAACAAGTAAGACGCTTGACTGTTCTGCCACAGTGCTCGTCACCATGCGTCAGCCTGTAGACGATCTCTGGCAAGCNTACCCTGATTTAATCCGTATTGGTGACGTCCTTAGTCCTTCAACTATNGCTGCCGCNGTTTACAGTGGTCATTTGTTTGCCCGAGAACTAGGGGANTCAANTGTTGGCAATGTCCCTTTCCGCCGTGAACTAATCAACCTNTCCNTGTCTTGACTGGAGNCTAACTAATGCCCCGTGATAAGCGATATGATATTCTCTTTGAGCCGCTACAAATTGGTCCTGTCACAGCTAAGAACCGGTTCTATCAGGTTCCACACTGTACAGGTATGGGGTACTTGCGCCCGAGAATGCTAGCCGAAATGAGAGGTGTGAAGGCGGAAGGTGGTTGGGGTGTTGTTTGTACAGAGTACAACTCAATTCATCCCTCGTCAGATGATCTTACTCATGCCTCAGCCTCTCTCTGGGATGATAGTGATATNCGTGCACATACATTAATGACTGACAAGGTACATGCCCATGGTGCACTTGCGGGTGCAGAGCTTTGGTATGGTGGTGCGAGAACAGGCAATATGATGACTCGTGAAATTGCATTGGATTTGTCCAGCATGCCAAACACGGCGGGACACCCTTTTCAGACCCGNGCTATGGACAAGACTGATATTCGCAACCTGCGCCGTTGGCACCGCAAGGCGGCGCTACGGGCACGGGATGCTGGCTTTGATATCGTCTATGTTTATGCGACCCACACCTACCTTTTGTCTAATTTCCTTAACCCCAAAATCAATACTCGGTCAGACGAATATGGTGGTAGTTTGGAAAACCGCGTGCGTTTAGTGCGAGAATTGATTGAAGAGACCAAGGATGCTGTGGGTGACCGCTGCGGTGTGGCTGTACGCTTTTCTGCAGATGAGGAGATTGGCGAAGACGGTGTGCCAATCCAGGGTGAACGATGTGATATGTTTGGCTTGTTAGCTAATTTACCTGACCTATGGGATATTAATATTGCAGACTATAGTGTCGAGATGGGGGTTTCACGATTCACTAAGGAAGCCGCTTTAGAGCCTTACATGGACTTTATAAAAAGTATGACTTCTAAACCTGTTGTAACAGTTGGTCGTTTTACTTCGCCTGATACGATGGTAAGCCAAATTAAGCGTGGGATAACTGATTTTATTGGCGCTGCTCGTCCGTCTATCGCAGATCCCTTTCTACCTAAAAAAATTGAACAAGGCCAATTTGANGATATNCGTGAGTGNATTGGATGCAATATTTGCTATTCAGGAGATACGATGGGCGTAGCTATCCGCTGTACACAGAATCCATCAATGGGTGAGGAGTGGCGNAAAGGATGGCATCCTGAAAAGATGAATAAGAAATTATCAGATGCTTCAGTTTTAGTTGTAGGAGCCGGACCGGCCGGATTGGAAGCCGCTAGGGCTTTAGGCTTAAGAGGTTACAAAGTAACTTTAGCTGATCAGGGTAAGGAATTGGGNGGTCGAATTCTACGTGAGGCTGCGTTGCCAGGAATGAGTGAATATGCCCGTGTTCGTGATTATCGTGCGCAGCAATTACATAAACTGACAAATGTGGAAATTTATCTTGAGAGTTCGATGAGTGCAAAGGAAGTAATTGAATTTAGCGCAGATCATGTGGCTATTGCTACAGGTTCTATTTGGCGTCGGGATCGATTTGATGGTGAAACTTACTCAGATATAGTCATGAATGGTGCGCAGTCTGAAATTTTTACTCCAGATGACATCATGGAAGGCAAATTACCTAAAGGTCCAACATTGGTTTATGACGAAGATAATTATTACATGGGTGGGGTGATTGCGGAAAAGCTTCATGCATCAGGAAATAAAGTCATACTTTGCACACCTTCTGAATTGGTATCGGAATGGGCTGGAAAAACTTCAGAGCGATGGCGGATTCGGTCTCATCTTATGAAATTAGGAATTGAAATCGAATTAGCGCAAGCTCTGAATTCTTTTAATGGAAAATTAGCAACTTTGACTTGTCAATTTTCAGGTAAAAAAAAGCAGGTACCTGTCTCTTCTGTTGTGATGGTTACTCAGCGAGCACCAAGAGATTCCCTTTATCATGAGATTCTTGCTGTTTCAGAAAAAGGATCTGGTAATTTATCCTTTTCTTTAACTCGTATTGGCGATTGTGAAGCGCCTGCTATAATCGCAGCAGCTGTTTATGCTGGGCATCGATATGCGCGTCAATTGGAAGAAAATGTAGATATTGATCAACCTTTGAAGCATGATCGTGTAGATGTAGGGTCTACAACTACAACACTTTTGAATAATACGCGTGATCCAAGGTCATTATGATACACATGCTTTCTAGTTTTGATTTAAAATTAAATGAGGAATTTGATAATTTTATGGATGACTATGAGGAATTCATTGCTGGCCTGCGTGCATCAGATATGATCGTAGATGCAGATCCAATTGGACGTCGTGTAAAAGATACTCCCATGGACACGGATGAAGGGCGTAAGCAGTACTACTATTCGGTGATGCATTTCCGTGATCGTGCGCAGCTTGATGCTGCTTACGCGCACATTGAGGCTAATGCCCAGCCTAATACTTCAATACATCTAAGTATGTACCAGCGATTAAAAAACGCTGTTTTTTTGTGTTGGGATGATAATGAGCTTGGAAAGGATAAAACATGAGCAAAACCAAAACTGTAATTCGTTTTGATGTCAACGGTCCTAATGGTTTAGAAGAGTGGGAACAGATGAATTATGATAGCTTGGTTTCTGGTAAACCAGTACAACGTGGACACCTTTATCACGAAATT
This sequence comes from Paracoccaceae bacterium, assembly GCA_002712045.1. Lineage (GTDB taxonomy): Bacteria > Pseudomonadota > Alphaproteobacteria > Rhodobacterales > Rhodobacteraceae. Next base: position 11,244 of record PARX01000019.1, read on the forward strand.
CCTGAGCAGGGGTATATGGTTGGTGTTTGGGATTGCACTGCATTCACGGATCAAATGATGCCATATACTGTTGATGAGTATATGTTTTTACTTGACGGTAAAATAACGATGGTTATGCCAGATGGAACGGAGATTCTAATTAAAGCGGGAGATGCGTTTGTTATACCAAAAGGATTTGAATGTCAGTGGAAACAGACAAACTATGTGCGCAAGATCTTTATGATCTTCGATGGGAAAGTTGCAGATTCTGGGAACAAATCACTCAAGAGGATCACGGTACCGAATCTTGCTCAGCCAGATAATGTAGATTTAACCCTATCTCGAACAGACTTTTTAAATGGAGCTGGTAACATGAGTGTAAAAGTTGAGGGATACGGAGATGTTACGCAGATGAGTCGAATTAGTGTTGCCAACGAGTTGATTACTGTTTTGCAAGGATCTTTGATACTAAATGATGGCCATATGGCTGATGTCTATAATTCTGGACATACTGCTTATCTAAAGCAAGGTAGTAACGTAAAATGGACAACTACTATAGGAACACGCCTTATTGTAGCAAGTTACACCGGTCAGAACTAATATTTTCAAAAGAAAATATGTATATTTTTACTTTTTATCAGATTGGTTTTCGTGCTCGTATGTGATGTGGACAATGTTCACCACTTTCTAGCACTCCAACAAGTTTGGTCCAGATATCAACTTGATGATCGATGTAATCAGTTCCATGCCTTCTGGATAGTTCGACACGATTTGCACCGGAAAGCCAGGCGAGTTCTTCGGCTGCAACTTTGGAATACCAAGGATTTCGATTAACAAGCTCTATGTCAATAAATCCAGCATTTTGCATGGCTTGGAAATAAGTCTTGGGCGACGCCATCGCAAAATCCAACCCTTCGTCTTTAATATAGTCAGCCATCTGGGGTGAGGGAGGTCCTTCATGGCTAATTAACCAATCAGATGCCGCAAACTTTCCTCCTGGCTTTAATACACGAAATGCTTGTCTTGCCATTTCTGGTTTGTCTGGAATGTGAATAATAGAGTCTTTTGAGAATACTATATCAAACGTTGATTCATTAAATGGAAAAGGACCAGGATTAACTTTCAGTATTTCAATTTTGTGGTCAAACCCTGCTGCTTTAGCTCGACGATTTGCGGCTTCACAGACTGGATCTTCAACATCTATACCTATAACTCGCGCCGCTTTGTGCTCGCTTACGAGTAGTACCGCGCATGCGCCAGAGCCAGAACCAATATCTAGGACGCACTTATCCTCAATATCAACGTCACTGAGGACTCGTGCTACCTCATCAGCTCCTCCTGGAGACAAAAACCCATCCCCCCAAATTTCTTCCAAAAAACCTATAACTTGGTTATTGTAAAGAATCTCATTTTGCATTTGTCGCTCCTCCCATATAGAATTGCAGTTTGCTTCAAAAATGCAAGATATTTTGAGTATAGACCAAAAGGAATAGAATTTGATGTAGTGTGCAGTAATTGATGATTGTTAACCCTAATTTAATACTTACAAATAATGAACCCGTTGTAATTTTAGTCTATTCTATCCAGCTATTTAATTTCAGGGAATGCCTTAAGAATAGAAGTATTATAGTTTAATTGATTCTGGTAAATTTTGAGCAACTCACTTACCATCTTATTTTATGAGCGAAATATTAAAATCTCAGTTAACAGGCCCATCTGTATGGAATGGAAAAACATTTAAAAATAATGAGACATGGCTTTATAATCTCAGTAGTGATGAACTTGGTGAAATTGATAGTGCACTTAAAAACTTGAGCGCAGCAAATATCAAATTTC
>PARX01000020.1 GCA_002712045.1 Paracoccaceae bacterium
CTCTAACTGATGTAATTTACATTTAAAATTTTCAACTAAGTTCTCACAACTTAAACATGTAGATACGGACTTTAACATTTGATTTCTTTTTTATACAAATATAATAATAAAAATGCTTAGAATTATTCTAAATAACTGATTACCAGTAATTTATAATTAGTCTAAATAAAAGTTTAGGAAAATCTACTTAACAATAATCCTTTTACTAACAGTTCCATCAACATAGTATATAAGAATTGGGATGTTATATTTGAACTCAACTTTCCTCCCATATAAATCAGTTAAATAAGCAATCTTCTTATCTTGCTCAATACCTAAATTATTATAATCTAAATTTGGATTAATATAATTACAAGCAGATATGGAATCTAATTGAGAATAAATTAGATTACCATTATTAAAATAGCAACTTAATTTGCCAGATCCATTGACATCAGGGGTTCCACCAGGGGCGTTGATTAAACTTAAAGAACCAATCCCCTCAATCCAAACTGCTGATTCAGTTACCATACTAGATAATGAAGAAAGGTAGAAGAAATCATAAAAAGAACCATCATTAAGCTGTTGGCTGACAATAGAATCTACAATATAAAAACCAGGATTTGAAAGAAAAGGGCTTATTGGGTTTTTTATATCTATAGAATCTCCTTTTTGCAAATCAAAATCATATAAAAGAACTTCTTTTCTTTGGTTATTTTGCATAAACGAGAGATATATCTTTTCTTCTTGAATATTTTCTCTAAGCCAAAAGGTCTTAGAAATATAATGATAGCCATTTAAGATCTTGTAGTTACTATTATTATATAGTGTATCACCATCGGTGAAATAAATATCAGTTATACACCCATTATTACAAACAGTAAGTTGCCATTCACTATCATGATTAAGCATTTGCTTATAACTTTGAGCATTTAAATTTTTAAAAATAAAAACACACAAGAAGATAAAGGCTATTTTCCTTTTCATAATTTCTTTACAATAATACAAAAAGAGAGCAAGTATTTTTTTGTAATATTGAATACAACAAAAATTTAAAAAAATGAAAACAAAAATATCTTTATCAATTATAGGAGCATTTAATTTAATTCAAAGTACGGCTATGCTATTATTTGCAGATAAAATACTAACTAAAATGAAGATTATTAACCCTGATGGGTTAAGTAATGCTGATTGTGCTGAAAATGTATTCAGAATTTGCGAAGTAATGCACTACGGATTAGCACCTGCTTTATTAATCATTGGTTTAATATTAATTTTAAGTAGGAATGCAGAATTAAAAACAGCAAAAAATATACTTCTTGGATATATAATTGGAGTATGTGTCTTAATGTATGTCTTTTTTGGGATTTTAGCTTCAGAACCATTATTAAATTTTGACCCAACTCATGTTATCCCGGATATCGCAATGCTTTTAATTGCTGTTTACACATATTTTAAAGCTAAATAAAATTTAGCCACAAGGAATTATAAAAGGGATACTATTATGTATCCCTTTTATATCCAATCTAATTTGTCTACAGTTACATCAGTTCTTTTCTCTCCTGTATGTGCTGTGCTTTTTGGCTCAAACAATAAATTATATACAATCTCCCCATTCGTTCTAGGACGATGCTCTATTCCTTTTGGAACTATAAGAATTTCTCCTTCGCCAACCTCAACTGTCCTTCCATCTCTGAAGTCCATGAAGAGTGTGCCTTTAAAAACCATAAATAACTCATCCTCATTCTCATGCTTATGCCAGACAAAATTATCTTTTAACTTACAAAGTTTTACATATTGATTATTTAACTCNCCAATTATATATGGAGTCCACTGTTTATCAAACTTAGAAAACTTATCATTTAAATTTATCGATTCTATTTTTTTCATAATGTAAATTTAAAATTTAGGAATTGTAATTTTATATTTTTGAAAGAAAAAAATAATGATAACAATTGCTCATTTTAAGAGACTAACTATATATATAATGAGCTTATTATACATTATTATTGGAGTCAAACATTTCACAGATCCAAGTTTCTTTTTAAAAATAATGCCTCCTTTTTTGCCATTAAAAAAAGAATTAGTTCTAATAAGTGGGTTTTTTGAAATAGCGTTAGGAGTTCTTCTTATATTTAAGAACACACGTTTTTATTCCTCTTGGGGAATTATTTTATTACTTATCGCTGTTTTTCCTGCTAACATATATCTTTATCTATCAGAGATTCCTCAAGAAGCTTTAGGTGTTTCAAAAAATCAGGCTTTAACAAGACTTCCTTTTCAAATTCCATTACTAATTATTGCTTATTGGCATTCTTTGGAATCAAGCTCAAAATGGTTTTCTATATTTTGTTGTATCCTATTTATACCAACAATAATATATTTTGGAAGTATTTAGAACTTATTCTGAAAAATATTTCTTTTCAATTGTTCCATCACTATATATAAAAAATAAAATTTGATTGGTATTCAATATAGTTTCTCTACCAATCACATCTATAATTTTAACTATATGTTTTGTGTCAAAACCTAAAAAATCTTCACTTATTGAAGATGAACAATTAATCAATCCATTAATATCATATTGAGAAACAAAATTCCAAATTTCATTTGTTGCAATGACATCCATATTACCCGAAGATCCAGGCCAATCATGATCTCCATTAATTACCTTAAGCTCTGTAACAGACACACAATTATCTCCATTTTCCCAAACCCTTTTTTCTACTGTACTTCCATCTGAAGTATTGATGTTGGGTATCTGAGAAATAATTGGACTAGGATTCGTATTATTAAAATTTGACCAATAAGTTGTAATCTCTTCAGCAGACATATAATATGGTGGAAATCCATTATATGTAGAGTGAGGACTTAAATCAGCAGTTCCAGGAATTAAAAGGATTGCAGTAGGATGAACTGGAGAGCAAAATCCTAAATTATAATAACTATCTCTAAATGCATCTAATAACATGCTACCAGAAACAGAAGAAATTGCTGCAATCCTATTATTTAACCTACAGGCAAGCTCATAAGAAAAAATTCCTCCTTCTGAATAACCACAAGCATATACTCGATCATTGTCAATCAGAAACTCATTAGAAAGCGAATCAATAATTGATTCAATAAAAAAAACATCATTGTGAGAAGTTGGGGCTTTATGTAACCAAGAATAACTACTATCATTTGGATCAACTGCAGCTTGAGGATATACTGCTATAAAACCTGCGGTATCACAAAGCGGCCTCATATCATTTGTATAATTCATAAAGTCATTTGACAGGCCTCCTCCACCATGAAAGCTAAACATAAGAGGCACAGCTTGAGTTCCATCATAAATTGCAGGCACATATATAATATATTCTCTGCTTACTCCATCAAAATAAAGAGTTCGATTTTGTTGTACCTGACTATATACATCAAAACCCGTACACATAATGCTGAGTAATAAAATATTTATAATACTTTTCATTTCCATTCTATTTTTTCATTAATATCTTTCTTCTTTAACATTCTTTTAGGCAACTCATCATATTTACCAATATAAAACAAACCTAAACACCTTTGATTATCCTTTAGATTAAGAAAAGAATTAAGCTCAGAAATAATCTTTGGACTACTCCAATAACAACCTAGATTATTTGCAGTACAAGTCAACCACATATTTTGCACACTCATTGAAACAGCCGCTATCTCTTCCCACTCAGGAATAAAATTTTCAGCACTCCTATCTAAACAAATACATATTACATGACTAGTAAGATTAAATTTTTTAATTATATTTTCTCTCTCATTCACTGGAATTTCATCAGCAAACTTTAGTCTTAAAACTTCATTAGCTAAATCCAATTTTGATGATTGACTAAAAACCTTATAAAGCCAAGGTTGAGTAATCTTGTGTGTCGGAGCTGTATTTGCATTATACAAAATTTCTTTTATAATAGAATCATCTATGAGCTCACCATTAAATTGAATTGGGAAAACAGACCTTCTTGCTCTAATAATATTGTTAAATTGTTTGTTCATTTTTTTTTTGCTTCTATAAAATTAAAAGATTGTTCTGTGTCAAAAGGAGTTTTGTGAATTGAATTTTGTGTTTTTACAATAGTAAACCTATCAGAAAATAAATTATTAAAATCTTCAAAAGAATATCTCTTAACATCTAATGCGCAACACCTTGTCGGTCCATTTTCTGCAAAAGCACCTAATATCATCCGTCCATTTTCTACCAATCCCTCTAACAAAGAATTGAGATATTTATTAATGTTTTCATTTTCTCTCAAAAAATGAAAAACTGCTCTGTCATGCCAAATAGCATATTTTTCTTTAGGCTCAAAGTTTAAGATATCTGATACTATCCAGCTTACTTTATTTGCATTATTTCCTAATCTTCTTTTAGCTCGTTGAATTGCAACATCAGAGATATCAAGAACAGTAATATTGCTATAGCCTAGTTCAATTAAATTATCACACAAAAAACTATCTCCTCCTCCAACATCAAGGATTGGAGCGTCTTTTGAAAAATTTAAAGATTCAATAAAATCTAAAGAAACTTGAGGAATGGGTTGGTACCAGCTTACCTGATTTAATTTCTTTGTTGAGTATATGCTATTCCAGTGATTTTTCGTTGAATTTGTCATTTATAATTAATGTACGATATCACCATCCCAGGACATCATCCCTCCCATTAAATTATAAGTAGTAAATCCCTTGTCATGCATATACATACATGCTTGTGCNCTTCTATTACCACTTCTACAATATAAAAAATATGAGTTTTTCTTATCTAAAGAATTAACTNCTGAAAGAAAATCAGTAAGAGAAGAAAAATTAATTTGCATAGCATTCGGTTGAGTTCCTTCAGCACATTCTTCTGGCGTTCTGACATCAATTATTACTGCATTTTCAGTGTCTTTTATTAATTTCTTCCAATCTTCTTTGTTTAAATTTTTCATTATTAAATATTTAGAGTGTACTAGGACAAATATATTCTGATGTTGTAATAGCTGTTTTCTTAATTGATGAAAAACCGCCTCTAACATCTACTAAATTATGTATTCCATGAGCCTTTAAAATTGAGTTAGCAATCATAGAACGATAGCCTGCAGCACAGTGTATATAGTTTTCTCCNTCAATCTTAAAATCAGAAATAAAATTATTGATATTATTCAATGGGATATTAATTGCATCTAATACATGTTCAGACTGGTATTCAGTTAATTTTCTTACATCAAAAATATTTACGTCATTCCCTTGATAATTATTTTCAAAATCATTTGCAGTTATAGTATCTATTACAGCTACTTCTTTTCCTTCATTTATCCATGCTGAAAAACCTCCATCTAAATAACCTTTAACATTATCAAAACCAACCCTTGAGAGTCTAGTAATTGCCTCTTCAACCCTATCTTCATCAGCCACAAGTAAAATAGGCTGATCTATATTAGATAGAACAGCCCCAACCCATGGAGCAAAACTGCCATCTAGACCAATAAAAATAGAATTTGGAACATGTCCTGCTGCAAAGATATCTTGATGTCTTACATCAATGANCTTAATATTATCTTCATTCGCCATCGATTCAAACTGAGATNCTGAAAGTGGATTTTTACTCTTTTTAATTATTTCTGAAAGATCCTCATATCCCTGTTGATTTAATCTTACATTGAATGGAAAGTATGAAGGAGGCTCAGGTAAGTTATCCGTCAACTTTTTTACAAATTCTTCTTTTGAGTAAGAACCATTTATTGCATAATTGATTTGCTTTTGATTCTTTAATGTATCAACTGTTTCTTTCATCATATTTTTTCCACAAGCAGAACCAGCACCATGGGCAGGATATACCAAAATATCATCTGGTAATGGCTTAATCCTATCATTAACTGAATCATATAATGTACCCGCTAATTCTTCTTTAGAAACTCCCTTATATCTTTGAGCCACATCGGGAATTCCAACATCACCAAGAAACAAAGTATCTCCTGTAAAAATTGAATGTTCTTTTCCATTTTCATCTTTTAAAAGAAAAGAAGTNCTTTCTAAAGTATGGCCTGGAGTATGAATAGTAGTTAGTGATGCATTTCCAAAATTAAAAATTTGATTATCCTCTGCAATGATTGCTTCAAACTCAGGATCAGCATTTGGACCATAAATAATTTCTGCACCTGTTAAATTTGAAAGGGTTAAATGCCCACTTATAAAATCTGCGTGAAAATGAGTCTCCAAAACATATTTAATTTTAGAATTATTTGTCTCTGCAAGCTTNATATANTNATCAANATCTCTTAATGGGTCAATTACAACNGCTTCACCATTACTTTCTATATAATAAGAACCTTGNGCTAAACATTTAGTATAAATCTGTTCTACCTTCATTTTATTTTATTAAGATCAAAAATAATACTATTCAATATAATAATGTATTAAATAATAAAATTATATAAACTCTTTTATAAGAATACAAATTGCCATTATCAACACAAACCATCCAAAACCCTTTTTTAATTTGCCTCCATCAATAAAATTATTAAAGTAAATCCCTAAAAATATTCCAACAATTGAAACAAGAGTGAATGTAATTAATAAGGGCCAATCAAAAATTAAATCAACATTATTTAAATCTCCAATAACTCCAAATAATGATTTTATAGCTATTATCATTAATGATGTAGCAACTGCCTTTTTCATTGGAAGTCTCGCAAATAATACTAGTGCCGGAATAATTAAAAAGCCCCCTCCAGCCCCAACAACTCCTGTTAACACACCAACAATTAAGCCTTCAAAAACCAAAATTGTGGGATTATAATTTGTTGAAGATTCATGAAGATCTACATTTTTTCCAAGAATCATAAAATATGATGCAGCAATCATAATCATTGCAAAAAATATCATTATGGCCATCTCTTTAGAAACAGAAAAAGAAAACAATGAAATTTGATCAGGAATAATATTGATCAAATATATTCTAGCAAAAAAAACACCAATAAAAGCTGGAACAGCAAATACGAGTCCAGTTTTAAAATCTACAAGATTATTTCTTGAATTTTTAATAGCGCCAACTAATGAGGCAAATCCTACAACAAATAAAGAATATGCCGTTGCAAGAACAGGATTGACATTTAAAATATATACAAAAACTGGAACAGTTAAAATAGAACCACCACCACCAATTAATCCAAGAACTATACCCATTAAAAGTGCACCCAAAAAACCTAATGCCAGCATATAAAATTTATTTATTTCAACAAATTTAAGAAATTGTAAGAATCATATTTTTGAAGTCCATTTAATTATTATAACTTATCTATTCAAATCTATCTTTAAATCAAAAAAATTATGTTCTTTTGAAATAAAAAAATGAGAATTACTAATATAATTATATCGTTTTGTGTTTTTTTAATATCATGTTCTACGCCTCAAAAAAGAATAAAATTCTTTTATAATGTTGATTGAATTTATTTTAGGCATGCTCATCTGTATCCCTTTAATCCCTTTTAATGATTTGATTTTAAAGTGGGCTGAAAAAGATCCCCTCAAATCTATTGGGATAGTATCAATCATGATGGCTGTTAATACCATAATTATTTTATCTTATGGATTCTTTATGCGACCTGATAAACCAAAAGTTTTTATCCTAGGATTGCTTGGAGCTATATTAATTTTGATGTTAAGAAAAATCAAAAAATTAATTAAATAATTAATCTTCTACATGATTCAACAATTTGACAAAAGGAATGAGAATATAAAAGTCTGGATTGATGGGGTTCTCTACCACAGAGATGAAGCAAAAATCTCAGTTTTTGACAGTCTTTCTCAAGGAGGAGATGCAGTCTGGGAAGGTCTACGTGTTTATAATGGTAAAGTTTTTTGCATAGATGAACATCTAAATAGATTATTAGAATCTGCAAAAAGCATGGCCTTTGAAAAAATTCCAGAATTAGCCTACATAAGAGATGCAATATTTACAACCTTAAAAGCTAATAAAATGTTTGATGAAACGCACATTAGACTTACATTAACAAGAGGCGAAAAAATAACCTCTGGTATGAACCCAAGATTAAATCAAAAAGGTTGTACTCTAATTATTCTAGCTGAATGGAAACCTTCAATTTACAGTGGCAAGAAATTAAAGCTTGTAACTGCAAATATTCGAAGAAATTCTCCACTATGTTTAGACTCAAAAATTCATCATAATAACTTAATCAATAATATCCTGGCCAAAATTGAAGCAAATAATGCACATGTTGATGATGCTATAATGTTAGATTTATATGGTTTTGTTGCAGAAACAAATGCCACTAATATTTTTATGATGAAAAATGGATCTGTTTATACACCACATGCTGATGCATGCCTTCCTGGAATAACTAGAGGATTAATAATTAAAATCTGCTCTGAAAACAAAATTCCTATTTATGAAAAAAATATTTCTGTAACTGAATTATATAATGCCGATCAAGTTTTTACTACAGGAACGATGGGTGAGCTAGCTCAAGTTATTGAAATTGACAAAAGAAAAATCAAAAACCAAGGTAAAATATTAGAAGAACTAAAAAAACTTTTCAAAAAAAGAACTGAAATTTCAGGAGAAAAGATAATTTAATTATTCCTGAAAAGAAAAATAGTTTAATTCATATAGGTATTTACACCTAGAATTTTTTATATATATAAATTATAGATTTGTTTTAAAAATTAAAGATGTATGGACACCTTGGTTAGCCTAGTATTAAATATAATTAATTTAATCTTTAGTAGTATATTTTCTTTTATTATTACTTATTTAATAATATTATTTTTTATAAAGTTATTTGGCATATGGAAAATAAAGAAAAATAAAGCTGATTTAAAAACTATATGCCCAAAATGTGGAAGTAAATCATCAAGAGTTTCTAAAAATATCTACGATAAATCGAGAAAAATATTTTCATTGAATCTTTTAAATTGGAAAAAATTTACCTGCTTTAGCTGTTATTGGGAAGGAAGCAGATGGGATTAAACTAGATAAGACTTATAACAAAAAAGTGCACGTTCTCTCGCTTTTTTGTGATCTACAATGTATGGCAAATATGTGTCTTCATTAAAACCTTCAATCCATTTTCTTATATACTTAAAATCTTTATCAAACTTTTTTTGTTGAGTAAATGGATTAAAAATCCTAAAATANGGNGCTGAATCACAACCNGTTCCTGCTGCCCACTGCCAGTTTCCATTATTTGANGACTTTTCATAATCTAATAATTTTAAAGCAAAATACCTCTCNCCCCATTTCCAATCAATAAGTAAATGCTTACACANAAANCCAGCANCTATCATTCTAACTCTATTATGCATATANCCAGTCTTATTTAATTGTCTCATTCCGGCATCAACTAAAGGGTATCCAGTCTTTCCCTCACACCAAAGTTTAAATTCTGATTTATTATTTCTCCACTTTATTCTATCATACTTGGTTTTAAAACTTCCTTCACAAACATAAGGGAAATTAAATAATATCTGCATAAAAAATTCTCTCCAAATTAATTCTGATAAAAAAAATTCATGATTCACTTTTAACGAACTAATAATTTTCCTAACACTAACTGTCCCAAATCTTAAATGTACACTTAAATAGCTTGTTTTGTCTTCTGACGGGAAGTTTCTATTTGTGATATAATTGTCTAAATTTTTTAATGAATAATCTTCAACCTTAATATTAGAATTAGAAAATCCTATTTCAATTAAATCGGGAAAAGAAAAAGATTTTTTAAAAAAATTACCATAATTAACACTGTCAAAAATTTCTATTGACTTTTGTTTATAGATTGACAACCATTTATTTTTATATGGAGTATAAACTGTATAAGGATCTCCGTTATCCTTTAAAACCTCATGGGGCTCAAATATTACCTGGTCCTTAAATTGAAAATGGGAAACCCCATGATTCGCTAATAGATTTGTAATATCCTGATCTCGACTTATTGCATAGGGCTCATAATCCTTATTAGAATAAACATGCTTTATATCAAGCTCAAGTAGGATTTCTTGAAAAATCTCTTTTGGATCACCATGTTTTACAAGTATAGATGACTTATTTTCTTTCAATTGATTATTTATTTTCCTTAACTGACTATATATAAATGTTATTCTAGCATCATCCTTAGGCAAACTTTTAAGAATATTTGAGTCAAAAATAAAAATCGGAACAACACTATTTGATGAATTTAGTGCTTCAATTAGAGCGGTATTATCCTCTAATCTCAAATCTCTCCTAAACCAAAATATATTTGATTTCATATTTACAAGAATTTCTTAATTAATTTAGGTAAGTATAATAAGTCAAAGACAATAGCAATAACAGCAGAAATTATAGTTATAATACTTAATTGACTTACAGATTTAAACTCAGATAACAAAAGAGGTAGAAGACTAACTATTACAACAATAGTTGTCTTGACAACAGCACGAGCAGTAATATTCATAGAGTTTGAAATTGCTAATTCCTTTTCCATACCTCTTTTGATATTAAAACGATATGAACTTAAAATATGAATTGAATCATCAACTATTAAACCAAAAACAATAGCAAAAATAAATGCATTAGATAAACTGAAATAAAAATTGGATAAACATAGTATTCCAATTGCAACTAAAATTGGAAAAATATTTGGAATTAGTGCAACAAAAAAATATTTAATATTAAAACTATTTATCAGCACAAATAAAAAACCTATAGTTAAAATTGCAACAAGCAATCCATACAGAATTTCCCTAGTTAGCTGATTACTTACTTGGTCAAATAAATAACCAGCACCTCCAACTTTTAATTCTAAAGCTAATTCTTTGGCCTTTAATGTAATCTTTTCAAAAATTCCAAAACTATATTTTGAGCCTAAGTCATTCATTCTAGTCTGTATCTTATAATTTTCTTTTGTAATTTTTTTTAACATACTTTTATTTACAAAATTGGGGTTTTCAACTAAGCTAGTTAAAGAAAAATCTAATGAAAAATTATTGATTTGCAGAAAATTCTCAAAATTTAATAGACTTTTAATATTTACATTCTTATTCATAGGGATTTTGAAAGTTACTGGTTTTATCCCACCAAAATTGTCATTAAAAAAACTCATTTCTTTATATAATTTGGAGTTTCTATTGACCTCATCAGTTAAATAATTATCTATACGAAAGCTGGAAACACCATAAATAGATAAACCAAATAGCACTAATAAAAGCATATAAAAACTAAATTTATTTTTATAATTAACAATAGAAGAAATAAAATTGTTAATCATTTTATTTATGAACTGATTTCCTTTTATTAAATGAAAATTTAAATCAATACATATTGAATAACTAACTAAAATAATAAAGAGAGAAACTATAATTCCTAAAGTTGTTATTAAACCAAAACGTGTTATTGGCAGAACATCTGAAAAACAAAAACTTAGAAAACCAATTGCAGTTGTTAAAGAAGTAAGGCCAACAGGAACACCAATATTTTTTATCTTTTGTTTAAAAAATTCTTTCTTATCACTAATAAAATCCAGATTATCATTTATGAGATGCATTAAGTCAGAAACACATACTATAAAAATAATTGCAGGCATTATAATCATAACTAACTCTATTCCTCCATAAATAAATTGAGAGATCGATATACTAATTACCACACTGAATATAACACTTAGTAAGGTTAAGAAAACAAACTTAAGATTCATTGTAAAGAACCATAAAATNAAAAANCAAAATACTGCACTTAATATTGTAAGNAGAAANAGCTCTTTAACAACATTTTCTTGCATATATAGCTCGCTTGGAATTTGACCAGAAACAAAAACATTTTTTGTATTAAGATTTTCAAATTTTTGTTTGATATTTAAAATCAAATTCTCATGAATACTACTTTCTAAGTTATCCTTCATTTCAAGAATGAAAAAGAGCTTCTTAAAATCCTTGGAAAGAAATAAACTGGATTTTTTCTTAAGTTTATCTAATGAAGTATTATATGTAATTTCAGAAGCTGTATTTAAAACATTAAAAGAATGAAAAAAAAGACCTGAAAAAATCATTCTCTTTTCACTAAATATGCTTCTCTCAATTTTAATTAAAGTATCATTACTTATAAGATTATAGGCAGANTCAATTTTTNGCATCTCTTNAAATGATATNTCATCTTCAAATTCNANTCCTAGCAGNAGTAAATTCTTATCATTAAATGATTCTTTTAACTCTATNTGAATATCATCAGCATATTTTAATATTCTTTCAGTNTCAAAAAAAATTTTAGGATTTGAAATTAAATGTAGAGCATACAAGAAAATCAGAAATATAATTGAGTAAAAAACATATTTATATTTCCAAATAAAATCAAGCATTTAATATTAGATTTTAAGTGACGACATTCCACCATCAATATTAAATACCTGACCACTTACCCAATTTGATTTATTTGAAAGTAAGAATTCAATTGTGTGTGAAATATCTTCAGATTTGCCAGTTTTTTTGAGCGGATGTCTATCACTCATCATCTCTTTTTGCTTGTCATTTCTAAAAAATCTTCTAGCTAATTTAGTGTTAACTAATGAAGGAGCCACACAATTTACTCTAATTTTTGGAGCCCATTCTGCAGCTAAACTGATTGAAAGTGCTTCGAGCGATGCTTTACACATTGAAATCGATGAGTGAAAAGGCATACCTAATTTAGCAGCTACAGTACTTATAAAAACAAGTGAAGCTCCATCAACTAAACTTGCTTGATAATATTTTAATATTTTTAATAAGCCTAAAACATTAATATCATAATCATTTTTAAAATCTTCAAGACCTAACTGTTTAAATGGTTTTAAAACTATTGTTCCGGGAAAATACACAATACCAGAAATATTTTCGATGTCTGTGTATGTATCAGGATCTTGTAAATTAAAATTACTGACATCACTAAATTCATCATTAGAGCTAAATTTAATAAAATCATAATCATTCTTATAAGTTTCGTATAAATGGCGAGCTATATCACTACTTGCTCCAACTAATAAAATTTTCATCTTTTTTTCAACAAATATAACTATTTTTAAAAAAAACTATATATTTATAATTAAAATATTATTTTTGTTAAAATATTATAAATTTGTAAAAAAACTACTGCAATGAGCAAATATCCTGANAATATTGTTTTTGACTACGAAAAAAACGAATACAATGCCTACAAGAAAGAGTACCCGACAACTTCTTCAGCGCCAAATTTTTCAGTTGATTTGATTGACAAAAACCTTCCTCATGAATGTAAAAATTATTTTGAGACTCAACTAAAAGAGCTTCAAAATAAATATCAACAAATTAAAGAAGAATATGAATGGACTGAATTAATATATAAATCAGATTATAGATTTAAACCAGATATTGGCTCCACTTATCATTTATACAAAAAAGATAACAATACTAATTTTTTAAGTCTAGTAGAACCTAAGAGCTGGGAAAAAACACATTTAGGAAGCTTTAAACTTCTATCTTTTGGTAAGTGGCAAAAGATCTAAACACTCCAATTATCAACAATATTTTCTTCTGCATTAGCAACCATTTTCGTAGTTTCAAATAATGATATAAAATGATTGTCATCTCTATTAAGAAATATATAGGGAGCCATAATAAAAAGTAACCAAATATCTTTACTTACTTTATTCTCAATAATCTCCTGGGTAATATCATTAATCTTTGTTTCTAGTAAGCCACTAACAAAATTTTCGTGCTCAGGCACA
>PARX01000021.1 GCA_002712045.1 Paracoccaceae bacterium
AGGTATTCAACAAATACCTTTCCTCAATGGTGGTTAGCTCAGCCATTTAGAATGCTTGCTCACAATGGAGAGATAAATACCCTAAAAGGGAATCTAAATTGGATGAAAAGCCATGAAATTCGCATGGCGGGAGCAGCTTTTGGGAATTTTGCTGAAGATATTAAGCCTATAGCTCCAAGTGGCTCTTCAGACTCAGCAGCGTTAGATGCGGTGTTTGAAATGATGGTTCGCGGTGGAAGAAATGTGCCTATGGCGAAAACCATGATGGTGCCAGAGAGTTGGTCAAAATTAACGGTAGAAATGCCAAAGAAGTGGCAAAATATGTATGCATATTGTAATTCTGTAATGGAACCTTGGGATGGCCCAGCCGCACTTGCCATGACTGATGGTCGTTGGGTTGCTGCTGGCCTTGATCGCAGTGGATTAAGACCAATGCGATACGTTGTGACAGCTGATAACCTTCTAATTGCTGGATCTGAGGCTGGGATGATTCCAATTGATGAATCTGTAGTTGTTGAAAAAGGAGCTTTAGGTCCTGGGGAAATGATAGCAGTAGATTTAAAAAGAGCTATTTTATTACACGATAAAGACTTAAAAGACGAATTGTCTAAGTCAGCGCCATTTGACGACTGGGCTAGCAAAATAATAGATTTAGAAAAAGTTACTAAAGGCAAAGAATTTAGCTGCTTTACGGGTAGTGAATTACGTCAAAGGCAACTTGCAGCCGGATATTCAAACGAGGATCTAGAAATCATCTTAGCTCCTATGGCTGAAGATGGGAAGGAAGCGGTTGCTTCAATGGGAGATGATACACCGTCAGCTGTATTATCCAAGCAATACCGACCTCTTTCACATTATTTTCGTCAAAACTTTTCTCAAGTAACCAATCCACCAATTGATAGTCTCAGAGAGAATAGAGTTATGAGTTTAAAAACTCGATTTGGGAATCTGAAGAATGTATTAGATCAAGATGGTAGCCAAACTGAAATTCTAGTGCTTGATAGTCCATTTGTTGGTAATGCAAAATTTTTGAAGATGGTGGAAATGTTTGGAAATGATGTAACCACTATTGATTGTACTTTTTTTAGAGAGGTAAAAGAAGATTCTTTGGCAGAGGCACTAGAAAGAATAAAAACTGACTCTGAGGATGCGATCCGTTCGGGTGCTGGCCACATAATACTTACAGATAAAATGCAAAATAGCGATAAAGTTTCTATTCCTATGATATTGGCCACTTCGGCTGTGCATTCTTGGTTAACAAAGCGTGGGCTAAGAACTTTTTGCTCTATAAATGTTCAATCTGCAGAGTGTATTGATCCACATTATTTTGCTGTTTTGGTTGGCTGTGGAGCAACTACTGTTAATGCTTATCTGGCTCAAGATAGTATTGCAGATAGAATAAACCGTAATTTGTTAACTGGCACAATCACTGAAAATACTAAACGGTATCAAGAAGCAATTGATCAGGGTTTGTTGAAAATTATGGCTAAAATGGGTATTTCAGTAATTTCCTCCTATCGTGGTGGTTTAAATTTTGAAGCTGTCGGTTTGTCTCGATCGATGGTGGCAGAATATTTTCCAGGTATGCAGAGCCGTATCTCCGGGATTGGTATATCAGGAATCCAGGGGCAGATATCAGATATTCATAGTAAGGGTTGGCATGCTGAACAAGATATTTTACCAATAGGTGGGTTTTATAAATCACGAAAAAGTGGTGAAAAGCACGCTTGGGAAGCTCAGAATATGCATATGTTGCAAGTGGCTTGTCAAAAGGGATCCTTTGAACTTTGGAAAAAATATTCACAAAAAGTTCGATTAACTTCACCGATCCATTTGCGGGATTTATTAGAGATAAAATCTTTGAAGGGCACAATTCCCGTTGACGAAGTTGAAAGTATAACATCAATTCGAAAGAGGTTTGTGACGCCAGGCATGTCTCTTGGAGCTCTTTCGCCAGAGGCTCATAAAACATTAAATATTGCAATGAACAGGATAGGCGCAAAGTCAGATAGCGGTGAGGGAGGTGAGGATCCTGAACATTTTTATCCAGATTCAAACGGCGACAATCCTTCAGCAAAAATAAAACAAGTTGCTTCAGGTCGATTTGGTGTTACTGCAGAATATTTAAATCAATGTGAAGAACTAGAAATTAAGGTTGCCCAGGGAGCAAAGCCTGGGGAAGGTGGACAACTACCAGGAATGAAGGTTACGGACCTGATTGCAAGACTAAGATACAGTACCAAGGGCGTTACCTTGATTTCGCCACCACCGCATCATGATATTTATTCTATCGAAGATTTGGCTCAATTAATATATGATCTTAAACAGATAAATCCAATATGCAAGGTGACGGTAAAATTAGTCGCCGCCAGTGGAGTTGGTACAATCGCCGCAGGTGTCGCTAAAGCTAAAGCAGATATCATTTTAATTTCTGGCCATAATGGTGGTACGGGCGCCTCTCCAGCGACTTCAATTAAGTATGCTGGTTTGCCGTGGGAAATGGGTTTGACTGAAGCGCATCAAGTTTTGTCAATGAACAATTTGCGAGAGAGAGTGACATTACGCACAGATGGTGGGTTGCGAACGGGACGTGATATTGTAATTGCGGCGATGATGGGCGCTGAAGAATTTGGAATTGGAACAGCGGCTTTAATTGCAATGGGCTGTATCATGGTTCGCCAATGTCAGTCTAACACATGCCCTGTAGGTGTTTGTACTCAAGATGAAAACCTGAGAGAGAAATTTTCTGGCTCGGCTGACAAGGTTGTTAATTTGATAACTTTTTATGCTCAAGAAGTTCGAGAAATATTAGCAGATATTGGAGCCCATTCTTTAAATGAAGTGGTGGGTCGAGTTGATCTTTTGCATCAGGTGAGTAGAGGATCTGCTCATCTAGATGATTTAGATTTGAATCCAATGTTAATCATGGTTGATGGGGCAAAGGAGTTAAAGTTAGATAGATTACGTAAGCGTACAGAAGTAGATGAAACATTAGATTACCAAGTAATAAATGATGCTGAAAGATTCTTTAAGAATGGAGAAAAAATACAACTATCTTATTCTGTACGAAATACGAATAGGACAATTGGCGCTAGAATATCAAGTCATGTTGTTAAGATATTTGGGATGCATAATAAATTACAGCAGGATCAATTAACTTTAATGTTAAACGGGTCGGCGGGACAGTCGTTAGGNGCTTTTCTTGTTCCNGGAATAAAGATTCAACTTACNGGAGAGGCAAATGATTATGTTGGAAAGGGNTTATCTGGAGGTTTAATTTCCATAAGGCCAAGTGTTGANTCGNCNTTAATAGCACAGAAAAATACTATAATAGGAAACACCGTNCTGTATGGAGCAACAAGTGGTAAATTATTTGCTTCTGGAAGAGCTGGCGAGAGGTTTGCTGTAAGAAACTCAGGAGCAGAGGTTGTAGTGGANGGCTGTGGAACAAATGGNTGTGAATATATGACNGGTGGAGTNGCTGTNGTTTTAGGTNATATTGGCGCAAATTTTGGTGCTGGGATGACTGGTGGAATGGCTTATTTGTACGATCCAGAAAAAGTAGCTCAGAGGCAAGTTAATTTAGAAAGCTTACTGGTTTCCAATATAACAATAGATTATTGGGAGACACAGCTGAAGTCTCTAATAAAAGAGCATGTCANAGAAACCGCTAGTATTAAAGCAATCGATATTTTAGAAAATTGGGATATTGAGAAAAAAGCGTTTATACAAATATGCCCTAAAGAGATGCTGGTTCATCTACCATTTCCTATTTCTGATAATAATGAGAAAGCTCAAACCAGAATCACTAAATAAGGTGTTATTTAATATTAAAGAATTCTTATGCCGTAAGGGTATATTTTCGGGATTGATCTTAAGTAGTTGCTAGGGCTAAATTCATTTCAGCTAATAGGATTGNTTTTTAATGTTTCGATTTTTTCATGNGCCCTTGTCACCGTTTTGTCGAAAAGTTCGGTTGGTATTATCAGAAAAAAAATTAGAATTCGAATTAATTGAAGAAAAATATTGGGAGAAGAGAGAAGATTTTCTTNCTTTGAATCCTTTCGGCCAAGTTCCNGTTCTTCAAAATAGTGAGATAACTTTGGCTGAGTCGTCGGCGATATGTGAATATTTGAACGAAAAGTTTCCCGACCCAGAGCTACTTCCGAATAATATTGAAGANCGTGCTGAGGTGCGAAGATTGGTTTCTTGGTTTGATGACAAATTTAATAGGGAGGTTACTCAAAAACTTGTTTATGAACGTATAACAAAAAAAATTATAGGAGAAGGCTTCCCAGAGGCAAAGAATGTTAAGGTTGGTATGCAAAATATTAAATTTCACATAGATTATATGTCTAGTCTGCTAGAATATCGACAGTGGCTTGCTGGAAATGAAATGACTTTAGCAGATTTCGCTGCCGCCGCACATTTTTCTGTACTAGATTATAGCCGTGACGTGGATTGGGATAGAAGTAGCCTTGTGAAAGATTGGTATGCCAAGATTAAGTCAAGACCGGCGTTTCGTTCTTTATTAGCTGATCATTTAGCAGGATTTCCGCAACCTCCACATTATGCAGACTTAGATTTTTGAATCTGTTAAAAGAAAAACTCGTGGAAAAAGCATCAGTGGAAGGGTTTGATATTTGCAGAGTGTGCTCTCCAAATTCTATACCAGATGTTCCTCATCGATTTGATAAGTTTTTGCAGGAGGGCTACCAAGGACAAATGGATTGGCTTTCAAAAAACAAATCGTGGCGAAAAAATCCAAAGGCTCTTTGGCCGGCAACAAGGTCAATCATTATGTTGGCTCAAACTTATGGTAGTGAGGTTGATCCATTAGAATTATTAAAAAGGAAAAATCGTGGGTCGATTTCGATTTATGCTCGTAATAATGATTATCATGAAATTATTAAGAAACGCCTGAAGTCTTTAGGCCGTTGGTTGGTAAAAGAAGTAGAAAAATCTGAAATCAAAGTATTTGTTGATACAGCACCCGTAATGGAAAAGCCACTGGGGCAAGCGGCGGGGGTCGGTTGGCAGGGAAAACATACTAATTTGGTCAGCCAGCAATTAGGAAACTGGTTTTTCTTGGGTTCAATATTTACGACAATAGAATTGCCTTTTGATGAACCAGAGATTGATCATTGTGGTAGCTGTAGAAAATGCTTGGATATATGCCCTACAAATGCCTTTCCATCTCCTTATACCTTGGATGCGAGACGGTGCATATCATATTTAACCATTGAACATGATGGGCCAGTGGATGAAGAGCTTAGGCCATTAATTGGAAATAGAATATATGGTTGTGACGATTGTTTGGCAGTTTGTCCGTGGAATAAATTTGCAAAAACTGCAAGCGAAAGTGGTTATATTTCGCGAGAAGAATTAATGGCGCCAGAATTAAGAGAATTAGTAACTCTGTCTGAAAATCAATTTAGAAGTTTTTTTAAAAAGTCACCTATAAAGAGAATTGGGCGGAGTCGATTTGTTAGAAATGTACTTTATGCTATTGGAAATTCGGAGAATATAGAGTTAATCCCATGTTTGAGGCCGTTCTTAAGGGATGAAGATCTTACGTTACGAGATGCAGCAAATTGGGCATTTGAAAGATTAAGGAAGTAATGAAGAAAAAATTATTAAGTTTGGGCCACGGTTATTCAGCCCAAGTATTTGAAAAATTTTTAGATCCTAAAATATGGGAAATTTCTGCTACAACCAGAGATATAAAGAAGGCTGACATACTGGGTGCTCGCAATATCAATGCATTTATTTGGCCAGGTACCGATCTTAAGAATGAAATTAATCGTGCAAGTCATATATTATTGTCTATACCTCCTCTTGAATCTGGTGACCCAGTTTTTGAAAGTTATTTTGAAACAATCAAGAATGCTACAAATTTAGAATGGATCGGTTATCTATCTACAACTGCGGTATACGGAGATCATGATGGCAATTGGGTTGATGAAAGGACTGAATTAAATCCAACTACCAAAAGAGGTAAGCATCGAGTATTAGCTGAAGAACAATGGTTAAGTTTGGCAAAAGAGGCTGGAAGTCCAGTAAATATTTTTCGACTGGCTGGGATTTATGGCCCTGGAAGAGGTCCATTTTTAAAAGTTTTGGCAGGTACCGCTAAAAGAATAATTAAAGAAGGACAGGTTTTTAGTAGAATTCATGTCGAGGACATAGCAAGGGTTTTATTTGCATCAATAGAGCAACCCGGTATCGGAAGAGTTTATAATGTTTGTGATGATTTGCCTGCTCCTCCCGAGGATGTCCTTAGTTTTGCAGCGAAATTATTAAATAAAGAAGATCCACCAATAGCTAATTTTTTGTCGTCGAATTTGTCTGATATGGTAAGAAGTTTTTACTCTGAGTGTAAACGAGTAGATAATTCAAAGATTAAATCAGACCTGCAAATCAGTTTAAAGTATCCGAATTATAAAATAGGTTTAAAATCAGTGCTGAAAGAAGCCAATCTTTCCCTGTGATTCTGCTATAAAAGATTTATAAAACCCCAAAGAGCTGTAATTATTCTAGCTCTTTGGGATAGGAATTCTTATCCGCTTGCTGCCACTCCAACCAAAATCAGAAGAAGTATCAATAGTGGCGATCCACCTGATGAAGATGAAGCTGATACTACAGGTTCCTCCATTTTAGGGGTTGCCATTGAGCCTGCTGAAAGAGAGGTTGCTGCTAGTGAAAATGCTGCTGCTAATAGGATTTTTTTCATTTCTTTCTCCAAATTAAACTACTTTTATTTCTTGCCATAATATAAAAGCTTAATACTCGATACCTGATTAAACCAGTAATATTAAGGTTTTGCAATGGTGCTTTATCTAATACTATCAACCAATGAAAAATGCTAGTTAAATTAATAAAACCTGTGTACCTACCTTTGCTAATGAAAAAAGCTCCTTAATATGTTCATTATATAATCCAATGCAACCGTTAGAGGATCTTCGGCCAATTTTACGAGTATCATGAGTTCCATGTATTCGATAGTATTTCCAGCTGAGATACATCGCGTGAGTTCCAAGAGGGTTATCTGGACCAGGAGGTACGAATTCTGGCCATTCGGGATTAGTTTTTAACATGGATGGTGTTGGTCTCCAACTTGGCCCTACTACTTTTCGAATGATCTTAGTCCTTCCTAATTTTGTTAATTCATCTGAAATAGGTACACTAGTTGGATAAATTTTATAAATTTTATTATCCTCAGACCAAAAATGTATGGCTCGACTAGTAGTATCTGACAAAATCGCGCCATTTTCTAAGTCATCAAAATATGTTTTCCAGTTTCGCGCTTTGAAACTTGATATATTTCTAATAACTTCATCACCTAATTTTGTGTCTTCTTCAATGGATTGAGTTTGAGCTAATTGTGGAAAAGTGGCAATAGCCATACCGCTAGCTANAGATTTGGTAAATTGTCGTCTATTCATTTTAGTTATTTCATTCGCATCGTGATTATTTATTAAGAAAACTCTAATATTATTGTGACCGAATAACAATCAGTTCAGCAAAAAGAGTAGATATCTTTACGCAAGTGTTTGATTGATGCCACATAAAGGTTTAAACTTTAAACTCAAACATTTGGGGTTTCTATTGTCATGTTTCGTTTTCTTTTAATGCTTATGTTAAGTATCACCTTGTCGGGGTGCTTGGATACAACTGAGTTTACAAATTCAAATTCAAAGAATTATTGGATTTCAGACTCTAGGGCAAAAAAAATGCATGGTAAAATGGTANATGCGATTAATCTTTTAAGGGTGGAAAGTGCATTGAGTGAAATCGTAATAAATGAGTCTCTTAATTTAGCTGCCTTGGCTCACTCTCAGGATATGTATAAGCAAGATCGAGCCTGGCATTTTGGATCTGACGGTTCTTCACCTTTAGATCGAGTGGCTAAATTTGGATTTACTGGTGAATTAATTGGTGAGAACATCTCCGAGACATATGAAAGCGATGAATTGACTTTGAATGCTTGGATGGCGCAAGAAAATACACGTTCTATTATTCTCGATAAAGATGCAAATTATATGGGTTTAGGTTGGTATCAAGCCGAAGATGGTAAGATTTGGTGGACACAAATTTTTGCTGAATAAATTTATGCATATAGTTTAAGGGTTAATGTCAATGACCGTACCAATGTCAACCAATTGATATATTTCTTCAATATCGGAGTTTGATACTGAAACACACCCCCAGGTCCAGTCTTTTTTTGGACGGCGTCCAAAAAAACCTACTCGCCCATGTATGAAGATATCTTTCCCTGGAGGTTTTCCTAATGTCTTGGCTTCAGACTTATCTTTTTTGTTTGGATAAGAAATTCCCAATGAAAGATGGTAAGCACTATTAGGATTTTTTCTATCAATATAATATCTACCTTCTGGTGTTTTTCCATCCCCCTCAATTTTTTTATCACCGGTTGGAGAAAAGCCTAGGTCGATATCATAACTTCTGACGGCTTTGTTGCCGCTGTAAAGATATAATTTTCGTGATTTTTTAAAGACTACTATTTGTGTTATTTTTGGCAGCTCTTTTGGTCTAAACCAAGAAGAGCATGAAGATAATGATGTGCTTATTAAACCAATTAATAACAGTCGTCTTTGTATCATATTTTTCTCATTAAACTTTCTTAAGAAATAGATCTCAGCTCGTGATTTCTTGTATTATTTGCTTCTTAGATTTTCTCTCTCTTTCTGTCACTGATTTTAATTGACCACAAGCGGCCATAATGTCCTCACCTCGCGGCCTTCTTATTGGACTGGAGTAACCTGCATTATGGATTATTGTAGCGAATGCATTGATTCTATTATTACTTGATCTTTTGTAAGGCGCTCCAGGCCATTCGTTAAAAGGAATTAAATTTATTTTCGCAGGAATACCTTTTATTAAGTTTATTAGACGCCTTGCGTCTTCATCACTATCATTTATCCCTTTTAGCATAACATACTCAAAGGTAATCCTTTCTGAATTGGATAACCTGGGGTAATTTCGTAACTCGTTAAGTAATGCAGAAATGTTCCAACGCTTATTAATTGGAACTAAATTGTTTCTAACCTCATCAGTGGTGGCGTGGAATGAAATTGCTAGCATACAGCCGATTTCAGATCCTACTTTAGAAATTTCAGGAACCACACCGCTTGTTGAGAGGGTAATCCTACGGCGCGAGAGTGATATACCAGATGGATCCATTGCTATATACATAGCATCTTTTACTGCCTCAAAATTATACAAGGGCTCACCCATGCCCATCAGTACTACGTTACTTAATTTACGAGGTTGTCTTGCCAAACTTTTTTCTTTGGTTGGCCAATCTTGCAAATCATGCCGCGCTAGCAATATTTGTCCAATAATTTCAGAAGTGGTTAAGTTTCTTACTAATTTTTGAGTGCCGGTATGGCAGAATGAGCAAGTTAGGGTGCAACCAACTTGACTAGAAATACACAAAGTCCCTCGATCAACTTCTGGGATAAAGACTGTTTCAACTTCATGACCTCCTGTTAGTTTTAGAAGATATTTTCTAGTGCCATCTCGGGAAATCTCTTTTTTAACTATTTGTGGAATGTTGATTACAAAATGGTTTTCAAGTACTGCTCTAGCCTCTTTTGAGATATTTTTCATTTGGGAAAAATCAGTAATACCCTTTTGATAAAGCCATCCCCAAATTTGGTCTAATCTCATTTTTAGATGCTCATCACGAATACCAGCAATTGATAGCTGTTCTAACAATGATTGTCTGGATTGACCTATTATATTCAATTTCAAGCCATCAGATTTTCTTCGCGGTACTGTCACGAAATCATTTATTAGTGGAGTTTGTTTTATCAAAAAACTACCCTTTGCCTAGCTTGATTAAATGAGAATTTTTATTTTTTATGTTCCACAACGCTTTTGCGCTTCTTTAAGAGCGGCAGAAAACCCCAATAAGCTAAAAGTATCTTGAGTTCTGGTTCCTTTCTTAGAAGTGCCAAATACTAATGCTTTAACACCACGTTTTAGTGATTTGATAAGCTCTTCATTTTGCTTTACGTCTTTAGGCCACGCCCATTCACCATCAGTTTGAGATAATATGTGCTCTGAAGCACCTACTGTTAATCTAACTATTGATCCTTGCTTGAAAGGATAGCCACCAGTGAAAGAAACCTGTGCATAAACTTTTTGTGAGGGTTCAAAGAGAGCAAATAATTGAATTTCAGATCTATTTACTTTTATCTCCTTTCCATTGCGGGTTGCTTTTGTTTTGCTGGGAGCCGAAACCACCCAACACTGAGAAGGGTTGTTCTCCACGAATATTGACCAGTCTTGTTTTGAGTCAACTCTATTTGTTGAATATGTTTTTGCCATGGTAGGGGAGCTAACAAGAATCGTAATTATAGTTACAATAATAAAATTTTTCATCAGTAATAATCGCCTTCTCTAAGATTATAATAGTCAATCTAACCGAAACATTTAGGTTTTAAAAAGTACTTTTTATTTTGTATACATTAACTCAATTTTAATCGATAATTCTAGTCCTAGAATATTTTAATAGAAATAAATTTATTTAAGAGGTTTTTATGCATTCGGCAGTACAGATGGTCAAAGTGATGCGTGGTGATTTTGAGGAATCTGTTCATTTTGGCCATGCTGTTGTGGCAGATGCAAGAGGTGGGGTCATAGAGTCTTGGGGTGATATTAATCGAATGACCTTGCCAAGATCTTCATCGAAAATTTTACAAGCCATACCTTTAATTGAAAGTGGTGCAGCTTATAAGTATTACTTAAATAGTGAGCATTTAGCTTTAGCATGTGCATCTCACGACGGAGCTCTAATTCATACAAATATCGTTCAAGAATGGCTCAAAAACATAGAGAAGTCAGACTCAGATCTTCGGTGCGGCCCTCAAATGCCTAATGATAATATTGCTAGCTCTGTGTTAATAAAAGACAATAAAAAGCCATGCCAGTTTCACAATAATTGCTCAGGAAAGCACACGGGTTTTTTAACTTTATCAAAATTCTTATGTGGGGGCAGCGATTACCATGCCTTAGACCATCCGGTACAACAGACAGTGAAAGAATGTTTTGAAGAAATGACCAACACTTCAAATGCTGGTCATGCGATTGATGGTTGTTCAGCGCCAAACTTTGCGTGTACATTGGTTGGATTGGCTCAAGCGATGGCTACTATAGCAGAGGCAAATGAAATCAGTTCATCTAGTAGAGTTAAAGCGTCTTTCAAATTATTAGAGGCTATGATTAATCATCCAGATCTAGTCGCAGGAGAAGGAAGAGCTTGTACTGATCTTATGCGGGCGTCTAACAAACGCGTAGTGGTGAAAACGGGAGCAGAAGCTGTTTTTATAGCAATTTTACCAGAGTTAAAGTTAGGGATAGCTTTGAAGATTGAAGATGGAAGCACTCGTGCATCTGAAGCAGTTATAGCTGAATTATTGGCAAGATACGGAGTTTTAGACCGTAACCACCCACTTGTGAGAAAAAGGCTGCAAGGGCCGATCACAAATTGGAATGGCATTGAGACTGGAGAGTATCGCGTTTGTTTTGATTGATTATTATGTGCAATTAAAAGTAGCATATGGTTAAATTGGAGTTATTTCGATATTATAAGGTTAATCTGACTTCACTATATCGAATTATTTGATAATCAATTGATGAAATTTGAGTTAAAGATAGTAACAAGAAATTTAAGGTTAGATTGATGAAAAATCGTTATCCTCGAAATATGTCTGGATATGGAATTGATTGCCCTGAAGTTGTTTGGCCCTTTAATTCTAGGATTGCTGTTCAATTTGTGGTAAATTATGAAGAGGGTGGAGAGAATAATATATTGCATGGGGACCAGGGGTCTGAGGCTTTCCTTTCAGAAATAATTGGGGCCACATCGTGGCGAGGGCAGCGTCACTGGAATATGGAGTCTATTTATGAATATGGTTCAAAAGCTGGATTTTGGCGGCTGGCAAGAATTTTTCAAAAAGCGAATATCAAACCTACTGTTTTTGGAGTGGCTACGGCTTTAGCGCGTTCACCAGAACAAGTTGCTGCTATGAATTATATGGATTGGGAAATTGCAAGTCACGGATTAAAGTGGATTGAGCATAAAGACATGTCAATTTCGGAAGAGCGTAAACAAATAAAGGAAGCAATAAAGTTACATAAAGAGGTGACTGGCAAGGAGCCTAGTGGGTGGTACACTGGTAGATGTTCTATGAATACTGTAGATTTAGTAAGTTCGGAAAAGATCTTTAAGTATATTAGTGATGCCTATGATGATGACTTACCTTACTGGAGATTTCATAACAATTTTGACCAATTAATAATTCCGTATTCTTTGGATGTGAATGATATGAGGTTCGCATCGACACAAGGTTTTAACAGTGGAGATCAATTTTTTACTTATTTGAAAGACACTTTTGATTGTTTGTATTCTGAAGGTTGTGATGGACAAGCCAAGATTATGAATGTCGGCTTGCATTGTAGATTGGCAGGAAGGCCAGGGCGGGCACAAGCTTTAAGCAAATTTATAGATTATTGTCGTAATCACGAAAAGGTTTGGTTTCCAAAAAGAGTAGAAATAGCAGATTTCTGGGAAAAAAATAATCCACCCACCCATTTTAGCCGTCCTTCGCAAATGGATAAATCTGAATTTTTAAATGCATTTGGAGGTATTTTTGAAAATTCGCGTTGGGTTGCTGAGCAAGCATTTGAGCTAGAGTTAGGGCCTGCGCATGATACAGCAATTGGAATACATGGCGCTCTTTCAAGAAGTTTTAGATCAGGAACTAGAAAGGAAAGATTAGAAGTGCTTAAGGCCCATCCTGATTTAGCTGGTAAATTGCTTGNTTCAAATAATTTAACTAAAGCCAGCACCTCAGAGCAAGAGTCTGCAGGATTAGATAAACTTTCAGAAAAGGAGTTCGCGATCTTTTCTAATTTGAATAAGAAATATTTTGAAAAGCATCGATTTCCCTTTATTATTGCTGTTAGAGATTATGACAAAAGTGGGATATTATCTTCATTTAGAGATCGCTTGGAGAATGAAACAGAGCTAGAGTTCGATGAGGCTTGTTCTCAGGTGGAACGAATTGCTTACATAAGGTTACAGGATATTCTACCATGACTGATTATTTTACACCTAAGGGGGGGTTACCTCCTCAGACAACAATGCACACCGGCCGCGCTGTTTTTAAAGAAGCTTATGTATTTATACCTAAAGGTGTATTGACAGACATAGTTACTTCTAAATTTCCGAATTGGTTAAATACGAGAGCATGGATTTTNGCAAAACCCCTTTCAGGATTTGCCCAAACATTTTCGCAATACATTATGGAGGTCAGCCCAAATGGTGGCAGCACAAGTCCAGATCCTGAACCAAATGCTGAGAGTATCTTATTTGTTACAGATGGAGAACTTGATTTAGAGTTGAATGGTAAAGAGTATAAGATGAGGGAGGGGGGCTATGCTTACGTATCTTCTAAATCGCAATGGAAGATCCATAACAGATATAAAAAGACCGTCAGTTTTCATTGGATTAGAAAATATTATGAAAAAATTGACGGTTTCGATGCGCCAGAGTCATTTGTAACGAACGAAAAAGAAATTTCTCCTGGTGGACTGACTTCAGATCAAACAGGTGGAAGTTGGTCAACAACTCAATTTGTCGATCCAAACGACCTAAGTCATGACTGTCATGTTAATATTGTTAATTTTAAACCCGGTGGCGTAATTCCTTTTGAAGAAACNCANGTCATGGAGCATGGTCTTTATGTGCTTGAGGGTAAAGCAGTTTATCGACTCAATGAGGATTGGATCGAAGTTGAAGCTGGNGATTTCATGTGGTTACGATCTTTTTGTCCCCAGGCGTGCTATGCTGGGGGACCTAATAATTTTAGATATTTGTTGTATAAAGATGTCAATCGACATCCAAAATTAAAGTTGTAAGTATGAATAGGGAATTACTTGTTGAAAAATTGACTGCAGAAAAATTTAAGAAATTTGGTGACGTAGTTGAGCCTAAAGACAATCCATTATTGATTAATAAAAATAAATGTGAGCGTCACAATGATCTCGCTTTTTTGCAAGTTTCTAATTGTGGACATNTAGGTGTCAGCATCTTTTCAAGTGAAAAATATACTTTGCCTTTTCAATTNTTGTTAATGGAGAGGCATCCTTTGGGATCACAATGTTTCATTCCAATGTCTGAAGAGCCCTTTTTAGTGATAGTTTCGGCTGATAAAGANGGATGTCCTGANAGGCCGTCTGCATTTATTACGAATGGNAAGCAAGGAATTAATTACAAACAAAACATTTGGCATAGTGTTTTGACACCTTTATCTGAAAATACGCTATTTACGGTAATAGACCGAATTGGATCAGGCAAGAATGTTGAAGAGTTTATTTTTGATCAACCATGGCTGATAAGGTCATTGTTATAAAATTTAAATTATTAAGTTTTGTGCTTTTACATAAAATAAAGTTGATTGTGTGAATTGGAGGTTTGTGATCTAACTGCGNTTGCAACAGTGGAGAATTTTTATGAATGCCATCGAAAATATTCAAAAAATTGTAGGAATTGAGAATGTTCTGACCGGTGAAAGGTTAGATCAATATGAAGTTGATCCGAGTGGTAAATACAAAGGTTCTTCACTCGCNGTGGTCAGGCCAGAAAATACCGAACAAGTTAGTGAAATTGTTAAGATCGCTAATGAAAAGAAAATACCAATTGTTCCACAAGGGGGCAATACTGGATTAGCAGGTGGATGCTTTGTCGGGGAAAAGAAAGATACAATTATCCTGTCCCTGGAACGAATGAATAAAATTAAAGAAATTAGAGGGGATGGCCGTATTGCAATTGTTGAGGGTGGTGTAATTTTATCAACATTACATGAGGCTGTAGCAGAATATGATTTAATTTTCCCTTTATTTTTTGGTGCCCGTGGTTCGGCCATGATTGGNGGTAATTTAGCTACGAATGCAGGTGGGTCAAATGTTTTACGATATGGAAATACAAGAGATCTTGTCTTGGGTTTAGAAGCGGTTATGCCCACTGGTGAGATCGTAGATTTAATGTCGGAGTTACATAAAGATAATTCTGGGTACAATTTAAAGCATCTTTTAATTGGTGCTGAAGGTACATTAGGAATAATAACAGCTGCAGTTTTAAAGTTATTTCCAAAACCTAAAGCTTATGCGACAGCAACTATTTCCATACCCAGTTTAAAAGATGCTCTACCGATCTTAAATGAATTAAATAAGGTAACCAATAATTGTGTAGAAGCATTTGAATATATGCCTGAAGAATATTTTAGTGCCTTGTGTGAGAGGTTTGATGATATGAGGCAACCATTTTCTACTCCAGCAAAACATGGTGTGTTCTTAGAGATCGGCGCTATGGCAGAGGAGGACGCTTATCCNGATGCTACAGGCAATATACCAATTGAACTNAAGGTAGAAGAATTGTTTTCTGAATGGTTGGAANCTGGCAAAATTTTAGATGCAGTAATTTGCAAGTCGGAAGCTCAAAGATCAGAAATGTGGGATCGAAGAGAGAGAGCATATGAGGTCGGATTATTAAAAGGGGTTCCTGTCGCCTGCGATATATCTGTCGCAGTGGATAAAGTTGATGATTTTTTAACTAAAGTGAAAAAACGAGTTTACGCACTAAATCCCAGTTCCGAAACTTTAACAGTCTCTCATTTGGGAGATGGTAATTTACATTTTTCAGTTTGGATGAACCCTAAAACAAAAGAAATGGGTAGCCTTCGTGACCGAGAACAAATTACGGAGATGATTGAAGAAACTGTTTTAGAGNTAGGCGGAAGTTTTTCAGCTGAACATGGCATTGGCCTTGCAAAACTACCTTCGATGTCTAGACGAAAAGATCCCAATGCTATCGCAGTAATGAGGATGATAAAATCTGCGCTTGATCCTAATTACATTATGAACCCTGGCAAGGTGATACCCAACGAAAACCTCTTAGACACTTAAGTATTCGAAAAAAACCCCCGACCAGCTTTTTCCAGTAAACTGAANCCAACGGATTGTCCTACTTTTGATGCATTTTTAATATTATCGGTAGCTTCGTGACTTATTTTTTTTGATCCATCTAACTTTAAAATTTCTCCTTTTAGAATTATTTGATCCTCTTTAATTATGGCTAATCCTGCAATTGGTGTTTGGCAAGACCCGTCTAATATTTCCAACATCGTCCGTTCTGCTAATGCTCTTATCATGGTAGGTCTATGATTAAGAGTTTTTAACAATTCTGAAATCTCAGGATCTTTTACTCTTTGCTCAATGCAAATTATCCCTTGAGCAACTGCTGGAAGCATTTTTGTAATTGGCATTGGTTCAGTAATCAAATGAGTTAGGTTTAATCGTTTAAGCCCAGCTATTGCCAGAAAAGTACAGTCGGCTATACCATCTTCAAGCTTTTTTAACCGTGTTTGAACATTACCACGGAATTCAACAACATCAACGGTAGGTATAATATTGAGAATTTGGGCTTTACGGCGTAAAGATGAAGTGCCAATAATTGCATTGTTATGCAATTTNGTATGATTTTTTATTTTAGTTGAGATAAAAGCATCACGAGGATCTTCACGCTCCAAAAAACAATTAACTAATAGTCCATCAGGTTGTNTGGTAGGCATATCTTTAAGAGAATGAACTGCTATATCTATTTTATGGTTGATNANTGCTTCTTCGATTTCTTTTGTAAACAAACCTTTGCCTCCTATGCTATTAAGAGGTCTGTCTAGAATTTTATCGCCAGTTGTTTTAATAATTGANATCTTTATATTTTCTTCAGGCAAGTTGTTTAATTTAACAAGTAAACTTTTGACCTCATTGGCTTGCATTAAAGCTAAAGGAGAGCCACGTGTCCCTATTCGTATTATTGCTTGTTGTTTGTTAATTTTATTAATCATATCTTTTGTTACAATCGCTGTTAATAAACAGCAATGGCTTATACTGCCGTAAGTTGATTGACAGTTTGGCTTTTAAGGGTCATTTGTCTCTCAATTGGAGAGCAAATGTTAAAAAAGAAGTTACTCTTAAAGTCTTTAAGTGGCGAAATTACTTCGCCACCGCCAGCTTGGTTGATGCGGCAAGCGGGGCGTTATTTGCCAGAATATCGTTCAACTCGAGCCAAAGCAGGAGATTTTCTTTCATTGTGTTATAATCCTGAATTAGCTGCAGAAGTAACACTACAACCAATAAGAAGATTTGGTTTTGATGCAGCAATTATTTTTGCAGATATTTTATTAGTACCGCAAGCTTTAGGAGTGGATTTGAGATTTGTTGAGGGTGAAGGACCACGACTATCTACGATTAGTTCACAAAATGACCTTGATAATTTAAAGCCNGTGGATGAGATAGATTCTAGGCTGTCCCCAGTTTATGATACTGTAAGACTTCTAAAGTCAAAATTGCCTGAAGATGTGGCCTTAATTGGTTTTGCTGGTGCTCCTTGGACGGTAGCAACGTATATGATAGCGGGNCGAGGCACAAGCAATCAAGCGCCAGCACACGANTTAATGAAAAACAATACTTTTGTTTTTGACCTGCTAATTGAAAAAATTACGAGGGCAACCATACACTATTTAAGAAAACAGATTGAAGCTGGAGCAGAAGTAATAAAGTTATTTGATAGTTGGGCGGGCTCATTAAGTGGTCAAGAATTGATTGATTATTCATTAAAACCTTTAGGTAAAATTGTCTCTGCTCTTAAAGATTCATATCCCCATGTACCAGTTATTGTTTTCCCGAGGGGAGCCGGAAAGATGTATCGTGGGTTTGCAAAAAAGATATCTGCGGATGCTATTGCTATAGACCAAAGTGTTTCTATAAGTTTTATGAAAGATTTACAGACTGAGTCTTGTGTTCAAGGTAACCTAGACCCCAAACTAATGGTCAGGGGCGGAAAAGAACTTATCGAGGAAACAAAAAAACTTCGAGAAAAAATGTCTGAAGGCCCGTACATCTTTAATTTAGGCCATGGGATTACTCCAGATGCGGATCCAAAAAATGTTGAAATTATGTTGAACGCTCTAAGGTCTTAATTAATCAGTTTTATGACCAGGAGGCCATTGGAGGTAAACTCATTAAGACAGCATCAGGGTCATGGCCTGTGCTTAATCCAAATTTGGTTCCTCGATCATAGATCAAATTATATTCAACATATAAGCCTCGGTGCGAAAGTTGTTTGGCTTTATCATTTTCATTCCAATCTAAATGGCATTTTTTTTCTATTATGTGAGTAAAAGCTGGTAAGAATGCTCGACCTACATCTTGTACAAAAGCAAAATCATTTTCCCAATTACCTGTGTTGTGTTCATCAAAAAATATCCCACCAACCCCTCTGTTTCGCTTTCGGTGCGGAACATAAAAATACTTGTCAGCCCAGTCCTTATATTTTGGATAAAACCTTAAATCATGTTTATCACAATATTTTTTTTGAATGGCATGAAAATGTTTGGTATCTAATGGATCNTCAATACATGGGTTCAGGTCCGCCCCACCACCAAACCACCACGCTCCNTTTGTCCAAAACATTCTGGTATTCATATGTACAGCGGGAAGGTGTGGATTTTGCATATGCGCTACTAATGAGATACCGGAAGCCCAAAAAGAGGGGTTTTCCTTTAAATGAGGTAGATTCTTGGA
The DNA here is from genome assembly GCA_002712045.1 of Paracoccaceae bacterium. Taxonomy (GTDB): domain Bacteria; phylum Pseudomonadota; class Alphaproteobacteria; order Rhodobacterales; family Rhodobacteraceae. Next base: position 18,673 of record PARX01000021.1, read on the forward strand.
CTCAGTCATCATCTGTATAGCTTCGTTACTTAACTCTCCATAAACTGTTGAAATATTCACTCCAACTTTTTCAAAGAGGCGACCGTTACTCATAATCGCCATTTCGCCACCGCCCTGGTTAATATTTTTTGAATTCAAACGAGAAGTTTTTTGTTTGTCAAANTTACCTGGTTTGTTTTTTTGAAACTTACCAAANTCTTGATTGCGCTCCAAATTTTCGAAGTTTTTTAAGATTACATCTCGAAGATCTTTGAACCAGTGAATTGCACGGTTTTTTTCCAACTCCATTTGGTTTTTTTGACCCATATTAAACCCAGTTTTTTTTTCTTTATCATCAAGTTAATCGCTTTGCCATAATATAAATTCAGTTAAGCTTGACCTTTAACAAATACAAGGAGAAGGATTACCTATGAATAAAGATATCAACAATCGTCTTGGAATTATTTGGATATTGATGTCAGTTTCATTTGCTAGNGTAATGTCGATTTTAGTAAAGGAGCTAGGACAGACTTTTGATAGTAGGTTATTAGTTTTATTTCGGGCGGGGTTATTAACAATATTCTTATGTTTACCAGTTGTCGCTATACCGGCTTTTCGTCACCGTTTGCGCTTTTCAAAGCCTTACCTTCATATTTTCCGTGGTTTATTGATTGCCTTCTCGACACATCTGGGTTTTTTCACATTAACCGTTTTACCAATTGCTACAACTATCGTCTTATTTTTTACAGCGCCAATATTTGCTACAATCCTATCAATCTTCATAAATAAGGAAAGAGTTGGGTTAAGGCGTTGGTTAGCGGTAATCATAGGTTTTTTCGGGGTGTTAATTGTTTTGCAGCCTGGATTTGAAGGTAGTTATACTGCCATGTTCTCAGCACTTTTAAGCTCTTTTTTATTCGCACTTGCGTTAGCTTTTTCAAGAAATATAGTTTCCGCTGACGGTTCTTTATCAGCATATATAAGCTCAGTTTTGATTACTTTTTTTGTTAGTCTTCCTCTCGCGCACCCTGTATTATCAAATATAGAGGTTCATTTATCATTTTATATAACGATTTTTTTAATATTATTATTAGCGATTACATCCTTCTTGAGAGGAATCGGCGATATTCAGGCCTACCACTATGGCGAGGCTGCAGTATTGGCTCCTTTCACTTATTTGCGATTAATATTTGTTGGTNCATTTGGCTATTTTATTTGGGAGGAAATCCCAAATAATCTTACCTTGTTAGGAGCTATTATCATCATATGCGCAGCTATTTATATTGGGCAAAGAGAGGCTAGAGTCANAAGTAAGTCCCTTCGCTAAATTATACTTGATAAAAATACTGGTGTATCTTATCCACACCTATGAATAGATAGGAACAAAAATGCTTAAGAAGAATGCTGAGGTTGTGAATTTTTTACTAAATAGGAGGTCAAGACCTGCTAAAACGTTGGTGGGGCCAGNTCCTACACAGGATGAATTAAGAGTTCTTTTAACAGCCGCAGCTCGCACACCAGACCATGGAAAATTGGAACCCTGGCGATTTATGGTCTTTGAAGAAAAGTCATTAAAAAGATTAGTTGACCTTACCAATAAACGTGGANAGCAGCTGGATAAACCACCTGAGAAATTATTAAAAACGATAACAGCCTTACAAACTGGGGCAACCATGGTTGCGGTGGTTTTTTCACCAAGGGAGTCGATAAAAATACCAGAAGTTGAACAAATTTTGTCTGCTGGGGCAGTCTGTTTAAGTTTATTGAATGTGGCCTTGGCTAGCGGTTGGGGGGCGAACTGGTTAACAGATTGGATTGCTACCGAGCGCGTTTTTTTAAAGCAAGGTTTGGGTTTAACTGATGAAGAATTTGTAGCTGGATATATTCATATAGGAACAGAGAGTATCGTTCCTCCAGAACGACCTAGGCCAAATATTGAAAAGATCACAACATGGATCAGCTCTTAAAAGCTTTAACCTATTGATTACCACTTCTATTAAAAAAAGAAATATCTTGAACCCGAATGATTCCTGAAGAAATAATATAAACAAGAATAAGCCATATTATAATTGTAATTATGGAAACCCATACAACTTTTTTTCTAAGTCTAGGTATGGATGGAGCTGAGGGTGGAGTGCCAGGTACAACGTAACCATCTTCTTGTTGGCTTTTGATCCTCAAAGGAAGCGCAATAAATAAACACATAAACCAAATTACAGCAAAGAGAACTAAGGCGGCACTAATGGTCATCTTTGACCTCCTCTAGTTCTATTAAACAACCATTAAAATCTTTAGGATGAAGGAATAGTACTGGATTTCCGTGCGCTCCAATTTTTGGCTCANCANTNCCTAAAATATGTGCCCCATTGGAGATTAATTTTTCCCGTGCTGATATTATATCGGCAACTTCATAACAAATATGGTGAATTCCACCAGCTGGATTTTTTTCTAGAAATTTTTCTATGGGACTATTTGATCCTAATGGGTGCAAGAGTTCTATTTTCGTATTGGGTAAGTTAATAAATACAACAGTCACACCATGATCTGGTTCATCTTTTGGTTCACCAACGATCGCTCCTAGGGTGCCTTCNTATAGTTTCATAGCCATACTTAAATCAGGAACTGCGATTGCAACATGATTTAATTTTCCAATCATNATGTTTCCTTTACTAAGTCACTTTTTCTTTTTTGATGTTTTCTTCTTNCCATTTTTAGTGATACGCTCTTCGATCAATTTTAGTGCAATTTNTATGTCAACATTGAGTGGATCGNTATCTTTTGGAATGGTAGCATTTATTTTTTCCCATTTNACATACGGCCCGTATTTTCCATCCATCACATTTATTGATCCGCCCTTGGCTGGATGATCCCCAAGTTCTTTTAACGGTGTTAATTTTGATCTCCCAGTTTTCAAAGCTTTGTCAGAGATTAACTCAACAGCTCTATTCATTCCAATAGTGAATACATCCATCGGATCTTGTATGTTAGCATATATTTTTTGGGTTGTTTTTTTATTTTCCTGTTTTTCCATTTCCCACATAACATAAGGACCATAACGTCCAATTGCCGCTTGGAGAGTTCCGCCATCTGGNTGTTNTCCTATAAATCTAGGAAGCGATAGTAAATCCTGGGCGAGTTTTAAATCGATTGACTCTAAATTTAGTGATTTTGGAATTGACGCCCTAATTGGTTTTAGATCACTTGCCAAAGGTGTCCGTTGNACATAAGGGCCAAATCGACCATTTCTAAGTGAAATAGGTTCTTCTTCTTCGTAACCTAAAATCTTTCCGTCAGCCCCCCCAAATTCCGAATTGTCTATTTCTCCAGATAGAGGTCGCGTATATTTACATTCGGGGTAATTNGAGCAGCCAATAAATGCACTTCCTGATCTGGCAGTGCGCATGGATAGTTTTCCCTCTAAGCATTTTTTACAAATACGGGGATCTGATCCATCTTCATTTGGGGGAAAAATGTGTGGCGCTAGTACTTCATTAATTTTTTCAAGAACCTCGGTGATTCTCAGGTCAGCTGTTTCNGCTATTGCCGCTGAGAAATCGCTCCAAAAATTATTNAACACTTTTTTATAATTTAACTTTCCTTCTGACACTAGATCTAGCTCTTCCTCTAATCCGGCAGTGAAGTTATAACCAACATACTGTCTGAAGTAGTTTTCTAGGAAAGCTATTACTAATCTACCTTTATCTTCTGGATGTAGCCGTCCTTTTTCTTTCCTTACATAAGACCGCTCTTGAATAGTAGTTACAATTGAGGCGTAGGTTGANGGACGTCCTATTCCGAGTTCTTCCATTTTCTTTACAAGTGTTGCTTCGGTGTAACGAGGTGGNGGTTGAGTGAAGTGTTGATTAGATGTGGTATCAATTTTTGTGAGCTTATCTTTGATAGTCATGGGTGGTAAGAGTTTATCGTCGTCATCGATTATAGTGTCATCTTGCCCTTCTTCATAAATTTTTAGAAACCCATCAAAGCGAACAATTTGCCCAGTTGATCTTAATTCAATTTGCTCATCTGTTGAATGTATATCTATTGTTGTTCTTTCTATTTTGGCTGATGCCATTTGGCTGGCGATTGATCTTTTCCAAATAAGATCATAAAGTCTACGCTGATCTTGATCTAAGTTTATTAGCGTTTCCGATAAAATATTAATATTAGTTGGCCTAATGCATTCGTGAGCTTCTTGAGCATTTTTGGCTTTATTTTTGTAAACTCTTGGTGAGTTTGGTTTAAATTTATCACCATATTGCTCATCTATAAGCAATCTTATGGACTCTATTGCTTCTGNAGCCATNTCNATTCCGTCAGTGCGCATGTAGGTGATATACCCAGCTTCATAAAGGCGTTGAGCAATAGACATAGTTTGTTTAGCACCAAATCCAAATTTTCTACTTGCTTCCTGTTGCAGGGTTGAAGTCATAAATGGAGCAGCGGGATTCCTGTTTATTGGCTTTGCTTCAATTGATTTTACAATTAACTTTCTAGATTCAATGGCTTGAACTGCTATTTCAGCNGCTTCTTTGCTTTTCAAGTCGAATTTTTGAAGTTTTGAGCCAGCAAGTTTTACAAGTCTTGCTTCAAATCTTTTATCTTCAGGTGTGCTGAGAACAGATTTTACCGTCCAATATTCTTGAGCTTTGAAAGCTTCTATTTTCATTTCAGCCTCAACAATAAGCCTTAAACAGACTGATTGCACACGCCCTGCTGATTTTGCTCCCGGTAGTTTTCGCCACAAAACAGGTGAAAGGTTAAAGCCAACCAAATAATCTAAAGCTCTNCGGGCTAAATAAGCTTCTACNAATTCCATATCAATTTTTCTAGGAGACGCCATTGCTTCAGTTACAGCTGACTCGGTGATGGCATTAAAGACAACGCGTTCAACTTTGGTTGTCTTTGTAATAATTTTGCGTTTAATAAGCGCCTCTTCTAAATGCCAACTTATTGCCTCACCCTCACGATCTGGNTCTGTCGCGAGTATCAAGGTATCATCATCTTTTAACGCATCTGAAATTGCTTTAAGGTGTTTTTTAGAGCCAGAAGAAANTTCCCACAACATATTAAATTGGTTTTCTGTGTCCACCGAGCCGTCTTTTGGTGGAAGGTCTCGCACATGGCCATATGAAGCGAGAACGGTATAATCNGAACCTAGATATTTATTTATCGTTTTGGCTTTAGCGGGTGATTCTACTACAACAATTGGCATTAAATTTCCCTTAAGTATTCTAATAAATTTATCGTCTGTGTAATGGCGGAAAATGGGTTGGATCTAGGGTAAATGTCAATATGCTTTCTTCAGAATCCCAATATTCCCTATTAATACATCGATTTAACCTACGAATTTTCGTGATGGCAGAAGTCCTAAAAGATCATTATAGAATTGTTGAAAACTTGAATTCAAATTTTCTGGAGAATTTCTTTCAGAATTAATTTTTAATATATAAAAGTCAGGCCTCACTATAGCGGCCTTTATCTCATTTTTGTTAAGCCATTCTTTACATCCACTAAGAACCCGCTCATTGGAGACTTCTAATGTATATGAACCAGTTGGACTAAGATCATCAGCTTTGTAAGAATCGTTTGAGATAAACTGAGGAGCCAATTTCCCTTCTAGATTGGTTCGTGGCCCTAATCCAGGGCCTAGCGATGGCCATATAGAGTCCATTTTAGTAGCTTCTTTTTTTCCTTTGACAGTTTGATTTATTATTTTTCCTAAGCGGACGGTTAAATCAATAAATTCTTGTACGTTTGCTAATCTTTCAGTCGTATAAGTGTTCAAAATTTTTCTATCAGCTCCATTTATTACTGTGGAAAGTTTCCACGCCAAGTTGGAAACATCTCTAATACCGGCACACATCCCTTGCCCCATAAATGGAGGCATAAGGTGGGCCGCATCTCCAGCTAAAAAAACATTTCCTTTAGACCACTTTTTTGAGATTGCTGATTTAAAAGTATAAACAGCCGAGCGCTCTATTTGAGCATCTTTTTCTGAAATCCAATTACTTAATTTTTCCCAAACAAACTTAGGGGTTATTTCAGATATGGTATCATCAACCAATCTCATTTCCCATCTACGCCTTTTTCCAGTGCCTCTTACGTAAGTCATAGGATTTATTGGGTCGCAAATTTGAACAGTGTGATCACCCAAATGTGGTATGTCGGTGTTGAGTATGGTGTCAATTACGAGCCATCTTTGTTTAAAGCCTAAATCAACTAAATCTTGCTGTAGGAATTTTCTAACAATCGATTGTGCACCATCACAACCAACTAAAAATTTGGATGTGTGAGTTTTGCCAGAACTTAATTCGATTGTAACGTCATTTCCATTATCAGAAATCTTTTTTATTTCTGAGTCGTAATTGATTTTCACATTCTTAAATCGAGATAATCCTCTTCTTAATGTATTCTCTAAGTCTGGTTGATGAAACCTATAGCTTTCATACCACCCCATAGGTCCAATGGCTTGAGAGCGTGACCAGTCAATTATTATATTTGAGTTAATATCCTTAAATAACATTCCTTTATTTACTAAAGAGTGTTCTGAAATTTCGGATGCAAGACCGATTGATTGAAATACTCGCATTACCTCGCCATCAAAATGAACGGCACGCGGTAATGGGTAAGTCGTTTCTTGTTTTTCAAAGATCGATACGGATATACCACGATTAGCGAGTAAATTAGCGAGTGTTGTACCGGTAGGTCCCATGCCAACGATCGCGATTTCAGAATTCTTAATCAAAGTTCTTCTGTTTTGGTACCTGGCACTTTTTCGCCTTTATAATTGATATGGATACCATCGCTGCCTATCTTAGCGAGCGCCCAAAATATTTCTACCCTATGACCATCTGGGTCTAATATATAAATCGCTTCATTTTCTCCCCAAGATCCATCACCACTTGGTACATAGCCACTATGTACCACAGGACCCCTAACAATTTGAACAGAATGTTCTTTAATAGATTTAACAACCTTTAACCAATCTGTTCGAGTATCACATTCCAGTGCAAAATGATGAAATGAGGGAGGGCCATCAAGATCATCTTCTGGTTTTGTTGGGCGTTTCCGATAGGTTTTTTTTGGATTATGAACTAAGACTAGCTCATGATGAGAGTTTCCTAATCTCATAAAAGTTAGCTCTACTGGTATTTTTGCGACTTCATACGCCTGATGTCTCTCAGTTAACTTAAAACCTAAAACTTTTCTATAAAATTCGATCGATTTGTCAGTATCGCTCACTTCCATAGAAAAATGCTGCATTCTAGCTATTGCGCCATGTTGCATAGATTCCTCCCAGAAATAGATCTGAAGTTGTCATAAATGGTTATTTTAAAATTTGCAAAATCAAATTCGTATAAATGGTTGTAATAATTTTGGAAGCCAACTGTTGAAAACCAGTGGAGCTTCGGTAGCCGCGATGCAGATGCAGTGTTCATCCATACCCGCTTTTGGTGTATGAGTTAGATGATCATCTCCTAGTTCAACATCACCTCTATAAAAGCTATCTATCTCGTCAGAAAATGATCCTTGTAAAACCATTGTCATTTCGAGGCCTTTATGACTGTGATCGGGTAATTGTGCCCCGGGGGGAATCGATAACAACCGAGCGCTTGCTTCTTTATTGTTTAATAGCATTGCCTGTTTTATCCCGCCCCCTACAGATTTCCATTTTATATTCTCAACACTGCCGCCAAAATAATTTTTTAAAGGCGTTGGGTATATATCGTTGGATTTTAAACTCGGCACTAAATGACTGTTATCTTGTTTGTCAATCAACTTCATTGTTTTTTCAAAACTATTTAAATCAATATTTGCCATTTCTTCATTATCAATTAGCACTCCGCCTATCGTGTCAAAGGCTTCTACTTCTGCCCTACACTGATCACACAAAGAAATATGGCAAGCTACTATTATACTAAAGGCTTCTGGGAGAGACCCTGTTGAGTATGCTGATAGAACTTCACTTGGGATGTGGTGTTTTGTTTTCATTGTAATTTCTTACCTAATTCTTTTCTTAACCGATCAAGTGACAATCGTATTCTCGATTTCACTGTTCCTAAGGGTAACTTTGTTAAGTTTGATATCTCTGAATGACTCAAGTCTCCATAAAAAGCTTTTTCGATTAAATCTCTATTCTTTTTAGGTAGCTTAGATACGGCCAAAGCCAAATTAATTTGTTCTTCTTGAATGATTATTGCATCACGTGCGTCACTTTGCTCTGTTTCCATCCAAGGAAGTTCTTCGGGTTCTGGCCTGTTAATTTTTCGTATTGCATCTAGTTGCTTATTTCTTGCTATCGTAAAAATCCAAGTTGAAGCACTTGCTTTTTGTGAATCAAACATCGAGGCTTTTTGCCATACTGTTGCCATTGCTTCTTGCATACTTTCTTCCGCCTGGTTTTCAGATCCACCACTTTTCATTAAAAAAGATTTAACTCGAGGGGCAAAATGTTCGAATAGATGTCTAAATGCGATAGCGTCCTTATTCTTGGAAATTCTTTCCAAATATTCTGACCAATTGTGAAGTGAATTTTTGTTCATACTCTTTTCTGACAGAAGTTTATGTCCTTTTCCCATGTGCGACATTAACACATCGGTACTTTTCGCCTGGTCAGGATAGAATATGGTGTTTTCTCGTATCATGCAATGTTTACGCTAGGTTGGTCTTGTTGGATCAAAAAAAATGATCTGGTTTTAAATTTGACACGTAATTAAAAGGTGAAAGGCTTGAGTAGTGATTAAACCGAAGGAAAAAAATTTTAAAATTGGCATCATTGGGGCTGGTGTATCAGGGCTTGGCTGTGCATACATGCTTTCTGACAAAAATGATGTTGAAGTGTTCGAAAGCTCTCCGAGCGTAGGAGGTCACGCTCGCACTATATTTGTTGGTAAGGACTCAGAAGTACCTGTCGATACAGGTTTTATCGTTTTTAACTACGAAAACTATCCACATCTCACAAGAATGTTTGAGAATTTGAAGGTGCCCGTCAAGAAAAGTGATATGAGTTTTGCAGCTTCGATTGGTAATGGAGCGATTGAATACGGGATGAGCAGTTTTAACATGATGGCTGCTCAACGTAGAAACGTGATACGGCCAAAGTTTTGGAACATGATGCGAGATATCATACGGTTTAACGGTTCAGCACTAGATCTATCTCGAGATCCTAACCTCTCTTTGGGAGAATTTTTAGACCAAATGAAAATGGGTGAATGGTTTCGTAACTACTATTTCTTGCCTATATCGGGGGCTATTTGGTCTTCTACGCCAGAGCAGATGGAGGTTTTTCCGGCGAAGTCTCTTGTTCAGTTTTTTAATAACCATTCTTTATTGTCTTGGAATACTAACCAGTGGTATACGGTTGATGGTGGTAGCCAACAGTACGTCTCCAGGATATCCAAAGCGATAATTGAAGCTGGAGGAAAAATCAAAGTAAGTTCGAAGGTCGTTGCTGTTAAGCGAAATGAGACTGGATTATTTTTAAAGACCGATAACGGAGATTGGCAGAAATTTGATAAAATAATCTTTGCGTGCCATTCTGATCAAGCCCTGAAGATTTTGGAAAATCCTACCAAAGAGGAAAGCAAGATCATAGGATCGATAAAGTATCAAAGTAATAGGGCAATTGTTCACTCGGACACCAATCAGATGCCAAAAAGGAAACGAGCTTGGGCTTCATGGGTTTATAAGTCGAAGCACATGAAGCCCGACCCGAAAGTAGGTATTACCTATTGGATGAATTCTTTGCAATCTTTACCTACTGACCAGCAAATATTTGTATCCTTAAATCCATCATCTGACATTAATGAAGATTTAATTTTTGACGAAGCAACGTTTGAGCACCCAGTTTTTGATAAAGCGGCGTTTCAAGCACAAGACGACTTGAGAGGCATTCAAGGGTTGAATTCCACATATTATTGTGGGGCCTGGACGAGGTTTGGTTTTCATGAAGATGGTTATGAAAGCGCTATTAGAATTGCAGAGCAATTTGAGCGATTAAAAGTAAAAAAAGTAGCCTGATGGTCGAATATGTAAAAGGTCATACGTATCATGGTAGATTGGGGAAAATTCGCAATTCTTTCACTTACAAAGTAGACTTTGTTTTTTTTGATGAAAATGATCCNCATGAGATCAAAATGTTTTCGCATAACAAGGTTAATCTATTTTCAATATTTGATAGAGATCATGGAGGCCTTCGCAATTTTGGCAAAGGTTTTAGTTGGGCTAGAGATATTTTTTCTAGAAATCAAATCGATTTGCCGGAAATGAAAGTAAAACTTTTAGCGCAACCGAGAATGTTTTTAACACGATTTACTCCTGTAAGTTTTTGGATGGCATTTGATGCTAAGGATAAGCTTATAGCTGTCATTGTTGAGGTAAATAACACATTTGGTGACCGTCATAGCTACTTGTGTTATAACGATGACCTTAGTGAAATTACCCAGAATAATAAGTTAATAACAAGCAAAAAAGCTCTTCACGTATCTCCATTTCAACCGATGGAGGGGGCTTATAAATTTTCATTTGATATAAATGCAAAACAAATTTTTATAAGAATTAATTACAATCACGATAGCGGAGGTGTTGTAGCAACTTTAGAAGGAAAGCGTAGCCCTTTAACCTCAAAATTAATATTAATCGCTACATTTATGAGGCCATTTGGCTCTGCGAGGGTTTTGTTTTTAATACATTTCCAGGCTTTACGATTATGGATAAAAAAGGCTACATTTAGTGCTCGCCCAAAGCCACCAACTGAGTCTGTAAGCCGCTGATGGGGTCTGTGGTCAAACAGAATANTAATGACTATTGGCGATATGCAATTTTTGCGGCTCCTTTAGCTGCCGTTGGGATACCAATTTATATTTATGCTCCAAAATTCTTAGTTGATCATTATGGATTATCATTATGGCACGTAGGAGCCATGTTTCTTTTTTTGAGGTTAATAGATGTTATTCAAGATCCATTTTTGGGAAAAATAGCACAAAAGATTGGAAAATATCGTAGAAACTCCGTTCTAATTTTTATCGTAATGCTTTGTTTTAGTGTGTGGTTTTTTTTCGCGGTAGATCCACTATTCGAACCTTTANTATATTCCGGTTTGTGTTTGCTTATTATGTTTACCGCCTTTTCATATTTAAATATATGTTTTTACTCACAAGGACTCATTCTTGTTGAATCAAAATCAATAAATACACATGAGGGTTTGGCTGCTTGGAGAGAAACTGGTGCCTTAATTGGTATTGTAACAGCTTGTTTATTACCAACCTTTTTCCAAACTTTTGGGATGGATCCTTGGGGAGGTTTTGCTGTTTCTCTTGTGATTATGCTTACAATTTCGAATTTCATCATGCGAAATTGTTGGACTCACGTCCCTAAAATACGCTCACAGGTCAAAGTTCTTAGTTTCTTGAGGGATAGTAAAACTCGTAGTTTTTTANTTTTAGCATTCTTAAATGCAAGTCCTGTAGCCATAACTTCAACATTATTTTTGTTTTTTGTTGAGACGCGATTAGGGGCGGCAAATTTTTCTGGAATATTCTTGCTGACCTTCTTTATCAGCGCTGCGGTTTCCGTTCCCTTATGGGGTAAACTCACAACTTATTATGAATTAAGACAACTCTTATCTNTTGGTATGCTGCTAGCAGTTGTAACNTTTGGTTTTACCTCTTTTCTGAGTTCTGGTGATATTTTCCCGTTCTTAATTATATGTGGACTATCTGGTGCAAGCTTAGGTGCTGACATGTCTATTTTACCCGCAATGTATGCTTCACATATCTCCAGGGTAGGTTTTGAGAGTTCTGTTGCATTCGGACTTTGGAGTTTTTTTAATAAAGTTACCCTTGCAGTTTCAGCTGGAGTTATTTTGCCTATTTTGGCGATGACTGGTTTTGTATCTGGAGAAAGAGAAGTTGAAGGTCAGTTCTTTAATTTAAATTTTTTTTATTGTCTGCTGCCTTGTTCATTAAAACTTTTAGCTTTGATTGCCTTGCAGTATGGGCCATTTGAAAGGAAAAATAGCTGATGTGGATTATTCTTATGTTAACAGCTTTTTGCTTGTTGCTTATAACAGTAAAATTTCAGTTCTTCGCATTTAAGAATCAAAATATTCTTAGATTTAAAGAAGAGAAGAATATTTTTGATATAAGAGATTGTTTAAATGGTCCTATGGTAGCTGAGGGTATGATTTATGGATTATCTGGTAACTTGGTAAGTACTTTTATAGCCAGCTTTGAGGGAAGTTGGAAAGGCAATGAGGGAAAGCTTATAGAAAATTTTAATTTCTCCTCTGGAAAAAACCAGATTAGACAATGGAGATTAAAAGTTTTAGGCGATGGAAGAATTGAAGGTACAGCTCCGGATATAATTGGAAAAGCTAATGGGCAGCAGATGGGCTCAGCGGTTAAATTAGAATATAAGCTAAAATTATCGCAAGAATTGGGTGGACATGAAATAAATGTTATTGATTGGATGCACCTTATGGAAAATGGAACTATTATTAATAGGTCGGAATTCAGAAAATTTGGAGTGAAGGTTGGTGAGCTTGTTGCGACGTTTAGAAAAAACTTATGAAAAACCTTAAGGGAAAGCGATATTGGCTTATAGGTGCAAGTGATGGCATCGGGTATGAATTGGCTAAAAAAATGGATAATTTGGGCGCTTCATTAATAATCTCTGCAAGAAATACTCAGAGGTTAAATGCGCTTTCAGAAAAACTCCTAATACCGACGCAAGTTGTTTATTGCGATGTAACTGACTCAGAGAGCATAAGGAATGCTTTCGACACAATTGGTCCTATTGATGGCGTGGTTTATATGGCGGGAGAGTACACTCCGATGCACTCTCAAAATTGGGTTGATCAAGATGTCATTAGGATGGCAGATACAAATTTTTTAGGTGCGCTAAGAGTCTTAGGTGCGTGCATGCCAAATTTTGTCAGTAGAGATAATGGACATATTGTAATCGTTGGTTCATTAGCTGGATTTACAGGTTTGCAGGGAGCTATAGGATACGGCGCAAGTAAAGCAGCTCTCATGCATTTATCGGAAAATATTTCGTCAGATTTATATAAAATGAATATAAAAGTTCAGTTATTTAATCCGGGATTCGTAGAAACCAGGCTTACTGAAAAAAATAGTTTTCACATGCCCTTTAAAATGTCAGCAGAGAAAGCAGCAGGAATAATTGCTCGAGGTATGTTAACTAAACGCCGAGTTATAAACTTTCCTTGGTTTTTTTCTTTAGTTTTTAGGTTTGGTAAGTTTCTACCCAATAAGTTCATGATATTTGGAAAAAAATAGGTATATTTAATTTTTGTGATCGCAAATTATTTATAATTTGAAAAAAACCATTGACAGCTATCATTTTGTGATCACATTATATTTGATGGAAGAAGATTCACGAATTAATCAACCGTCTTTGCAAGATCAGATCTATCGAGATTTAAGGCAAAAAATAATGCTTGGTGATATAACTCCTGGGAATTCTTTAACTTTCAGAGGTCTGGCCGATCAGTTCAGCGTTTCAATGACGCCTGCTAGAGAGGTTTTGCGGCGTCTTGCTGCAGAAGGAGCGCTGATTGTCACAAATACTGGTAGATTTATGACACCAGTATTGAGCGCTGACAGGTTGGAGGAATTAACAGCTTTGAGAGGCTTATTGGAACCTGAAATTGCAGCAAGAGCTTTGCCACGCGCACACCTAACTCTTATTGATAGAATGCAAATAATAAATAGTCGTATCTCTCAGGCGGTAATACAGGGAGATAGTAATTCATATTTAAGAGCAAATTTAGAATTTCATAGAAGTTTATATTTAAGAGCGCAGGCACCGGCAATGTTGGCATTGATTGAAAATATTTGGTTGCAAATAGGGCCTACTATGAGATCACTTTATGAGGAAGCAACCATAAAAGAGGCACCAACACATCATAAGTTGATATTGGCCGCATTAAAAGCTGCTGACGAGTCGTCCCTGCGGTTAATGGTCAGGACAGACGTAACCAAAGGATTAAGAATGTTATCAAACTAAAAAAGATAATTAGATCAATTAAGAATGTATTGCTCCAGCACCACACGAAAGTGCTGCTTCTTTTATAGCTTCAGAAAATGTCGGATGCGCATGACAGGTCATGGCGAGATCTTGTGCAGAAGCACCAAACTCCATGGCTACACATACTTCATGAATAATGTCACCAGCACTTGGGCCAATTATATGACAGCCTAATATTCTGTCAGTTTTATGATCACTCAATATCTTAACAAACCCGGAAGAATTAAAAACTAATTTGGCTCTACCATTTCCAGCAAAGTTAAACTTGCCTACTTTATAAGCTCTATTTATTTTTTTTAGTTGTGTTTCAGTTAGCCCAACGGAGGCTACCTCTGGGTTGGTATATATTACATTTGGAATATTGTTATAATTAATTTTATTTTTTTGCCCAGCGAGCAATTCAGCAACGGCAATACCTTCTTCTTCTGCTTTATGAGCTAACATAACCCCGTCTGTAACATCACCTATAGCATATATTGTGGAAATATTAGTTTGTTTATTTTCGTTTGTGGGTATTAAGCCGTTTTTATTTGTTTTACCGCCAATTTGACTAAAACCTAATCCGGTCGAGTATGGCTTTCTTCCAGTTGCCATTAATACAATGTCGCTTTCAGCGCTAACGTCTTGTTCTTTTTTTAAATCTTTATACGCAATTTTTAATTTATTTTTTATTATTTTTATATTTTCTATTGAGCATTTAGTTTTGAAGATCATTCCTTGTTTCTTCAAAATACGTAATAAGTTTTTGGAAATATCTTGATCCATATCTGGAATTATAGAGTCTTGATTTTCAAAAATAGTAACATCTGTTCCTAATCTATTATAAACACTTCCAAGTTCTAAACCGATGACACCACCCCCTATAACCGCAAGCGTACTAGGTATTTTTTTTAGACTAAGGGCACCTGTTGAACTGACAATTAATTTTTCATCGATGTTGATATTTGGTAAGGAGGTTGGCTCCGAACCGGTAGCAAGAACAAGATTTTTACTTCGATAACTTTCCCCTTCTACTTCAACTTCTGTTTCAGAGATTAATTTACCATGACCCTTAATGTATTTAATATTATTCTTTTTAAACAAAAAATCGATGCCTTGCGTGTTTTGCTTAATAGTAGAATTTTTATATAATTGCATTTCTTTCCAGTTTACTTTTGGAGAGCCAGACATTATTCCCATGTTAGAAAAATTATGTTTAGCTTCATGAAATTGATGGCTCGCATGAAGCAAAGCTTTTGATGGAATACATCCAACATTTAAGCATGTGCCACCAAGGGCTGGGCCAGCGTCAATACATGCCGTTTTTAACCCCAATTGTGAACATTTAATGGCACAAACATATCCACCAGGTCCTCCCCCAATTATAATTACATCAAAGTCAGTCATAATTAATTCCTTACATCTCGTTGATTAATTGATACTTTCTTACCATTTTTCAACTTATAGGTAGCAGTTAAACAGGTGTCTTTACTTTGGCTGATAGATATGCGCGCATCCGTGAAGTCAAGTGTCCATAACAGGTTTTGCAATGCATTTTTATGAGGAGTGTCAATATGCAGATGTTCGAATTTCAAGCCCTCATCACCCATATCCTGAGACACGTGTTTTGAGTTATCTGCCCATTCTATGAAGATTGGAGCAGAGCCCCAGAGTGGGATTAGGCCGTCTTTCCTTAAACTAAACTTCCATTGTAGGTTACCGCGACTCATATTTTTTGGATTGCCAAAATCTGTGTCAATTCCCAAATTCTCTAATAATCTTAGAGTACGATTGATATTTTCTGTACGACAAACCCAACTAATTACTCGTGGTGATTTATAAAGTGAGAGTTCAGTCCTTGGATCGTCTAATCCAAACCAGGTTGCTTGTTCTTTAGTAGGTGCTAATGGATCTTTTGCAATTATTTCCAAGTAGGTGTCATCTCCCGACGAGATAACATGATTATGGGTTCCCATTTGATCGTGTTTGCCACCAGCTGGAATCTTCATATGTAATGTTTCTTCGATCCATTCTAACCCATCCATAAGGGATGCCGCACCCACTGCAATGTGGTCAAATGTGATCATTATAAATCCATTAGCAATCGTCTCGGATCTTCTAAAGCCTCCTTGACTCTGACTAGAAAGGTTACTGCACCTTTTCCATCCACAATTCTGTGGTCATAAGATAAAGCTAGATACATCATAGGTCTAATTACAATTTCATTGTTTATGGCTACTGGTCTTTCCTGAATTTTATGCATTCCAAGAATCCCAGATTGTGGAGGGTTTAGTATTGGAGAAGACATCAAAGAACCATAAATTCCACCATTTGATATAGTGAATGTGCCCCCTTGCATTTCTTGGATCGAAAGCTTTCCATCTCGCCCTTTTTCACTTAATTCAACGACTTGTTTCTCTATTTCTGCAAATGTTAAAATATTTGTGTTTTTAATTACTGGTACTACCAAACCATTTGGTGTTCCTACAGCCACTCCCATGTTTACGTATTTCTTAAACACAATGTCTTCACCATCGATTTGGGCGTTTACTTCAGGTATCTCTAATAAGGCATGACTACACGCTTTTATAAAAAATGACATAAATCCTAGGTTCACGCCGTGTTTCTGCATAAAAAGTTCTTTGTAATCGGTTCTTATCTTTTTTATCTCACTCATATCAACTTCGTTGTAAGTAGTAAGAATGGCTGCCGTGTTCTGTGCCTCTTTCAATCGATTAGAGATGGTTTTACGTAGTTGAGACATTTTTATTCGCTCTTCATCATTAATCGGAGCATTAACACTTGAAGGCTTTTCCTGATTTGATTTGTGGGGTATATTTTGAACATCCTCCTTCATTATACGGCCATCTCTTCCTGAGCCTGTAATGGATTTAGGGTCAAGATTCTTTTCAAGCATTATTTTTTTGGCAGAAGGCGCATCCTCAGTATCTTTTTCTTTAAAGTCATTATTTTCTTGAACTTGGGTATTCTCAATTTCTTTAAAAATATCCTTTTCTTGCGCAGTGTCTTCTTTTGATAAGATTGCGAGTAGCGCATCCACGCTTACTGTTTGCCCTTCCTTAACAATTATTTCTTGAAGTTTACCTGCTGTAGGTGAGGGGACTTCCACCGTTACCTTATCAGTTTCCAATTCACATAACATTTCGTCAGATTGGATTAAATCACCTGGTTTTTTGAACCACGTTGCGACTGTTGCCTCAGTAACACTTTCCCCAAGCGTAGGTACCCGTATCTCTATAGCCATTACTTAACCCCCTTCTAAATCTAGAGCTTCGAAAATAATTTTTTCTTGCTGCTCTTTGTGTTGGCTAGCCAGGCCAGTCGCAGGAGACGCTGAAGGCGGTCTGCCTACAAATTTTGCTCTTTTCGCTTTAATTTTTAGTTCTGATAAAATTACTTCTAAGTTAGGTTCCATAAAACTCCATGCACCCTGATTTTTGGGTTCTTCCTGACACCAAATCAATTGAGCATTTTTGAATCTATTTAGTTCCTTGATTAGCGCTTTTCCTGGAACAGGATATAATTGTTCCACTCTTAAAAGATAAATATGACTTAGATAATTAGAGTCTCTTTCCTTTAATAAGTCATAATATATTTTACCAGAGCATACGATGACACGCTTTATATTATTGTCTTGCTCTAAATTTAACGATGAGTTTTCTTTTTGAGCATCGTCCCATAAGACTCGGTGAAAACTAGAACCCTCAAGGAAGTCTTCTTGTTGGGATACTGCAAATTTGTTTCTAAGAAGCGATTTTGGTGTCATTAGAACGAGCGGTTTTCTGTAAGTTCGATGAAGTTGCCTACGTAATATATGAAAATAATTTGCTGGTGTGGTGCAATTTGCAATAATCCAATTTTCCTCAGCAGAGTTCTGTAAAAATCGTTCTAATCTAGCTGATGAGTGTTCTGGTCCTTGACCTTCAAAACCGTGTGGAAGCAACATAACCAATCCTGACATCCTGAGCCATTTACGTTCCCCAGATGAGATAAATTGGTCAAACATAATTTGTGCGCCATTTGCGAAATCACCAAATTGGGCTTCCCAAATAACCAAAGCATTCGGTTCCGATAAAGAATAGCCGTATTCAAAACCCAATATGGCATATTCTGATAACATACTATCAATTACCTCATAGTATTTTTGATTTTTATCAATCTGATTTAATGGAAAGAATCTATCTTCCGTGTTTTGATCAATTAATACAGAATGTCTTTGGCTAAACGTGCCTCTAGCACTATCTTGCCCAGCCAACCTTACTGGAAAACCTTCAAGTAATAGTGATCCAAACGCTAGTGCTTCTCCTGTTGCCCAGTCTAAAGCTACACCCTCTTTTAGAATCTCTTTTTTAGATGCTAATTGGCGTTTGACTGTCTTGTGAAGTTCAAAACTTTTTGGAACATCAGTTAGTGCTTTTGAAATTTTCTTAAATTGCGCAAGAGAAATGGCAGTAGTGCCTCGTTGATAATTTTCATTGTTTTGGTTCAAATGAGACCAGCGTCCATCCAACCAATCGGCCTTGTTTGGTTGAAAGTTTTTTCCAGCTTCAAATTCATCATTTAAGATGTTCTGAAAATTCTTTTTTGATGCCTCTATTTCAGTATGTGGAACTAAGCCATCTTTAATTAATCTTTCACTATATATTTCAAGAGTTGTTTTATGGTTTTTTATGGTCTTATACATTAGCGGTTGAGTAAACATTGGTTCATCACCCTCATTGTGACCGAACCTTCGATAACAAAAAATATCTAACACCACGTCTTTTGCAAATTTCTGGCGAAATTCTGTTGCTACTTTTGCTGCATGTACAACAGCTTCAGGGTCATCGCCGTTTACATGGAATATTGGTGCTTCTACCATCAAAGCGATATCAGTTGGGTAGGGTGAAGATCTGCTGAAATGTGGAGCAGTTGTAAAACCAATTTGATTGTTTATTACAATATGCATTGTTCCACCCGTGCGATGACCTGTTAATCCAGAAAGACCAAAGCATTCTGCGACGACTCCTTGTCCCGCAAATGCAGCGTCCCCGTGTAGTAAAATTGGCATTACGCTTCTTCTTGTATCGTCGTTGTACTGCTCTTGTTTTGCTCGGGCCTTCCCTAAAACAACTGGGTTTACAGCCTCCAGATGACTGGGATTTGCAGTTAGGGATAAATGAACTTTGTTTCCATCAAATTCTCTATCTGAACTTGCTCCCAGGTGGTATTTNACATCACCGGAACCATCTACCTCTTTTGGTTTGAAGCTACCGCCTTGAAATTCGTTGAATATGGCTCGAAGCGGTTTCGCTAAAACGTTAACCAAAACATTTAATCTCCCTCGGTGGGGCATTCCAATTATGATATCTTTTACACCCAGGGCACCGCCTCGTTTAATTATTTGTTCCATTGCTGGAATTAAGGCTTCACCGCCGTCTAGTCCAAAACGTTTTGTACCCATGTATTTAACGTGTAAAAATTTTTCGAAACCTTCTGCTTCAACAAGCTTATTTAATATTGCTTTNCGACCTCTTTTGGTAAAGTTAATCTCCTTNCCATAACCTTCAATTCTTTCTTTTAGCCATTGGCTTTCGTCGGGGTTCGAAATATGCATATATTGCAGTGCAAAAGTACCGCAATATGTCCTGCGAACTATATCAATTATTTCTTTCATTGAGGCTAATTCGAGGCCTAATACGTTATCGATATAAATTTGGCGATTCATATCTTCCAGTTGAAATCCATATGTTCTTGGGTCCAATTCAGGGAGATTATTATTTTCCGTGACTTTTAATGGATCTAGTTTTGCAGCAAGATGCCCTCTTATCCTGTATGCTCTGATCAACATGAGGGCTCTTACTGAGTCTAAAACAGCGCGCCTTAATTCATCAGTATTAATNTCTAACCCTTCTTNAGTAAGTTTTGATTTTATCTTANTTTCGAATTGTGGTTGTAACTCCTCACCAAACCCATACTTTTCCCCATTTATTGGAGGCCAGTCTTTTCTTGACCAGGAGGGGTTTTGACTGGTTGTATCTTTTAGATTTGCACTGTCATTAAAATTCATAAAAAATTCTTGCCATTTTAGATCAAGTTCATTTGCATTATCGGAGTATTTTGCATGCATCTGCTCCAGATACTTAGCTGAATTACCCTGAAGTAATTCAGCTGAATCAAGAAATTTTTTCTTAATATCTGACAATTTTATACCTTACATGAATGTATCTAATGTAATCTTGATTGGCTATTTTTACTTTGGATCTTGGGTTAATCATAGGGCATTTGCTCTCAGTACGGCGTTGCCTAAATCAGCTGGGCTATCAGCAACTATAACGCCCGCTGATCTCATAGCTTCAATTTTGTCGTCTGCACCACCTTTGCCTCCAGCAACAATTGCGCCAGCATGTCCCATTCGCC
This sequence comes from Paracoccaceae bacterium, assembly GCA_002712045.1. Lineage (GTDB taxonomy): Bacteria > Pseudomonadota > Alphaproteobacteria > Rhodobacterales > Rhodobacteraceae. The sequence goes on from PARX01000021.1 coordinate 39,103, forward strand.
GACCGGACGGCGCGGTTCTTCCTGCTATAAACCCTGCTNTCGGTTTTGCTCTCCCTTTCTTAGCTTCGTCTTTTAAAAATTGTGCAGCTTCTTCTTCTGCTGAGCCACCAATTTCACCAATCATTATTATAGATTGTGTTTCTTCATCTTGTAGAAACATTTCCAAAATTTCTATAAATTCAGTGCCTTTTACTGGATCTCCTCCTATGCCAACACATGTGGATTGACCNAGTCCTGCTTCTGTTGTTTGGCCAACTGCTTCGTAAGTTAAAGTACCAGATCTCGAGACCACACCCACTGAACCACGCATGTGTATATGCGCTGGCATGATACCTATTTTGCATGCACCAGGTGTTATAACACCTGGACAATTGGGTCCGATTAGTCTTGACGCACTAGAAGTTAGGGCTCTTTTCACTTTTACCATATCAAGCACAGGAATTCCTTCTGTAATACAGACTATCAATTCAATTTTTGCATCAATTGCTTCCAAAATACTATCTGCAGCGTGCGCAGGCGGCACATAAATAGAGGTTGCATTTGCTTTTGTATNATGTTTGGCCTCATGCACGGTGTTGAATACAGGAAGTTTTAAGTGATCTTGTCCACCTTTACCGGGGGTCACGCCTCCAACAATTTGTGTTCCGTAAAAAATTGCCTGCTCAGAATGAAAAGTCCCCTGTGATCCAGTAAAGCCTTGGCAGATTACTTTCGTTGTCGCATCAACTAAAATAGACATCTTATTTCCTTAATTCTTTTTAATTTTCACNGCACTCACAATTTTCTTTGCAGCTTCATCTAAATTTTTTGCGGTTATCACATTTAATTTTGATGAATTTATAATTTGGTTTCCTTTATCTACATTNGTTCCCTCAAGTCTTACGACTAATGGTACTTTTAAGCCAACTTCTTTNACAGCAGCNACCACNCCCTCAGCTATTACATCGCATCGCATAATACCTCCAAAAATATTTACTAAAATACCTCTCACATTTGAGTCAGATGTTATTATTTTAAAGGCTTCGGTTACTTTTTCTNTGGTTGCGCCGCCACCTACATCAAGAAAATTTGCTGGTTCTGCTCCATACAGTTTTACGATATCCATTGTNGCCATTGCTAAACCAGCCCCATTGACCATACAGCCAATTTCGCCATCTAATGCAATATAATTGAGATCATATTTTGAAGCTTCTAATTCTTTAGGGTCTTCTTCTGTCTCGTCTCGTAGCTCAAGAATATCTTTGTTTCTATAGAGGGCATTACTATCAAAACCAATTTTAGCGTCCAGACATTTCAAAAGACCATTTTTATCAATAATCAATGGGTTTATCTCTAGCATTTCTATGTCTTTTTTAAGAAATAAGTTGTAAAGATTTGTAACAAGACTAATGCACTGTTTTATTTGCTCTCCCTCTAATCCCAGGCTAAAAGCAATTTGGCGTCCATGGAAATCTGATAATCCAGAAGCTGGATCGATTGAAAAATTCTTTATATCTTCAGGGTTACTTTCTGCCACTTCCTCAATATCCATACCACCACTTTTTGAACATACAAATGTTAGCTGACTTGAGGTGCGATCTACCACAAGGGCTAGGTAAAGTTCTTTTGCGACCAATGACCCATCTTCAATATAGATGCGATTTACCTGCTTACCCTTTGGACCAGTTTGATGTGTGACTAAAGTACATCCGAGCATTTTGTGTGCTTCTTTGGCTGCTTCCGATGCTGAATTACAAAGCCTAACCCCACCTTCATCTCCAGCAGAATCTTCTTTGAAATTCCCTTTTCCTCGTCCACCTGCGTGTATTTGAGCCTTTACAACCCACAATGGGCCGTTTAATTCTTTTGCCTTTTTTTCAGCATCATCAGACTGCATAACAGTTCTTCCGNTTGAAACTGGAATATTATAACTGGAAAGTAGAGCCTTAGCTTGATATTCGTGAATATTCATCGCTTTCGCCAATCTGTTTTTTTTCTTGGTGTGACACAGAAAAAAAATATAATAAACGACGAATTTGTTAAATTAATATAATATAATAGAAAATTACTTATTTGTGATCACAAATGAAAAATTTGTGATCACAAATAAAAAGATAAGACTTATTTTAATGAATTATCTATGTTTTTGCATGCTTCGATAAGTCCAGAGACGGCNTCTACTGATTTATCAAACATTAGTTTTTCTTCTTTGTTTAAATCAATATCTATTATTTTTTCGATCCCGTTTGCTCCAATAATAGTAGGAACTCCTACGTAAATTCCATTGAGTCCAAAAGCATTATCAACATAAGCTGCACATGGTAGAACTCGTTTCTGATCTTTTAGGAATGCTTCGGCCATTTCAATAGCAGAAGTAGCTGGCGCATAATACGCAGAACCTGTCTTAAGTAAGCCAACTATCTCGGCGCCACCGTCCCGGGTCCTTTGTATAATCGAATCTAATCTTTCTTGTGTTGTCCAACCCATTTTTACCAGGTCATTTAGAGGAATACCCGCAACTGTTGAGTAGCGAGTGAGGGGAACCATTGTATCGCCGTGACCACCTAACACGAAGGCAGAGACATCTCGCATCGATACATTGAACTCTTCAGATAAAAAGTGTCGGAATCTTGCGCTATCTAAGATACCAGCCATGCCCACGACCTTATTGTGAGGTAATTTTGAAAATTTTTGTAGCGCCCAAACCATCGCATCCAGTGGATTTGTGATGCAAATGACAAAAGCGTTCGGAGCAAAATTTGCTATACCCTCTCCGACAGATTTCATAACCTTCAAGTTTATTCCTAATAAGTCATCTCTGCTCATTCCTGGTTTTCTTGCAACTCCAGCAGTAACGATACATATGTCTGCATCTTTTATGGTTTCATATTGATTGGTTCCGGTTAAATTAACATCAAAGCTTGATACTGGCCCACACTCTGCGATGTCGAGAGCTTTTCCTTGGGGTAAGCCTTCTGCAATATCGAAGACTACAATGTCACCGAGTTCCTTAATTGCTGCTAGATGTGCTAAAGTTCCCCCAATATTTCCTGATCCAATTAGTGCTATTTTAGGCCGTCTCATTTGTTTCTCCACTTGAGATTATTTAAATCGACGCCTGCCTAGTCTGAATCAAAACGAAAAACAAGTAACTTAGCTTCAATGAGAGAAATTTCGCTTAATAAAGTGAACTTATTGAAAGTCATATTATTTTACCTTATTGAAAAGATTGAGAAAAAATCTTGTTAATTTGAATTTTTGTTCAAGAGTATATAGATCTAAATTTAATATTTAATAATCTGAAAGTAGTTTAAAATTATGACAATTGAAACATGCGAGGATCGGCAAATTATTAAGGTAAGTGGTAAAGATAATGAAGCATTTTTGAATAATATAGCAACTAATAATGTAAAACAGGACCTAACTTATGCGGCTTTATTAACTCCACAAGGGAAGTATTTTTGTGATTTTTTTCTTTTTAAGCGTAAAAATGATATTTTTATCGACACTTATAAACCGTTTTCCGAAAGTCTGATATCCAAACTAACTACTTATAAACTTCGTGCCGATGTTAATCTTGAACTTATTGACATGCCAGTATCACGAGGTCGAGGTAGTAAAGTACCGACATCTTTGGTAGATCCTCGACATGACTCTTTGGGTTGGCGAATTTATGGCGTGCTTGGAGAAGAATCAAAAATAAATTGGAAAGAGCTTTATGTAAGAGCTTGTATCCCTCAATCTGGTATCGAGCTAATTCAAAATGACACTTATATTCTTGAAGCAAGATTTGAAGAATTATCCGGTGTAGATTTTAAAAAAGGATGTTTCATTGGGCAGGAAGTTACAGCTCGAATGAAACATAAGACTAAATTAAGGAAGGGATTTTCAACGGTACTTGTAGAGGGTGCTGCTGAAATTGGCACGCCGATTTTATCAAATGGCAATGAGTGTGGATTTTTGTTTTCCCAGAGCTCTGGAAAAGGCATAGCATATTTACGATATGATAAAGTTTCGAGGGATATGTATGCTGGTGATGCTATTGTTAATTTAGTTGAGAAAATCAGCGATTTCGAATAATTTTGGAAAATTTTTCAAAAGAAATTTCATTGCCTGCAATTAACTCACCATCTTTTAACACATCGTTTTCAATATTTATTGGCTCAATTAAGCCCCCAGCTTCTTTAACCAACAATAGCCCCGCTGCTATATCCCAACTTTGTAAACCTCTCTCCCAAAATCCATCGTATCTACCAGATGCAACATACGCTAGATCAAGAGAGGCAGCACCCAGCCTTCGCACGCCTGCACATTCTGGCATTAAATTATTTAACTCAGCTAACGTTAAGGACAGATCACCCGACTTGTTCGCGAAAGGGATTCCCGTAGAAAAAATCATTTCATTTAAGTTGCGTCTATTTGATACTCGACATCTTTTTTCGTTCATGTAACAACCTGAACCTTTCTCAGCCCAAAACAGCTCATCTTTCAAAGGATCATACACGACTGCTGAAACGATCTCACTTTTGTACTCTAAAGCAATCGAGATGGCCCAGTGTGGGATGCCATGTAAGAAATTGGTAGTTCCATCTAAGGGGTCAACAATCCATTTTCTTGTTGGGTCACTACCTTTTTTTTCACCACTTTCTTCTCCTAACCAACCATAATTTGGTCGCCCTTCAGTCAAATCGGTTTGTATGCTTTCTTCTGCTTTTCTATCAGCTCTGGTAACGAAATCGCTTGGGCTTTTTTGACTAACTTGCAGGTTCTCTACTTCTCCAAAGTCTCTAAGTAGCCGTTTTGCTGCAAACCTAGCTGCCTTGATCATAAGATTTATATTTGCGCTAGCTCGGTTCATAAAGTTTTCCTTTAAGGTGTTAAATTCGAAGCGTATAGATGTCCCTTAAGAAAAGGCCAACCCTTTATATTTATTTTTGGTTGTTAAGAACTTACTGTGGAAGATATTACGTAAAAATCTGCTCTGCGCGTACAACATACTTATCTAATACTTTCTTTTCACCTGCTTTTTCAAATGAAACTGTTAATTTTTCGCCATCCTGTTCTGACACCATACCGTATCCAAATTTTTGATGAAATATTCTCTCACCTATCAAGCTTTGTTCTTTGTTTAATGGTTCAAGAGTAATATAGTCGTCATTTCCAGTGGTTGGATTTATTTTTGTTGTGGCTCTGTTTTTCATTCTTTGCCACCCAGGAGAATTATAAATATCATTTTCTATTCCTTCACTGTTATCTGAAAAGGATGATATTGTTGAAGCGGCTGCCCCAAAACCACCTCCATATAGGCCAGGTGGGGTTAAGACTTGTACATGATCTTCTGGCAATTCATCAATAAATCGAGATGGAAGAGCTGACTGCCATTGACCAAAAATACGTCTATTAGCTACAAAGCTTATCGTGCAGAGTTGCTCTGCGCGCGTGATGCCCACGTAAGCCAATCTTCTTTCTTCTTCTAAACCAATCTTGCCGGTTTCATCCATAGACCTTTGAGAAGGAAACAGTCCATCTTCCCAGCCAGGTAAGTAAATATGGGGAAATTCGAGTCCTTTAGACGCATGTAACGTCATAATTGAAACTTTTAAAGCTTCATCGTCTGATTCATTTTCCATTATCAACGATATATGTTCTATGAAACCTTGAATATTTTCAAATTGTTCCAAAGCTTTAATGAGTTCCTTCAAGTTTTCTAAACGTCCTGGTGCGTCGGGAGTATTTTCGTTTTGCCACATTTCGGTATAACCGGACTCATCCAAAATTATTTCGGCTAATTCGATATGTTTAACGCTGTTATTGGTTAACATTACATTCCAGCGAGTTATTTGCATTAACAGTGATGTGAGTTCCTTTTTTGCTCGTCCAGAAAGCTCATTATTTTGACATAGATTTCCAGCTGCCATGACCAGCGGGATGTTATTTTTTCTGGCTTCAATATTTATTTTTTGCTGTGCTTTTTCACCGATTCCTCTTTTTGGCCGATTTACAATCCTTTGAAAGGCTAAGTCATCATCTTGAGAGATTACAATCCTAAAATAAGCAAGTGCATCTCTTATCTCGGCCCTTTCGTAAAATCTTGGGCCCCCTATAACGCGATAAGGCAAACCAATGGTCATAAATCGATCTTCAAATGCCCTCATTTGATGAGAGGCTCTTACCAATATCGCTATCTCATTTGCATTTATTGGTTGGTTTCCAGCGCTACCTAATTGGGAGGCTTCAATTTCATCACCAATCCAACGTGCTTCTTCATCTCCATCCCAGTGCCCTATAAGTCTTACTTTGTCTCCACCATTCTCAGCTGTCCAAAGGGTTTTTCCAAGCCGTTCACTATTTTGATTTATTAAGTGAGATGCTGTTGCCAAAATATGTTCCGTAGAGCGATAATTTTGTTCAAGTCGAATAATAGTTGCGTTACTAAAGTCATTCTCAAATTTTAAGATATTACCAACTTCTGCACCACGCCAACCATAAATTGATTGATCGTCATCTCCAACACAGCAGATATTTTTATGGGAGGAAGCCAATAGTCGTAACCATAAATACTGTGCTATGTTTGTATCTTGGTATTCGTCTACTAGAATATATTTATACCGTTTTTGATAGCTTTCTAAGATCTTACTTTCATTTTGAAAGATGGTTACCACATGCATCAGTAAGTCACCAAAATCGACAGCATTTAGAGATTTGAGGCGTTCTTGATAAAAGGCATAAAGTTCGGATGCCCGACTATCAAAAAGGGACATTTCGCTGACTGGAATATTTTCAGGTATTAATGCTCTATTTTTCCAACTATCGATAATATGAGCAAGCAATCTTGGGGGCCAACGTTTCTCGTCAATGTTTTCGGCTTGAATTAATTGTTTCAGTAATCTTATTTGATCATCGGTATCTAAAATAGTAAAATTTGACTTTAATCCAACAATTTCTGCATGGGCTCTAAGAATTTTCACACAGATCGAATGAAATGTTCCAATCCAAGCCATGCCTTCGACGGCATCACCTAAATTTGAGTGAATGCGGTTTTTCATTTCCCGTGCTGCTTTATTCGTGAATGTTACTGCCAAAATTTCGTTCGTTCGTGCTTTTCTAAGATTCAAAATATGAACAATTCTGGTGATTAAGGCTCTAGTCTTCCCTGTTCCTGCGCCTGCTAACATCAAAACAGGCCCATTAATTGTTTCCACAGCTCTTCTTTGTTCTGGGTTTAGACCGTCCAAATAATGGTTTGATCTAGCTGCTGTTGCCTTAGCAATTAATGATGAGCTCATTTAAACATCTCAAGTATTTTATCTGTAAAATATGGTTATACCTTTTCTAAGGCAAAGAAAAGCCACGTTCTTGTATTGTTCTTTTTTATTTGTGACAAACAGAGCAATAAGTGATCTTAACAATTACTTTTATTGAAATCTGGACAACGTTTTCGCTAAAATGAATTGACGAAGAAAATTAATTTGTTTTAATCGCAACATTATTTCATGAAAAAATAATAAAGTGTCAAAAGAGCTCCAAATATAATTACAATTTTTCTGATACAATCTTGAGGAAGTGAAATTGCTAGTCTTCCTCCAGCATAACCGCCTCCAGCGCTTCCGAGAAACATTACGATCGCGTAAGGCCAAAAAACCTCACCAGACATAATATAAATTATTGAAGCTGGAAGACTTATAGATGCAATCACAGCATTTTTCATTGCATTAGCGGTGCGGAGGTCTTCAAAACCAATCAGTATTAAAACTGCTAACGCAATTTGTCCTAGTCCAGCGCCGAAATAACCACCATAAATGGAAAATGCGAAAAGAAGAATTATGGGCAGTTTTTGTGATGATAATGATAACCCCACGAACTTCTTTCGTAGTTTTGGCGCAATGATAAATAGAAATGTCGCAAAACCCATCAAGTAAGGAATGAGACTTTTAAAAATATCAGCACCCAGTGAAAAAAGTATTACAGCTCCCAATATGCTCCCAAATGAGCATATAAGTATGGGTCCATAGATGCTTTTCCCAATAGTTCTTAACTCATTTTTGAATGCAGGTAATGCCGCTATATTACCTGGAGCAGTAGCAATGAAGTTTGTTGCATTAGCAGAGACTGGGGACAATCCGGCCAACATCAAAGCTGGAAATGTTAAAAAAGTAGCACCACCGGCGACGGCATTTAAAATGCCAGCAAAAAATCCAATAATAAATAAACTTATTAAGAATAATATTTCCAAAGTTAGTCCAAACAAAAGGTCTTGTTAAATTATTAAGGGTTAAAATGCGACACTCAGTTGCACTTGATAATTGCCGACAAGCATTAGTTAATCAATAACAATTAACTAGGAATAAGACCATTTATGGAAGAGAAATTGAATCGTTCTTTAAAAGTAGCTATGTTTTTTGGGTGGAAAAGGCTTTGTCCAAGATGTGGCAAAGGTGAATTAATGAGTTCTTATCTAAAAGTAAGATTGGAATGTAGTTCTTGTTTTCAAGATTTTCGTTGCCAAAGAGCTGACGATGGGCCGGCTTATATTACAATTTTGATTTTAGGGCATTTATTGGTACCTTTAATTCTAGTTTTTTATGACTTTTTCCGGCTGAACCCGTTGATTATGGCTGTTAGTTTGAGTACGGTCGCAATTTTATTGACGTTCTATCTGCTTCCGAGAATAAAAGGCGCTTTAATTGGATTGCAATGGGCTAAAAAAATGCATGGATTCTAACATCCATTTAAGATGAGATTTGATCAAAAATAGTAGGAGTGTAATGAAAAACTTTGAAGTAAAAAACGCTGCTACAATCATAGTTTTGCGTGGATCGAATGAGAATTCAAAAGTATTGATGGGTCAAAGGGGCGAAGGAGCGTCATTCATGCCTAATAAGTTTGTTTTTCCTGGAGGCGCTGTAGATAAGGGAGACTCAGGAATAATTCCTGATGACAAAATTAATAAAGAGATGCTTCTAAATTTGAAAATGAAATCTGAAAGTGGCATTGAATCTGCTATTGTAGCAGCTGGAATAAGAGAACTTTGGGAAGAAACAGGTTTAATTTTGGGATCTTTTTCTAAACATACTCCTACAACGCAACATAAAAGCTGGGAGGAGTTTTTTAAGAATGGTTATCAGCCTAATGCCAAAAATATGGATTTGATTTTTAGAGCAATTACACCCCCTGGCAGGACGCGAAGATTCGACGCAAGATTCTTTTTAGTCAATTCAGAAAATATTCATGGCGATCTAGATGATTTTTCAAATGCATCTGGTGAACTAAGTCATTTACAGTGGATTGGATTGACTGCCGCAGAGAGCCTCGATTTGCCGATCATCACTCAAATTGTCCTAAAGGAAGTCTATTCTATTATGAATGGAAGTAGTCAGAGCGGCTATCCTTTTTATTATCATGATGAAGGAACCTCACATTTCGAACGGTTGAGACGAAATTAAAATTCTTACTACATGTAAGTGAAAACATTTGTAAAACAATTTTCTTAAGTTATAATACGTTAATCTATTGGGTATAAAAAGAGTTCCAGTTTTATCCTTATTTTCTTTTATTCGTGTTAATTGTAATCTTTTTACCTTTTTACCTTTTGATTTTCTTGGATTAGTATTATTAAATTCAAGATCGATTTTGTAGCTTTTATGGTCGATTTACCATTTGAGAAATTTTGAGGAGAAAACTTATGAACCAGCATTTGAATGCTAATGATTTAACTACTGTTGTAGAGAATGATAAAGCACATATTTGGCATCATTTGAGCCAGCATGCCCCTTATGAGAAAATTGATCCTCGAATTATTGTTGAGGGCAAGGGTATGCGAGTCTGGGACCAACATGGCAAAGAGCACATAGATGCGGTTTCAGGGGGTGTTTGGACCGTAAATGTCGGGTATGGTCGTGAAAGTATTGCTAATGCTGTAAGGGATCAACTTATAAAACTAAATTATTTTGCTCAGACAGCAGGGTCTATCCCAGGATCAATGTTTGCAGAGAAATTGTTACAAAAAATGCCAGGACTAAGCAGAGTTTATTATGCGAACTCTGGGTCTGAAGCAAATGAAAAAGTTTTTAAAATGGTTCGCCAAATTTCTGAAAAAAAATATGGTGGTAAAAAGAATAAAATTTTGTTTCGTGATCGTGACTATCATGGAACGACGATTACTTGCTTATCTGCCAGCGGTCAGCCTCAAAGGGCAAGCCAATACGGACCGTTCACCCCTGGCTTTGTTCAGGTGCCTCATTGCTTGGAATACCGTAGCCAATTTGAAGACTCTGAAAACTACGGAGAACAGGTAGTTAAAGCAACCGAGGAGGNTATTTTAAGAGAGGGACCTGATACGATTGGGTTGATGTGTTTAGAGCCGGTGACTGCTGGAGGAGGAGTGATAACTCCGCCAGACGGGTATTGGGAGGGAATTCAAAACCTCTGTAAAAAGTACGATATATTACTACATATTGATGAAGTCGTATGTGGTGTCGGGCGAACAGGTACTTGGTTTGGATATCAGCATTTTGGAGTGAAACCAGATTTTGTGACTATGGCAAAAGGGGTGGCTTCAGGATACGCTGCAATTAGTTGCGCCGTCACTACTGAAGAAGTATTTGATATGTTTAAAGACAATTCAGACGATCCATTGAATTATTTTCGCGACATTTCGACATTTGGTGGTTGTACTGCTGGACCGGCGGCGGCGTTAGAGAACATCAATATAATTGAAAATGAAGATCTCTTATCAAATACTGTTGAAATGGGACACTATGCAATTGACCAATTAAGTGGATTACAAGATAAACACGCCGTTATTGGTCAGGTTCGTGGGAAAGGGCTTTTCTTAGGGGCGGAATTAGTTAAAGACCGAAGTACAAGAGAGCCAATGGATGAGAAAATGGTAGCGGCAGTTACAGCAAACTGTATGTCGCAGGGTGTTATCATTGGTATGACTAATAGATCGTTACCTGGATTAAATAATACGCTTTGTCTTTCACCTGCGTTGATAGCAACAAAAGATGATATAGACGAAATTATTTCGTCTATGGATATCGCACTATCAGAGGTTTTTGAATAACACGANAATTCAAACCAATCGCATTGCTTTATTTTTGAGAAGGATTTCTTTATGAAAATGACAACTGAAGAAGCTTTTGTTAAAGTTTTACAAATGCATGGCATCAAACATGCATTTGGTATTATTGGTTCAGCAATGATGCCAATTTCGGATCTGTTTCCAGTGGCTGGCATTAAATTCTGGGATGCTGCTCATGAATGTAATGCTGGAATGATGTCAGATGGGTTCACTCGGGCATCCGGTGAAATGTCAATGATGATTGCTCAGAATGGTCCAGGAATTACAAATTTCGTAACTCCTGTTAAGACAGCATATTGGAATCATACACCTCTTTTGCTAGTTACNCCCCAAGCAGCGAACAAAACAATGGGTCAAGGTGGGTTTCAAGAGGTTGAGCAAATGGCTTTGTTCAAAGATATGGTTGCTTATCAGGAAGAGGTTAGAGATCCAACACGGACCGCAGAGGTGTTAAATCGAGTAATAATGCAGGCTAAAAGGGCGTCTGCGCCTGCCCAGATTAATATACCAAGAGACTATTGGACCCAAGTGATTGATATAGAGTTACCGGAGGTAATTGATTTTGAGTTACCAAGTGGTGGCGATCAAGCAATAAGTAAAGCAGCAGAACTCCTGAGTAATGCAAAAAATCCAGTTATATTAAACGGTGCAGGCGTGGTAATTGGAAATGCNATCTCAGCATCTATGAAGTTGGCAGANCGTTTAGATGCTCCTGTTTGTTGTGGTTATCAGCACAATGATGCTTTTCCAGGTTCTCATCCACTTTTTGCTGGACCGTTGGGTTATAATGGTTCGAAGGCTGGGATGGAGCTTATTTCACAGGCAGATGTTGTACTTGCCTTGGGAACTAGGCTTAATCCATTTTCTACATTACCAGGCTATGGTATAGATTATTGGCCTACGCAAGCCTCTATTATACAGGTTGATATAAATGCTGACAGAATTGGTCTGACAAAGCCAGTTTCAATTGGAATAGTTGGAGACGCAAAGAAGGTCGCGAGTGCATTATTGCTTAAACTTGGTGCCAATGCGGGTGATAATGGGCGTCANGAACGAAAAGCAGTGATAGCTAAGACGAAGTCAATGTGGGCTCAAGAACTGACTTCTATGGACCACGAGGATGANGATCCTGGAACTACTTGGAATGAAAGAGCTAGAGGGAGAGAGCCGGAAAAAATGTCCCCTCGAATGGCGTGGAGAGCNATACAATCTGCTTTGCCAAAAGAAGCAATTATTTCTTCAGATATTGGTAATAATTGTGCGATTGGTAATGCTTATCCAACTTTCGAATCGGGAAGAAAATATTTGGCGCCTGGCCTATTTGGGCCCTGTGGGTATGGGTTCCCAGCTATATGTGGAGCGAAAATAGCTTGTCCTGANGTTCCTGTTGTTGGATTTGCTGGGGATGGAGCATTCGGTATCTCAATGAACGAAATGGTTAGCTGCGGCAGAGATGATTGGCCTGGCATAACAATGATAATTTTTAGAAATTATCAATGGGGCGCCGAAAAAAGAAATACAACATTATGGTACAAGGATAACTTCGTAGGCACTGAATTAGACACTGGTGTGTCTTACGCTAAGATTGCTAAGTCTTGTGGTCTAATTGGCGTTCAAGTAGACGGTATGGANTCACTACGTGATACTCTAGATGAAGCTATAAAAGTACAAATGAACGAAGGAAAAACGACGTTTATAGAGGTTATTTTAAACCAAGAATTGGGTGAACCTTTCAGGAGAGATGCAATGAAAAAGCCTGTATCTGTCGCGGGAATAAGTGCTGCTGACATGCGTCAAAATTAATTGACTTTTGAGATTTTGAACCCCTAGTTTTATGAAGGTTAGAGAGATAGGTTAATGGAAAATTCACCTTTTTTAACTTCAGAAAAGATAGTTTGTTCAAATCATTTATTGAGCCGCGCTNAAAAACTGAAAAAGCCCAATGTAGTTATTGCTAATGCTGGTTCTGTTTTGCCTATGTNGGCCGCTTTAGAAGCGACAAAAATTGGAATTATGACGCCAATCTTTGTTGGTGATATAAAAGCTATTGAGAAAGAGGCAGACGATTTAAATTGGGATATTACTAATTTTGAAATAATTGCTGCTAAAGGGGAACATGAAAGCGCCAAGGTAGCAGCAAAAGTGTGTGGTTGTGCANATGGCGATATATTAATGAAAGGAGATCTTCATTCAGATATCTTTATGAAAGCTACATTGACAAAAGAGTCGGGGCTTCGAACCGGTAGAAGGTTAGTACATTCATTTTTCATCACACATCCAAGTGATCGACGGCCTCTATTAATTAGTGATGCTGCAGTAAATATAAAGCCTAATCTCGTCACTAGAAAGGAAGCAACACGTTTTGCTGTCGAAACATTGCACATTTTAGGGAATAGTAGACCAAAAGTAGCATTTTTGTCNGCAACGGAAGTTCCTACAGAAACTATGGAAAGTAGTGTAGAAGCAGCTACATTATGTGAATGGGCTANNAAAGAAATAAAAAATGCAGATTTTTCAGGCCCTTTGGCCTTAGACTTAATATTGTCTCCAAAAAGTGCAAAGGTGAAAGGTTTTTCAGAAAATCGGGTTGCTGGAAAAGCCGATGCAATAATTGTGCCTGATATTGTTTCTGGAAATACGATTTTTAAAGCTCTTGTCTATTTATCTGGAGGTTGTGCTGCTGGAATTGTTAATGGTGCCAAAGTACCAATATTACTAACAAGTAGGTCAGATCCGTCAGCTGCCCGCATAGCATCCGTTGCCCTTGCTAATATTTTGCGAGTAGAATCAAATTTACAAAATTCTGCGTAACATTAACTTAAATCGCTTTGCTTCCTTTTTTAAACAATTTATAGCTTATGTATAATTAATTTATTTAACTAAATTTTCCTATTTTGATCAAAGGTTCTATTGTGAGTAAATTTGCACAACCCAAATTGGACTTAAATCCTAAAGTTAATGATGAGATTCGAAAAACCACTTGTTATATGTGCGCTTGTCGCTGTGGTATAAATGTACACATGCAAAGTGGTAAAGTTAAATATATTGAGGGTAATAAGGACCATCCGGTAAATCAGGGAGTNTTATGTGCAAAGGGTTCAGCAGGCATAATGCAGATTTACTCTCCTGCTCGGTTGCGGGCGCCAATGAAGCGGATTGGCCCGCGAGGTAGTGGCGCTTTTGAAGAGATAAGCTGGGATGAGGCNTTAGGAATTGCAACAGATTGGCTGAAGCCAGTTAGAGATGATGATCCAAAGAAAATGGCTTTTTTTACTGGCCGTGATCAATCACAATCTTTCACCAGTTGGTGGGCGCAGGCCTATGGTACTCCAAATTACGCCGCACATGGTGGATTCTGTTCGGTCAATATGGCTGCTGCTGGTATATATACGATGGGAGGCGCGTTTTGGGAGTTTGGTCAACCTGATTGGGAACGTACAAAATTGTTTATGATCTTTGGAGTGGCTGAAGATCACGATAGCAATCCAATAAAAATAGGGCTTGGAAAATTAAAAAAACGTGGGGCAAAAGTTATTGGGGTTAATCCGATCCGAACGGGATATAATGCGATTGCAGATGATTGGGTTGGTATAACACCGGGTACAGACGGTCTGTTCATTTTATCTTTGGTTCATACTTTGATGGCAGCTGGNAAGATTGATTTGGAATATTTAATTCGATACACAAATGCTCCTTATTTGATTGATAGTGATCCAAAATCTAAAACTTTTGGTTTGTTTCTTCGCGATAATGCGGGCGAACCTTTGATAATAGATCGGATAACAAAGAAAGCAATCGCTTGGAATACCAAAGGTGCTAAGCCTGATTTAGCTGGAAGTTATAGAAGAGGAGGGGTCAGTCATCTTTCAGTTTTTCAAATGATAGCTGAGCGTTATTTNTCNGAAGATTATTCNCCGGAGGTAGTTTCAAAGAAAGTAGGTATTTCTGCAGATAGGATAAAAAATATTGCTTCAGAGTTGGCACGCGTGGCTTTTGAAGAAGAGATAGTGATAGAACAGGAATGGACAGATTTTCGAGGAGAAAAGCATGATAAAATGGTTGGTAGGCCAGTAAGTTTTCATGCCATGAGGGGTGTTTCAGCCCATTCAAATGGATTTCAGACATGCAGGTCTTTACATCTTCTTCAGATAATTTTGGGCAGTGTAGAGGTTCCTGGTGGGTTTCGGTTTAAACCACCTTACCCAAAACACTCCACCAGTCATCCAAAACCTCACTGTAAAGTCACTGCTGGGAAGCCACTTGACGGTCCACATCTTGGCTACATCCAGGGTCCTGAAGATTTATGTATTAATAACGATGGGAAACCAATAAGGATCGATAAAGCATATTCTTGGGAAAATCCGATGTCAGCTCATGGATTGATGCACATGGTAATAAGTAATGCATATTCGGGTGATCCTTACCCAATTGATGTGATGTTTATGTATATGGCGAATATGTCTTGGAATTCTTCAATGAACACTTCTGGTGTTATGGAAATGTTAACTGCTAAAGATGAAAATAATGAATATAAAATACCTAAACTGATTTATTCAGATGCTTATTCATCTGAAATGGTAGCTTACGCTGATTTAATTTTACCTGATACCACTTATATGGAAAGGCATGACTGCATAAGCCTTCTAGATAGGCCTATTTGTGAAGCTGAAGCCGCTGCTGATAGTATTCGTTGGCCTGTGATCGAACCAGATAGAGATGTTAGAGGGTTTCAATCTGTTTTGTTAGATTTAGGGGCAAGATTAAAACTACCTGGATTTATTACCAAAAATGGAGAGCCTAAATTTAAAGATTATGCTGATTACATTGTTAATCATGAAAGACGGCCAGGTGTTGGTCCTTTAGCTGGATTTAGGGGTAAAAATGGAGACAAAGAGGGTAGAGGAGAGTCTAACCCAAAACAAATACAAGCCTATATTGAGAATGGTGGTTTTTGGAAGAAGCATATTCCAGAAGCAGCACAATTTTTCAAGCCTTGGAATGTTGAATATCAAGAATGGGCTGTCGAAATAGGTCTTTTCGATAAGCAGTCGCCGTATCTTTTTGATTTATACATAGAACCAATGCAAAAATTTATATTGTCTGCAAAGGGAATTGGTGAAATGCAGCCACCAGATCATCTGCGCAAACAAATTATTGATACAATGGATCCTCTTCCGATCTGGTATCAGCCTTTTGAGGAGCAAGTTACTGATGGAGAAGAGTTTCCAGTACATGCATTAACCCAGAGACCAATGGCTATGTATCATAGCTGGGGTAGTCAGAATGCGTGGTTAAGGCAAATCCACGGATACAACCCTATGTATTTACCTAAAAAGATTTGGAAAGAAAAGAATTTTCAAGAGGGAGATTGGGCGTTGGTAACTTCTAGAAGTGGCTCAATTAAAGTCCCAGTTTCCAGAATGGATGCATTGAATGAAAATACAATTTGGACTTGGAATGCTATTGGGAAAAGGAGAGGAGCTTGGGGGCTATCAGAAAATGCAACTGAATCCAACAAAGGGTTTTTACTCAACCATATCATTCATGAGTTGTTACCACCAAAAAAAGATGGAATGCGTTGGTCAAATAGTGATCCAATAACGGGCCAAGCCGCTTGGTTTGACTTAAAAGTTAAGGTTGAGAAAATATCAAAAGAAGAACATGTAACTCCATTTGCCCAGCCTCAGAAATCCCCTGTAAAGTCTCACGTAAATGATGTAAAATATGGAGAAGATTTCATTGACTGAGCTCCCTTCAACCACACAAAAGAAACTTGGCCTGGTTATCGATTTGGATACCTGTGTTGGTTGTCATGCTTGTGTAATAAATTGTAAAGAGTGGAACACATCGCATTATGGGGCTCCATTATCGGATATTGAAGCCTATGGGGAAAATCCCGTTGGAACTTTTTTAAATAGAATACATACCTATGAAGTAACTCCAGCGCAGGGTTTAACTCAGACGGTGCATTTTCCTAAGTCATGTCTGCATTGTGAAGATGCTCCATGTGTTACGGTTTGCCCAACTGGAGCAAGTTACAAGAGACGTGAAGACGGGATTGTTTTGGTCAATGAGGATGATTGCATTGGGTGTGGACTGTGCGCCTGGGCATGCCCTTATGGTGCTCGCGAGATGGACGCAGCTGAGGGAGTTATGAAAAAATGTACCCTTTGCGTAGATCGAATATATAATGAAAATATACCNGAAGAAGATAGAGAGCCAGCTTGTGTNAGGACTTGTCCAGCCAATGCAAGACATTTNGGGGATTTTTTGGATCCGGATAGTAATGTCAGCAANCTTAGTAAAGAGCGTGGTGGTATAGACTTAATGCCTGAACAGCTTACTAAACCTGTCAACAAGTATTTGCCACCAAGAGAAAAAGTGCAAATTTCGACAGATGGTGAAATAGATGTTTTATCTCCATTCTTAGAACCCATCGCATCTGAAACTACTGGNTTTTTGAGTTGGCTAGATAAAGCTTTGGATAAGATCTAATGCACCCTGCTCCATCTGTAATAATATTTACAATTTTCTCAGGACTAGGTTTTGGTCTATTTTTCTTATTAGGTTTAGGGTTTTTTTTAACAAACTATTGGTTAAATTTTCTTTTGTTTTTTTTAGCTTATGGTTTTTCAATAATTGGGTTGTTAAGCTCTTTGTTCCATTTGGGAAATCCGCAAAGATTTTTAAAGGCTTTTAGTCAATGGAGGACTAGTTGGTTAAGTCGTGAAGGGATTTTTTCTACTTCTACACTAATTATAATGGTGCCTTTTGCGATAGGGAAGATTTTTCTGGATAAAGAGTTCGTTATTCTAGGTGTTGTAGGTTCAGCGTTATCCATTTTGACAATTTTTTGTACTGCCATGATTTATGCTCAATTAAGGACAGTTCCTAGATGGAACAGTTTCTTTACTCCTGTATTATTCTTACTTTATAGCCTAGGTGGTGGGGCATTTTTGGTAAATGAGGGCAGGTTAGCAGCTTTTATTTTGATACTTTCGAGTTTGATTCAATTGTACGCTTGGTTAAATGGCGATCAACTATTTAAGCAGGCTGGAAGTAATGTAAAAAGCGCAACAGGGCTTGGTTATATTGGTGAGGTTCGATTGTTAGAAGGGCCACATACAGGTACAAATTATTTATTAAAAGAGATGGTATATATTGTGGGTCGAAAACATCGTATAAGATTGCGTATAATCGGCTTCATTCTTGCTGGGATTTTACCGGGCTTTGTTTTGCTCCTTTTCAACCTTAATATCTTCCTCTTGATTTTGGTATTTTTGATCCATTTAATTGGTATGAGTTTGATAAGGTGGCTCTTTTTTGCTGAAGCTGAACATGTGGTGGGGTTATATTATTAAAGAGCTTACTGAGTTTATTATTTTTTAATAAATTAGCTTACTTAGTTGGTTTCATAATGATGCAGGTGGTTGAGCCCGTAGCATATATTTTTTTATCTTCAGAGCCAATTATCTGACCGATTGCAGTTCCGGTAGATCGTCCTACGTGGGTTGTAGTTCCTATGGTATCAACCTCCATATCTAATGGAATTGCTTTTATTATGTTAATTTTGTACTCTAAGGTAGTATAAAAATAACCTTTATTAACCTTTGTCATGATAGCACATGCCATAGCGCTGTCTAACAGAGTTCCATACCAACCCCCATGAACAGTTCCTATTGGATTCATTGATTGGAATGTTGGGACCCCACGAAAAATTACTTCACCAGATTTAACGCTAACTAAGTCGTAATTTAAGACCTCTGCTATTGGAGCAATCGGTAAATCACCGTTTTGTATTTTTTTCATAAATTCTAATCCTGATATAGACAGGATTTCCTTCAATGATGGAAGTTCTTTGGGTGAGGTGGCTATTTTTTTCATTATGTGCCTTTGCTTGTTAATATGAAATAACATTAAATAATATTATAAGTTTGGTACAACAAAAAAAGAGAGAAAATACAAGCATTGCGATGACGAATTGATCCGTGTACATCGTGAATGACAAAATTACTTAAGAAGGGCTTTTGGCTTAATGAAGAAAGTTTTTGTAAAAACTTACGGCTGTCAGATGAATGTTTATGATAGTGAAAGAATGATATCTGCAATGGAACCATCTGGATACGTTGAAACAAAATCTAAAGAAGAAGCAGATTTGATTCTCTTAAATACTTGCCATATTAGGGAGAAAGCTGCCGAAAAAATATATTCAGAACTTGGTCGCTTAAAGTTTTTAAAAGAAGATAATCCTGATCTTAAAATAGGAGTAGCAGGTTGTGTTGCTCAGGCAGAGGGTGAAGAGATCATGATTAGACAGCCAGCTGTCGATCTTGTTGTCGGTCCTCAGTCTTATCACCGTCTACCAAGTATGGTGAAAACTGTGACAAATGGTAAACGAGCTTTGGATACCGAATTCCCAGAAGAAAACAAGTTTGATCATTTGCCAAAAGACCTCAAACGCAGAAATAATCCAACTGCATTTCTGACTGTCCAAGAGGGTTGCGATAAGTTTTGTGCGTTTTGTGTTGTACCATACACTCGTGGCGTTGAGGTTAGTAGAAGCCCCGAAAAGATAATTGAAGAAGCGAGATCCTTGGTTGATAGAGGTGTGGTAGAGATTACTTTATTGGGTCAAAATGTTAATGCTTACTCAAATAAACACTCCGGCGAAAATTATACTTTATCTAAATTAATATGGAAATTGTCAGATATTTCAAATTTGCAAAGAATTAGATTTACTACCTCGCATCCCAATGACATGTCTCAAGATTTGATCGATGCGCATAGGGATTGTGAAAAATTAATGCCCTATCTTCATTTGCCTGTTCAATCAGGGTCAGATCATGTTCTCAAAAAAATGAATCGAAAGCACACTGCGGACGATTATAGACGAATTATAGATAAACTTAGAAAAGCTAGGCCAGATTTGTTGCTGTCTGGGGACTTTATTGTTGGTTTTCCAGGAGAAACTGATGAGGATTTTCTGGATACCTTAAGGTTGATAAAAGATATTGAATATGGCCAATCATATTCTTTTAAATATTCTTCAAGACCAGGAACACCAGCAGCAAATAGAGAGGAAATAAGTGAGATTGTAAAAAAAGAACGTTTAGCTGAGCTTCAAACACTTTTGAAAGAACAGCAAGTAAGACTACAAAAAAAAATGATTGGCAGAGAAGTTAATGTTCTTTTTGAAAAGCCTGGTAGACTAGCTGGTCAGATGGTCGGGAAAAGCGAATATCTTCACGCTGTGCATGTTACCGGGGATAGAATTAGATCTGGAGATATTAATAAGGTAAGAATTATCACCTCTGAAACTAATTCATTGAGCGGCCGCATCGAGTAGTAATTTTAAAAGGTGTTAGCATAATTCAATAATGTTGATTATAACTTATACTTAAATTAGTTTAGATGCTTGAAATAATCTATCCACGTTTAATTTTATAATTTATTAATTTTTTATTTTATAGGAGTAAAAATTATTGAGTAAGAACAAATCTAGAGACTCGCTACTAGTTNGGGATGGTGATGACGTTGTGTTTCCAAATAATGGTCTTTTAGCGGAACTTTGTGGTCAGTTTGATAAAAACTTAGCTTATATAGAAAATAATATAGAAACGAGTCTCTCCCGAAGAGGAAACATAGTAACTGCAAGTGGGGACGAAAAAGAACTAGGGCTAGAGATTTTAGATGTTCTATACAAGCGATTAAATGATGGAAAGCAAGTTTCATTGACTGAGATAGACTCTATCTTAAAAAATCAAAGAAAATACAAAGTTTCAGGAGAAAAATTTCAAAATTTTACAATTAAAACAAGAAAAAAAATTGTTGAACCGAGAACAATTTCTCAAAGCAAGTATATCCAGAGTTTTGGAAATAGTGAATTAGTTTTTGGAATTGGGCCGGCAGGAACTGGCAAAACTTATATTGCTGTTGCTATGGCAGCTTCAAGGTTTATTGAAGGCCATGTTGATAGAATAATTTTGTCCAGGCCAGCTGTAGAGGCTGGTGAAAGATTGGGTTTTTTACCTGGAGATATGAAAGACAAAGTAGATCCATACATGCAGCCACTTTATGATGCGTTAAATGATTTTTTCCCGATAAAACAGCTGACAAGATTAATTGAAGATAAGCAAATAGAAATAGCCCCACTTGCGTTTATGAGGGGGCGAACGCTATCCAATGCATTCGTTGTATTGGACGAAGCTCAAAATGCTACTTCAATGCAAATGAAAATGTTTTTGACTCGATTGGGTGAAGGCTCCCAAATGGCTATAACCGGTGACATCACTCAAATTGATTTACAAAGGGGTATTCAGTCTGGATTGAAAAATGCTGAAGTCTTATTGAGAAATGTGGAAGGTATATCATTTAATTATTTTTCTTCACAAGATGTTATTCGTCATAAGTTGGTATCAAAAATTATAGAGGCTTATGCTTCTGCTGTTGATCAATAAATAGAAGTTATAATATGATAGAATTTATAAATGAGTCAAAAAAACAGGATAATACAAAATCTGTTATGACTGCTAATCAGGCGGTAGACTCAACCCTTGTGCACTTGAAATTGGATCCAGATAAATTTGAAATTGCCATCTTAGCATGTGATGACGAAAAAATACGAGAGTTAAACTTTCAATTTAGAGGGATTAATAATAAAACAAATATATTGTCGTGGCCAGAGAAGGATTTATCACCAAAAGTTAGTGGTACAATGCCAATGAAACCCGAGCCAATTAATCGAGAGCCTGTTTTTTTGGGTAATTTGGCGATTTCATTCGACTTTATAGTCAAAGAAGCGAAAAAGCTTAATAAAGATTTCTATAATCATTTGTATCACTTAATTTCTCATGGCACTTTGCATTTGTTGGGTTTCGTTCATGATCTTGAACTTGACGCAAAAATAATGGAGAATAAAGAAAGAGAAATACTTTCAAAGGTTGGCATTGCAGATCCATATAGCAACTAGTAAAGTAATAAAAAAATTAATTGGAAAGGTACACGCAAACCAGCGTTCTGAGCAATTTGATGAGTGATATATCTGAAGGTCCGTCTAGTGCAGCGCGGCGCGCGCAAGATGACAGGTCTAAAATAACTTTTTTTAAGAAAATTTTCTCCCAGAAAAAAAATGAGATATTGGAAGAAGACAATTATTACGCGTCTAATGATCAATTAGAATTTAAAAAAATAAATCAAGGTAACTTATTAAACCAAAGTCGCGTTGATAAACTGAGACTTGAGGATATTTCAATACCTCGGGCAGATATTATTTCGGTACAATTTGATATCGCTCTANATGATTTAATCAAGGTTTTTCGAGAAAGTGGGTTGACAAGGTTGCCCGTGTTCAAAGGAACATTAGATTCACCAATTGGGATGATCCATCTAAAAGACTTGGCTCTAAAGCATGGTTTTTCAAAAGCTAAAACTAAATTAATGCTTTCCAAAATGGTTCGCCCAGTTTTGTTTGCTCCACCATCTATGCCAGTCTTGGTTCTTTTACAGAAAATGCAGTCTGAGCGAATTCATATGGCTTTGGTTATTGATGAGTACGGTGGTGTCGATGGTTTGGTGACCTTAGAGGATTTAATTGAGACCATAATTGGTGAAATAGAAGATGAGCATGATTTGGAGGAGGATGCGTTNTGGGTAGTCGAAAAGCAGAATGTGATTTTGGCAAAGGCTAAAGCTCCTTTAGTTGAATTTCAGGAATTTATAGGTCTGTCGTTAACTTCGGATGCAGAAGAGGATGAAATTGATACATTGGGTGGGCTGGTCTCTCAGTTATGTGGGCATGTTCCGGTAAGAGGAGAGGTGATTATGCATAATTCTGGAGTTGAATTCGAAGTTTTGGAAGCCGATCCACGGCGAATCAAAAGATTAAGGGTGAGCTTGCCCGAAAATGAAAAGAACTGAATTAAGATTTATTAATTTCAAAGTATTTATTGCTGCTTTTATCATAGGCTGCTTCGTTGCTTTTGGTCAGGCTCCTTGGAGTTTTTTTCCTGTTTCAATCGTGGGATTAATCGGTTTATTTGCATTAACTACCTATTTTAAGTCACATTCAATTGAAAAGATAATTTTCATATTTGGGTTTGGTTATTTTAGTTTGACTTTGCATTGGGTGGTTCAGCCTTTTTTAGTCGAAACAAAATATTATGGTTGGTTAGCACCCTTTGGCTTTTTAACTCTTGTAACTTTGTGCTCTTCTTTTTGGACTATTNCTACTTATTTTGTACTATCTCTAAGTCGTAGTTTTTTATCGTTAAGTATTGCTTTTTCNTTGACCTTAGGCGAGTTTATTCGCTCTTATGCTTTTTCTGGATTTCCGTGGGGTTTAGTTGGATATATTTGGCTTGATACCCCTCTTGCTCAACTAGCTGGATGGATAGGGCCTCTTGGATTGACGGGGTTTACTTTTCTAATTGCTGGGATACCATTTTCAATTAATAATTCCTTTAGAGTATTACCTACGTTCAGTGTTATTTTTTTAGTATCAATTATTATCGCCGTTTTACGCATGGATAACATAGAGCAGTCATCTTCAAAAAAAGTAGTCAGGTTGGTTCAACCAAATGCCGTTCAAGAGAAGAAATGGGATCCTAATTTTGCCCCTATCTACTTTAAAAAACTACTATCGTTTTCATCGGAGAAATCTAACCAAAATCTCGATCTTGTAGTTTGGCCGGAGACGGCAATCGTACCTTGGCTTGATGATGCATCTAAAGAGTTGGCGACAATTAGTGAGAGCATTCCATTGGGGGCAGATCTAATATTTGGGATTAGGAGGCATGAAAAAAATAAAATATTTAATAGTTTGATTTTGTTGAGTAACGATGGTGTAGTTAAAGAGAAGTACGACAAATATCATCTTGTTCCATTTGGAGAATACATTCCAGTTTTAAGATTTCTAAGTGATCATAATATTTTATTCCAAAATAATTATGATACTTTTGGATTTTCTTCTGGGAGTGGAGCAAAAATACTATCTTCTAAGATTGGCCTCATTAGGCCTCTCATTTGTTATGAGGCAATATTTTTCCAAGAAATTAATAATAATCCTAGGCCAAACTTTTTGGTTAACCTAACAAATGATGGTTGGTTAGGCAGTTGGGCTGGACCAGAGCAGCATTTGCAACAAGTTCGAATGCGCGCTATAGAGCAGGGTTTGCCAGTAATTAGATCTGCAAATACTGGTATTTCCGCTGTTATTGATCCTTACGGAAACGTTATAGAAAGTATACCGTTGGACTCTGATGGTTATGTTGATGTTAATTTACCCTCACGGTTGAATGAAACGCTGTATTCCAAACTTGGTGAAACCTTATTCTTAATTCCTTTGTTTTTTTGGTTTTTGATTTTACTAGTTTTAGAAAAGCGCATAAGACTTGACGGTGTACATTCAAGAAGTTAGAGAGCCGTTAACGCTTTACAACGGCTTCCTGACGTAGGGCTAAATTTTTTTGGAGCAAATCATGTCGAGAAATAATTATTTATTTACTTCTGAATCTGTGTCGGAAGGTCACCCAGATAAACTTTGTGATAGGGTATCAGATTCGATTCTTGATGCTTTTTTGTCAGAAGAGGCTTTAGCCCGTGTAGCTTGTGAAACTTTTGCGACCACAAATAGGGTGGTTGTAGGAGGAGAAGTTGGTCTTTCCAGTGAAGAGAAATTGAAAAGCTTTATGGATAAGATTGATGGAATTGTTAGAGATTGTGTTAAGGATATTGGTTATGAGCAAGATGGATTTCATTGGCAAAATTTGACTGTGCACAATTATTTGCACCCACAATCTGCTCACATTGCACAGGGTGTAGATAATNAGGGTGCTGGTGATCAAGGGATAATGTTTGGNTACGCTGTAAATGAGACCGAGGCACTAATGCCNGCACCGATACAATATAGCCACGCTATTTTACGTAATTTAACCAAGGCGCGTAAAACTGGAGAACTTCCCCAACTTGGACCTGATGCAAAATCTCAACTCACCGTTTGTTATGAAAATGGCAAGCCAGTGGGGGTTACATCTATAGTNTTATCTTCTCAGCATTTGGACGANAAGTTGAGTTCAGAAGATGTTAAGGAATTGGTTAAGCCATATATAATNAATACATTGCCTGACGGCTGGGTATCGGATGAAACAGAATGGCATGTAAATCCTACAGGTGCCTTTGTTATAGGGGGACCAGATGGCGACGCTGGATTAACAGGTCGAAAAATCATTGTTGATACTTATGGAGGTGCNGCGCCTCATGGAGGTGGNGCGTTTTCTGGAAAAGATCCTACTAAAGTGGATAGATCTGCTGCATACGCCGCCCGCTATTTGGCAAAAAATGTTGTNGCTTCAGGGCTTGCAGCTAAGTGCACGATACAATTAGCTTATGCAATCGGTGTTGCCCAACCTTTATCAATTTATTGTGATACTCACGGGACAGGCAATGTTGAAGAGCATAAGCTTGAGCTGATTTTAAAAGACATAATGGATCTTACACCAACTGGCATAAGAGATCATTTGCAACTTGCATCTCCAATATATGCTAGAACAGCTGCTTATGGTCATTTTGGTAGGTCACCTGACGAAACGGGTGGATTTTCTTGGGAGAAAACAGATTTAGTTGAATTAATAAATAATAGCTTGTAANACTGTAAAAGTTTAGAAGTGTATTTATTAAAACTCCTTGAATACTATTGAATTAGTCAAAGCTTAGTATGGTGGAAAAAAAATGGCGGAATAATTTTGGGCGACGTCGGGGTAAAGCGTTAAGAAATTCTCAGAAATTTTATATGCAGGATTTGGAAAAATATTGCCCCTATGGCATCCGGTTATCCGAAAATCCAAACAGGAACAAAATTAAATTTTTNAATAATAAGAATCCGGTATGGCTGGAAATTGGATTTGGCTCTGGTGAACATTTGTTTTTTCAAGCCCATANTAACCCGGATGTAAATTTTATAGGTTGTGAACCTTATATAAATGGTGTTGCTACATTACTTGGAAAATTGCAAAGCCAAAATCTACAAAACGTGATAATATACCCTGGTGATGTGCGAGATTTAATGGATGTAATAGATGAACAAAAATTGGACCGAGTTTTTTTACTTTATCCGGACCCTTGGCCAAAAAGAAGACATCATAAAAGAAGATTTGTATCAAAAGAATTTTTAGACCCATTAATTCCTTTGATTAGANCTGGAGGGGAATTATACGTCGCAACTGATATAGGGGANTATGTGCGCCAAACATTGTTAAGTATAAGAGCCTATGATAACCTTTGGTGGACAGCAGAAGGCCCCAAAAGCTGGAGAGTTCCTTGGCAAAACTGGGTTAAGACACGATATGAAAGAAAAGCCATTGCCGCTGGTCGGCGCTCATATTATCTAACTTTTGAAAAGTTTTAACTAATATGAGTTAAGAAGCTTAACTTAAGAGGGTAATTCATGGTTTCAAATGGAAAAGCGATAAGTTTTTCGGCATTCAAGAATGGATCTTTACGCGGCTCAGCAGATATCCCTGGAGATAAGTCAATATCTCATAGGGCTTTNATTATTGGTTCATTGGCCTTTGGTGAAACTAAAATCAGCGGTTTATTGGACTCGTTTGATGTCATGAGCACTGCTGCTGCGATGCGATTACTAGGAGCCCAAATCTATAAACATTATGATGGAGACTGGGTCGTAAGCGGTGTGGGTGTTGGTGGGTTTGTTTCCCCAGAAGATATTATTGACTGTGGAAATTCTGGCACCTCAGTTCGATTNATCATGGGTGCAANCTCTACATGTGACATTAGTGTGACTTTTACTGGAGATTCATCATTGCGAACTCGTCCAATGAAAAGAATTGTTGANCCACTTCGGGAATTTGGGGCGAANATTTATGGTAGAAACAAAAACACTTTNCCTTTAACTTTAGTTGGAGCGAAGAATCCNTTACCTATTGATTACAATAGCCCTCATTCGTCGGCTCAAGTAAAATCAGCAGTGCTTTTAGCGGGTCTGAATGCGCCAGGAGAAACCAGCTTTATTGAGTCCACACTAACGAGAGATCATTCTGAACGCATGCTTAGTGCATTTGGTGCTAAAATTAAAACAGAAAAAACAAACGAGGGATGGGTAACGGTATTAAAAGGTCATCCAGAGCTTAAGGCTCAGAATTTAAGGATCAACCGGGACCCATCATCTGCAGCTTTTATTGTTTGTGCGGCATTGCTTGTTAACGACTCTGATGTGGTGGTGCCTAATATAAATTTAAATCCAACCAGAAATGGTATCTATGAAACATTAGTTGAAATGGGCGCTGATATAACTTTTGAAAATCAGCGTGAAGATAATGGTGAGCCAATTGCAGATATTAGAGCGCGTTACTCACCAGAGATGAAAGGAGTCGATGTTCCAGAAAATAGGGCTCCGTCTATGATTGATGAATATCCAATATTAGCGTGTGTTGCAGCATGCGCCGCTGGTCGAACTAAATTTTTTGGGGTTAGTGAGTTACGTGTTAAGGAATCAGATAGGATTTCTTCTATTGCGACTGGATTAAGAAAATGTGGAGTGTCTGTTTTTGATGATAAAGATTCAATGGAAATTTTTGGCAATGGTGCGGGGTCAGTTTCTGGTGGTGTTCTATGTGAGAGTAACTTAGATCACAGGGTGGCAATGTCATTCCTATGTCTTGGATTGGCATCAAAAAATAAAATCACTGTAGACGATGTGCGCTCGATCGATACGAGCTTTCCAAGCTTTTTTACTTTAATGACAAAACTTGGTGCAGAAATGAGAAGAGAACCTCTTTGAAATTCGTAATTGCAATAGATGGACCTGCCGCAGCCGGAAAAGGAACGATAGCGGCAAAATTAGTNAAAAAATTTAAATTTGCTTATCTTGACACTGGTCTCTTGTATCGAGCAGTTGCCTCAAAATCGCTCAATGAGGGAGTTAAGCCTGAGATTGCAGCATCAAATCTGACGCAAGATGATTTAATGAAATCAAATCTTCGTGATCCAGTTATTTCAAAAGAAGCTTCAAAAGTTGCGATTATTCCTGAAGTAAGATCNTACTTGCAGAGTTTTCAAACAGAATTTTCCAAGAGATCTGGAGGGGTAATTCTGGATGGTCGGGATATNGGCACAGTTATTTGTCCAGATGCAGATATTAAATTTTTTNTCTGTGCAACTGCGCAAGTAAGGGCTCGTAGGCGCTACATTGAACTGCTTGGAAGAGGTGTAAAAACTAATTTGGAAAAAGTTAGTGAGGAGATTATAAGGCGAGATGAAATTGACTCTAAACGAGATCATTCNCCATTACTCAAAGCTACTGATGCTATTTTAATTGATACATCATTGCTGTCNATTGAGCAGGCNTTTAAGATGGTAGAAGAATTTGTTAAGAAAGAGCTTAAAAAAANTGGTTCTTAAGTCTTTTGCTTGTGTCCNTGTTAAATCTGTTTTATAAGCCGCCGAATTACGACTTTGGACTGCCATATAAGCTTTTAAAAGATAAGTACTTTGCTACTTTATTGCTTGTCTCTAGTTTGTGTCAAGAAACCAAAAGACCCGGGGATACAACTCTGTGGCCAGAAAAATAAACAAAAGGAAATAGACCGTATGTCTGCATCTGTTACTATGGAGGATTTCGAAACACTCCTTAATGAAAGTTTCGAACTTGATGTTCCAAAAGAAGGTTCTGTGGTTAAAGGTACTGTGATAGCAATTGAGGCTGGACAGGCTATAATCGATATTGGGTTTAAAATGGAAGGTCGAGTGGAGCTAAAAGAATTTGCAAATCCTGGGGAAGCTCCAGAGATAAATGTGGACGATAAAGTAGAAGTTTATCTTGAACGAGTTGAAAATTCAAAAGGGGAAGCTGTAATATCTCGAGAAAAGGCAAGNCGTGAAGAAGCCTGGGATCGAATGGAAAAAGCATATAGTGATGAAGTTAGGGTAGATGGAGCTATTTTTGGACGTGTGAAAGGTGGTTTTACGGTTGATCTTGGTGGTGCGGTCGCATTTTTACCAGGCTCTCAGGTGGATGTCAGACCTGTTCGTGATGCTTCCACGTTAATGGGAATGAAGCAACCTTTTCAAATTTTGAAAATGGATNGACGACGCGGTAATATAGTGGTTTCGCGAAGGGCTATTTTAGAGGAATCACGNGCTGAGCAAAGGGCTGAGGTTGTTGGTAAATTGGCAGAGGGTGACTCTGTTGAGGGCGTTGTTAAAAATATTACTGAGTATGGTGCTTTTATTGATCTAGGAGGAGTCGACGGTTTATTACATGTGACTGACATGGCGTGGCGAAGAATTAATCATCCATCTGAAATACTTACGATCGGCGAAACAATAAATGTCCAGGTTATAAAAATTAATAAGGATACTCACAGAATAAGCCTTGGCATGAAGCANTTAGAAGAGGACCCATGGAATGTCGTTGCGGCATCCTATCCACTGGAATCTGTTCATACTGGTCGTGTGACAAANATTACCGATTATGGAGCATTTGTTGAGCTTGCAGCAGGTGTCGAAGGGTTAGTGCATGTTTCAGAAATGTCCTGGACAAAAAAGAATGTGCATCCAGGAAAAATAGTTTCTACCTCTCAAGAAGTACAAGTTATGGTCTTGGAAATCGATGACGCAAAACGGAGAGTTTCTTTGGGTCTGAAGCAAACTCAAGGTAATCCTTGGGAAAGTTTTGAAAGACTACATCCTGTTGGCAGCCAAGTAGAGGGTGAAATTAAGAATATTACNGAATTCGGTTTGTTCATAGGACTCGAAGATGACATCGATGGTATGGTTCATCTATCTGATATTGATTGGAATAAATCGGGCGAAGAAGCTATAAAGGATTATAAGAAAGGTGACTTGGTAAAAGCTGGAGTGTCAGAAATTGATGTTGAAAAAGAACGTATCTCTTTAAGCATTAAGATGCTTGGATCTGATCAATTTGTTGAGGCTGTAGACGGAGTTAAACGTGGCGCNGTCATAACCGTTGAGGTTACTTCAATCGAAGAAGGGGGTATTGAAGTTAATTTTAATGGAATGAAATCATTTATTCGCCGTTCTGATTTGTCTCGAGATAGGTCTGAACAAAGACCTGACAAGTTTTCGGTGGGTGATAAAATAGACGCGCGTGTTACAAGTCTTGATTCTAAATCACGTAAGCTTGGACTTTCCATTAAAGCTCGGGAAATTGCAGAAGAAAAAGAAGCTGTTGAGCAATATGGGTCCACTGACTCAGGTGCTTCTTTAGGCGATATTTTGGGAGCAGCTCTTAAAGANCAAGACGAAAAATGATATTGTGATTTGGCGCAATGAGTTTTGCGTCAAATTTCGAATCNTTTTTAAAAAAAGTTCTAGACAGTAATTGGTATGGAAAATCATAACTTAATTTCTTATTTTTTTGGAAAAAAATGTTTTTTGGGATAAAAATGTTGTGATTATTACATTATCTCTTTAACAACCTATTCCCACTTAGCATTAAATCTGTAACAATCCTCCGATAACGGTAAAAAAGATTTTAATGGGGGTTGGAATGATACGTTCTGAACTAGTTCAAAAAATTGCTGATGAGAACCCACATTTGTATCAAAAGGATGTGGAAAGAATAGTGGGTACAATATTTGATGAGATTATAAATGCCATGGCAGCAGGTGATCGAGTCGAGTTAAGGGGTTTTGGAGCCTTCTCAGTTAAGAAGCGTAAAGCCAGATTAGGACGCAACCCTAGAACTGGTGAAGCAGTTGATGTGGGGGAGAAGCACGTAGCGTTTTTTAAGACTGGGAAGTTATTACGGGATCGACTTAATAGGAATTAACTAATTCTGGAAAGGATCGATTTTTGAAGTACATAAAATTCCTANTATTGACTATTATCGGAATAGTACTGATTATTTTTGCCATATCAAACAATCAAATTATTGAGGTTCGTATTCTGCCTGATAATTTTGTCGGGGTTTTGGGATTGAAGTCAACTTATTTTCTTCCGTTTTTTGTGATACTTTATCCTACATTGGTGCTNGGACTTTTACTCGGATTTTTTTTCGAATACTTTAGAGAGCGCAAATATAGGGTCAAGTTGAAGCAAGCTAATAAAGATATAAAATTTTTACAGANTGAAAAGAAAAAGTTAAAGTCCANAAACTCAGATGGNGATTCTGAAATATTGAATTTGATCGATAGAGATTAATGTTAAATTTGAGAAAGTTAGAGACCAAATGATTAAGGTTAAGATTTGTGGGCTGAATACTGAATCATCTGTAGTGCATTCGGTTAAGTGTGGAGCAAGTTATATTGGTTTTGTGTTTTATAAAAAATCTCCAAGAAATATAAATTTGAATATAGCGATTCAACTGTCAAAATTAATTCCTAGCACTATAAAAAAGGTTGGTTTATTCGTANATCCAACAATTGGAGACTTGGAAAAAAGCATAACAAAAATCTCTTTAGATTATATTCAGTTACACGGCGATGAGACTCCTGATCATGTTCGGAGGATCAGAGAGACTTTTAATATTCCAATCATTAAGGCTATTGGTATTTCGGAAGAATCAGATCTGGAGGAGATTGAAAANTATGAGGAAATCTGTGATCAACTNTTAATAGATACCAAACCTTCNCCAAACATGTTGTTACCAGGAGGGAACGGGGCTGCTTTTGATTGGAAATTAATATCAAATAAACGTTTTACTATGCCTTGGTTTCTTGCAGGTGGATTAAACTCTTCTAATGTTTGTGAGGCTATAAGGGTTTCTGGAGCNAAACAAGTTGATGTTTCCTCTGGTGTAGAAATCAGTGCAGGATTAAAAGATAATTTAAGAATAGCAGATTTTATTAATGCAGTAAAAAAGAGAGTATAAATGGAAGAAAGCCTTTTTAATAGTTTTATGAATGGTCCTGATCAAAATGGAAGATTTGGGCAATTTGGTGGAAGATTTGTATCTGAAACCCTTATGCCGTTGATTTTAGATCTCGAGACGGAGTATGAGCGGGCAAAAACGGATGAGTCTTTNTGGACTGAAATGGGTCATTTATGGACCCATTATGTAGGTAGGCCATCACCATTATATTTTGCCGAGAGACTGACTGAATATCTCGATGGCGCAAAAATATACATGAAACGTGATGAATTGAATCATACGGGAGCACATAAAATAAATAACGTATTGGGCCAAATTTTATTAGCTCGACGTATGGGAAAAAAACGCATTATTGCTGAGACAGGTGCTGGTCAGCATGGCGTNGCNACAGCTACTGTATGCGCTCGTTTTGGACTAAAATGCATCGTTTATATGGGTGCGCATGATGTAAAAAGACAGGCGCCAAATGTGTTTAGAATGAAACTTTTGGGAGCTGAAGTTATTCCTGTGACTTCAGGGCGCGGAACCCTGAAAGACGCGATGAATGATGCTCTTCGGGATTGGGTGACCAACGTATCTAACACATTCTATTGTATAGGAACGGTTGCCGGTCCCCATCCTTATCCAGCTATGGTACGCGATTTTCAAGCNATAATAGGTAAAGAAGTTCGAGAGCAANTCCAGTTAGCTGAAGGNGATGGGGTTTTGCCNGATACTTTAGTAGCGGCNATCGGGGGGGGGTCTAACGCNATGGGACTATTTTACCCGTTCTTGGATGACTCTGATGTGANAATAATAGGTGTTGAAGCTGGTGGGAAAGGNGTGAATGANAATATGGAGCACTGTGCGTCCCTAACTGGGGGGCGCCCTGGAGTTTTACACGGAAACAGAACTTATCTTTTGCAAGATCAAGATGGGCAGATTCTTGAGGGATTTTCGATTTCCGCTGGTTTAGATTATCCAGGCATAGGGCCAGAGCATAGCTGGCTTCATGAGATAGGAAGAGCAAAGTATGTAAGCATTACTGATCAGGAAGCCTTGGAAGCCTTTAAGCTATGTTGTTTGCAAGAAGGTATTATTCCTGCCTTGGAACCTAGCCATGCACTTGCTCATGTCTTAAAAATTGCTCCGTTCTTACCAAAAGAGCATGTGATTGTGATGAATATGTGTGGAAGAGGTGATAAAGATATTTTTACCGTTGCTAAGGCTCTTAATATTGATATTAGTGAGTAAGCTTGCTTGTATTTATTGATGGTTAATCATTTTTATACTGTAAGAGTATTTCAAGGTTAATTACCTCTAATGCTTTTTTATGAGTGGCTTTTGTCTTAATTTTTGGGGCAACCCCTTCAAAATGTGCTTGAAGAAATCTTGAAGCGCATAAGCACCAGTTATCTCCATTCTTCAGGCCTGGGAAGTTAAATTCAGGTTTTGGAGTCGATAAATCATTGCCAAGATATTTTGAGTACGCAAGAAATTCGTCTGTCATTATTGCGCATACAGTGTGACTTCCATGATCTTCACTACATGTGTCGCAAGCACCGTTTCTAAAAAAACCAGTTTTTGGCGTTGTCGAACAGGATTCTAATTGCTCCCCAAATATATTTATCGATTTTTCTATATTTACTGTCAATACTGCTGCTCCAATGTTCTGATTATTTAATTATGCTATTAAGTAAGTTTTTAATGGAAGGTAGGCCTTTTGCGTGAAGTTTACTATCGGTGGGCTCTGATTGATTAGAAACTTTCTCTAATTTTTGATTAATTGAATTAATAAATTTCTTAATATCCTTATGTGCCAAAATCTCAAAATCTTGTGTGATAAGATTTATAATATTATTAATTGTATAATTATCTTTTTCCGAGAAATTGCTTAAGACATAATTTGCTACTTGGCTTTTATACACTGGACGGTCTATACCTATTCTTAATCTCAAATAATCTGTGCTAATTTGTTGGTCTATTGATCTTAGTCCATTGTGACCAGCATGCCCACCACCAACTTTTGCTTTGATTTTACCAACCTTTAAATCCAAGTCATCATGTATGACCACCAAATCATCGGAATTTAACTTAAAAAACAAAAAAAGCTCTTTTATCGCAAAGCCCGAGTTGTTCATATATGTTTCTGGCTTTACCAGTAGGATTTTGTTGGATTTTATTAAACCCTCTGAAATCTTAGATTGAAACTTTCTTCGCCAAGGACCGAAATTATTTTTCTTTGCAATCAAGTCAATCGCTTTGAAACCAACATTATGTCGGTTTCTGTCATATTTCTTTCCCGGATTTCCTAGGCCTACGATTACTTGCAAATTAATTACTCACTGTGAAAACTACACTCCCAATAGATTTTACAAGATAAATCTTTAATAGCAAAACTAATTTGGTTTTTTTCTGGAGGGATTAATAATTCAATCCCTCCTGTAAGTGAAACTGACTTATTCTTCTGAATTTTCGTCAGAACTTTCTTTGTTATCTTCTTCTGTTTCTTCCGTGTCACCATCATCTTGTCCGCTTTCATCTTCGTCATCAGTTGACTTGAGTGCAGATGGAGCAGAAATATTGGCTATTACGAAGTCCCGGTCAGTAATCATCGCTCTCGAACCTTCCGGAAGATCGATGCTAGATATGGTTATACCATCACCAATTTCTAATCCATCTAAATCTGCGATTAACTTTTCCGGTATGTCACTTGCTGTAACTTTTAATTCCACCTCGGCTCGAACAATGGTAAGAACTCCACCTTTTTTCAATCCTGGTGATTGTTCCTCATTGATAAACTCTACAGGAATAAATAAGTTTACTCTTGATGAGCGACGTAACCTCATCAGGTCTAAATGTGTTGGTAAGTCTTTAACTACATGCCTCTGAACGTTCCTACATATCACTCTGACGTCTTCTTGTCCTTCGACCTTTAGATTAAATAAAGTAGAAAGAAACCTACCTGCTTTAACCATTTTATATAATTCATTATATCTAACATTGATTGGTTGAGGATCTACTCCTCCACCATAAACCACTCCAGGCACTAAACCTTCTCTTCTTGCTTTTCGGGCGGCCCCCTTGCCTGTCCCCAATCGTGTTGTGGCATTTAAGTTTGGTAAATTTTCAGCCATAATTAGTCTCCAATAAATGATGCAGTTTATCCTCCAAGGGTGCATAACCTGCGTGAGATCTGTCCAATACGGGATTGTTAGTAAATTGGAAAGAGGCTTTTTTAATAATACTAAAATTAATAAAAAAAGAACAGGCATTTTAAGTCAACCTGTTCTTTTTTAACATAAGAAGTTCTAATCTTAAGTAATCAAAAGGATATTGTTGCTATATTTTCTTATTAGCTAATCTAGCTTTTGAAGTGATTTCTGAACGATGAATTCCTAAGTCAGCTAAATCTCTATCTGATAGCTTATTCAGTTCTTTAATTGTGAGGGCAATTGATCTTGCTCTGAAATAATTTTCTAAAATAATTTTAATTTTTTTTGCAAATTGCTGCCTAATATTAATTGTGTTTGGTAAGTCTGATATTACTGCCATTATTTTTAACTTTCTAATTTTTGTTATGCTGTTCACTTAGGATCAAATCCTGCAATTAAAAACAGATAATTAGGCAAAACCGATATGCAATTAACGCATGACAATAGCTTTTATAATTACAGATCTTTTCAATTTATTTTTCATTAGCTTTTTTAAAAAGAAAAGTTTTAATTAGGGCGGATCGTTATATATGAGCTAAACTAACGGTGTACGACTCAATTAATTGATAATAGATTAAAAAAAAGTTTAGCAAAGTGATAATTATGAACGACTTAAAAAGTAAAATTTTAGAGGTATTAGCGACTATATTGACACCAAATGGGAAAAATATGGTTTCAGCTGACATTATTAGAGCTTTAAGTATCTCTCATGGAGATGTTAGTTTTGTAATCGAAGTAGAGGGTTCTGAAGTTTCAGCGTTTAGTGAAATCATTAAAAAAGCTAAGAAAGAAATAAATGAAATTGATGGAGTTTCTGATGTTTCAATTGTCCTTACTTCACATGTAAAAGAACGAAAATCAGTGCAGTCCAGTCCTCCAAAATTAACTATTGGAGGCCATCCAAAGGTACAAAAAGAGGCAAATGTAGTAGAGGGTATAGATCGCATTATAGCGATTGCTTCAGGCAAAGGAGGTGTTGGTAAGTCAACTTTGTCAAGCAATTTGGCAGTTGCACTCTCACGAAAAGGTCGCCAAGTCGGGTTATTAGATGCAGATATTTATGGTCCGTCTCAACCCAGAATGATGGGGGTTAGTACGCGACCATCCTCTCCAGATGGCAAAACAATTATACCAATACAAGCCCACGGTGTTACGATGATGTCTATTGGTTTGATGTTGGAGGAGGATCAGGCTGTGGTCTGGCGTGGTCCAATGCTTATGGGGGCCCTTCAGCAAATGCTTGGCCAAGTAAAATGGGGAAAGCTTGATATATTGATTGTAGATTTGCCTCCTGGAACTGGGGATGTGCAACTGACATTGGCTCAGAAAACAAAGGTAACCGGTGCAATAATTATTTCAACACCTCAAGATATTGCTCTTCTGGACGCACGAAAAGCATTAAATATGTTTGCAAAAACAAAAACACCAATATTGGGGATGGTTGAAAATATGTCTACATATATTTGTCCAGCCTGTGGTAACGAGGCTGACCTTTTTGGGTCAGATGGGGTTAAGAAAGAGGCGGCAAAGCAAAACTTACCTTTTTTAGGGCAAATCCCTTTAGACCTTAATATTAGATTATCCTCTGATAATGGTGAGCCGCTAGCCCTTTCAGATTCTTCTGCTGCCTCAGCATATATGGCATTAGCAGAAAAGCTCATACTTGGTAATATGGCTTAATGTTTACATTCTTAGGTTAACCGAATCGTTGGACATTTTTACTGGTTTCAATACATATAAGAATGATGTTCACTTTTTGTTTCATAAAAATCACTTTTTTATTTAGTTTTTTTTGATTAATTAATCTGATTATGGTTACCACATATAGTANTGNNTTATTAAAATTTTACTAAATAAGCTAAAATCTCAGCATTTAATGACTTATTTAACCTTCTAAAGCTCTAAAAATAGATCTAGGCCCTAAAAATCCCCTTGATTTCCATAAATTCCCATGGCATCCCTATATTACGATAAAGACGGGACGCTTAAGAGGGCATCAAGATCCTCACGCAAAGTCAGGTTTCATACGGGCCCCGCTTAATTGTCGTTGATGGTTTGATAAAAACGCGAGCAGACACCCCCCCCAGGTGGCGATTATCAAACCGGTCCATTAGGACAAAAGCGGCGGATCGAGCTTCGGCAGCAGCACGGTCCGCCGTCATTCATTTNAGGGTTAAAGGCAATGGTAATTATTTGATGACAAGACGGTTTAGAGGCGAGAGTATTCATAAAGTGGACGGAAAAGGGCGGGTCTCCATTCCTGCTGCGTTTCGCCGTGTTTTAGAGGAGAATGATCCGGAGTGGACTTCAGGACTGAATCCTAACTTAATTATTGTTTATGGGAATACAAAAAGGAAGTTTCTAGAAGGTTTTAGCGTTGCGTCAATTAATGAGGTTGATGATAGAATTGCTGCTTTACCACGAGGTTCGAAGTCGAGAAGGGTACTGGAAAGAATGTTTTCAGGGCAAGCGTTACACACTAATATTGANGAAACTGGCCGCCTTGTTTTGCCTCAAAGAATTAGAGATAAGGTAGGGATTGTTTCAGATGCTATATTTGTGGCTTCTGGCGATACATTTCAAATTTGGCAACCCGAAGCTTATTCAGCTCATGAAGCTGATATTGACCTCTGGTACACTAGCCAGGATATTGACTTTGACCCTTTAACACTTCTGGAAAATGAAAGCGTGGATTGATGGTAAATCCAGGAGTTCAGGAAAACACTGAATATCCAAGACATATACCAGTTTTGTTGAATGATTTTGTTAGTCAGTTGAAACCTTTTTCTGGTGTCTGGATTGATGGAACTTTTGGGGATGGTGGATATAGTAAAATGTTACTAGAATCTGATNCTAAAAGTGTTATTGCGATTGATCGAGATCCATCCGTTACCTCTGCTGCATCGGTGTTGGCAAAGCAATTTCCATCAAGGTTTTTTTTCACTAATGACCGATTTAGTAAACTAGCGGATATAGCTAAATCGTCNGGCTTTGAATCTGTGGATGGCGTGCTGTTGGATTTGGGTGTAAGTTCCATGCAAATTGACCAAGCANATCGGGGATTTTCATTTAAAAAAAATGGACCTTTAGATATGAGGATGAGTGGTTCTGGTTTGTCTGCATTTGATGTAGTGAATAATTTTTCAGAGAAAGATTTAGCTGATATTATCTATAACTTTGGTGAGGAAAGATTGTCTCGCCGGATTGCGAGTAGCATCGTTAAAGAAAGAAAAAATAACNAAATTGATTCAACNGAAACTTTGACGCGCTTGATTTCTGATTGTTTTCCTAAATATAAATCTTCTAAAACCCATCCAGCTACCAGAACATTTCAAGCTTTAAGAATTTTTGTAAATAATGAATTAGAAGAATTGGTAGAGGCTTTAGAAGCGGCGGAGCGTATTTTATCTCCTAATGGTATTTTAGCTGTAATTACCTTTCATTCGCTGGAGGACAGGATTGTAAAAAGATTTATCAAACTCAAATCTGAAATCTACCCGAAGGTTAATCGGCATCAACCAAACCAGTTAAAATTGCAGCCAAGTTTTGTAAAATTTGCAAAAAAGAAAATTATAGCCTCTGAAGCTGAAGTGAAGGCAAATAGTCGAGCTCGATCAGCTAAATTGCGGATTGCAAGGAAACTAAAATCTGATCTCGCTCCCATCGAAAAAAACTTATTGGGATTGCCAATTATAGGTATGGGAGCTCAAATGAGATGAAAAGTATAACCTATATCTTTATTACCATATCAGTAATTAGCCTTGCGTTCTGGGCTTACCAAGAAAGTTATAGAGCCAAGTCAACTTTAAATCTGATAAAAACTGTAAATAAAGACATTAATTTTATTCAAGAGAAGTTAAGTGTTTTGAGAGTAGAGTGGGCGTACTTAAATCGACCAGATAGATTAAGAGCTTTAGCNGATCTAAATTTTGAAAAATTAAGGCTGATAGAATTAAATACAAAACATTTTGATGATTTGATGAAGGTAGGAGTAAAAAGACAAAATTTATCAACAAAAGGAATGGATTTATTAAATCAAACTAATTTTAANTCTNATGTTTTAGAGATCAAACGATGAAAAGAAAGCCATTAAGACCTATTAGCGAAGTGATTTTTTTTCGCAAAAAAGGACAAAATCCTAATAACATCGAAAAAGAAAATATACGACAAAGACACTTAAGAATGGAGAAGTTTGCAAGAATTAGAAGTGAAAGTAGATTGTTAGTACTGGCAGGTTTTCTATTATTGTCTTTCATTGGGATAGCTTTAAAAATGGGCTTAGTTTCAATTACAACGCCAATCGAACCAGTCGCTTCGTCTCAAATGCTGAAACCATCAACAAAAAGAGCGGATATTCTTGATAGAAATGGCTCAATACTTGCAACAAATTTAGTTACGAATGCGTTGTATGCTAAACCAAAGATGATGATTAATAAGAATTTTGCAGCTGGAGAATTGGCTAAGATCTTCCCAGAGCTAAAATTCGAAAAGCTTTTGAAATTACTTGAGAGTGACAGGAAATTCGTCTGGATTAAGCGTAAAATATCTCCAGAGCAGATGCAGGCAGTTCATGAATTGGGAGAGCCAGGTTTAAGATTTGGACCTAGAGAAATGCGACTTTATCCTAATGGGCGGTTAGCCAGCCATGTATTAGGGGGGGTAAATTTTGGGAAAGAGGGCGTTAATTCAGCTGAGTTGGTTGGTATCGCCGGTGTAGAATTAAAATTTGATCAGTTTTTACAAGATAATTTAGGAAAAGGAATTCCTCTCATTTTATCTTTAGATTTAGGTATTCAAAGTGCTATTGAGCATGTGCTCTCTGGGGGGATGAGATTAATGAATGCAAAGGGAGCTACAGCGGTTTTGATGGACATTNATTCAGGAGAAATCATATCAATGGTATCATTACCNGATTTTGATCCTAATGATCGTACCATAAGTGGTAAGGGTAAAAAAGGATCTGAAAACCCGTTGTTCAATAAATCTGTACAAGGGCTTTACGAGTTAGGATCGGTTTTCAAAGTGTTTACTGCTGCAGCTGTTTTGGAGGATGGTATTGTTAAGCCAGATACTCTTGTTAATACTACTAGTCCAATTTGGTGGGGGAAACATAAAATAAGCAACTATCATCGTTTGCCTGATGAATTATCTTTTACAGATGTGCTTGTCGAAAGTTCAAATACTGGAACTTCAAGGCTAGCAAAGGAGCTGGGTGCAACTCGTCAAAANGAGTTTCTGAAAAGTTTGGGATTTTTTGATAACACGGGCATNGAGTTAGTAGAAGCAAGTCATATCAAGTCGAAATACCCAAAAAATTGGAGTGAGATTTCAACAATGACCATTTCGTATGGGCATGGTATTTCCTCTTCCCCGTTACATGTCGCTTCTGCGTTTGCAACATTGCTAAATGGTGGTACGAAGGTAAAACCGACCTTATTGAATAGTAATGTGCAAAACACTAAGGGGGACCGAATAATATCAACCAATGTCTCTAAGGAATTGATACAAATCTTACATCAAGTTGTTGATAGAGGTACAGCAAGTGCAGCCAACGTATATGGTTATTCTGTCGCTGGCAAAACAGGTACTGCCAATAAAGTAAAACCNAATGGTGGGTATTATAAGAAAAAAAATATAACAACTTTTGCATCNGTATTTCCAGTTGAGAGACCAAAATATGTTTTGCTTGTAACCTTGGATGAACCTAATATTTTAACGGGTAAGAAATCTAGAAGAACTGCTGGGTGGACCGCTGCTCCAATTGCATCAGAAATTATTTTTCGGGTTGCACCNTTATTGGGAATCAAGCCAAATTTTCAAACCGATGAAAATGACAATTTATTGTTAGTTGGTAATTAGGAGATTTTAGTGTCATCAGAGAACAGAGGAACAATGTCTCTTCGTGACTTAGGTTTGATTTCTGATCAAGAAAAAAATGTTGAAATAACAGGGTTATCAGTAGATAGCAAAAAAATAGAAAATGGTTTTTTATTCATAGCTTTGAATGGTTCAAAAAAGCATGGCGCTGAATACACAAGAGAAGCTATACGAAATGGGGCCAGCGCTGTATTGACTGATAAGTTAGGTCAAAAGGTTATACAAAACTTTGGCTCGTCATTAAATTGNCCTTGTNTTATNTCACAAAACCCGCGTTTGGANTTATCCAAGTTATCTAGGTTTTTCTGGAATAAGCAGCCTGAAACTATGATTGCGGTAACGGGTACTAATGGCAAAACCTCTGTTACAAACTTCGTAAGGCAAATATGGAGCTTTTTAGGTTACAAATCTGTCAATATTGGTACGAACGGTGTTGATGGTGATTATTATAGTGATATCAAACTGACTACACCAGAACCTATAACTTTACATAAACTACTTGATACGTTGTCAAAAAATAACATTTCTCATTGCTCAATGGAGGCTTCATCTCATGGTTTATCACAGTATAGGCTTGATGCTGTAAATCTGTGTGCTGCTGCTTTTACGAACTTTTCTCACGACCATCTTGATTATCATAAAACTTTTGATGATTANTTTGAGTCTAA
This sequence comes from Paracoccaceae bacterium, assembly GCA_002712045.1. Classification (GTDB taxonomy): domain Bacteria; phylum Pseudomonadota; class Alphaproteobacteria; order Rhodobacterales; family Rhodobacteraceae. The sequence goes on from PARX01000021.1 coordinate 80,752, forward strand.
AATGCGTTTGTTTGAAGGAATATTAAGTAAAAATGGGACAGCTGTAATTTTTANAGATAATGAAAAAGGAGAAATCGTAAAAAATCGCTGTGATAAGATTGGCTTGAAAACTTTTACAATTGGTTCCGGAATTGAAAATAACATAATCATTGATAAGGTTAAATCTGATCAAATTGGTCAAACTGTTAGATTCAAGTACGCAAATTCTCATTACCAGTTTAGAATGGGTTTGGTGGGGCGGTTCCAAGTAAATAATGTACTGATGGCACTTGGCCTTGCAATTGTTTTGGGTGAAGACATCAATCAGGTAAAAAATCTTTTACATTTACTAAAACCTGTACCGGGTAGAATGCAATTAGCAGGATTACGTCAAAATGGTGCNCCAATNTTTGTTGACTATGCTCATACACCTGACGCTTTAAAGAANGCCTTAGTTTCTTTACGGCAGCACGTATTGGGTCGTTTGATTGTTATATTTGGTGCTGGAGGTGATAGAGACAAAGACAAGAGAGTTTTAATGGGAAGAGTAGCAAGTCAACATGCTGATTTAATTTATGTAACTGATGATAATCCACGTGGAGAGGATCCTNAACTCATAAGAAATGCTATTTTAGCTGGCTGTCCGCNGGGAATAGAAATTGGAGATCGGGCCGAAGCTATTCTAGTTAGCGTTTCNGAGCTTAAGGATGGNGATGCGTTGCTAATAGCAGGAAAAGGTCATGAAACTGATCAAATTATTGGAGATACGGCTTTCCCATTTAATGATATTGAACAAGCCAGTATGGCCATTGAAATATTAGATAGAAACTAAATAAATGGCTCTTTGGACTTCATTGGAAATAAAAAAAGTCACTGGAGGCGTGGGTTCTGGTGATTGGGCGGTTGATGGAATTTCAATTGACTCAAGAACATTGCAAAAAGGTGATCTCTTTGTCGCTCTTACTGATAAAAGGGATGGACATGCTTTCCTNGATAAAGCCTTTGAAAATGGTGCAGCAGCGGCACTTGTCTCTCATATTCCAGAAAGATTAACTGGCGATTCTCGATTAATCTTGGTTNCGGATGTTTTAGAAGCTTTAAAAGAACTGGCATTTGCTGCTAGAGATCGTTTCTCAGGCAAGCTAATAGCGGTAACAGGATCTGTCGGTAAAACTTCAACAAAAGAAATGCTAAGTATTGCGTTGACGTCTCAGGGAATAGTACATGCATCTGATAAAAGCTTTAATAATCATTGGGGGGTACCATTAACTTTAGCCCGTATGCCAAAAAATACTGAGTTTGCGATTATTGANATGGGGATGAACCAAAAAGGGGAAATAAGAGCNCATAGTTTATTAGCTAGGCCACACGTAGCCTTAATTACTGAAGTTAAAAGGGTTCATATGTCAAACTTTAGAAAACTTGAAGAAATAGCCTTGGCCAAATCAGAAATCTTTTCTGGATTAGAGGCGGGTGGTTTGGCTTTAGTTAATTCAGATATTGAGCATATATCTACGATAGAAAGCTCTCTAAAGGGCTTACCGGTTACACTTCAAAAGTTNGGTATGAATGGGCCAGACTGGGTTTTAGATCAATTAAATATTAAGAATCATTCCTTGGAGGTTAAGGTAATTCAAGGATCGAGAAAATTTAAATTTGAGCTAAATTCTCTTGGTCAACATTTTGCATCAAATGGACTTGCGGCTGTTGCTACCGTGAGTTTGATAGGAGCTGATAAAAATATAGCCATTAAACAGTTGCGAAATTGGCTTCCTATGGAAGGGCGTNGTCAACATATTGAAGTTAATNTTAATAAGGGTAGTTCTGCTTATTACTTTGACCTAATTGATGACTCCTATAACAGTAATCCCACATCGTTGCGAGCTGGTTTTAAACTATTAGACTCATTATGGATTTCCAAAAAAGTTTTAAACCAAGACAAAGGAAGAAAGATAGCTATTTTAGGTGATATGTTAGAGTTAGGTCCTGATGAGATCATGATTCATAGAAGTATTGCAAGTTGGGATGAAATACGTGGCATCAAAAAATTTTATTTGGTTGGGGAGCTTATGAAAAGCTTGTTTGAAGCTCTTCCATCTGANGGGAATAAATTTTGGTTTTCTAGTTCTGATGAGTTAAATAAGATTATNGCCGAAGAAATATCAATGGCNGATGTGATATTAGTTAAAGGGTCAAAGAGCTCAAATATGGGGAAAGTCGTTTCCAAGTTAAAAAGTATCAATGATTCATCCAATTAGATTGGGGTTNAAGAGGAGTTAGTTAATGTTTTATCAACTTATTTATNTTTCTGATGGGGGTGATTTTTTNAATTTGTTCAGATATATTACATTTAGATCTGGTGGGGCTTTCTTTACAGCCCTTATATTTGGATTTGTTTTTGGCCAACCACTTATAAATTTACTTAAGAGAACTCAGGGNCAAGGCCAACCAATAAGAGATGATGGGCCAGAAAGGCATAAGAAGGATAAGAAAGGCACTCCAACTATGGGAGGAGTATTAATCCTGGGGGCTTTGGTTGTATCTACATTGCTTTGGGCAAAATTATCGAATCCATATATNTGGATTGTNCTGTTTGTAACGTTTTCATTCGGATTGATAGGATTTTTTGATGATTATNAGAAGGTAAAAAAACAGAATGTTAATGGTATATCTGGATCAATTAGATTGATATTAGGANTAATAATCNCAGCTATTGGTGGTTATGCGGCTTCGCAATTCCACCCAGGTGAATTGCAAAATACGATCGCACTGCCTATCTTAAAGAATCTACTTTTAGATATTGGTATTCTTTTTATTCCTTTTTCGATGTTTGTAATTGTTGGATCAGCTAACGCAGTTAATTTAACCGACGGATTAGATGGCTTAGCCATTATGCCTGTGATGATTGCTGCGGGTACTTTGGGGGTTATCGCATANGCTGTTGGCCGTACTGATTTTACAGAATATTTGGATGTTCACTATGTAGCTGGAACTGGAGAAATTCTAATTTTTTGCTCAGCTTTAATTGGCGCTGGTTTAGGTTTTCTTTGGTATAATGCTCCACCTGCTGCAGTATTTATGGGAGATACGGGCTCTTTAGCATTAGGAGGTGGTTTGGGAGCAATAGCAGTTTCAACAAAACACGAGCTTGTTNTAGCGATTGTTGGTGGTTTATTTGTCGTGGAAGCAATGTCAGTGATAATCCAAGTATTATATTTTAAAGTTACTGGAAAAAGGGTCTTTTTAATGGCGCCTATACATCATCATTTTGAAAAAAAGGGATGGGCTGAGAGCACTATAGTTATAAGATTCTGGATTATTGCAGTAATTCTAGCGTTGATTGGTTTGGCCACTCTGAAGGTTAGATGAAATAAGAGGGCTATTTAATTGCTATCAATTGATTTCTTAAAAAATAAAAAAATTGCTATTTACGGTATGGGCAAATCAGGATGTTCAGTTGCATTAGCTTTAAAACGAGGAGGAGCTTTGCCCATTTGTTGGGATGATAATGCGAAAGCAAGAGAGAAGGCTAGCATGGCTGGTTTAAGTTTAGAAGATCTNTCTACATCTGATTCTTGGCAAGAGTTTTCTATGTTGCTCCTTTCTCCAGGAGTACCGTATTTACATCCTTTCATCTCGAAAGTAGTCGATAGAGCAATAAAGGCAGAAATTCCNATTGATAATGATGTAGGTTTGTTTTTTCAAANTCATTTTCATGAATTAGAAAAGGATAAATCTAANNNATCTAAAACAATCGCCATAACAGGTTCAAATGGTAAGTCTACTACTAGTTCTCTTGTGCATCATATATTAAAGAATTCTCTTGGTTCAGTTCAACTTGGTGGAAATATCGGAATTCCATTATTTGATCTTGAAACAGCTCTTTCGGTTGATGCAACNGTAATGGAATTAAGTAGTTATCAATTAGAGGTGGCTAAATTCTTAAATGCAGATATCGCAGTTTTTTTAAATTTTTCTCCAGATCATTTAGATCGTCATAATGGGGNTGAAGGTTATTTCAATGCAAAAAAAAGATTATTTGGNACTAGTAAGCGNCAAATTTCAATTATTGGGGTGGATGAAANTGAAGGTATTAGGTTGTATAATGAATTGAAGGNTCGTGGGTTTGGACCGTTAATTAAGATTTCAACTAAATCAATAATTAAAGATGATGAGTGGTCAGTTTCTGTAGTGTCAGGTATATTATATGAATATAGATATGGAAAATTGGTTAGTGAAATAAAGATTGATCGCTTTGAAGGCTTACCTGGTCAACATAATCATCAGAATATTTGTGCGGCTTTTGCTGTTTGTAGAATCTTAGATGTATCTAAAGACGAAATAAAAAATTATTTGTTGAATTTTGAAGCACTTCCACATCGTACTCAGGTTATCGCCAATATAAATGGCGTTTTATTTGTTAATGATAGTAAAGCAACGAATGCTATAAGTGCCTCAAAAGCCTTAAATTCATTTTCAAATATTCACTGGATTGNTGGTGGGANAGCGAAAGCAGGAGGTGTTNAGTCATTGATTGAGGATACTGGTTCGGTTAAGAAAGCTTACCTCATTGGTGAGTGTGCCATAGATTTTTCTGCGCAGCTTAGTCATGTCTCTCACATTATTGTCGACAACTTAGAAAATGCTGTAAAGCAAGCTTATAACAATGCGTTGCCAGGTGAGGTGATATTGTTGTCCCCCGCAGCTGCTAGTTTTGATAATTATAAAAATTTTGAAGAGCGTGGAGATCATTTCACTAAATTGGTTAATGAATTACAAAACTAATTTTTTCCTAGCGAATTTTATTTTTTCAGTTTAAGCTAGGAGTAATAAGAAGTTGGAAAAACCAACGTAATTTGAAGGCAGGCGGCAGCGCTTATGACTGAAATAGTTTATGGTTCGGTAATCTCTGAGAAGAGAGAGCCGATAATCGTACATTGGTGGCATACAGTTGACAGGGTGTCCTTAGCATTTGTTTTAGGGCTTTTTGGAATAGGTGTTTTGCTTGGGTTAGCAGCTTCACCTCCTCTAGCTGCAAAAAATGGATATATGCCGCTTCATTACGTAAATCGTCAGTTNGTCTTTGGGATATTAGCTATCACAGTAATGTTCCTTTTTTCTATGTTATCACCAAAAATGTTAAGAAGACTTGGAGTGATTGGTTTTCTCTTGAGTTTTATAGCGTTGGCTTTTTTGCCTATTTTTGGAACTGATTTNGGCAAAGGTTCAATTCGATGGTATTCTCTAGGTTTTTCGTCGATNCAACCATCAGAATTNTTAAAACCATTTTTTGTTATAATAACTGCATGGTTAATATCAGTTTCCTTTGAAATAAACGGACCACCAGGCAAAGCTATTTCGTTTCTTATTGCCATTTTGGTTTCCATATTCTTGGTGNTTCAGCCTGACTTTGGTCAGGCTTCTTTAATATTGGCGAGCTGGGGGATGATATATTTTGTAGCAGGTGCTCCCTTGATATTGCTATTGATAGTTGCAATTTCAATCATTTTATCAGGGATCTTTGCCTACAGTTTTTCTGAGCATTTTGCACGAAGAATTGATGGGTTTTTGAGTGTGAAAATTGATCCAAATACTCAGATCGGATATGCTACTAATGCTATCCAAGAAGGAGGAATCTTTGGTGTTGGAGTAGGAGAAGGAATAGTAAAGAATATTTTACCTGATGCCCACACAGACTTTATAATTGCTGTAGCGGCTGAAGAATATGGTCTGTTATTTGTATTATTAATTATTTTTATTTACCTGACAATAACAATTAGATGCTTATTTCGTCTAATTAAGGAAAGGAATACGTTTATTCGTTTAGCTGGAACTGGTTTAGCAGTTTTATTTGCATCCCAAGCGTTAATAAACTTGGGGGTTGCAGTCAGGTTACTGCCTGCAAAAGGTATGACTTTACCTTTTATTAGTTATGGAGGATCAAGTTTACTTGCAGGCGGCATAGCTTTGGGAATGCTGTTAGCTTTTACGAGAGAGAGGGCTCAGGGTGCCATTGGAGATGTTATTGGTCAGAATCATAATGATAAACAAAAAATATGAAAAAAAGTGATGCACCACTATTAATGATTACGGCCGGGGGTACGGGTGGACACATCTATCCTGCTCAAGCATTGATTGAAGAACTTCTCAACCGGAATTGGAGGGTTCGAGTTCTCACTGACGTTAGAGGCGTTGAGTATTTTCGGCAGCTGGAAGGCCAAGTAGAGTTGTCAATCATCTCAAGCGCGTCTTTAAATGGCTCGAATATAATAAAAAAAATTACGGCTCTGCTCAAATTACTTGTTGGTACCTGCGTTTCAGGTTTTTTTATGCTTAAGGAGCGGCCAAAGATGATCGTTGGATTTGGCGGTTATCCTGCATTTCCCGGGATGTTAGCCGCAACATTATTGAAGATACCAATTTTGATACATGAGCAGAATGGAGTTCTTGGTAAGGTAAACCAATTTTTTGCAAGGCGTGCTTCGGTTCTGGCTTGTGGTGTTTGGCCAACAAAATTACCGAACAACGTAAATGGGGTTGATTGTGGAATTCCAGTCCGAGAGGATGTTTTGGCTTTAAGAAATTCACCATATATACCTCCTGGAGATTATCCTTTGAGTATTTTAGTTTTAGGTGGCTCACAGGCATCAAAAATTCTATCAGAAGTTGTGCCCAGCGCGTTAGCGTTACTACCGGTGAGAATTTTAAAACATTTAAGGGTTGCTCATCAGGCTCGAGATGAGGATCAAAAAACTGTTGAAGAATTTTATCAAAAGTCGGGCATAAATGCAGATGTAAAGCCATTTTTTATAGATATTTCACGCAGGATTAATGAGGCACAATTGATAATAAGCAGAGCTGGAGCATCAACAATAGCTGAGATTTCAATTATTGGTCGTCCATCAATTTTAGTACCATTGAAAGTAGCAGTCAGAGATGAGCAGACAAAAAATGCTTCATCTTTGGTTCAAGCTAAGGCAGCGATCATTATATCTGAGGATGAATTAACTTCCCTAAAACTAAAGGAAAGAATCTATGAGTTAATAAGAAAGCCTACGAAAGCTTCGAAAATGGCTCAAGCTGCTTACGCAAACAGTAAACCCGATGCATCAAAGAAATTACTGGAATTAGTGGAGTCCCTGTCTACGAATACAAAAGAGGAATCATTTAGTGCGAAATAAGACCAATTTTCCTATCAAAATAGGGAACATACATTTTATTGGTATTGGTGGCATAGGAATGTCTGGAATTGCGGAGGTTCTAATGTCTCATGGTTATGATGTACAAGGTTCTGATTTAAACGACACCAAAATCACGAGACGTTTACAAAAATTAGGAATAAAAATATACCTAGGTCAGAACGCGCAGAATATAATTGATGCTGATGTGGTTGTCGTTTCTTCAGCGATAAAGTCTGATAATATTGAATTGCAAAAAGCTTCTGACTTAAACTTACCAATCGTACAAAGAGCTGAGATGTTAGCAGAATTAATGAGATTCAAATCTAACATTTCTGTTGCAGGTACCCATGGAAAAACTACTACGACTACTATGGTTGCGGGCTTGTTAGACTCAGGTGGATTAGATCCGACCGTTATAAATGGTGGAATAATTCATGCTTACGGCTCTAACGCTAGAACAGGCAATGGAGATTGGATGGTAGTTGAGGCTGATGAAAGTGATGGTAGCTTCCTTAAATTGCCCTCGACGATATCGATAGTGACAAATATTGATCCAGAACACATGGAATATTATGGATCATTTGATAAATTAAAAAGTGCTTTTAGCCAGTTTATCTCAAAAATACCATTTTATGGAATTGCGGTGCTTTGCGCCGATGATAATAATATTTTGGAAATTTCTAAAAAAATCAATAATAGACGGATTGTGACATATGGGAAAAATGCTGATGCGGATGTAAGGGTAGCCAATATAGGTTTTGATGATGGGAAGTCTAGTTTTGATATCATTTTCTCTGATGGATCTAAACCTATAATAGGATTAGAGTTTCCGATGGCTGGGGATCACAATATACTGAACCTTCTTGCCGCCATATGTGTTGCTCGTTATTTGGGTATGACAGAAGAAGAAATCCGAAATGGTGTAACGGAGTTCAAAGGAGTTAATAGGCGATTTACGCTTCTTGGGAAAATGAATGGTGTCAGTGTCGTTGATGATTATGCCCATCATCCTACCGAAATTCGAGCAGTCTTGAAAGCAGCCAAACAGACAACTGAAGGTCGGGTAGTTGCTATTCACCAACCTCACAGATTTAGTCGTTTAGCTAATCTCTTTGAAGAATTTACTGACTGCTTTGAAGATGCCGATGTAGTAGGAATAACCCCAATATTTACAGCGGGTGAGCATCCTATTACAGGAATTACGAGTAACAAACTTATTTCAAAAATTTCAAAACGGCATGGTAAAGTTGTTAAAAAAATAGAAAATGAAATGGAACTAGAAGGCTTTATAGAAAAAAACTCAGGACCAAATGATCTAATTATATTTATGGGTGCAGGTAGTATTTCCACCTGGGCGAATAATATGATGGAAAGAATAATTGAATGAATTATTCAAGTGTCAAAGGGTCCATAAAAAAAGATGTAGCATTATCAAGAATGTCATGGCTAAAAGTAGGGGGTGCGGCAGATTTGCTTTTCAAGCCATGTGATAAGATTGATCTTCAGAATTTCTTAAAAAAAACAGATAAATCGCTTCCTGTTTTCGTTTTGGGAGCATGTTCAAACCTCATTATTAGAGATGGAGGTATTGACGGAATTTGTATTAAATTAGGTAGAGGCTTTAGGAGTATAAAAGTCTTAGATGATGGTGTAATTTCATTAGGAGCAGCCTCGCAAAGCTCTCATGTGGCAGTTGAAGCTGCTCGATCTGGAATTGATCTGACATTTTTGCGAACGATTCCTGGTACGATTGGTGGTGCAGTATCGATGAACGCAGGCTGTTATGGAACTTATGTAAAAGATCTATTCATTTCAGGAGAATTCGTTTCCCGCGATGGTACTCCAATAACTTTAAATAAAAATGAGATGAAGTTTTCTTATAGAAAGTCAAGTATCCCAGATGGATGGGTGCTGACTTCAGCTAATTTTAAATCAAACAAGAAAAATCCAGAACTTCTAAATTTAGAAATGGGTCAAATGATTGAAAATAGAAACCGTACACAGCCTCGGGGTGTCTTAAGTTGTGGTTCAGCCTTTAAGAATCCTTCTGGTGCCGCTTCAAGTGGCTGCCTGAGTGAAAGTAATGATCATAAAGCATGGAAAATGATAAATGACGCTGGCATGAGAGGATTTAAAATCGGGTCTGCACAAGTATCAACCAAACACTCAAATTTTTTAATCAATACAGGTGATGCCACATCCGCCGAATTAGAAGAATTGGGTGAAAAAATTATTCAGTCCGTTTTTGAAAGATTTGGAGTTAAGTTAGAATGGGAAATTAAAATAGTCGGAAATAAACTAAATCAGGAATAATAAAGAAAAAATGGCTCTTAATAATAAAAACCGCGTTGTCGTCCTTAAAGGAGGACCCTCAGAAGAACGAGCAGTTTCCCTGGTTTCTGGCTCACAGTGTGGCGCCGCATTAAGCTCTGCCGGTTATGATGTGATCGAACTTGATGTTAATAAGGATGTTGTAACCAATTTAAAAGAGCTAGAACCTGACGTTGTTTTTAATGCACTCCATGGTCGTTGGGGGGAAGATGGTTGTATTCAAGGTATTTTAGAGTGGTTAAGAATACCATATACGCATTCTGGTGTTATGGCTTCTGCGATGGCGATGGATAAGGAAAGAACCAAATCTATCTATAGGTATCTGGGGTTGCCGTGTGCGGAAAGTGTGGTCATTTCCTCTACTCAATTGGCTACTAAAGATTTTATATCGAGGCCATATGTAATAAAGCCGATCAACGAAGGTTCATCAATTGGAATACATTTTGTTAATAATAAGGGAGATGATCGTATTTTGGATTATCCCTATGATGGCAATGTGATGTTGGAGGAGTTTATTCCTGGAAGGGAATTAACCGTTACAGTTTTTGATGACATCCCCCTAACAGTTACAGAAATAATTACTGATAGATGGTATGATTACGACGCCAAGTATTCAAAGAATGGCTCCAATCACGTTGTGCCAGCAAATATACCAAAGGAAATTTTTGCTGCATGCAAAAAATTTGCAAGGGCAGCTCATAAAGGCTTGGGTTGCCGAGGGTTAACCCGTACTGACTTTCGTTGGGATGAAAAAAAGGGCATTTCAGGTTTAAAATTGCTCGAAACNAATACACAGCCCGGTATGACACCAACCTCTTTGGCGCCTGAACAAGCGAGATTGTGTGGTATTTCCTTTATTGAACTTTGTAGAAAATTAATTGAGGATTCGTCATGCAATCGCTAGAAAAAAAACGAAAGGATCCAACACCAAGTCGTTTTTTTTACCGCTGGGAGCGGTTAAGATTAACGCCGTATTTTCGTCATATTTTTGATTATGGCATTCCGTTATTTTTGATTGGTTTGATTGGCTTATTTTATTTTTCGAAAGTTGAGAATGTTGAAGTGTTGAAAGTAAGTTGGCGTGAATTCAAAGAAAATACTAAAAATAGACCTGAATTTTTAGTAAACTTCATAAAAATAAAAGGTGCTAATCAGGCTCTTGTAAATGAAATTAGATCATTAACGGGTTTAGATCTGCCAATAAGTTCTTATAATGTAAATTTGCATGAATTACAGAGCAAAATTGAATTAATGAATGCAGTAAAGAATGTCGACCTATATATTGCTGAAAATATTATTTATATTCAAGTTCAGCCACGCGAACCAGCGATTTACTGGCTTAATACCAATGGTTTGGAATTGCTCGATCCTGATGGTGTGAGTATGGGAATAGTTGAAAGTGGCAGACCAAATTTAGATTTACCATTAATTGCTGGTGCTGGTGCTTCTATTGCAATTGATGAAGCATTTTTTATTTATAGCATTAGCAATTCATTTTCAGATGAAATTTTGGGTTTAGTGAGAATAGGCGAGCGTCGTTGGGATATTATTTTGAAAAATGGAAGAAAAATAATGTTACCTGCGGATGAATTAACGAAAGTCTACAAGAATTTGATTATGGAAAATAAAGTCAAAAAGCTATTATCGGTAAACTTCAGTTTACTAGATTTAAGAAATCCCAACAGAATGATGATTCGACGACAAAAGGATGCTAAGGAAGCAGTGGAAATCAAACTTCGCCGTTTAGAAGAGGAAAAGATTTAATGAATAATTTGTATGAGACTCAAAGAGTGATGCGCCGAGCAAGAAAAGCGGCTATACAAAGGGGGGTCATAGCAGTTCTAGACATCGGCACCTCTAAAATTGCTTGTTTCATACTGAAATTTGAAAATAATAAATCAGGGTCTTCAGAAGATCCTGTCGGCTCCATGGTAGGACAAGCTGATTTTAGAATAATTGGGGTTGCTACTACTAAGTCGCGCGGGATAAAATTTGGAGATATAGAGCTAATTCGTGAAACTGAACGAGCAATTAGAACGTCCGTACAAGCAGCCCAAAAGATGGCTGGAGTGCGGGTTGANCATGTAATAACGTGTTTTTCNGGAGGTANGCCAAGATCTTATGGCTTAGCGGGTAATATTCAAACTGAGAATGGAATGGTAAACGACCGAGATATAGCGGGTGTTTTGGATAGTTGTGAAATACCAAATTATGGGTTAGCCCGAGAGGCTCTCCATGCTCAACCGGTGAATTTTACTCTCGATGATAAAAATGGGCTCCTAGACCCAAGAGGACAGATAGGTAAGGAGCTTCTTGTTGATATGCATCTACTAACGGTTGATATTAGTTCAATCGAAACCATGTTACACTGTGTGAAACGGTGTGATTTGGAACTCGCTGGAGTTGCCTCTTCAGCATATGTCGCAGCAATTTCATCTTTAGTAGAAGATGAGCAAGAGATAGGTGCCGCCTGTGTCGATTTGGGTGGTGGTAGTACTGGCGTATCGATATTTCTTAAGAAACATATGATTTATGGTGATTTTGTGAGAATAGGAGGTGACCATATAACCTCGGACATTTCACATGGATTGCAAATTCCGTTGGCTCTGGCCGAAAGAATTAAAAATGTAAATGGTGGATTAATAGCGACAGGAATGGATGATCGCGAAATGATTCAGATAGGAGGTGAGACAGGAGATTGGGAGCATGATCAACGAACAGTTACTCGTTCTGAACTAATTGGAATTATTCGTCCTAGGGTTGAAGAAATCTTAGAAGGTGTTCAGGAGACTCTTGTTGCAGCGGGTTTTGAGTTCTTGCCCAGTCAGAGGATAGTGTTGACAGGTGGAACAAGTCAAATACCCGGCTTAGATCAATTAGCATCTAAAATTTTGGGCCAACAAGTTAGGATGGGTAAACCTTTGAGAGTTAGAGGGTTGCCTCAGGCTGCTTCAGGTCCTGCTTTCTCCGCGATAGTAGGCTTGTCACTTTTTGCCGCTTACCCACAGGATGAGTGGTGGGATTTTGAGATACTGAACAAGAATTATGCTGAAAAATCTTTTCGAAGGATGACTAAATGGTTACGTGATAACTGGTAAAAATGGCAAATATGTCTAAATCTCGGGGTAATCAGGATGAAAACTTACTATATATTGAAATTTTTTCGTGACCAATGACTTTATATTGGTTAGTATGAATTTTAATAATATTATAAATAATAAAAAATATAGCTATAAGCGGAGCAGCGCATGACACTCAATTTAAGTGTACCAGGACAAAATGATTTAAAACCCAGGATTTCTGTATTTGGCATTGGCGGTGCTGGTGGAAATGCTGTTAACAATATGATTGAGAAAGAGTTAGAGGGGGCTGACTTTGTCGCAGCAAATACGGATGCCCAAGCCTTACAGCAGTCAAATGCAAAAAACAAAATTCAAATGGGCGTAAAGGTTACTGAGGGCTTAGGGGCGGGTGCTCGAGCTTCGGTTGGAGCAGCAGCAGCTGAAGAGACAATTGAAGAAATCGTTGATCATTTAGCTGGATCTCATATGGCTTTTATTACTGCTGGCATGGGAGGTGGTACAGGTACAGGTGCAGCGCCAATAATAGCTCAGGCGGCGAGAGAACTTGGAGTACTTACAGTCGGGGTTGTGACTAAACCGTTCCAATTCGAAGGCTCTAAGAGGATGAAGCAAGCGGAAGATGGTGTCGAAGCATTGCAGAAAGTAGTAGATACGCTGATAATTATTCCCAATCAAAACTTATTTAGAATTGCTAATGAGAAAACAACATTTTCAGACGCTTTTAATTTGGCAGATGATGTACTCTACCAGGGGGTTAAAGGAATAACAGATNTAATGGTTCGCCCAGGATTGATTAATCTTGATTTTGCAGATGTTCGAGCAGTCATGGATGAGATGGGAAAAGCAATGATGGGTACNGGGGAGGCTTCAGGAGAAGACCGTGCAGTCCAGTCTGCTGAAAAAGCAATTGCTAATCCNTTATTAGATGAAATTTCTTTAAGAGGGGCTAGAGGTGTTCTTATAAATATAACTGGTGGTCATGATCTTACATTATTTGAGTTAGATGAAGCTGCCAATCGTATAAGAGAAGAAGTGGATCCAGACGCTAATATTATTGTTGGGTCGACAATAGATGAAGAATTGCAGGGTATAATGCGTGTTTCAGTTGTTGCTACCGGAATNGATGCTACTGAGGCAAGTAATGAAACTCCATTACCTAGACGCTCAATGGCGGAACCGNTAGTAAAGGACGTCGAAAATAATCGAAGTGCAACTGATGAGTCAAGTTCAGAGAGCCAAAATACATTGTTTAATGATCCTAATATTGCAGACCAGAGCGAAATGGATAATAANCTGGAGGGAGANTTGCAGNTTTTTCCTGAAAGCTCGATACCTGAACCCATTTATCAGCCTGAGAGTGACGTGACTTCAGCACCAATGACGGAAGAAGCCAACGATGAAGACCTTTTACGATTTATTCCACCAATGGCACCAGAATCCAGAGTACCATCCCAAGATACATTGAAAAAACTACAAGATGTTGTTGGATCATTTAAAGAAGACAGCAACGTTACAGGCAATAGTTCTTTAGATAACTCTAAATTAGTTGGGGACGATTATCGAGATGATGTTATTTCAACATCGCCCGTTGTCGAGAAGAGTCAATTTAAAAAACCTCAAAAAGAGCCTTCGAGATTTGGAATTAATAAACTAATCAACAGAATGACAGGTTCATCAGACTCATTAGCCACGAAACTTGAGGATGAAAGTGAAGAGGCTGAAATGCAGTCAGAATTTAANGATACTACAGACATTCCAGCTTTTTTAAGGCGGCAGGCAAATTAAGCTGAGCTAATAATAATGTGTCGTAAAATAAGACTTGATTTTCAAGATAGAGATTGAGAGTTTTNGATGTTACAAAACGACATAATCTTTGAATTGTAAAAAAACGGAATTTGAGTTACTCAGCTGACAATAACAATGATCTAAATTTGAATTTTAGNCGCCATATTGGAGATAGAGTTGCAAACAACGTTAAAACAGGAAATTAAATGTGATGGTATNGGGCTTCATTCGGGAGTTAAGGTATCATTGAAAATAAAACCCTCAGCTGCTCAATACGGTATTTGGTTTAGACGAACNGATATAAATACTAAAGATAATATGATTGCGGCGCATTANTTAAACGTCAGCGAAAGNGAGCTTTGTACTACTCTTTCGAACGAAAGTGGAGCAACTATTTCCACGGTTGAGCATTTGATGGCGGCTTTTGCGGGATGTGGAATCCAGAATGCGCTAGTGGAGGTAGATGGACCAGAGATACCGATCATGGATGGGAGTTCTGATTGGTTTGTTAGAAAAATAATTTCTGTAGGTACAAAACAGTTAATTGAACCATTGAGGGTTATACATGTTAAAAAAGAGATNTCAGTAGAAACTGATAATTCTTATGCAAGTATTACTCCATTCAGAGAGCTTTCCATATCATTTGAAATTGANTTTGAGGATGAAGCTATTGGATACCAAAAAAAGTCACTAAACATGGCGAACGGCTCATTTGTTAAGGAACTCTGTAATAGCAGAACATTCTGTAGGAATTCAGATGTTGAAGTCATGAAGAAAAATGGTTTAGCCCTTGGGGGTAGCTTAGATAACGCGATTGTAGTTAGTGGTGAGAAGGTTCTAAATCCTGAAGGATTTAGATATAAAGATGAATGTGTACGTCATAAAATGCTTGATGTGCTAGGTGATTTGGCACTTGCTGGGGTTCCAATAATTGGGGCATTTAAAGGTAGTAAATCAGGGCATTCGCTGACGAATAAGTTACTTCGNAAATTGTTTTCGGACTCCTCTGCTTTCGAAATGACTGTTTGCTCTGAGAAAACGGCTTCAGTATTACCCGGAGTTGGAATAGTGAAAGATGATTTACCATCATTATATTAAGTTTTACTTACTGGTTTAATGAAAATATAGCTTGTTTAATGAAAATATAGCTTGAGCGTGCTTTTTGCATTCATATATTAATAAAAAGTAAAGTTTAATAATTAGGGTTTAATGCCTATGAATTCTTCAAAAAAGTCTGCCTCAAAAATAAATTTAATTTTGGGTCTAACATTATTGTTTGTATTAGGATGTGTTAATATAGATGAGGACATAGTTTTGGAGGATCTTTCTGCTCGGGAGATATTCATTAATGCAGAAAAAGCATGGGGCAATGGTGATAATGAGAAAGCTGCTGAATTATTCTTAGAGATTGAGCGAATTTATCCTTATTCCGAATTAGCTAAGCAAGCGTTGTTAAATAATGCAATAGTACTTCAGTTAGAGAAAGACTATGAAGGTAGTCGCCTTTCTGCAAATAGATTTATAACTTTTTACCCTGCTGACAAAAATACGCCATATGCTTATTATCTGTTAGCTTTAAGTTATTATGATCAGATAGATGAAATTGGGCGAGATCAGGCAAATACTTATGAAGCGCTTAAGTTGTTTAGGATCATTATCGAAAGATATCCGGAAAGTAAATTTTCTAGTGCGTCATCTTTAAAGAAAGACCTTGCCTTTGATCATCTAGCGGCAAAGGAAATGGAAGTAGGTAGATATTATTTAAAAAATTCTCATTATATAGCGGCAATAAATCGCTTTGAAACGGTTGTTAAAGAATATCCAACCACCAGTCATACCCCAGAAGCACTTCATCGCTTAGTCGAAGCATATTTATCTCTGGGATTAGAAGGAGAGGCCACAGTTGCGGCCGCAATCTTAGGGCACAACTTTAAATCATCTTTATGGTACCAGGAGTCATATAATTTATTAGGAAATGAGGATATTAATCCAAATTTGACTGGATTTAGAGGTTGGTTAGGTGACATCTACAGACAAGTAATTCGCGGTGAGTGGATATAAAACTTAGGGATATTTGAATAATGTTATCTTCCTTAGAGATAAGAGATATACTTTTAATTAAAAATATAAAAATTGATTTCAACGCTGGTTTGAATGTCTTTACGGGAGAAACTGGTGCGGGGAAGTCAATTCTCTTGGACTGTATCAGTTTTGTTTTAGGGTTTCGGGGGCGTTCGAATTATGCCCGCAGAGGGGCAGATTATGGTGAAGTAATTGCAACGTTTGAATTACCACCTGATCATAAAATATGGCAAAAATTTGAAGATGCCGGTTTTGAAAATTTTGATTATGAACTTGTGTTCAAAAGAAAGAGTTTTCGAGATGGAAAAAAGATTGCTTTTATAAATGAGAAACGTTGTTCAAATCAAATTTTAAGAGAATTTTCAAGATTCTTGGTAGAAATCCAAGATCAAAATGATGATAATGGCCTCAGAAATGAAACTGGACCCCGCACTTTACTCGATATTTTTGGAAATGTAGTTAATGAGGTCTCTGAAGTTGGATGTGTATGGAAAGCAATATCTACTGAAAAAAGTCAATTGTCCGAATTAATTTTGAGAGAATCTGAATCAAATCGAGATAGAGCTTATTTTGCCCATGCTATTGAGGAAATTGAACGTCTCTCACTTGAAACTGGTGAGGAATTAAATTTAGAAAATAAAAGGCGTGTTATTAAAAGTTCTGAAAATATAAAAAAAGAGTTAAATGAATCTTATCAAATTTTAGAGAGTGGTGCAGTTGAACAAAACATTGACCAGGCTTTGAGATCACTGACAAGATTAGAAGCCAAATCTGAACTTGAATTAGAGGATACAATAGAATCTTTAGAGCAAGGATCGAGTCTTGTAGCTAATGTGAAGAAAAATATTGCTGATATGATATCTAATCTTGATTTTGAAAGTCATATTTTGGAAGAGGTGGAAGACAGGCTTTATAAACTAAAGGATCTATCTCGAAAGTATAATGTAACTACTGATAGATTGAATGATTTGGCCAAAGAGTTTTCAAAACAGTTAAATGAGGTGGATCATTTGACTGATGTTAAAGAAAAAAGCATTTTGCGAATACAGAGTTTGGAAGACAAATATAAAATGTTGGCGAAATCACTTTCCAAGGATCGTTTAGAAGCTGCAAAAAAATTAAATAATGCTATGAGAGATCAATTGCCAGCNCTTAAGCTNGATCAAGCACAGTTTAAGGTAGATATACAGCCGGGGGAGGCGGGTCCTTATGGGATAGATAAGATCGCATTTAACGTTTCAACGAATTCAGGTATGCCNTTGGCGCCAATTGCCAAAACAGCATCTGGAGGAGAGTTGTCTAGATTTCTTTTGGCACTTAAGGTTTCAATAGCGAGTCCTGAGGATAATGTTACCCTAATTTTTGATGAAATTGATAGNGGTGTCGGTGGCGCCACTGCTGATGCCGTTGGCCAAAGATTAAGAGAGTTGGCTCGAGGTTCACAAATATTGGTGGTAACACACAGTCCTCAGGTTGCGGCATTAGGCAACCATCACATTAAAGTTGTGAAAACAAGGGAAAACACTTCAAGCACAATTAATATTGTGAGGTTAAATTCAGCAGAGCGAGTAGATGAAATTGGTAGAATGCTCTCAGGAGGGTCTCTTACAGCAGAGGCGCAGTCTGCTGCGAAAGTATTATTGCAGGGTTGACTAGTCTTTATTAATCTGGACGGGGGNAAGAGAAGTGTTAATTGACAATTGNCAGTTCGATTTCTAAATTATTTGACGCTTTATGTCATNACAATCTTTTCGAGGGGTACNACGTATTACTGGTCTTTTGAATAATAATNTAGAAGTAAGCAAAAANAAATCACTGATGTTCTGGATGATTGCTTTTCTAGTGGGAATTATCAGTGGCTTGGCAGCTGTCTCATTTAGATGGGCTATTTCTTCATTTCAAGAATTATTTTATCGGGCTAATGAACAAAGTTTGTTATTAGAGGTTCATACTACACATTGGATATGGTTTTTGATAATTCCAGTTTTGGGTAGCTTAACTGTTGGGCTGGTTTTATATTTCTTTTGTGATAAAGAACGTAATGGTTCTGTTGCAGATGTTATCGAAGGTGCTGCGTTAAATAATGGCCGCGTTAATTCAAAATTTGGCATCATATCAACGATAATCTCATTGATAACCCTAACTACTGGTGGTTCAACTGGAAGGGAAGGTCCAGTAGTTCATTTGGCAGCAACAATTTCCACGTATTTTTCAAACCTTACTAACATACAGGGTATTTCTGCTCGAGATTTAATGGGATGTGCGGTCGCAGCTGCGGTAAGTGCATCATTTAATGCACCAATCGCGGGCGCCTTATTTGCATTAGAGGTTGTTTTACGGCATTTTGCTATTCATGCGTTTGCGCCAATTGCTATATCGTCCGTTGCTGGTACCATAGTTGGTCGTTATTTTTACGGTAATGTCACTGAATTTGCCTTGCAAAAAGAAGCTAACCTTGCATTTTACTCAGAGTTACCAGCATTTATACTTTTAGGTATAGTATGTGGCTTAGTTGCCGTAATACTTGTTAAAACTATTTTTAGGATTGATGAATTATTTACTAAAGCTCAACAAAAAACTAATACCCCGATTTGGCTAAGGACAACTTTTGCGGGTCTTATTTTAGGTGTGTTAGCTTTAGAATTTCCACATATAATTGGTGTAGGTTATGAAACAACATATAAAGCCCTGACTGGTAGCTTTGATTTTAATACTATTACATTTTTGGTTATTATAAAGATCGCCGCAGTGGCAATCACAATGGCGGGTCGATTGGGAGGAGGTATTTTCTCACCGTCATTAATGATTGGAGCGTTAAGTGGTTTAGCTTTTGGATTAATTACGACATCAATTTTTCCAACCTTATCAGGCTCTGAAACCCTCTATGCGTTGGCAGGTATGGGTGCGGTAGCTGCTTCAGTCCTAGGTGCTCCAATCTCTACGACACTTATAGTTTTTGAGTTAACAGGTAATTGGCAGGTTGGTTTAGTGGTGATGGTCACAGTTTCAGTAGCGACGTCATTCTCGGGAGGACTGATTGATAAATCATTTTTTCTAAGCCAATTAAAGCGTAGAAAATTAAATTTAATAAGCGGTTCAAAATATTATCTATTGCGCAATCAAAGATTATCTGAATTACCCCTCGACAGGGATTATAATTTAATTAATGCTGAGTTTTCTAATGAGGCGTCATTTATTGAAAATAGATGTATCATATTTAATGCATCTTTGGAAACAACCCTAAAAAAATTTGATGAGCA